>CAYNSO010000122.1:0-10248 GCA_964399735.1 uncultured Cytophagia bacterium
TTATAAAAAAAAATCAATCTATCCATGAATTTTTTCTCTGTCACATTTTCCCATAACTCTATATATATCAAGGGTGCTATTTAAAAAACTTTCTGTTGTGTGTAAGAATTGTTTGTAACAATCCAAAGGAATAATTATGAACAATATGATCAATCTACACAAAATGTGCCTTGTTTTACTGGTATTCCTGACAGCCAGCGCGTATGCGGGTTCGGCGGGAAAGATTTCCGGAGTGGTTACCGATGCCGCAACCGGCGATGGTTTGCCCGGCGTTAATATTCTGATAGAAGGAACAACCATGGGCGCGGCCTCAAACGTGGACGGTAATTATAATGTTTTGAACGTACCGCCCGGTATTTATACCCTGCGCGCACAAATGATGGGTTACAAGGTTGTAAGCGTACAAAATGTCAAAGTCTCTATCGACCTGACTACAAAGATCGATTTTCAAATGCAGGAAACCGTACTAGAGTCTGGTGAAGAGGTGACTATTATCGCCGAAAGGCCAATGGTCGTCAAAGATTTAACCGCATCAACCGCGGTTCTGGGTGCAGAGCAAATAGCTGCACTGCCGGTTTCCGAAGTGATGGACGCTGTTGAATTGCAGGCCGGTTTAATCAAAGATTCCGGCGGCGGGCTGCATATTCGCGGCGGTCGTTCCGGTGAAATCAGTTACTGGATTGACGGTATGCCGGTAACCGATGTATACGACGGCGGTTCGGTCGTTGAAGTGAACAAAAACATGGTGCAGGAACTGCAGGTTGTTAGCGGCGCTTTTAATGCTGAATACGGCCAGGCCATGTCCGGTATTGTCAACATTGCCACCAAAGACGGCACCAATAAATTTGGCGGTTCGGTTACTACCTATTTTGGCGATTATATAAGCGAGCATAATGATATTTTTTCGCACATTGATCATATCAATCCCGCGGCTATTCGTGATGTAGACGGCAGTCTGCAGGGCGCTTTGATTCGCGATAAACTTTTCTTTTTTATCAACGGACGCTACGATTATAATGACGGTTACTTGTATGGTCAGCGCCGATATAATCCCGGCGCGGTTACCGGTTCAGTTACGTTGCCCAACGATCTGCTGCAAAGAGTAGCGCCAATGTATTTGAATGAAGGTAAAGCCATAGACGATAATAACCATGCTTTTGAATACATCCTCGGCAGCAGCGCCTTTATCGACAGCCTGGTGGTCTATAATAATCTGTCAAGCGAAGTGCGCGCCAATCCCGATTCCTTTTCCTATTATTATAATAAATTCCGTTCCCTGCATAAAAACGGCAAAGGCGACCAGGCCTGGGTGCCCATGAATTCTGAAGAAAAATTCTATGGACAAGCCAAGCTGGTATACCGCTTTACCCCTTCCCTTAAACTGGCCTATAATTTTATTTATGACAAGGTCGATTACCGGGAATGGAGCGGATTCGATCACGAACGCGATTTTAAATACAACCCCGATGGCGCGCCTTCCAAATACCGTTATGGCGCGACACATATTTTACAAATGACTCATGCCGTTAACAGCAATACCTTTTACAAGATTGGTGTATCCAATTTTAATAAAAGTTTTGATAAATATGTCTATGAAAATGACCACGACCCGCGTTATGTACATTCCGATCTGGCTCTTCAACAGCCATATAGTTTTAAAACCGCCGGCACGGCCGGCACGGCGCTGGACAATTCGGTTTTCAGGCGCGAAACCAAAACCTGGTTAGGCAAGTTCGATTTAACCAGCCAAATCACCAACACCCACCAGGTAAAAACCGGCATTGAAATGCGCACCCATAACGTTTACCGTGAAGATTATGTGCTTCGGCCTGTTATTGACCAGTTGACAATTGACCCGGTATGGAACGGGCCTTTTATCAAAACAGAAATCTGGCCGGACAGCACCACCTATCACAGCCATTACCGTCATAAACCGTATGAATTTTCCGCATATATTCAGGATAAAATGGAGTTTAGCAGTTTAATTGTGAATGTTGGTATACGTTTTGATTATTTTGAGCCGGATGGCGTTATATTGACTGACGAAAGCGACCCCAATATTTATAACCCGATCAGACCGGCCAACCGATACTACGATTACGGAACCGACGGTCTGCCGGATACCCACGACCCGGATGGTACAGAAAGTAACGGCATTCGCGATACCGGGGAACGGTCTGTTACGCTGGCCGAACGCCAGGCATACTGGTATAAAGACGCCACTGCAAAATTCAAATTCTCACCACGTTTAGGTGTTTCCTTTCCTATTACCGATCGCGGTGTAATCTATTTCTCTTACGGTCATTTTTTGCAAGTGCCGCACTTTGAACGCTTGTATCAAAATCCGGACTTTGAACTGGGCTCCGGCACCGGCAATGTCGGCGTTATTGGCAATGCCGACCTGGAACCGGAACAGACTGTAAGCGGCGAAATTGGCTTGCAGCAACAACTTGCCGATGATATTGCCTTGTCGATCACCGGCTATTTCCGTGATATTCGCAGTTTAACCGGCACCCGCGCTAAAGAAATAGAAATATTTGGCGGCTCGGCCCGCTATAGTAAATTTGTCAACAGCGATTTTGGAATGGTAAAAGGGATTATCCTGTCCCTGAACAAGCGTTTTAGCGGCGGCTTGTCCGCAACTGTCGATTATACCCTGCAGCTTGCCAAAGGCAGCAACTCTGATCCTGAAGCGGCCCGCAATGCCCTGGCCGGCGGATCCATGCCGGAAGTGCAGTTGACCTCGCTGGATTGGGATCAAAAACATACTGTTAACAGCACAGTTTCATACAGCGGCAAAAGCTATGGCGCCAGTTTGATTGCGCAATATGGCAGCGGTTTGCCCTATACGCCCCGCCGTTCGGAGGATATAACTACGCTGTTGACCAACAGTCAGCGCAAGCCCGCAACCTATAATGTTGATGTCCGCGCTTTTAAAAGTTTTCTGATGGGCGGTAAAAATGTAACTACTTTTATCCGGATCTATAATTTGTTCGACACCCTGAATGAGATCAATGTATTTAATGATACAGGGCGTGCGGGATATTCAACGGACAAAGAAACCGATCGGGCGACCAACCCGCCGGAAACAATCAATTCCCTTGACGAGTGGTATACCCATGCTACCTATTATTCTGCGCCGCGGCGCGTGGAATTTGGTGTTTCTCTGGATTTTTAGGCAAGCGTGAAACGCATTTAAATACATGGAGCCAAACATGAATAAAGTGTACCGTTATTTTATTGTTACCATACTTTTCGTATCGGGAGTTTTTCTAACCCGTTCATTCGCCCAAAGCGGCTCGGAATACCGACGTTCGGCAGTGATGCGCGGCAACCTTGTAAAAACCGTATTTGGCAACTGGGGGGTAATCGGTCAACCGGCATCCAAAGGTACGCGCGGCGCCTGGATTTATGATAACAATGGCTACATCGGCGATGTGAGTCTTCTCGTCGGCGCCGAAGTAACCGAGGGCGCACAAACCTTTCATTCCGTTGTAGTTTGCCCGGTTAGCCGGCCAACCAAACAAGCGGAAATCTCGCCAACCAGCAAACAATGGGGATTTGAACCTGTTGCCGGCTATTTTAATGAAGAAGAACAGGGCATAGCGCTTTACAGCGACCCCAAATCCTGGCCTCCGTACTGGCCGGACAAAATGGATGATACCGAAGACCCCGGCTGGCCCGGTTCATGGAACGGCTTTTTCGGCAAAACAACCACCGCTGCCGAAGAATGCTTTTTCATTATGAATGATAATAATGACGAAGAGTTTAATTACCCGGCGTTTAACCGATGGGGAGTCGCTTTCAAGCCGGACTCTACCAACCCCGCCCGCAACGGATTGGGGCTGGAAGTCAAAGTCCGTGGTATGCAATGGCAGGATTTTTTAGCCCAGGATGTGATCTTTTGGTTATATGAAATAACCAATACCAGCACAACCGATTATTCCAAAGTCTTTTTCGGTATGCTGGTGGGCACTTATGTAGGCGTTACCGCCTCTGAAGATTACCGCGAATATGACGATGATTATTCCTTTTTTGATGTTGAAAAAGATCTAACCTACACGGCGGATTTTGACAATAATGCCAGCCGCAACCCCCGCTGGACCGGCGATGTTGGCGTGGTGGGTTATGCCTTTTTGGAAAGCCCCGGTAACCAATATGACGGCATTGATAACGACGGCGATGCGAATGCAAATCCCAATATTCCCGCAACCGCGCCATTTTTTACCGAAGAAAGTTTTGCACCGCGCATCATTCAAGCGGGCGACAAGGTTGTAGTAATAGATAAAAATTATAACCGCACCATTGAAACTGTACCTGCAGACGGCAACGTGTATAAAACCCGTTTGAATCAAAACAGCTACCAGGAAATACCAATTGTTCCCGGACTAACCGAGCTGTCTGAAGGGAATGTGCTGGTGTTTAACGACGAAGAGATTATCAATCCCAATGCGTATGATGGTATTGATAACGACCTTGACGGCCTGATCGATGAAAATTTTTACCTGCATTACCGGCAAATTCGCAAAACCAAAGAAGGTAAAATATTATTCGATAAATTGAATCCGGTGCAATACAAGGATTATGTTTCCAGTCAGGGCGTGAATGACCTGCTGATTGATGAAAGACGCGTTGACGATATTGATAATGACGGCGACTGGAACCCGGAATTTGATGATGTTGGCGCCGACGGCTTGCCAGGCACGAATGATTATGGCGAAGGCGATGGAATGCCGACACACGGTGAACCGAATTTCGATGAAACCGATGTGGATGAATCGGATCAGATCGGTTTGACCAGCTTTGAGTATTTCTCTCCGGCGAATGAATTTTCCATGGCTGATGATGAAGATTTGTGGAATCGCCTTGCCCCCGGATTTTTTGAAGTGCCGGCGTCTATCGTTAATGGCAAACCGGAACGCGGGGAAGACGGTGACTTTACTTATGGCTCCGGATATTTTCCATTGCGCGCCGGCGAAAGCCAGTTTTTCTCCCTGGCGCTGGTTTACGGACAGGGCGGCGGCCCACAGGTAGATATTGTCGACCTGTTAAAAAACCGTGAAACCGTACAAAAAATATATGACAGCGATTACCGGTTCCCCCCCGCCCCGGACAAACCCACCATTAGCGTAAAGCCGGGCGACGGCAAGGTTACAATTTACTGGGATCGCAAGGCAGAAAAATCTTTTGACCCGGTGCTCAAAAAATACGATTTCCAGGGTTATAAAATCTATAAAGCGACAGATCATAACTTTAACGAAGTATTTGGCATCACCGACGCCGACGGCACCCCGATTTCCTACAAACCACTGGCGCAGTTTGACATGAAAGACGGAATTAAAGGCTATTTCCGGCCCAGCGCCGAGCTATTTGAAGAAAGCCGTGGCGCTTCATTTTTCCTGGGTAACGATACCGGCCTCGAACACAGCTTTGTCGATTATGATGTTGAAAACGGACGACGTTACTTTTATGCGGTGGTTGCTTATGATAGCGGCGATGAACTGGAAGATGTTTTCCCCAAAGAGAATGATAAACGTATAGATATTGACCCTTCCGGTCAGGTCACTACTTTTCAAAATACTGTAGTCGTTATCCCCAATGCTCCGGTTGCCGGTTATTCGCCACCGGAAAATAGCGTGGAACTGGATAAAATTCAGGCAGACGGCACCGGCAAGGTTTATTACAAGGTAGTAGACGAATCCGCAGTTGTCGGGCATAAATACCGGGTGGAATTTCTGGATACTTCCGCCGATGGTGTGGATAACAATGATAACTGGAACATCAGAACCGATGATCTGGGCAGCGACGGCATTGCCGATAGCGATGACCCGGACGGCACAGAATACAACGGCGTGCCCGATCCTGGTGAACCGGCTATTGATGGCAAAGACCCGGAAGAATATTTTGTGCCGATAACAACACTATACTCGGTGCGTGATCTGACCGGGCTGACCAAGCCCTTTGTGGCGCGCGATACGATCCTGGTGCGCTTGCCAGATCAGCGTCTGATTGAAGGCACAATTACAATCAAAGATAGCGACGGCAATACGGTACCGGAAGATAAATACATAATCGACCTGGTAAATGGAAAAATACGCGGGCGCCAGGTACGCGATCTGTTATATGGTGAGACCTATTATATAACATACCAGTACTATCCCGTATACCAGAGCCCGTACATCGAAAAAAGCCCCTGGGTTCAGGAAACCCTGGATTCCGATATTTTTGATGGCGTTCGCCTGGCGTTTAATAATAACTGGAATGTAGTTATTGATTCATTAAATTGTGAATGGTCCGATCCTCTCAAGGCTTATAACAGTTATACATTTATCAAGGTAGACGCTGATTTTATCACAGAAAAACTGGTTGGCTTTAAACGCCCCGCTGATTACCGCATCGAATTTTATAATCATATTGCCGATACATCGTTGGGCATTGCCAAATATTATTCCACTGCATACCCGGTTAATTTTAAAATATACAATATCACCGACCAAAAATATATCGACTTTATTTTTATTGACAATAACCGGGACAAAAAATTGTCGGAAGGCGACGAACTGGTCTTTCGTGAAAAAGGCAACAACAACGCCGATTTATTTACCTGGGATCTGTATTTTATCACCACAACCAAACCCTCAGAGCCGACCAAATCTTTAGATTTTGTGATGGGTGATACTCTGACAATAAGGGTAAAGAAACCGTTCCGGCAGGGTGATGCTTTTGAATTTGAAACCATAAAACCGTCTGTTGATAACAGCCGTGCAACGGTAACGTTAGATCAGGTCAAAGTGGTTCCCAATCCATATATTGTTGGAACCTCGCATGAACTGCCCTTGCCGCCGGCAATATCGAGCGGGCGGGGTGAGCGTAAAATTGATTTCATCCATTTACCGGCCGGCGCCAGAATTCACCTGTTTACTAGCCGCGGCGAGCATGTGCAAAGCCTGGAGCACAACAGCAATATTGACGACGGCACAGTGTCGTGGAATTTAAAAACCAAAGAAAACCTCGATGTAGCTGCGGGTATTTATTTTTACGTGGTCGAATCCGAGGTTGGCACCAAACGCGGCAAGATTGCCATTATCAAGTGATTGAGTAAACAGTTTTGCTTTCAGTCGAATTATAAAATATTAACTGGAGTAAATCATGATGCAAAGACTTTTACATACAGCCGCAACTATCCTGGTTATAGCAATCCTTGCTGCTTTTACCGGCTCGGCATTCGCGCAATCCAAGGTCGGCACAACCGCGGCGTCATTTTTGGGAATCAGTGTCGGGCCGCGGGCTACAGCGATGGGAGGCGTTTTTGCTGCTGTTGCCGACGATGCCACCTCTCTCTATTACAATCCTGCCGGTATAGCACGAGCCGGACGCTCGCAGCTTGTTTTTGCCTATACCAGTTGGCTGGTGGATACTGATTTTAACTGGATTGGTTTCATGTTCAACCTGGATGGCACCAATGCCATAGGCTTGAGCCTGACCCAATTGGATTATGGAGAAGAAGATGTAACCACTGTTTTAAATCCCGAAGGCACCGGCGAGCAATGGAGCGCTTCCGATATGGCAATTGCTTTAACCTATGCCCGAAATTTGACCGATCGCTTTTCAATCGGTGGCAATGCCAAGTATATTCAGGAAAAGCTGTGGAATGAAACCGCTTCGGCATTTGCTTTTGATGTTGGCTTGCTGTATATTACCGAGTTGCGCGATATGCGCCTGGGAATGAGCATTACCAATTTTGGCGCCGATTTGCGTATGGATGGCAAGGATTTGTTAAAAAGAGTCGATCTTGACCCCAATGCAATCGGTCATAATGAAAATATTGTCTCACGGCTTAAAACCGACGACTGGCCGCTGCCTTTATTTTTCCGGGTCGGTTTGGCGATGGATGTGCTGCGCCAGGAAAATTTACGCCTGACCGCTGCTGTTGATGCAGTGCGTCCCAGCGATAATTCCGAAGTGCTGAATGTCGGCGCTGAAATGGAATTATTCCGCTTGTTATTCCTGCGCGGCGGGTATAAATCGCTGTTTCGCGACGACAGTGAAGAAGGCCTGACAATGGGTATCGGATTGAATTTTTCTACCGGTCCCGGTTTTTCCTGGGCTTTTGATTACACCTTTGCCGATTTTGGTTTGCTGGAAGATATCAACATGTTTTCACTAGGCGTTACTTTTTAAGCGCTGCTTACAACCGGCAAGCAGAATGAAAAGAAAAGTAAAAATAAACCATTTATAAATACCAGATCAAGGAGGTCTAATTATGCAAAAATATGTCATGCTTGTATTGCTAGTTTTGTTTTTCGCGGTATCAGCCGCCTTTTCACAAAAAGTTGTCGGCGCTATTTCATGGGTGCCGGAAGAAATCCAACCCGGTGATGTGGTTACCCTGACTTATGACCCGGAAAATGGAATAATTAAAAAATTTGATAAAACAGTAAAACTGCACTGGGGAATAAACAAAACCGGCTATGGAAAATGGCATGAACCACCCCAGGAAATGTGGCCGGAAGGAACCGTTGTTCACACTGCGGGTGTTTCGGTACAGTCGCCTTTTACCCTGACGGATGCGAACAAGTGGGTCATTACCATCGATACCCCGGATTCTATTCGTACCATTGATTTTGTTGTCACCAATGGCACGTTATGGGATAAAGCGCCGGGCGGAGTGGATTGGGAAATGGATTTTACCGGCGGCGGGCCAATTATCCCCACCCATACCGATACCCTGCAATTCTCAGCCCTGGTGGATATGTCGCTGGCCATATCGCAAAGAGGGTTCTCTTATGGCGATACTCTGGAATGCCAGGCCGGCTTTTTCAGCACCGCTGCAGAAGTCATAACCATTCCCATGACCCGTATTGGTTTTACTTCGCTCTATACCGGCACGGCTCCTGTTATTACAACCATTGGCGACACCCTGGATTACCAGTATTTTGTACAAAAAGGCAGCCAGGAGTTCACAGAACTGTATTATAATTTCTTTTATAAAGGCTCAACCACCGGCGAGGCGCAGCGCCGCCAGGTGATTGTTACGGAAAATTCCACCACAGTTGCCGATACAGCATACAGCACCAGCGCTTCGGATCGTATGCCGTTCTTTAAAAACCTGTCGCCGCTTTCCAGAGATGTGCTGGTTACCTATACCTGTGATGTTCGACCGGCAATTGCCCAGGTAAAGTATGGCCATGATGTTTTGCCGGATATTCAGGGAACGGTTATTGTAGATCATCCGGATAGCATTCTGGCCAAAGGTGTAGCAATCAATGGCCCGGCAACCGGAAGCTGGAGTAATGATATTGGCCCGGACTGGGGCATGCACTTGATGACCCTGGAAAATAAACGTATGTATGACGACGGCTCTCATGGTGATGCCGTAGCCGGCGACAGCATTTTTACCATTCAGTTCCAATATTACAAGGATAGCTCGGACGTATTTGTCGGCCAGGAATTTAAATTTGGTAT
The DNA here is from genome assembly GCA_964399735.1 of uncultured Cytophagia bacterium. GTDB lineage: Bacteria > Zhuqueibacterota > Zhuqueibacteria > Residuimicrobiales > Krinioviventaceae > Fontivivens. The sequence goes on from CAYNSO010000122.1 coordinate 9,466, forward strand.
CGGCGGCGGCGATAATGAAGGCGGTTATGGTAATAACCATGTGGAAAATATCGACGACAGTCAGCCCACAGCTTTTATTAACGCCCAGTTCGGCAGTATCGACCCGGTGTTCTATGACCGCTGGGATTTTGACCGCCGGGTGGTTACCGGTATCAAGCCGCGTCCGCAAAATACTCCGGCAGCTTATACCCTGGAACAGAATTACCCGAATCCATTCAACCCGGAAACAACGATCGACTATTCATTGCAGCGCAGCGGCAAAGTTGAATTGACCGTCTTTAATGTGCGCGGCGAAAAAATTGCCACGCTGATTGATGCTAACCAGGGCACGGGCGCTTATCGCGTCACCTGGAACGGCAAGGACAGCCTGGGCAACCAGGTCGGTTCCGGCGTATATTTCTATAAAATCAAAGCCGGTGATTTTACCTCTATAAAAAAGATGATCCTGGTTCGTTAATTTACCGGTTTACAGGACAAGAATAAATTACAGCCTCGCAGGTTATACGCCAGCGGGGCTGTTTTATTTAATCCCGGTTCTGAACGGCAAATCCGGAGCCATTGAAAGCGGAAAGAGCGGAGGGTGAAATTCTGTCCCACCAACTAATGGGGTAAGACCTTATATTAATCACAAAAATATTCCGATAAAGATGCTTTCCCCGTATTTAATAAAAAAAGTGGGATAGAATCCCACCCGACAATTTTGCCCGTTTTACAGAATGGGACTGTAGCAAAAGCACAAAAGAAGTATAATAAGTTACAAATTTTAGTAAAAAAACCATTCAT
>CAYNSO010000123.1:0-6491 GCA_964399735.1 uncultured Cytophagia bacterium
TTCGTGTTTAATGAATTGTCGTATGACCGCTATAATACCAATATCGACAGGACTTACCGGCTGCTCCGGAGTGATAACAATAGTGACATCAATGAGGACGCCGTGGAATTCTTGAAGGACGATTTCCCGGAAATTGAGCGCGTTTGTCGTTATAATCATTTTATCCTTAGCCTGGGTTATTTGACTTTTAACAATCATTCCATAACCACCAAAAGTATTTTGCACACCGAGCCGGCGTTTTTTGATATGTTTGATGTGGAATTTGTGGCCGGCGATAAACAATCGGCGTTAAATGACAAGTACGCCCTGGTGCTCACTGAAGAGACAGCTTATAGACTGTTTGGCGATGTTGACCCTATGGGCAAGATCGTACGGATTTTCCATGAAAATGATTTAACCGTCACCGGCGTCATCAAGGCGTTCCCGCAAAATTCCAGCATGCAACCGGATGCCATTATTCACAGAGATTTAAAAACTTTAGTGAATTGTAGTATGATGGATGATAGAAACATTTTTTGGAACCGATTTTTTATTATGGTTAAACCCGGTACGGATATATCCTTGCTTGGTGAAAAAATATCCGCACATTTATTGAACCATAAGATGATTGATAACCCGGTGTTTTTGACGCCGCACAAAAATTCCTATGTCGGCGGCCTCAGAAACGGCAGTCATTTAATGCACACCAATATTAAACTGATTTATATTTTAAGCGGCATTGTCTTGCTGGTATTGCTGATTTCCATTCTCAACTTTATCATTTTATTTACGGCGCATTACATGACGCGCACCAAAGAGATCGGTTTAAAGAAGACAATTGGCGCCGGCAGCGGAGCAATATTTATGCAGTTTATCCTGGAATCGGTTTTAATCGGCGGGATAGCTTTTTTTATTGCCGTTATACTAGCCAACACTGTTCAACCCCTGTTTGAATCAATAGTTGATAAAAGTTTCCCTCTGTCCGCTCTTTACAGCTTTCCCAATGTGTTTTGTATTCCTGCCGGGTTAATTATTCTTTCCGTAGCAGCCGGGTTATTCCCGGCGTTGTTGGCATCGCGATTTTCCGTGTTGTCCATGTTCCGCAATGTAAACGGCAACGCTATGAAAATAAAGTCCTGGTTATTGACAGTGCAGTATACCGTCAGTATTATGTTGATAGTGGCGTTGCTGGTAATCAGCCGTCAGTTGGATTATGTAAAACACAAGGACCTCGGTTTTACAACAGATTCTCTGGTGCGAATGGAGATTTCTTACAAATTGGGGCAAAAGTTGCAAACCCTGAGAGATGAGCTATTACGGCTGCCGGGGATAACAGGAGTGACCGCTTCGTATGGCGGCCCAGGACAAATCCATATTTGGGTGGGGTGGAATGAAGCGAAAGAGGCCGGAGTATGGAATGAGGCGGTTCCGACTTTTTATGTGGATCAGAATTTTTTTAAGGTGTTTGACGCTCCTATCATAGAGGGGTGGAACTTTAGTTCTGATGAAAATAGCAGCAACCCGGTGGTGATTATTAATGAAACGGCGCGTCGGTTGATTAACTGGGACACCATCGAGGGGAAAGATATCGCCGGATGTAAAGTAATTGGTGTGGTAAAGGATTTTTATTTTGCCGATATGTATCAAAGTATGAAACCGGCATTCTTTATTTACCAAGCAAATAACAATTATTCATGGTTATCGTTGCGCATTGCCCCGGGCGATGTGGCCGGCACGCTTGCGGCTGTAAAAAAAATCTGGAATGAGATATGTCCCGAATTTGTGTATGATTACCAATTTTATGATGAATGGGTAGATGCAATATACAAAGCGGAAGATCGGTTGGGCTATGCAATCCGGTTATTCACCATCATTGCTATATTAATAACCTGTATGGGCACTTTTGGCGTTGTGCAATTTACCACCCGTCGCCGCCGCAAAGAGGTGGGTATTCGCAAGGTGAACGGCGCATCTGTGCGGGAAATAGCTGCGATGTTGAATAAGGATTTTTTAAAGTGGACCGGATTGGCTTTCTGCGCTGCCGTTCCAGCAAGCTGGTACTTTATGCACCTTTGGTTACAGAATTTTGCTTACCGGACAAACCTGGAATGGTGGATATTTGTCCTTGCCGGTATAATAGCTGCAAGTATTGCCATGGTGACGATTAGCTGGCAGGCAATCCGCGCAGCGCGGGCGAATCCGGTCGAAGCCCTCAGATACGAATAACTGTGGGCTGAAATCCGCCGCAGGCGGATGGAGTCGTTGCGGTATGAATAAAGTGAGACGTCAAATGTGAGACGTGAGAAGAAGCTATCAGTTAACAGCTATCAGCTTTCAAAAAACGAAGGAGAGTATAGCTCTTCACGTTTGACGTCTGACGTTTCACATCTGACGTCTGACGTTTCACATCTGACGTCTGACGTTTCACATCTGACAACTGATAACTTTTATAAATATATATAACATATAAACAATAATAAAAATCTCGTTCATAAAAAGATAATAAACAGGAGAAGATATGCTGCAAAATTACTTAAAATCCGCCTGGCGCAACCTGGTTAAGACCAGGGTATTTACTTTATTGAATATTATCGGTCTTTCCCTGGGCATAACGGCTTGTGTATTGATTTTGCATTATGTTTTTTATGAAAAAGGTTACGATAAATTTCACCCCGACGGCGAACGTATTTATCGGTTACGATATGAACGAACAGATTCGGACGGCTCGGCGGTGCGGTTTGCTTCATGCTGCCCCCCGGCGGCGCCGTTGATCAGGGAACGGTTCCCGGAAGTGGAAAAGATCGGGCGGATGTTGGAGTCCCAGGTCAGCGTCTCCACCATTCAGGAGGGCCGGGAAATAAAATTCATGGAAAAGCGGATGTTTTTTGCAGAACCGGAATTATTCCAGGTATTGCAATTTAATTTTATCGAGAGCGATCCGCAAACCGGTCTTGCCGAGCCCAACCGGACTTTAATATCGCAATCTACTGCAAACAAGTACTTTGGCGATGAAAATCCCATCGGCAAGACCCTGAGTGTTGATAAAAAAGTGGATTACCAGGTGGTTGGTGTTTTTGCGGATGTGCCGGCAAACTCGCACTTGAAATTTGATATATTGCTGCCCTGGAAAAACCTTGAGCAGCAATATGGGCCGGAATATTATGAAGCATGGGGGCATACCGGTTCCTATACTTATTTAAAATTAAAACCCCAAACCGATATACCGGCATTCGAAAAGAAACTGGCAGACCTGGTAACGGAACAATGTCCCTGGCTGGTTGAATACAAAATGACAATGGAGTTACCGTTGCAGCCGTTGCATGATATTCATCTCAATTCGCATTTTATGCAGGAATATGAAATAAACGGCAACCGCGATAATGTCACATTTTTATCGCTCATCGCCATTTTCATAATCATCATGGCCTGGGTCAATTATATCAATTTATCGACCTCGCGGGCAATTACCCGTGCTCAGGAAACCGGCTTACGCAAGGTAATAGGCGCTTCGCGCTGGCAACTGGTAACGCAATTTTTTCTGGAAACTGCAATAATAAACCTTTTTGCCGTTTTATTTACCATGTTATTAATCAAAATTTTTCTGCCGTTCTTCAGTCATATCACCGGAATGCCAATGACAATACCGTTATGGTCAAGCGTATGGTTTTGGCAGGCGATGGTTGTTTTATTTATTGCAGGTGTGTTTTTATCCGGCTTGTACCCGGTGCTGGTATTATCCTCCTATTCGCCGCTCAAGGTAATGCAGGGCCGGTTGACCCATTCGCGCAGCGGGATCTTTTTACGCAAGGGACTGGTTGTTTTCCAGTTTGTCATGTCGCTAATCCTGATTACGGGGACTTTTACAGTATTCAAACAATTATCCTATATGCGCAACCAGAATCCGGGATTCAGCATGGAGCAGACCCTTGTTGTGCAGGCGCCGCGGGTTCGCAATGAAACCTATCCGGTTAAATTACAAACTTTAAAAGAAACCTTGCTGGGGTATCCCGGCGTCAAAGAATTTTGCACGGCAACCGAAGCGCCGGGTCGGCAGATATACTGGGACGCCGGCGCTATTCACAGGGTTGGTGAAGATGCCAGCAAAGGCAAAAACTATCAGATTGTCGGCATTGATTATGATTTTATTGATTTTTTCGATATTGAACTGGTGTGTGGCCGCAGTTTTTCTAAAGAATATTCCACTGATAAAATGGCTTTACTGTTGAATGAAACCGGAATAAGGTGGATGGGATTTGACAGTCCAGAAAGCGCCCTGAATCAACAGGTGAATTACTGGGATGAAATTTTTACAATAATCGGGGTGGTGAAGGATTACCATCAGCAGTCCCTAAAGGAAGCATTCGAACCGCATATTTTTCGTTTGATGCCGGAAGGCCGGGGCGTGCGCGGCTGCCTGGTTGCAAAACTGACCTCCGGGAATATAAAAGCAAGTGTGGAATTTGTAAAAAATCAATATGATGATTTTTTTCCCGGCAATCCATTTGAATATTTTTTTCTTGATGAGTATTATAACCAGCAATATAAAAGCGATGAGATGTTTGGCACAGTGTTCGGTATTTTTGCCGCCCTGGCCATGCTCATAACCGCATTGGGTCTTTCAGGTTTATCGGCTTTTAATGCGGCGCAACGAACCCGTGAAATCGGTATCCGTAAAGTATTGGGCGCCGATGCTCATTTGATTTTTATTTTATTGGTCAAAGAGTTTGTGCTGTTATTGGGTTTTGCGTTTGTGATCGCTTGTCCGTTGTTGATTTATGGTCTGAACGGCTGGCTGAATGGTTTTGCGGCACGGATTGCTGTATCCGGTATGCTTTTCATTGTACCGTCGTTGTCAATTCTGGTATTCACTTTATTAACAATCAGCATACAAACAGCAAAATCAGCGCTGGCCAACCCGATAGAAGCGATCAAATATGAATAGCCAACAATCACAGAGAAATCGATTTCAATTTTAAATTAATTTATAGCGTTATAGTATTTTTTATACTGTGTTACATAGGTATGCGGATACAATTTAACCCAGCCATCGGAAGAAAATTTTTGAATGTGGGTTAATTCCTGTTGGGAAAACTGGCCCATACCTGCATACGCTTCATTCAGGAACTGGAAATCTTTTTTAAAACTGTCATGAGAGCGTGGAAAATTATGTTGCACAACATCGTTATAGATGGTTCGTATAAACATTGATTTGTCTTTGATTTTGTATTTTAAATTATTTGGAAGCTTGTCGCCTACATATTGAATCACTTCCTTAAAGGCATTTTCCGTTGTGTGTTTATTCAATTCATCATACAGGATGTAGCGGATAGAGTTTAAAAGAATTGCAATAGAACGGGCTATCAGCTTTGTGCAGGTATCATATTCTTTTTGAAATTTATTGCCACCGAACAGAGAGCCAAAAAAACCTGGATTTTTGAGTAATTTGTAGATTTTTAGTTGATTCATGATGCCCAGTATTTCCAGAATGATCTGGTCTCCCATGATTACCTGTAATTCATTAATTTCTTTGGCATTTAGGAATTTTTTTTGAGTGGCGGTATAGAGGTCTTTACTCATGGTTCATTTCCTCATTAATTAAGGGACTGTTCAATTAATTTGGCCGCCGGGCCCTTGCATTATTTTTTCATCAAAAAAGCTGAAAACAATGAAAATATCAACAATAACTATTACAAAAATTATGCCATATAAACAATATAATTAATTGATTTATTTCATTTTAACTAAAAAAAAGAGTTTTGGTGGAGGTTAGTAAGAATAATCTGTTTGAATATATTTTTTTTGTAAATGAAATTTGGCTCTAGCTGGTTTTTTGGTGGAATATTTAACATAAAGCCCGATGTTTGACCGGAAATTTGAAAGTAATCATTATATTGATACTGGTTTTTAAAAATATTATAAAGTATAATAAAAATTGAGTATAGAATAAATATTAAAAAGAGTAGCCCTCCTTTAACCTTTACGTCTCCATTATTTTCTGTGGAGTTGTTCTTTCTAAACCGCAGAGAATGCTAAAATACCGGATAATAAAAAGAGAGTTATTATGTTGTAAATGGTTTCGATTCCAAATTTTAAGCCAACCGAAGTATATACTTTAACAATCAGAGCTTATAAAGCACGCTCAACTAGATTGTTACCCATAAATTGAGCAAGCATGAAATTGGATAGTATAGAGTATCTGCTGTAAATACAAAAACGTCTGGAAGTCATTTAACAGTTTGTAATATTGTTTTTATGAGGGAGAAGAAGGGTAAGAATTAAGTGCCGAAGGGGGGAGTCGAACCCCCATGGGCGTAAGCCCACACGGCCCTGAACCGTGCGCGTCTACCAGTTTCACCACTTCGGCAAGAGATTGTTTTTTTTCAAATCTGTCGATTTGAAAAAGGGAGCAGTGCGCGTCTACCATTGTCACTACTCAGCTTTAGGGTTTATCAACCCGATGGTAAAGAACAAAATTTTTCTGCTGAAAAAAATGAGCAGATTTATTTTTCAAA
>CAYNSO010000123.1:6591-10220 GCA_964399735.1 uncultured Cytophagia bacterium
ATGGTAAAGAACAAAATTTTTCTGCTGAAAAAAATGAGCAGATTTATTTTTCAAATCTGTCGATTTGAAAAAGGGAGCAGTGCGCGTCTACCATTTTCACTACTCAGCTTTAGGGTTTATCAACCCAATGGTAAAGAACAAAATTTTTCTGCTGAAAAAAATGAGCAGATTTATTTTTCAAATCTGTCGATTTGAAAAATTCGTTATAGGCGTCTACTGTTGCATCACTTGTGCCGATAAATCATCTGTTAGCAAAGAAATAGTTCTCTATAGACCTGCTATTTTTTCAAACAGAATAATATACATAAACAGAAAAATAAAATCAACTAGTTTTTCATTTGCATTGAGCTTTTTCTTGATTTTCTTGCCATTTAGTGTTAATTTATATTTTCCTGAAAACTGAGAATGGAGATATTGTGCCATATACCAAACAGAATATAAATATCAGCAACCGCAAAGCTTTTTTTGATTATGAAATTATGGAGCGCCTGGAAGCCGGCATTGTGCTGATTGGCACCGAGGTAAAGGCATTGCGGGAGGGGCGGGCGAGTTTTAAGGATAGTTATGCGCGGGTGCTCAATGGCGAACTCTGGCTGGTTAATATGCATATTTCGCCCTATTCTCATGGCGGGTATTCAAATCATGAACCCATGCGGATGCGCAAGTTATTATTGCATAAACGGGAGATCAAGCGTTTGTACAATAAAAGCGAGGAGCAGGGCTTGACGATAGTTCCCCTAAAGCTATATTTTAAAGACGGCCGGGCCAAAGTTGAAATAGCGGTTGCGCGTGGGAAAAAACTGCATGACAAACGCCAGAGTATAGCGGATAAAGATATGAATCGTGATGCACAGCGGGAATTGAAAAACAGTTTTCGGATAAAGATTTAAGAATAGAGGGAGATGATTGGTGAAAAGCAATAACGTAATTGACGAGTTAAAGCGGCGCGGATTTGTACAACAGGAAACGGATCCCGAAAAACTGTATGAATTACTGGGTAAAGAATCTGTAACCTTTTATGTCGGCATAGATCCAACCGCGGACAGTTTGCATGCCGGTCACTTGCTGCCGGTGATGGGCATGGCGATAATGCAAAAGTATGGTCATCGTCCCATAGCAATTGTTGGTGGCGGGACTGCCATGGTTGGCGATCCGAGCGGTAAAACTGAAATGCGAAAAATGTTAACCAGGCAACAAATTATTGAAAACAGCCAGAAAATAAAGCAACAGTTAGCTCGTTATCTGGATTTCTCCGAGGGCAAGGCGCTTTTAATTGATAATTATGACTGGTTGGGGCAATTAAATTATATTGATTTTTTGCGGGATATTGGCCGGCATTTCAGTGTTAATAAAATGTTGACCTATGAAACCTATAAAAGGCGTATGGAGACCGGACTGTCGTTTTTGGAATTTAATTATCAATTGCTGCAGGCATACGACTTTTACATGTTGTATAAAAAATATAATTGTCGCCTGCAAATGGGGGGCGATGATCAGTGGGCGAATATACTTGCCGGGGCGGATTTGATACGCCGTATCGAGGGCGCCGATGCTTATGGTCATACTTTTCCCCTGTTAACTACTGCAACCGGTGGCAAGATGGGGAAAACTGAAGCCGGCGCGCTATGGCTTGATCCCGAAAAAACATCTCCTTATGATTATTACCAGTACTGGGTGAATGTTGATGACCGGGATGTAAAAAGGTTTTTATTGCTATATACATTACTTCCTGTGGATGAAATTGAAGCAATGGGAGAATTGCAGGATAGCGGTTACAATATAGCCAAAACTATTTTAGCCTGGGAGGCAACCCGGTTGACGCATGGCCGGCAAGCCGCTCAGGAGGCGATGAGCGCTGCGATGGCCGCATTTGGAAAACGGGAAATTCCCGATGATTTTATTCCGTCCAGCACTGTTCCGCGAACTGCGCTGCAAGCAGATGATGCGGGTATGCCGGGTGGCGAGATGGGCAATATGGAGTTAGCGGCGGGGGTGTTGCTGGTAGATTTAATGCAGCGATTCGACCTGGTGAAATCGCGCAGCGAAGCCCGGAGGTTAATTCAGCAGGGAGGGGTGTATGTGAACAATGAGCGTGTCCTGGATATGGAGTTAAAAGTAGAAGCGCAGCATATAAAAGCGAATAAAATAGAAATCCGGTTGGGCAAGAAGAAATATTTTTATATAAATGTGCATTAAAATGAAAAAAGTTCTTGACATTATTCAATAAAAGCTCTATCTTATTGGGCTTTGCAGGTTGGGAAAAACAAAAGCAAGAAAAGTTAAAAAAAAGAAAAATTCCCCTTGACAAAGATAAAAAGATTTTGTATGTTAATAGCTGTGTGTTCTTTGAAGATTTAAACAGAAAAAACTGGCAGATTTTAGAAAAAAATAAAAATAAAACTTGACAGTGACTGTAAAAAATCCTATATTAATAGCCTTGTTTGAGATTCGGATTTGTAACAAGGAGAGTGGTAAAAAAAAGTTGTAAAACTGAAAAATACTGCTTGACAAAAACAAAAAAGAATCGTATCTTAATAGGCTTTGACTCAAAGAAAAAAGTCAGACACTGAGAGACGGAAAAGATGGAGAAGGTGAGTCTGATTTAAGAGTTGAAAGAAAATGAAATAAAAATTGTTCTTTGAAAATAGCGTGCATGGCCTTACGTTCATGAGCTCATTTTTGAGAAAAAAATGATAAATGAAATAAATTACTATGAAGAGTTTGATCCTGGCTCAGGACGAACGCTGGCGGCGTGCTTAACACATGCAAGTCAAGGAGAAAAGACGTCTTCGGGTGTCTGAGTAAACTGGCGAACGGGTGAGTAATACGTAGATAACCTGCCCTAAAGTTTGGGATAACACTGCCAACGCGGTGCTAATACCGGATGTTGCAATAACATCGCATGATGAAATTGCCAAAGATGGCCTCTGTTTCAAGCTATCGCTTTAGGATGGATCTGCGTCCCATTAGCTAGTTGGCGAGGTAGTAGCTCACCAAGGCAACGATGGGTAGCCGGCCTGAGAGGGTGACCGGCCACACTGGGACTGAGATACGGCCCAGACTCCTACGGGAGGCAGCAGTGGGGAATATTGCACAATGGGCGCAAGCCTGATGCAGCAACGCCGCGTGAGCGAAGAAGGTCTTCGGATCGTAAAGCTCTGTCCTAGGGGAAGAAACAAATGACGGTACCCAAGGAGGAAGCCCCGGCTAACTACGTGCCAGCAGCCGCGGTAATACGTAGGGGGCGAGCGTTGTCCGGATTTACTGGGCGTAAAGGGTGAGTAGGCGGTTATATATGTCAGGTGTAAAAGGCTATGGCTTAACCATGGTTAGCACTTGAAACTGTATGACTTGAGTGCAGGAGAGGTAAGTGGAATTCCTAGTGTAGCGGTGAAATGCGTAGATATTAGGAGGAACACCAGTGGCGAAGGCGACTTACTGGACTGTAACTGACGCTGAGGCGCGAAAGTGTGGGGAGCAAACAGGATTAGATACCCTGGTAGTCCACACTGTAAACGATGGGCACTAGGTGTTGGCCCTTTAAGGGTCAGCGCCGTAGCTAACGCATTAAGTGCCCCGCCTGGGGAGTACGATCGCAAGATTGAAACTCAAAGGAATTGACGGGGGCC
>CAYNSO010000124.1:0-10079 GCA_964399735.1 uncultured Cytophagia bacterium
CGGGCGCTATGCCGGTTGTTAACCAAACACGGAGGTAATAATGGATAACTCTGGAAACAAACTAATCACAAACAATAGTTTAATCTCGCTTGTAAAAATTAGCGGCTTTTCTGCGTGTTTACAATTATTCTCAATCGTCATTGGAATTCTTGTTATTGCCATTATAGGCGCCAGGCCCGATTCTGTGCTAGAATATTATAAACTGGTTCAGGAAAATAAAATTAACGCTTTGTTACAAGACGATTTTTTTTCACTAATTCTGATTACGCTCTACTTGTTTACTTTTTCAGGGCTATTTTTTATTTTAATGACCAGACGTTTTACACTGGCATTTTACGCAACTTTATTAACTTTTATTGCAGTTATCCTTTGCATTAATTCGCATTCCGGTTTTTCATTAATGCACCTCGGCGAGTTGTACGGGGCAACAACCGATGATGCATTGAAATTACAACTGGCAGCCGCCGGGGAATCGGTTATCGCACAAAACATCTGGAACAGCACAGCAGCGTTTTTTTCCGGCATTTTTTTACAGGGTGGAGGCGTTTTGATCTCTCTGGCGATGTTGGGGCAACGTGAGTTTAGAAAATTAACTATCCTTTCGGGACTTTTCGGAAACGGCCTGGACTTGTTACAACATTTGTTACATTATAGTTTTCCTGCATTTCCGCAGATTATTTTATATGTAATCGGCCCTTTTTATCTACTATGGTTCTTTATGCTGGCGCTTGATCTTTTTAAATACAGCAAGAGACTGGCAACGCCTGGTAGCAATTGATCAATAAAAAATGAATATTATTATAAATCCCCTTACCACCGCTGAGCAGCAATTTTTATGGGAAATGCTGTACCTGGCAATATACGTTCCGCCGGGAACCGCGCCATTGCCTCAAAATATTGTGCAGCAGCCGGATATTGCCATGTATGCGGCGGGGTGGGGTCAGTCTACTGATATTGGCCTCTATGCCCTTGATGCCCAGACAGATTCAAAAATCGGCGCCGCCTGGCTGAGGTTGTTTACAGCAGAACATAAAGGCTATGGTTATATCGATGATGCAACACCGGAATTATCCATGGCCATTGTTCCCGGTTACCGGGGACAAGGAGTCGGCAGTCAGCTACTGACTGAATTATTGCTGCTCGCCCGGAACAAGTATTCTTCGGTTTCGCTGAGTGTGGCAACAGGCAACCCGGCAGTAAATTTATACACCCGGTTCGGGTTTGCTACGGTATGTAAAGATGAGCATTCGCTGGTTATGCTGAAAAGACTGTAATAGCTGAAATTTTAAATATCACCATTCAAAGTTATAATTTTATACTTTGCATCTGGCGGAGAATTATTCTATTGCGTCAAAAAGTCTATAAAGAGAGTGATGAATAATTTGTAATTAGAGCGCAGTGGATGGGGGGGACACCAATATTATTAAATTGCAGGAATCTGATATATTTGTGTTTTTTATAAAATTTACAATTTCACAAAAATATAGGGAAAGACTCCCATCCTGCCAATAAAAACTATTCCCCCGCCAGCCGTTGTAACGACTTGAACAACGCCTGGGTGCCATCTTTGCCCTCATTATGCGCCTGGCAGCCGGTGAATAACTGGTGCACAAGACTCGTAGCCGGCAGGGGTGCAGATGTTGCCAGTGCGGTTTCCAGCGCCAACCGCAAATCCTTTTGCTGCAAGTCGATCATAAAACCGGGATTATAATCCCCGGCAAAAATTTTGGGCCCCAGGTTGGAGAGCTGCCACGAGCCGGCTGCGCCGTTCTTTACCGCTTCGATCATCACCTGCGGATCTACCCCGGCTTTGCGCGCGAACAGAATGGCCTCGCACACTGCCATATTGGTTACCGATACCAGAATCTGATTGCAGAGCTTGACGGTTTGTCCCATACCATTGGCGCCGACATGGGTAATGGTTTTTCCCATCGCCAGTAATACCGGCATACAGCGTTGCAGTACAACTTGTTCACCGCCGACCATGATTGCCAGGGTAGCGTGGCGTGCCCCTGTATCGCCGCCGCTGACCGGTGCATCCAGCATAGCTATATCTTTTTTATGCAATTCTGTGGCAATTTCGCGGGTTACCGCCGGGGAAATGGTGCTCATGTCGATCACCACGCTGCCGGGCCTGGCGCCATGGATAACACCCATATCACCCAGAATAACCGCTTCCACATCCGGTGAATCGGATACGATTGTGATAATAATGTCGCTATTTTCTGCAACCTGTTTGGGCGAGTCAGCCGCTTGCGCCCCGGCATCGAGAACCGGCTGCATTTTGGCGCGGGTGCGGTTCCAGGCTATTACCGGGAATCCCGCTTTGAGCAAGTTCAAACACATCGAGTTGCCCATAATACCCAGACCGATAAAACCGATTTTTTGCATAACCTCTCCTTTATCAGCGGCCAGGTCGGATAATATAAACCCGGTATTCCCAGGGCTGCATTTCAATATCAAGAACGCTATTGTTCAGGGTAAGAGTTGAGCCCTTGAACAATTCCGTAAAATTACCGCTTACTTTATTAAAATCGATCTTTCCCCGGTATGGTTTGCCGGTTAGATTCACCATTACCACCACCCGATCATCACCCTTTTCACGGGTAAAGGCATAAAGCTGCTTGCTTTTTAAACGGGTCATTTGGCCATTGAACAAAGCCGGATGCTTTTTATAAGCAGCGGCCAGGGTGGAATACAATACCCGGAATTCACTGTGCTGCCAGTCGATCAAGTCTTTTTCAAAAAAAGCCAGCTTTTTCGTTGAACCAACTTCCTGTCCGCTATAAATAAGGGGATTACCGGGCAGGGTAAAAGTTAGCACAGCAAAAGCTTTGGCGCCGTCCACTCCCAACCGGGTAATGGCTGTGGCATCCCACGAATTTTCATCATGATTACTGGTGAACCGCATTCGCATAGCGCCCTGCGGATAGTTGAATGTTTCCCTTTTCAAATAAACATCAATTTCAGATGTTTTCTTTTCACCACGGGCAATTGCGTTAAACAGCCGATACATCTTGCTGGCATAGGTCATGTGAAAGCCGTTGATATGCAGGTCGGGGGCTTCGCCTTCGGCCAGCATAAAAATGGGCCGTACTTTATCTACTTCTGCAATTGCTTCTTTCCAGAAATCGCCCGGCACCATCTCTGCCACATCGCAACGATAGCCGTCAATGCCGATCTCTTTTACCCACCAAATCATCATATCGGTCATATACCTGCGCAGGTCAGGGTTATCATAATTCAAATCGGCTACGTCGGTCCAGTCTGCTACCGGGGCGATAATTTCAGAGGCGTGGTTTTGAGTATACCATTCCGGGCGCTCTTTGATCAATGGATTGTCCCAGGCTGTGTGATTGGCTACCAAATCAATAATAACATACATACCCATATCGTGAATTTTTTGTACAAGTTTTCGGAAATCATCCAGGGTACCGAATTCAGGGTTGATACCATAGTAATCAGCTATCGAATAATAGCTGCCCAACGTACCTTTACGGTTTTTTTCGCCAATGGGATGGATAGGCATGAACCACAGAATATTCACCCCCAATTCTTTAAGCGTTGGCAAGTGTTCGGCAAAGGCGTTAAAAGTACCCTGCTTTGTATATTGCCGCATATTCACTTCATAGATAACGGCATTTTTTGCCCATTCCGGGGGCTGCGGAGCAGACTGTAGCGCCAGTTTACTTTTAGATAATTCCTTTTTATGAAAAAAATTAAACATGGTAACATCTCCTGCAATTCCGGCCGGCTGGTTGTAATAACTGACCCTGATAGCCATTCGATTATGACCGGAATTTAAAAATGTGCTGATATTTAAGTGTTCACTGATCCCCCCGGTTTGCGTACCGACAAATTGTCCATTAATCCAGATCATCCCGGAATCGTACAGGGCGGAAACGGCCAGGGCCATATTAAGAGTATTTTCACTTGAAAAATCGGTAAAATACCAAACCAGGCCAGAATCGTTCCATGTTGACGGAAAATGAGCTTGAGACAAGTTTTCAACAATTACGGGATTTTGCGGTGTATAGTTGGTATTGAACCACTGCTCCTGTACACCGGTATTGAGAGGATCCGGCTGCAAAAACCACTTTTCGGGTTGTATTTCATCCCTTTGCCCGGAATGACAGGAAAGTAAAAATGCCAGGGCAAAAAACAGCAAACTCTTTTTCCCGATCATACAATACCTCCTTTGCATTTACAGGTGAACAGGTAGGTCTGGAATTATTGCATTGATTCCTGGTGATGCCACATTTTCCATTCTCCAAACTGATATAGTAAAACCATGGTATGCAGGTTTATGATCGGCTTGTTATTTTTGTCAATTTGCATTTTGGTTCCAAAACGGGCAACTGCCATGTTGCCTTCAATGTGAATATCAAAAATATTAATATCTGTTGATATGAATTCCCAATTATTAAATATGGGGGTAAAAAAACTTTCAAATTTTTCTTTTGTCAACATCATTCCGTTGACGGAATACCACTGAAAGTCATCACGGAAAAAAGTCATCAGGCCGGGGATGTCTTTCATGTCGAGTTTTTTATAAAAGTCCTTAATTACGTTCGATATTATTTCTTTCTGGTCACTGGTTTGTTCAACGGGTTTGTTACAGTTGAACAGTAGAACCAGATTTATTGCAAATAAAACGAGTAAAATCTTTTTCATGATCCTTTCCTTTCCGTAATCCGTATTGGTTATCTATTATCCGGAGATTTGTAGTAAATTGCTAAAAAAAGGTGACTTGCAGTTACCGGCCTTGCCGCAAAGCAAAACAATCGACCGGCGTCGCTCAATATTATTCTATTTACCGAAAAAAGCCAGCAAAAAGCTGCCGATGGTAATGCCCAAAGCTACCATTGCCATAAACCGATGCCCTGAATTTTCACGGGATTTTTCCTGGTAACCCAGCAGGCCGGCAAACAGGTAACCGCTGATAAAGCCGCCGGCGTGCGCAAGGTTGTTCACTGCCGGCATCATAAAACCAAATAAAAACAAAATGAGCGCCCAGCTACCCACTTGTCTGAAAATAGCTGCGCCAAACTGACCGCCGCGTTTTCTGCCATAATAAACCAGCGCACCCAACAGTCCAAAAATAGAGCCCGAAGCGCCAATGGTGAAATGCGGACTCAACAGCACCGACGCAATAAAACCTGCTGCACCGGTCAAGGTAAACAACAAAAAAGTTCGTGACGAGCCGAACAGTTCCTGAACCATATAACCCAACTGCCGCAGCCACAGCACGTTAAAAAGAATATGCAGCAACCCGCCATGTAAATAGATTGCGGTAATCAGCGTCCACCATTTGCCCTGCAAGATCATATAACGCCCGGTCATGCCCATACGAACCAAAGCCTGGTCTCCGGGGGCTAACAGACCAAAAATACCGCGTGGTTGTAGTAAAGCCGAGATATCCAAAAGGATACTAATAATATATAATAATATACATGCCCCGGAAAGCAAGGTGATCGTCCCGGGAGCGCCGCCCAGCAGTTTTCTTATTCCCGGCCCGTATCCCCACAAACCGGGATTCTTGCGACCGCAATGAATACATTCCTGAGCATTCGCTGAAATCAGCCGTCCGCAACCCGGGCACACCATTGAACCGGTGGTTTTTCGTTTTATCATTATATCTTCCTGTTATGACGAGTCTGTTTTTATAAAGTAGATATTTTTTTCAAAATTTAAAAGTATTAATTTATCCTCACATTTGTTCTGTACGGAATTATTCATCATATTTCCCTTGCATAAAGATTGCTCATAACCTATATTTACAAGCTGCAAAAGTGATTGTAAATATTTAGAAAATTATAAAAACAATACAGGAAATATCATGAAAATAGGAATTGTAGGATTGCCGCTTGCCGGTAAATCCACATTATTCAATGCGCTTACCGGCTCAAATGTCGATACCGGAGCGTTTATAACCGGCAAAACAGACGCTCATCAATCTATTGTTCAAGTGCCCGATGAACGGCTGGAGAAACTGAACAAGATATTTGTTCCCAAAAAGAAAACCCCGGCAATAATCGATTACATCGACCTGGCAGGATTAAACTCTGCCGAGCAAAAAAAAGGCGGCTTTAGCGATAGTTTTTTAGGTCAGGTGCGAACTGTGGATGCGCTGCTGACCGTAGTACGCGCTTTCAAGGATGAAAATGTGCCTCACCCGCAAACCTCGGTTAATCCAAAACGCGACCTGGATATGATTGAAGCTGATTTTATTTTAAGCGATTTATCCATTGTTGAGAATCGCATGCAGCGCCTGCAAAAACAGATGAAATCCAAAAAGCTGGATCAGGATGTGCGCGAGTACGCCTTGCTGGAAAAATGCAAAGCATCGCTGGAAGATGAACAACCATTACGGTTACTGCATATTGCTCCTGAAGAAGAATTTATGGTGCGTGGCTACCAGTTCCTGACATTAAAACCCCTTATTATTGTTTTGAATATCAGCGAAAGTGATATTGCCAACGATGCCGACCTGCTTGAACCTTTTCTGGAACGTAAAAAGCAGCCGCTCACCACAGCGCTGGCTATATCTGCGCAGATCGAAATGGAAATTCAGCAGCTTGCCGATGAAGAAGCGGCTACTTTTCGCCAGGAACTCGGCATTAAACAATCGGCAATGGATGTGCTGATCCGAACTTCGTACGATCTGCTGGGGCTGGTCTCGTTTTTTACAGTCGGCAGTGATGAGGTGAGAGCCTGGACGATCAAAAAGAATACTGCAGCTCCGCAGGCCGCAGGCGCCATCCACACCGATTTTGAACGCGGCTTTATCCGCGCTGAAATCGTTCACTATGATGATTTTATGAAATACGAGAATATGGTCAAATGCAAGGCCGATGGACTGGTGCGGCTCGAAGGCAAGGAGTACATTGTTAAAGACGGGGATATTATCAATTTCCGGTTTGCTATTTAAACCGGGCTCGAATGGATTTACTTTCCTTTTTTGGAAAGTAGATCTTGAATGATCTGGTATAATTTATTGGATGTATAGGGTTTTTGCAGCCACACTGCACCGGTTTTTTGCATGAATTTATAATAGTTTTCATCACAATGATAACCACTCGACAGGATAATTGGTACTTGCGCTGATATTTCCAGTAATTTTTCAGCGCATTCTGTTCCCTGCATGTCCGGCAGGGATATATCGAGGATTACCAGGTTGATGTCGCCGAGATTCTTGCGGAATAATTCAATGCCCTTTTCTGCTGTATTGGCAGATAAAGTATTAAAGCCAAAGTGCTTTAGCGTGATAGAGTTGACCTCAACAATTCCGGGGTCGTCATCAATAAGCAATATTACATCGGCAATTTGTTTGTCCGGCCGGGTTTCGGAAGTTTTGGCTTTTTCGAGCAGTGGGAAAAACAGAGAAAAGATTGTTCCCTGCCCTTCAAGGGTTTTTACAGTTATATAGCCATTATGATTTTTAACAATTCCATAAACAGAAGCCAGCCCCAGTCCTCTGCCCAATTCAAAAGTTTTGGTTGTAACAAAAGGCTCGAACAATTGTTCACGTACATTGAGCGGAATGCCCCTGCCGGAATCGATCACTTCAAGAACCACAAAATTTTTGGCCTTTTGTTCGGTTAAATCTGCCGCTTCGTCTTTTTTAACCGTGTGTAATCGGGTATGAATAAATATTTTCCCGCTAGTGGAATAGGATTCGGCTGCATTTTTTATCAACGTTTTAAGTATATGTTTTATTTGTCTGCTGTTCGCCAGAATCGTAGCAGGATTTTTTTTGAGGTTCAATTCCAGGGAAAGATGCCTGGGAACCGGCTGGCGCAGGGTGTCTGCCCATTGCTGTAATTTTTCGTTCAAATCTATTTCTTCAAGGGCAGGTTTTTCTACCCGGCTAAAGTACTGTAATTCTTGTTTCAGGGTAGCGGTGCGTTGGGCAATTTTTTTAATTTTTACAATATGCTCCCTGATCTCATCATCCATGTTTTCGTGCAACAGTAATGATGAAGTGTTGTGATAAAGATCGTTCGAGATTTTATCAAAATGTCTGACAATTTTGGGAAATATGGAAATTAAATATTCCAGCTTTTGGGTTTTATTCATACCAGCTTTATGAACAATATTATTTTGTTCGCTTTGCTGATCCTGTATTTCCCATAGCAGCAGCATGTGGTTACTCTGCTCCTGGCTTTCCAGCTTGCTTACTTTAAGACTGGTCATCATTCCATCCATAATTTCCGGGCGCAGTTGGGTTATGAACTGCCGGGAATTTGATACAGTATATTGGATAGTTTGGTTAATAATTTGACCGATATCTTCCTGAAATAGAGTTTGAATGTTTTTATTCAATAACGCCTCTCCGGTCATTTCAAGCCAGGCAAGAGCAGCATTATTAATTGTGGTTATTAAACCCGTTTCATCTGTTATCAATGACGCCAGATTTGAATTGATGATAGAATGGAGATGCTGTTGCAATAAAGAGTTGCCTTGCGTTTGATATTGCCATTCCCGAAAAACCAGCGTGGTATATTCTTTATGCAAAATTTTGGAACTGCTGAGTGACAGAGTAGCCAATACAGTGTCACCCTCACGGGTAAGAAAAGACAGGGTTTTGTTTTGCGTCAGCTTTTTATTCAAATTATCGGCTTTATGCTTGCTACGCATTTCCTGCCATTGCATGCGGCACTCGTTCAACAACAGTTCAGAAATATCGGCGCCAAGAATTGATTTAGCGGGAATTTTGAAAATGTTTTCCAATGCCTGGTTCCACACAGAAATACGGTTTTTGTCATCCAAAACCATAACGGGATTCGGCAGGGCGTCAAACATCTCTGCAATATGTGTTTCCGGGAGCAGGAAAGGATTTTCTGTCACTGGTTCCGGGCTTTTTTCCGTTTGCGGCGCGATTTTTACTACCGGTTCTTTAGGGCTAGCCGCGCTGCTTTCAGTTTTTTCAATATCTGATGTATTTTCCAAAACAGAAGCGTTATGAGCGATTATTGTATATTCATAACCAATCAGCAGGTTATCCAGGGTCTGCGGGGAGATTTTTATTTTGGCGTGCAGTGTTTGTTCGTTGCTGCATTTTAATATTGTTGAATACCAGTTCAGTTTGCCGCTCTGCTGCAACTGTTTTATTATGGTTTGTTGTTCTTCCTGTAATAAAACCAGGCTTTCAATAAAGTTCAAACCTGTCAGTTCAAAAGTGTTTGCAAAGCCCAATAAAGCGGTGATTCCCGATGTGGCGTCAAGAATGACATGCGCCGGTGATGTAAACACCAGGTTGTTTTCGTCATTATCCAGGTCATCGACTACCAGTTCCGGCAGCAATTCTTCATTCAATTGCAGCACTTTGGAGCGTTCAACAGCAGCTTCCAGAAAATGTAACAGTTGATTTTTCAGGTTTTCAGCAATAAATGCCAGCTCACTGTCCGGCTCGGTCAGGGTATGCTCAAAAATGTGTTCGGGAATATCGATACTTGCAAAAGCCTTTTTTAGCCGCTCAATTAGAGTTTTGCTGTCATTCTCCTTTACCGCTCTTTGAATGAGGCTTATTTTTAGAAAAAGTTGATCCATAAAATACACCGGAATAACAGCGCGCAGTAATTCTCCGTCGCAAAAGCTGGTATAGACTGTTTTGCCGTTTTGCAGTTTGCCTTCCAGGCGGCTGTCCTGGAACTGCGGATGGAACAAAACATCAAGGAAATCGAGGGTATGATCGTAAAGATCATCACTAATAAAATTACGATTTGAAGCAGTGATCTGGTTATTGTTTTCATCAAACAATGCCAGGCCAATTTTATATTTTAAAGCGCAGGCATTCTGGATTTCTTCGAGAATGGCCGGTTCAATCAAATCCTGCAGCTTTTTATTTATATCAATCAAACGTTTTTCCTGTGAAATCAACAACGTATAAAATTCCATTCCTGCTGTTGCAAAATTTATACCGGTAACGTATCAGTTGATGTGGGTGTGAAAGGTGTGCAAGCATTGAAAATCAAAGGGTTATGGGTGTAACTGTTAATGGCGGTTGATCAGGTAATGGACGAATAATTACATACCGGTATTTTTTAACTACAATTTGGTATTTTATTCTTGCTGAT
>CAYNSO010000125.1:0-10049 GCA_964399735.1 uncultured Cytophagia bacterium
GGAAAGACTGTGTGAAAACCAAAAATATTGCTGTAAAAAATGGAGTGCATCGCCTTTATGCGATGCTTCGGGCCGAAGGTCCGAATATTATCTGAAATAAGAAAACTTGCCAATTAATACTTATAAATAAAATAATAGGCAAATAGTTGTTTTTATTCAAGCAATAAAGCAGTTCGAGGCCGCCTGCGGCGACCACAGTCCATAAAGGGCCTGTACTCCATTTCCGGCTTGATACGGGTAACTTTAAGTACTAAAAAGTTGGTGTTTTAAAAGCCTTTTCACACAGTCTCAGGAGATCAGGAACGATTAGAACCTATTATTTAATCATCACCTGTTTCGCTGAAGGATCTTTCTCTTTCGAGGTACTCTTGAGTAGCAATTTTTAATAAAGTTGATCTTTTCAGGCCTGTCTTTTTCCGAAAGTCATCTACTTTCTTTAAAAGAGTTGAGGGGAAAATAATATTAATGCGTTTTAATTCTTCATAAGATTCCAGAATTCTCTGATCCAGGGCGACAGGCATTAATTTTGCATTTGTAAATCTGGCGGATAGGGTTTTATAAGAGCTTGGTTCGTGAACAAATTTACTCTCGGCATTGGCTAACCATGCAGCCAGAACATCGGTCGCATTTTCCAAGGCTTCATCCCAACTATTTCCAAATGTTACACATCCTGTTAAATCCGGAAACTCGACTTGTACAATATTACCGTTGCCGGGCTTGAAAACTGCATAATAGTATTTCATTTTTATTTCTCCAATCCTGCTGCTTTCAGGATACTTTTTGCTGTGCCAATAGGTATTTCTTCCTTGTGCCTTGGCACAGGTATAGGCGGATAGCCGCTTTTTATCCAGATATCATGCTTTCTACCGGTTCTCTTTTCAAAACCGGCTTGATGTAATAATTTTTCAATTTCACGTTTATCCATCTAACTACATACTAGTGTGTAATAATATATAAATTTATCACATTTTATTATAAAATCAAGAAAAAAGTTAACCTCAAAATTTCTACTCCCGGCTATTATCCAGAATTCTTGAAAAAATAGTCCATCTTGTCCATGCCGTCCACAACAATTAGTTACCTTTTCCCCTTAACCAGGCCGCAATTTATAACCGGTACTCATCAGTTAATAACTGAAACCTGATAGCTGCAAACTGATAGCTGACAACTGATAGCTTTTTAACTAAAAACTCAACTCTGCATTCTCTGAATCATCGTCTCCAGGTAGCGCGATTTCATCTGTTCGCTCGCCATAACCTGTTTGAGCGGCGGCAGTTTTAAAATCACCCCCAGTATAGCGGCCATAGCGCGGTGGCTGAACAGCGCCTGGTTGTCAAAGATCAAATTTTGCAGCTTGCCGCGTTCAATGGCCATCATCACCGCCTTGTGCGCGCCGTTTAACGGGGTAATTACCCGTTTGGCGCGGGACTGCAATTGTAACGCATTTTTACTGCACACCCGTACGCATACGCCGCAGCCAAGACAAATTTCCTCATTCAACCGCGCGGTTTTTCGATTCGGCTGCCGGGCGTCGTTGGCCGATACCAGCGTCATGGCTTCAACCGGACAAGCGCTGACGCACTTGCCGCAGCCGGTGCATTTTTCCGCATCGATTATCGGCAGAAAATTGGTGGTGTGGATGGGATTCATCACCGCAAAACGACGCGCCGCAATCATGGCCTCGCAGCAGCAACCGCAGCAGTTGCAGATAAAATTCACGCTCTGCCGCACATTTTCGCCAAACTGCACCAGGTTGTGGTCATAAGCCTGTTGCAATAAATCCAGTCCTTCCGCGACCTCTACCTGTCGTGCATAGCCATGTTTGACCAGAGAATACGCAGAGCCGTTAAAGGTCATGCAAATATCCATGGGCGCATCGCAGGCCTGGCCGACATGCGACATTTTATGGCGACAATAGCACATACCGATACCGATATGCGTGGCGGTTTTGATCACTTCCGAAGCGCGTTCATAATCCAGCACCTGCAGCGCATTATCATCGGAAAGCGCCGGTTCTTGCACAAAGGCGCGGCCCAGTTGGGTTTCGCCGTTGGCAAACAGGTTGCGGATAAAATCTTCTTCCACATTGAGGTACTGGTAGAACAATTCCGCCAAAGCCTTTTGATCGACATCATGGCGCAGCCGCATCATCGAGAATTCAAAGAAACCGGCCATCGGCGGCGGCAGCACATATACTAATTCGCCGTTCTGTTCCATATCCAGCAAAACGGCGCGCCCGGCCAGTTCCTCCAGTACTTTTTGGGTTTCTGCAAGTGGTAACTTCCAGGCCTGCGCAGCTTTGGCGGTAGTAAAGGGCTTGATCGGCAGCAAGGCAACCAACCCGGCCTCTTTATCGCTGAATAATATTTTTAAAATTTTAAACAAAAGTTCAGAAGGCGGCGCCCCCTGGGGAAAACGGTTCAGGCGGGTAACCAGTTGGGAATAACCGTTCTTGAGGGTATGATGGGCCATAATTGAGATTCCGGTTATGTGATAATTGCAGTTTTATAATTATACCGCAAAATTCTCAATTAGTCAAGCCCAAAACGCAAAAACCCCCTGCAAAGGACAGGGGGGTTTTCTAAAAATCTATCGTACCAGCGTCACTCGTTGCATAAAGCGCTGCTCTGTGGTTTGCATCAATACAAAATAAATACCGCTCGCCAGGCGTTCTCCGTTGTCGCTGCTGCCGTCCCAGACTGTCTGGTATGTACCCGCCGATTGTTGAATTCCGTTGACCAGCGTCCGCACGCGGCGGCCCAGCAGATCGAATACCGTCAATTCAACCTCGCTATCTTGCGCCAGCAGGTATTGAATGGTTGTGCCGGGATTGAATGGATTGGGATAGGCCGGCTGCAGGGCAAATGCCTGCGGCAGACTTGACGTTACATTTACAGTGATTGCCTCGTGCCACTCCACAGTTCCGTCCTTGTGTACATTAGCCAGTCGGTAATACAGATCGCCCGGCGTTTCGGGATTATCGGTAAAGGAGTAGCTGGTTTGAGTGGTTGTGGTTCCCTGGCCCTGCAACCTGTTATCCGTACGCCAGGTGGCAATTTCCTGCCATTCTTGCTGTCCGGCAAATTTTCGTTGTAATAAGAAGCCAAGATTATCCAGTTCTGTCTCCGTCACCCAATCCAGCATTACCTGGCTGCCCTGTACCGTTGCCGTAAACGCGCGTAGTTCCACCGGCAGGGGAATATCCGTAACTGTTAGCGAAGGGACATGATTGTAACCATCAATATTAAGATCTGTTTCTGAAAATCGTATAGAAAAATAATAAGCAGTGGCTAATTGGGCGTTTGTAGTCGGTTGCAGGCAGAATTCCACTTCCATGCTCCGATCCCCGGATATGGCATAGGTGTTTTGATCATTTAACTCATTGCAAAATCCCCATTCATGAGTATAGCTATTGGTTAACCGATCCTGCGCCACATCGTGCTGGGCATAATTATCGGTACTACTCAGGATAAAATGATTGGTAGCGCCGTCTGTGGTAATTTTGGTCCAGGTAGCGGCCCAAGGATCGGAATCGGTGCTGTAATACAATGATAATAATGGGTTACCTGGATCCATTTCGCGCATTAATTCTATACGTAACCGCACATTACTGTTTTTTCCCGCGCTTGCTGCCAAATCTTCATCAGCTTTCCAGGTTGCGGTTGCCTCGCTGCCGTCGTCATTGCGCCAGCGGAAATGCCCCTGGTAGGTTCCACTGAAAACCTGGGTAACCATTGCAAACACAAACATTGTTAATAATACCAATTTTTTCATTATTTCCTCCTTTTCAGGTTTACACAATAAGTAAAATATCCAAATAAAGCCGTCATACACACATACACCAATACATTGCCATAGCGGGTGTAGAAGGTGAGTTTGTAGCGCGGCTGGATATTGCCGCTAAGACACTGCGGCTCGCGGGACTGCCGCCTGTGTACCACCTGGCCCGAAGCATCGATAAAGCCCGCATAGCCGCCGTTGCTGCTCACGGCAATATCGCGCCGGTTTTCTATGGCGCGCAATACGGTATAATCGAAATGAAAGCGCGGTATATTGCGATCCAAAAACCAGGCGTCATTGCTCATGGCCAGCAAAAAATGAGCGCCCTGGCCGCACACATCCCGCGCCGGTGCGCCGGTCAGGGTTTCATTGCAGATGATTACCCCGGCCTGGCCGAATGCCGTGCGCAGCAAGCTGCGGCGCTCGCCGGCCAGCAGGTTCTTTTGCAATCCCATACGATATACCGGCATACGCAGCTTACTTAAAATACTCCAGTCCAGCAAGGGCTTTTCAATGAACGATAACATCTGCACTTTGTGGGTTAGGCCGGTTATCCGGCCGTCCGGTTCGATATAATAGGCGGAATTATACACATTTTCCGCATTATCCGGCGCTTCGGTTAACATACCAAGCACATGCCGGGCGCCGCCGGGAGCCGATATTCGCAACGCTTCATTTAACAGATCGTCATCCGGCCGAAACGTCCACGGAATAGCCGTTTCCGACCACAAGATTAAATCCGGCTTCAAGTTCGCTGCCTGCCGGTTTAGCGATAAAAATATATTAGCCAACGAATCGGCCGTAGCATCATTCCAACGCGCTTCTGCAACAATATTCTCCTGCAGGATACACACCTCAATCGGCGCGCCGGCGGGACGATCATGCCAGATTTTCATGCAAATAATGCCGTAACCTGTAAGTATAGCAAAAATAATGCCCCCGACAACAGCATACCGTGCCTTTTTGCGCCATAACGCAATATAAATCAAATAATTAAATGCCACAATAATAAAGCTGATCCCCGCGCCGCCGGTCACTGCGGCAAGCTGTAACAGAGCAGGATTGGGACATTGGCTATACACCGGGTACAAAAACGTCCAGGGAATGCCCGCAAATACCAGGCAATGCAGCCATTCCAACCCAATCCAGACTGCGCCGGCAACCAACACCTGCCAAATAACAGGTAACTGCCCGGTTTTGTTTTTGTAGAGCGTGTAAAAATATGCAAAACATGCCGGTAACAGTGCATACATCACAGCAAGGGTCAGGTAAAAAACCGAACCGAGAAAGGAATTTTTGCCCATAAAACGGGCGGAAACGGGAAATACCCACAGGAAAAAAACTGCTCCTGTGCTCAGGCCGGCAATCAATCCCGCCAGCATAGCTTTGCCTGGTTTTAAATCCTGAATTGCAAAAAGCAGGGGAACCAATGCCAGCCATTCCAGCCAGTGAAATGGCGAACCATAAAAAGCAAGCCCGGTCATAACGCCGGACAAACCGGCTAATAAATATTGGACACAGGGTTTAGATATTTTAATCATAGTTTATAAAAACTCGTTGCGTTTTTGATTTTTCACCGTTTTGCCTGGCAGCGTTTTCGGCGCCGGATCCGGCGTTACTGTTACTACCGGTGGCTTTTTGGCGAATCGGTCTGCAAGTTTTTTTTGCAGCAGATAGCGCTGATAGTCCAGCCACAACGCCAGCTTGCTGCGATCGCGCGTTATAAAGTCATATATAATTTCTGCGGTTTCCGGTGCGCGCAGATACCCGAAAGATTTATGCGGATTTTTTTTACCCTGGTGACTGTAATTATTCTCGATGATTATATCCTCAACCTGGACCTTGTTTTCATTCGCCTGGTAATTATCGGCAAGGTTGTAGTTAATTGCCACCCGGTCTTTTAAATCCGACAGGTTGAACCATTTTTCCTGAACCGCAGCGGGAGTTGTCAGAGCAGTAAAAGTTTGTTGGTTTTTTTTCAATTCACTGGCAAACCGGCCCCGGACAACCGGCAGCCCCAATGGTGAACCCATAGTCAGGAATGTATGCACTTTTATATCGTGTTCACCCTGTGATAGCACATCATAAGCAACAATCGTTCCCATGGAATGCGCAATCAATAAAATTCTATGCCGCCGGTTCTTTAGCAACTCTTTCAGCAATCTCTGCCGAATCGCTTCCTGCGCGCTGCTAACCTCGCTGCCGTTTACCGACACATCCTTTGCCTTGAAATAGGCGTCAAGGTCCTCAAAAAAATCCTGTAGTATTTTATCTGTAAAGGAAGTAAACTTCATGGTCATGTCTTTTGTCAAAAAGATCTTGTCCATGCGATCTTCCAGTATATCGAGGGCTTTTTGCCGGAACCAGCCCGGTTTAGCCCGCTTGAATACTGTACCCGGCACATAAGGCTCTTCGAGGTAACGGGGACTGGTTATTTCCTTTTCTTCGGGGTCCTGTAATTCTTTGTGCAGCACATCGGTCCAGAATACCAGTTTGAATTTGAACCAGGGCAAACGGTAACCTGCCGCCCGGAATCCCTCGTAAATGGACTCTTGCCACCATTTGCACACATAGTCTTGCGGCGGATTGTTACCCAGCCCATGAATACCAATGATCACTCGCGCCATTGCAGTGTTTTCTCCCTCGTTATCAGTGAATAAAAAATAAAAATTTAGATACCTAATAACCGGATAATGATACCCATAAAACCGGTATTGCTGTATTACTATGCCTTTTATGTAGATAAGTTATTTAAAAAAATAGTAAATATCAATCAGGTTTTCAATAATTTTATGGTACTATATTGTTTATGGTAGGTATTTTATCATTACTTGAAATAAAGTGGTTACAGAAAAAAATCTGGTTGATGATTCATTACAATATTTTGATTAAAAAAACTCGTGTATTGAACCGGGTTTGTATTTAATACCGACTAAAAAACATAAAATTATAACCTGTTTTCCCTCTGCGGCCTCTGCGTCTTTGCGTTAAAAAAATGAAAACGCAGAGGTCGCTGAGAACGCAGAGAAAAGCTTAACTGTTTGTTATTTATAAAATTATTCATTTATCACTATATGTTTATTCCTTATATTTCTTAATGATCAAACAGGATAGAATGATCATAAATTGTATTACTGTCAAGTATTAGAAAAAAGGACTTTATATATTGAATTATTTTTAGACATCATAAAAATTTGTATTTTAGAACAGTAAGTGGAATTATTTGTTTATAAAATTTAATTTCTTTTTTCAAAATAACCCAGTAAAACAATTAGCATTTTTCTTTACAATTTTGTAATTTTAAAATAATTATCAAAAAACTGGAGGCTTTTATGAAACACATCATTGTTGCATTAATTGCTATCCTTTTCATTACCTGTTCACTTTATGCCCAAATCGACAAACCCTTTGAGCTTTATGCTGTTGGCCTGCTGGCCACCGGCGAGTTTGCCGACGAATATGAATCCGGCATTGAAGGCGGCGGGGCTGTTTATATTCCGGTCGGCAAACCAATGGTCAACCTGGCGGTTGGCGCAGCTTACATGCTCATCCCCGGTAAAGAAGTCACAGTCACGCGGGGTTATATGATAATCACCGGCTCGGCAGCGGATTATGAACTGGCTAAAATATTTGTCGGCGCTTTTATCGGTAACAACACCGGGCTGTTTTTTCTGCCGGCTATAAACGGCACTTTTGGCGAGGACTGGAACCATGCCGGGCTCGACCTTGCCGCCGGTTACCTGCTACCGGTGAAAAACCTGGGCGTCAGTATCAAAGCGCGCTATACTATGCTGAATCCCTTCGGCAAGGAAGGCGAGCGGGACATGAACATGGCCGGTATTGGCCTGGGTGTGCATTTTTAATCTACCGGGTTGCAGCACATGCACGTTATATAAAAGTGGGGTCCACCTGCGCAATGTATCTGGTAATACAAAATAAATTTCTTATTCGTATATTTCCATGTTTTTAATGGAATTGAGTCGAGGTGGGCTCTACTTTAAGATAAAATATTTGTCATTTCGAGTGCAGCGAGAAATCTTGTTTTTGCAACATGTTCAATACAAAAGATTCATCGTCGCATCGCTCCTTGGAATGAAATGACTGGCTTTATACTCAAACTTGTTAACTAGTCTGTTTTTTGGGGATTTTAATACAGATTCAAAAAAAGGGCTCTATGTGGTTAACAGTGGGTAATTTTTCTAATTGCTCATTGTTTTTACCAGGCATAAAAACTAGAAAGATATCTTGTTTCTCTTACAGTTATAATAAATCACAAAAGACTTGATAACGATACTCTTTTTCCCCTCTGCGGCCACAGCGTTTTCTGCGGTTTCAATTTTTTTATTTAACCGCGGAGGCCGCTGAGAACGCAGAGGAAAACATTAAACAATTGATATTATAGTACTTGTTGATTCCTGTTTATTCGTTATAATTATGTTTGTTTGCATAGATAGCAATTAAAATTTTTATTTCGGAGCAGGTAATAATGTAATTAATACGAATCAACCAGGATTTGCATTGAACATGACTTTTGAAATAAACTTGATAATAATCGAGTTTTCAAACAAGATTGAGAGCTACCCATTTTAAACAATATAGAGCCAAAAAACCAATGATATTGATTTTCCACCGCTCCCAACTCGGTTTTAGTTACAGATCACTATTCCTCTAAATGTTTCAGTGTTACAAATTTCTTTGTAACAAATCTCTTGCCAGCCCGTATATCCAGAAAAACCCGATTGAAAGACCACATGTATAGCAGAACCCAAGAACTCCTTGACCTCTACTCCATAATCTGGCGGGTGTGCCCATCGCACCCGCCGCAATGGACCCGCTCGTTCACTCTTGCCGAACAACAGCAGCGCGAAGCGGGACTCGAACAATTCATCACCAAAATCGACGAGGTTAACCAACTTCCGGCCACAACAAACGCCGAAAACCGGATGGCCCGGCAGCGCTTTTTCACCAACCTGCGCGAAATGGCCGGTTCCCTGCTGGGATTCGACCGCCAGCAGCTTGATATTATCTTTTCACCAGCGGCAACCCAATCCGCAGCGGATTTTGTCGCCCAGGCCCGAAAATTCGATCCTGCTATCGATCCAAAAGACATTTACCAGGCCGCTCGCAATGTGTGGGCGATGAATGGCCTGCAATATTTTATGGGCATAAAAGTTGAACTCACGCCCTCTATTTTTGCCTACAGTCTGCTCTATCCCTATACCGATAATTACCTGGACGATCCCGCTATCCCTGTCAATGTGAAGGCCAGGTTCAACGAACGCTTTGGCCGACGCATTAACGGAGAGCGTGTGCACGCCGCCAATAATTATGAACAGAAAATCTTTGCCCTTATCGGCATGATTGAACAGCAATGGGATCGCCGCAAGTACCCGCAGGTGTTTGAAAGTCTCATCGCTATTCACATGGCGCAGATAAAAAGTCTCGCCCTGTTGCACCATAACGGTTCAGCGCAGAATGTGGATGTTACCGGCATCAGCCTCGAAAAAGGCGGGACTTCGGTGGTGGCGGATGGCTACCTGATCGCCGGCAACCTCACCCGCGAACAGCAGGAATTCATGTTCGGCTATGGCGCTTTTTTGCAATTTGTCGATGATCTGCAGGATGTGCAAGAGGACAAGCAAGCCGGATTGTTGACCATATTCACCATGGAAGACGGGCATACTCCGCTGGATGGGCTGATCAACAAAACCCTGCACTTTGGACAAAGAGTTATGCAATTTATCGATTGTTTTGGCGCCAACGGCAAAACCGAGCCCATGAAGAAAATACTCTGCAACACCGCAGTGGCGTTAACGGTAGATGCGGCCGGGCGCTCTCTGCGCTTTACCACTCCCGCTTACCGTGCAATGCTCGAATGCCAATCTCCTTACCGGTTTTCGTTCCTGGAAAACCGCCGCCAGCATGTTGGCCGCCGCTCCGATTCGTTAATGAAACTGCTGGATTTGTTTGCCGAACCGGCTGTTGCATAAAGAAAGACATTCGGGCTTTTTTAATATTTTCTGCAATTCTTTAATCCAAACTCCAACGCCTATCTTTTCCCATCCAAACTCTAGTTTGGATGGGAAGTTGCTCCTGAAACTCTGTTTCAGGTTTGCTTGTCTAGTATTCGATAACAGAGTTATCGGTTCAGGTTCCGTCCCAAACGGGAGTTTTGGACGGAGGAGTGCGCGCGCCGGAGTTTGGGACGGAGGGGTAAACTCCAACCCTCTTGTTCTCCCATCCAAACTCCAGTTTGGATGGGAAGTTGC
>CAYNSO010000126.1:0-10025 GCA_964399735.1 uncultured Cytophagia bacterium
AGACCCGGGAGCTACACACAAAAAAACCGGGCCAAACAGCGCCCGGTTTTCCAATTACTGTTATTGAATAAATTTTTAAAAATTTATATACTCTTTCGGTTTTAAATTTGTCTCCATCGTCCAGAAATGCGCCTGGCCGTGCGCAATCCGAAAAATGATCAAACCCGGACTATCTGCGCTCATACCAAAATTTTTCAGGAACTGTCGGTCGGCTATTACTTTTTCTTTCAGCTTTATATCATCCAAAAATTCCACTTCTCCGGCAATACGCAGCATAATACCCATACCTTGTTCAGAGTTGAAAAAACACACTTCGGTTTTGGGGTTTTCCTGCAACTGGTGATAGAATTGTTTCATGGCGCCAGTTTGAAAATAAAACCCACTCTCATCCGCGAACCAGAACGCCAGGGCGCGTACCCGAGGCTGATCTTTTTCCACTGTCGCCAGGTAGCAAATGGGGTTTTCATTAGTGAATTTGATACAATCTTGTAATGTCACGGTATCTCCTTTTTTAAAATAATTCAACCGCTTCTGCAGCCGCGGGTCACGCTACGGCTGCAGAAAAAATGCTTAATAATCAAGTTTACTCATATTCTGTTGTAAAAGTTACAATTATTTTTTCTCGCGCAGGTTTTCGGGATTAAAGGCTACTAAAGCCCGGCCAAAAGTGCACAGCAAGGCATTGCCGGCAAAAGACTGGTATGGTTCACCCTGACATTCGCCGCTTAAAATTTGTTTTACACAAGCGATCTGATCGTCAATGAAAGCGGCATCAAGCGGCTCGCCATGTCCGGGGTACATGGTGTCGAATGCAGAGATGATAGCTTTTTGTTTTTCCAGGGTCTTTAAATAACCTTCAAGCGGCAGGCAGCCATCAAGGAACAACCATACCAGGGTATTGTTATTATCGCCGGTAAACAGTATTCTATTGGCCGAATCCAGCAGGCATATACTACCTGGAGTGTGACCGGGGGTTTCAATTACTTTTAGTTGACGATTGCCTAACTCGAACACATAACCCTCTTCAACCGGCAACAGCGTTGCATTGGGCATCTCTTTACGATCCTTTATCAGTAACGGCTCTACCGCGGGGGTATTTTTAATAGCATCCTGAACCGCGCCGTCATGGTATTCCAGGGTGTTGAATATGCCGGTCAGCTCAAAATCCAGCGGATGACAATACACCTCTTTGAACTGGTAGTTGGCCCCGGCGTGATCGGGATGACCATGAGTAGTAACCGCCATAACCGGTAAATCAGTAAGCGATTTTACATACCCGGCCAAATCGGCAACACCGACGCCGTTATCAATCAACAACGCTTTTTCTTCGCCCACCACCAGGTACATGTTATCGGTGCCATGGTCGTCGATACGCCATACTTTTGGCGCAATTTCTTTGCTGGTAAACCAGGTGATTGGCTTGCCTTGGGCGTCGAGCAATACCTTTTGTTCTGCCTTTTTTGCCTGGCAATTCATCATTATATTGACCGATAACAGCAACAGGATAGCAGCAACAAACCTGGAACTAGAACTTTTCATTTTTTAACCTCACCATTTTTTATTTGTGCTTATCGAACCAATTGGCCCGATGGATTATATTTAATTATTTAAATCGCACCGGCCGGTTTGTATTTTCCAACCACTTTTTATATTACTTGCCGGGATCAGTAATACTACTCAACTGGGACTGTGCAGCCGGTTTGGATCAAAAACGATCTTCGCCCGTTTATAGGTACAAAACAGGGCATAACCGGTATTATACGGTTCGCCCGCACATTCGCCGCTGAGAATGTTTTGCACACAAATGATCTGCTCGCCGATAAAGCTTTTATCGATACGCCCGCCATGACCGGGGAACAGGGTATCAAAAGCAGCCGCCCGGGCATACTGCTTTTCCAATGTTTGCAAATATACATCTAATGGTAAAGATACGGATGTAAACAACCATTCTACTTCATTATTAGTATCACCTACGAATAATTGTCTGTTAACGCTGTCCAGCAGGCAAATGCTGCCGCCGGTGTGACCGGGAGTTTCCATGACCTTTAATTTACGGTTACCGAGATCGAAAACAAATCCCTCTCTTACCGGTATATTTTCAGTATTTACCACACCCCGTTCTTTTAAAAGCACGGGTTCCAACTCGGGTGATTCCTTTATAATACTTGCTATGGTATTATCATGATAATATTGGGTATTACAATTATTCGACAAATAATAATCCATCGACCAGCCATAAACCTTATCAAATTGATAATTGCCGCCGGCATGGTCGGCATGACCATGCGTATTTACGACCAGCAACGGTAGATCGGTTATGGTTCTCACATACCCTTCCAGGTCGGCGGCGCCGATGCCGGTATCGATCAGCAGGGCTTTTTCACTGCCCAGCACCAGGTGGATGTTATCGTAGCCATGATCGCTGATCCGCCACACGCCGGGATTAAGATGTTTGGCGGTGAACCAGGCTACTGTATTATCATCACTATTGGTTATCGTTTTTTGCTTGTCGTCTTTGCAATGGTAAAATATAATAACCATTGTTAATAAAACAACCGCGCTTTTCTTATTAAACAACATGCTTCTCTTTCTATCAAATCTTGAACGATTAAACAAGGACTATTGGTAGTAAAATTAATTCAGGCGAGAAAATTCAGTAAGAAAATATATGGAAAAAATATACTGGATTAAAGATATTTCTTGAAGAAAGATATTTAATTCAAAAAGTTTGCTAAAAATGGTATTGTATATAATTACTTGAAAAGCAGAATCAAGAATAAACCTGTTTTAATTTTATTTTTTATTCTTAAAACTGTCATTTACATATATTTAAAAATTCAAAATATTGATCCCTGGACATCTTGGCAGTTCGCATATTTGCCTGAATAATTTCTACCTGAATTTCATCATATACTGGTATGATTACTGGTCGCGAAACTCCATTTTTCCAATACTTTCGATGTGAGCCCTCCTGCTTTATGAATTTGAAACCGTCCTGTAAAAAAATACATTCCAGTACTTTCCAGTGTACAGGTGTTATACGGGGCATGTTTGCACATTATCTTTTAAAGTGAGAAAATTTAAAGGGATATTCATAGAACGACGCCTGTTACTTTTCACTACAGTTTGTCCCTGGTTTGGCGAAAGAGTAAAGCCACATTCTTTTAAAACTTTATCCAAAGTACCCATTTCAAAACAAGTAGTAAAGAATATTTGCACAGCTTCTTTTAAATTTGTAATTGCTTCTTTTTCTGTTTTCCCCTGTGAAAAAACATCTAATGGTTCACAGGAAGAAATATACCATGAGCCCTTTTGTTTTATACTAAAAGGCAACCTGACTATAAATTGTACTAAAGATTCATTTATATTTTCCTGGGGCATTTTTTTCTCTACTATTATACCAACTTGAATTATAACACACTTTTATTAATACATGTTCCCATAGAAACAATGAAAAAAACAATTTTCATGCTGCAGATAACGAATACACAAAATATTATAATTAAAAAAAATACTATTTGCAAGTTTTTTTACATACTTGATCACTGACTGTAAGAGAGAAAAATTACCTCGTATTTTCTAATGCTTAACTACATATAATCCTGGCAAGCTAACTAAAAACTTCAATCCGCTTTTTGCCCCGCTTTTGTAAACACCCTGCTTTCCATCGGCTGGTGGAAGACAATCGCTTCGGGAAAAGCAGCCTGAAATTTCACCACCTCTTCCTCATAATTCATTTCGGGGATATGCATGACAATAATGTGTTTCGATTTGATGACATTGCGCACAAATGCCTGGGTTGACTCGGAATATTCAAAAAACTCGATGAACAGAATATCAATATTTTCCTGTTCCAGGTTAAAGCGGCTGTATAAATCCAGGTTGTTATCAAACGGCCCGTCGCCGGGCAACAAGATTTTCAGGCCGTTCAGCGTCAGCAAAAACGCATAATTCATGGTCGCCCCGTCCGTTTCACCGACATGCCGGGTGCGGTATATTTTTATAGGAATGTTTTGTAAAACGGTATCAACTACACCACCCAGTTCCAACTGAATTGAACTGATCTGCCCGGCAATATCTTGTGCGCCCCGCAGCGAATCGCACACCTGCGCCGATGCCGCCAACCGGGTTTCCTGATGCATGCCGAGAAATTCAGCAACATACGGCGGATAAAAATGGTCAATATGCTGGTGCGACACCAGGCACAAATCCACCCGCTGAAACGGCGATTCGCCGTCGATCATTTGCTTACGCAAAGATTCATCCGGGATCATGTAGATGCCATGGCCCTGATCGTACAAGGCATCGTACAGTACATTCCCCTGCGGTGAAGATATAAACACACCATTGTTGGCAATATAGGTGATGGTCAGCTCTTGCGGTGGGCGAGTGCAGGAAAATAATGTAATAACGCCCAGGAATAAAAATATCAATTTTTGTTTCAACCTGTCATTCATTTTCAACTCCTCCCCCTCACTCCTCCGGGGGCACACTCAGTTCCGTGGCCGCTTGAATTCCCGCCGCCACCTCCGGTATAATGCCCAGCCGCACATAAATCGGATGTACTAACTGGCGCAGTCCCTGCAGCCTGGTGGAAAACCACACCGCCCCGCAGACGCAAAACAAACCGCCGATCAGCAGCGCAGTGGGCGCCCCTGTTAAACTGGCTAAACTGCCGGCCAGCAAACTGCCAAACGGCGCGGTGCCCATAAACGCCATTGTGTAAAAACTCATCACCCGGCCGCGCTTGTCGTCATCGACAATGGTTTGCAAGATTGTATTACTCGACGCCATTTGCAGCATCATACCCAGCCCGGCCATAACCATCAACAATAAAGACAATAAAAAACAGCGTGAAAATGAAAAAGCTACCAGCCCCAGCCCAAAAACAGCAGTTGCCAGGGGAATGAGCCCGCCGAGCCCCAGTACGCTTTTGCGGGATGCCAGGTACAGCGCACCCAGCAGTGCGCCAATGCCCGAAGCCCCCATCAATAAGCCAAACGTGTGCGGCCCGCCGTGCAAAATCTCTTTGGCAAAAACCGGCATCAATACCACATAAGACATACCCATCAGGCTGACCAGCGCCAGTAATAGAATAATGGACTTGATCGGCATAAATCCAAAAGTATAGGCAAACCCCTCTTTTAGCTCTTTCAGCACATTCGGATTGGCGCTTGCTTGTTTTTTAAAACTGACCTTCATAAACAAGAGCGAGGTAATAACAAAAATATAACTAACTCCGTTTAAAAGAAAACAAATTCCCTCGCCCAGAGAGGCAATGCACACCCCGGCAATCGACGGCCCCACCAGTCTTGCCCCGTTCACCAGCGAAGAATTCAGCGCAATGGCATTGCCCAAATCTTCTTTTTTGTCGATCATCTCCACCACCAGGGACTGCCGGGCCGGCACGTCAAAGGCATTGATACAACCTAGCACAATACTCAGCGCAACCACATGCCACACCTGGATAACGTCGATGAAATATAAAAAAGCCAGGATCAGTGCCTGGATCATAGCCAGAACCTGGGTCATAACTAGAATATGATAACGGTTCCAGCGGTCGGTCAGCACCCCGGCAACCGGCGCCAGCAAAAAAGTGGGAATTTGTCCGGCAAAACCTACCACCCCTAAAATAAAAGCGGAATCGGTCAGGCGATACACCAGCCAGGGCATTGCAAGACGCTGCATCCAGGTACCGATCAGCGAAACGCTTTGTCCGGAAAAAAATAGCCGGTAATTACGATATTGCAGGGAGCGAAAGATATTTCTCAGACCATACGCATCCCGGGGAATGGACTTGTCTGCTATCATTATTTATCAGGCATTATTCCTGTTCAGTTTCTGCTTGTTGAATATCAAGTTGCACACCGGGATTGGTTCATCAGTAATTTGGCTCTATATTGCTTGTAGTAGGTATTGTCCCACTATTTTAAGAACAAAAATACAGTCATATCAGTTATATAAACCTGGTTAATGCAACTTTTCGTTGAATAACAATAAAGACATTAAATTTGTGTTTGAAGAAAAATATAGCCTGCTATTCATATAATTAATTTTTTAAACAAACTCAAAGAATTTACTGCTATCATTAAACCTCATAATAACAATTAGTTGAATACTTTTCTCTGCGTTCGGCGAGCTCTGCGATAAAATATAAGAATGAAACCGCAAAGTACCCGGAGGACGCAGAGAGGGGAAAAAACCTTTCCACGTCTTTTATATTTTAAAGAACTTGTAACAATGTGTTCATATTGAGCCTTTTATACTTTAATAATGGTTCAATCGGTAAAATTAACCACCGAAAAACATATAGAACCAGTAATAAATGCTTGATAAAAACAACCATTGATACAGTCCCGGTTTTGCAGCCAGGCTAAAAATTTCTTCTCTAATATACGACAGGCAAAAGACTTTACCAAATAAAACCTGAACAGGTCTATTTTAATGAGGTAAATACAATCGCAAACTTCCACCCTGTTAACGGAGAGGTTTTATAGAGAGCTGTTTTGGTAACATTGTCATATTCGTAGGTTATTTCACCAGCGGGGTTTTCCAGCATCGCGTTGACAGCAGTTTTAAGCGTCTCACTTTCTAATTCCCGCGGGTCCAGAAAATGGCGATCAATTTTTCGGTGCAATGTAGTCAGGCCGTCCGGCGCCAAAGCGAAAAATGAGGCATCAGGGCGCAACGCCAGGGATGAGTCAACTTGTATGGCGAGTCTGTCTAGGAACAGGGAAGCGCCAACCGCGCCGACCATCTTGTTGTTCTCCATGATTGGCTTTGCAATGATAGCGGAACGCTGACCGGTGCTTTTACTAATCACCAACGCACCGGTGATCGGTTTACCGGAAACCAAATCGGGAAAATAACTCCGGTCACTCAAAGTTGCATTTACCAGACCCTGGCTAACCGTATAATATGAACCATCCGGCTGCATGAACCAAACTGCCAGGCCCTCATCGGATTTTTGATATTCGCCCAGTAACTCCGCCATCTTTTCCCATTTGAGCGATTTAACTTCACTGGTGGCGGCCAGGATCTGTAAATTCTGCTGTACTGTACTGATGCGCAGATCGGTAAAAGCTTCAAATGCGGAAAGCAGGCTGGGTTCATCGGTTTGAATATTTTTCTGTGTGCAGCCGGCTGCAAGAATCAATATTGCCGGAATGATTAATCCCCAAAGTACTTTTTTAAACATATTATACTCCTGTATTGGTTTTGGTCGGTACAAATCAGGCGAAACTGGGCTTGCACGATCTCTGCAAACCTGGTAATGAATCATTTTCCCTGAAACACTTTAAAACTGTTTATCACAAACAGGCTTGAAATGAGAAAGCATACTTTAAATATTTAATAAGGAATTTATTGAAAGACACCCAAATGACCTAATAACCACCATAGCAGCAGAAAAACAATGATTGTGGAAATACACCCGCCGCCCAGTTTTTTTGCGCCCCAGCCGGCAACAATGGCGCGCAATAGCTTGCTCATACAATAATCCTTTCATTTTCGTATAATTTTTTAATTGAACATTTCCAATTCTAAAC
This sequence comes from uncultured Cytophagia bacterium, assembly GCA_964399735.1. Lineage (GTDB taxonomy): Bacteria > Zhuqueibacterota > Zhuqueibacteria > Residuimicrobiales > Krinioviventaceae > Fontivivens. The sequence goes on from CAYNSO010000126.1 coordinate 7,548, forward strand.
AGGATCTGTATATTCTTTATTCCATAGTTCAGGAAATCAAACTCTGGTACCAGGGCAACAAATAACTCTACCTCTGTTAAATTTTTCTTCCTGACCCCATTACCCCAACCAGGTATAGAAACCCGATTCCCAGCGCCACCAATGACGAAACCAAAAACCTCACCGGCAAGGGCGCCACAGCCGGCCGTAAACCGGTTACAACAAGCAATTGCGGAATGATCACCAGTCCCCGTAACAGGAATATGGCGGTAATAGTGCACAACCCCAGGCGCAGCAACGGCAGGCGGCGTATCAGCCCGGCGCCGGAGAGGCCGTACAGACCGAACATCGCAAAAAACAGCGCGGCAATCACCCCGGTCGTATACAACAGCGGATGATTGTCGGTAATATTCTTTGGCGCGCCAAAATATAAACTCCACGCCGGATTAAACGTAATAACCACCTGAAACACCGCCAGCAACAAACTGATTATTCCCGCTAATGTTAACAATTGTTTATAAATCTTCATTCAATAACCTCACTTTAATTTTCCGTCTCACTTTTCACTTCTGACGTCTGACGTCTCACATTTCACGTTTCACGTTTCACATCTCACTTTTCACACCCAAAGCTCTCCGGATACGCCGCCAGGCTACGCATATCCGCATTGGACAAACCCATTGGTATTCCCCAGCCTGTAAAGAAGGTAAAGGCTTTAACAATAAAGCTATGGTTCAACTCTGTATTAAAGTTCACCATGTTGGCATTCATCTCGCCTTCACCGTCATAATCCAGATCCAGCGCCTTGCCCGGATATGCACAGCTAAAATCCATACTATTTATGTCAATAATTTTCAACTTTGCTTCGCCTGTAGTTCTGACGAATATTTTTTGCTCACCCACAATAGTTGGCGTTTCAAACACCTTGAAATAAATTTTCATTGCGGTAATATCATAGACAATGCTCCACTTGGTAAACAATCCCTGACTGACGGCGTTTAATATAGTAAACGCCTTGGCCACCGCCGAATCGCCTGTGGCGGATTGGAAGCGGCGCGTCATCTTTGCCGCGGCAGCAAAATGCTGCACGGACGGATCGCCCGGTTGATTTTGCTGATCCTTGTAAAAACGCATGGACTCGTTATATGTGCTGTTAGCCATAGCCTTTTCAGGACAATCTGCGCCATAATATACCACCCTTTTGCCATCTACAAACTCGATGACCGCCGCCGCGCCAGAGGAGTCGCACACCATATAGTGATAATGCGCTTGCGGATCATAGATACGCACCAGGCTGTCGCTTGCAATCACTTGCGCTACTGTGCTGTAATTATCAAGCTGAAACTGTATCCATTGCAGCCCACCGATAGCGGGCCGCCCATCATGGACGGGATATACAGTTAGATCCAGAGTGGCATGCTCCACCACCAGTCCCGCCTCATTAATGCCGCCATAAGGCAGTTCCTTGCCGACCTGGTTAAAGGTGACGCTGCCATATTTGGAAACCCAGGTAACCGGGTTCTCCGCCGCATCGACCATCGCCGTCTTGCATAAATTTCGCTGGTTGGTCATCAGCAAACCGTTGCCACATACCCAGTCGAGATTCCTGCCGAATACCAGCCGCTCGTTCTGTTCCAACACAAAGGTTGTACAAGGCCACACTGTGGAAATCGTTAAAAGTATAGTACAACAGATCACGGTATATTTAAAATGATTTATTACATTCATTTAACACTCTCTTTTATTTTGTTGTTATTGGTTGTAATTTTTAAGCAATTTCATGGTATGCTGCAAAAGGCGCAAATCGCCGTACTCGCCATGACCGGGAATGACGATCTGGCTGTTTGGAAATTTGTCCTGTATTCTTTGCACCGATGCCGGCCAGTCCTCGACCACTGCATCTTCAAGGTTGCCGAGATTGACGGAATCCAGGGATTTGACAATACAACCGCCAAACAAGATCTGCCGGTTGTGCCAATACACCACCACATTATCCGGCGAATGCCCGGCGCCCGGATACCAAACCTCAAGGGTATCGTTTTCATCAGCAATAACAAGACCGTCGTCAATCTTGTACAGGTGATCGGGCGGCATCAGCTGTGAAGCGGCGACAAGATCACGATAACGCTGATATTGCGGCTGCCGATAATATGAACCGATACTGTCCCAATTCGGATCTTTTATTTTTTCCGCCAGAATCCGCGCCGTCATATCAGCGCCATACACCGGAATGCCCCGATTCAACAAATACTCATTACCGCCCAGGTTATCTCGGTGAAAATGACTGTTAATAACCTGCAAATTGACCCTATCATGCTGTTTCATGATCCATTCTACCAGCGCTTGTGTGGCCTGGTTTTCATACGGTGTATCCACCAGCACATAATTTACGGAATCCAGCCGGCATAGCAGGGAATTACAGGGCCAGGGGAAATAATGGATTACCATAAACGCATCCGGGGCAATTTTTCGCACAATCAGTTCATCGCTTAATTTTAT
>CAYNSO010000127.1:0-5693 GCA_964399735.1 uncultured Cytophagia bacterium
TGGGCCGCAAGGTAAAAACTTTGATAGATGAACAACAATCCGCCGGATCGTACCAGGCAGTCTGGAACGGAACCGATGCTATCGAAGCGCAAGCCGCCAGCGGCGCGTACCTGGTACGCATGCAAACGGCAGAGGTAACACAAACGCAAAAAGTGTTGCTTTTGAAATAACATTATTGCCTTGATATTCACCTCCCGGAATGACGTTTATTTCGGGAGGTGATGATAAAATAATATTGACAAATTAAAATATTTTAATTATACTTTAAACGGATCAGCGTTTTCCTGTCGCTTCATCCGTTCTTTTGTTTTACCCAAAATTCAGGAAAAATTAATTAAATCCGGCGAGCGTATCAAATACACGTTGATTGATAAACCGGCAGGGAATCTTAAAAAAACCAGGAGGAAGCGCCAAACTGGGTGGATGGGGTTTTATTTACCGGGATAGCAATATTTTAAATCTTGTATAATCAAAGGTTTGAACTGGAAAAATTTAAGTCAATTTTCCAGGTTTAATACAATTATGTATAATCACATTTTATGCCTGGAGATTTAATGAATTAACAAATTTCAAGAAAGGGGCTATACCATGTTAAAAGAACATTTACGCCTTTTTTATTTCAGTTTATTAGTAACTATAATAACAATGGGTTCAACACAATTACTTGCACAGAGTTATTATACCTTAACCGGAGCTACAGGTTCATATACCAGTTATAACGGCAATTATTACAAAGAAAGTTACCAACTCCTTGGCCTACCAGTGTACAAACATGCCTCACAAAATTTTTATATCTATTTCAACAACACATACGGCGCCGCTTGGTTCATTGATAATGACTTTGATGTTTGTCCCTCAAGATTTTATAAATACGCCGAATCCGCATACCCGGCTGAAGGATTATATGAAATAGATAACGCCCCATACTCAAACCAACCCACATTAACAAAAATTTCCAATGCCGATATTACATTTACAAATGGTAGTTCATTCACACCGGCAGTCAACAAAGGCAGCGCCAACCAGGTTTTGGGACGCTTTCAATTAAATGGCGACGAACCCGGGGCGCTATTAACAGCCGCTTCCATTAAAATTAACGGATCAAGATCAGGATTATCTAACTTAAAACTGTGGGAATCCACAGATGCTGTTTACAATTCCGTATCCGATTCCCAATTGGGCGCCACAGTTGCCGCCGATCCGGGTGACGGTGGCTCCGCGTCATTCTCCGGATTTAGCAGTTCCATCGCTACCGGCGGCACATATTACTTTCTCACCGTTGATGTCGCTGCCGAAGCATCCGGAATTTTGCAGGCCGTGCTCGTGGCAAACATGAATCTTGCCATCACCGGCGGTACCCTGACCGGTACAATCACCAACGCCCCGCTTTCTAATGGCGATGTCTCCCTGCCTGTCGAACTTGTTTCTTTCACAGCTAGTGTGCAGGGTAATGCCATTGTATTAAACTGGCAGACAGCCACTGAAACCGACAACCTCGGCTTTATCCTGGAACGCGCGGCAGGCAACGGCGCCTGGCAGCCAATTGCCTCGTACCGAACCAGTGAGGCGTTGCAAGGCCAGGGCAGCAAATCCACTTCCTCCAGTTACACCTGGACCGACGCTGCTGTAACCGCGGGAATGGAATACCGCTACCGCCTGGGCGACGTCAACACTGACGGAGTCGTAACCATGCACACTCCCATTTCCGTAACCACATCGGCGCTGCCGCAGAGCACGGCCATGTTCAATGCGTATCCGAATCCGTTCAACCCGGAAACGACAATAAACTATGAACTACATAAGGATACACAGGTTACTATAACTGTTTATGATCTGCTTGGCCGCCAGGTAAAAACATTGGTCGATGAGCAGCAGTCCGCCGGTTCGTACCATGTAGTATGGAATGGCACGGATGCTGTCGGAGCGCAAGCCGCCAGCGGCGCGTACCTGGTGCGGATGCAAACGGCAGAGGGAATATATATGCAAAAAGTGCTATTGTTAAAATAAGCAAAGATTAAAACGCTTTAAAAAACAAACAATACATTAATGCGTTATCTATATCAATAAAATACTTTATATGCTGAAAATAAGGAAGAAAAACCAAACAGATTTTGTTATTTGATAGAGTACAAATGTTATTGTTAATTACCGGTTACTCTGATTCAGCGAAAAAGGAGAAACAAGATGGCCGAAAATGCAGCAGGGTGCGCTCGTCCTACCGGAGCTGTGGTAGGTGAGAAAAGCGCCCCGGCAAAAGAAGAACCAATCATTAAGGAGAAAAAAATGGTAACAGCCAGAGTTGGAGCTAAAGCTCCGGATTTTGAAGCCCCGGCTTATTACAAAGGTAAATTTACAACTGTCAAGTTGTCGGATTTTTTAGGAAAATGGGTGATGCTCTGTTTTTACCCTGGCGATTTCACCTTTGTCTGAGCGACTGAAGTGTCAGCGGTCGCTGCCAATTATGAAAAATTACAAGAACTGGGGACTGAAGTAATATCCGTAAGCGTAGACAGTCAATTCGTCCACAAAATGTGGAATGACAACGAGTTATCGAAAATGGCTGAAAAAGACATACCATTCCACATGGCCTCTGATGGCCCGGGGAATGTCGGCAGAATTTATGGCGTTTATGATGAAAATGCCGGCGTTGAGCTAAGAGGCAAATTTCTTATCGATCCCGATGGTATTATCCAGGCCATGGAAGTTTTAACTCCTCCTGTTGGACGTCAGTTTAATGAAACGATACGTCAAATTCAGGCATACCAGCATGTGCGGAAACACAAAGGCGCCGAGGTTTGCCCGGCAGGATGGGAACCGGGAAAGAAAGTTCTTAAACCCGGTCCTGATCTGGTCGGCAATGTCTGGAAAGTGTGGAGTCCTTTAAAAGATCATTAATATATCTTGCAATTATTATCCTGTTCAATTGAACAGGATATGCTAAAATATAATCAATTAATTATACCCGTTTGCATTCCATAAATTTATTTTTGCATACGGGTGTTTTTTTTATAAATCGTAAAGTAACTACATTCATTCTTCCCTCATATCGTTGCATCCTTTACTATCAACAAACAACATTCTGGTTATCTGCTCTTTGCTGCACACTAAATTGTTCATGATAGCAATGAACAAAAACCTTTCTTATTCAGATTGCCGCAAAAATACTTTGCTCCTTACTGGTGGTAAAAACTATCCGGTAAGCAAAATTTTGCTTCATCCAATCATGGAGCCAGCTTTTCGGAACCAGGAAAAATCCTGGTTTATGCGGTAATTACAATAAAAAACAACAAGCATTTAAATTTTGATTAAGGCTAATCCGGGCATGAATTTTGTATGCAATTATATGATAATTGTCTGATTTTCAAAGCAACAAATAACTACCAAGCGCAAACAGGTGTTTATTACCAGAACGGATAGCCAATGATTCGTTTTCAATTTAACACACTGATTATCTTGTTATTTTCTCTTGCAACACATTTATATACCAAAACGATTACTGCTCCAATGCTTCATATAGGGCTCGAAGAAGGCCTCTCTAAAAGCGCAGTTACTGCTTTATTGCAGGATGAATCAGGATTTATATGGATCGGTACTTATGATGGGCTTAACCGCTATGACGGCTATCAATTCAAAATATATCGACCAGACGCCTCGAATCCTGCCAGCTTGAGCGATAACTATATTCAGTGTTTACTTCAGGATACCAGACAAAAAATCTGGGTAGGCACCAAGAAAGGGCTGGATCAATATGACCCCGCAACCGATACTTTTCAACGTATTACGCTTTCCAAAACAAGTTCAGTTGAAGTTACCGCCCTGTGTGAAGACATAACCGGTAAGTTATGGATAGGAACGACACAAGGATTATGTCTGCTTGATACGACCCTGAAGGTACAATGGTTCAGTGATTTTATCGGAATAGAACCCAAAATTGCTTCCGGCTGGATCTTTTCAATTATGCAGGATAGCAAGTATGCTATCCGGGTTGGCACAGAAAATGAATTTTTCAGCATTAACCAGGAAAACCTGCAAATCACCTCTGTGCCTTTTGAGGATGAAAAAACCGGCATTCGCGTCCGGTGCGGCCTGGAAACACCTGATCATACATTGCTTGCAGGCAGCGACAAAGGATTGTGGCAGTTCAATTCTGCTACCGGCGTTTGTTCACGTCCATTGGTAAAGGGGCTACAAAATGCTGAATTGCAAAACAGTTCAATTTATAGTTTATTTTTAGACGATACCGGCAAGCTGTGGATTGGCACCTGGGGCAAAGGTGTGTTTGTTTATGATTTTGAAACTCAAACGCTGACTTGTCTGCAAGATTCAAGGCATCAACAAGGGATGCAATTTATCAATCAAATTATTCAAGATCACAACGGGTCAGTATGGTTTGGCAGCAAAACCGGAATTTACCTTTATGACCCCTTTTCCAAACCATTTCTTGCCTATTCCAGAGAGGGAATTAACTATAAACAGGTCGACTGGGATGTTACCAAAAGCATGGTGCAGGACCCTTTTAATTCTGAAATGATCTGGGCAAATACGGACAGAGGATTGTGCCGGATTCAACTACCGGAAGGTAAAACCACCCGGATGACTAGCATTCCGGAATTGGAGGGCCACTTTATTCATAGCCTTTTCATGGAAACCAAAGGTCTGTTGTGGATCGGTACAAATGGAGAACTGATCTCTTTCGATACCCAAAATAATATTTGGAAACGACATCCGGAAATCCGCCATCCGGATGAAAAAATCACTTTGCTCAGTTTTTTTGCTATCCAGCGCGATCATGAGGGCATTTTGTGGCTTGGCACTTTTGAACATGGGCTTGTTCGTTACGATCCTGCCAGAGCTAACGCACGTTTTTACTTTCATGATCCGATGGACCCATCTTCATTGCCGGATAATCATATCTGGACAATTTTTGAGGACAACCAAAAACGGCTGTGGATTGGAACCGACCAGGGTTTTGCTTTGATGGATAAAAGCAATGATACCTTTACAACCTGGCGCAACGAGCCCTTGCAGCCTTCAAGCCTGGTCAGCAACAGGGTCCGGGTTATTACCCAGGATCATGAAAACCACCTGTGGATCGGCACCGATGGCGGGCTCTGTCGGTTTGATCCGGTAAGCAATACCCTGCAATGTTATTCGGAAAAAGACGGAATGCCAAATCATGTAGTGCATGGTATTATCCAGGAAAGCCGTTCGGACAATCATTCCCGAGCGTTGTGGATCAGTACCAACCGGGGCCTGATAAAAATGAACCCGGAAATTGGTGAATGGAACCATTACCAGATGCAGGATGGACTCCATCATAATGAATTCTCGCGGCAAAGCTTTTGCAAAATGCGGGACGGCTGGCTGGTATTTGGCGGCATTAATGGCTTTACCCTGTTTAATCCCGGTTTGTTTAAAATTAATCCACACCCGCCCAGGGTAACGTTTACAGATTTTCAACTATTTTATCAATCAATCATTCCGGGTAAACCATTCCTTGGTAAAGTAATTTTACCCCGATCCATCTCCCATGTCAGCCATATTGTGTTGTCGCGGAAACATGAAATATTCAGTGTAGAATTTACTGCATTTCCCTTTCTTTATCAGGAAAAAACACGTTACATGTATCAACTTGAAGGTTTTAGCCGGGACTGGTTCAATGCCAAAGGGCTGCGTACTGCTACCTTTACAAA
>CAYNSO010000127.1:5793-9813 GCA_964399735.1 uncultured Cytophagia bacterium
ATGATAGAATCAAAGCAGAAGCTTCACTGTTACAATCACAAAACCAGCTATCTTGCTCATTAAAAGAAAAAGAGATATTGTTACGCGAATTGTATCACAGAACCAAAAACAATATGCAGGTGATCTCTTCCTTGCTTCGCATTCATTCAAAAACTGTAAAAAATAAACAAATGAAAATTCTTTTGCAGGAAATCCAGAATAAAATCATGACAATGGCGCTTGTACATCAAAAATTATATGAATCAAGTGACTTGTCTCATCTAAATCTAACCGAGTATGTAAAAAGCCTGGTTTCATTTATTAAAACCCAGTCAACCATCTCCACTGCAAATGTTACTTTTTCGGTAGAGGGCGACAATATTGATGTTTTAATTGACACAGCAATACCTTGCGGCTTGATTATTAATGAATTAATTATGAATTCATTAAAGCACGCATTTGCCGGCAAAGATAATGGTAAAATAACCATCAAACTGAAACAAACCGATAATAAAGATCTGTTACTTTTTGTTAAAGATAACGGCACAGGCTTGCCGGAAAATTTCAATTTTGAAAAAGATATTCACCTGGGTCTTGAATCGGTGATCGACCTTGTTAAGCACCAATTACAGGGAACCATCCATTTTAAAAACAAAAACGGTTTATCATGCCAGATTCACTTGAAAGAGGAATTATATAAACCGAGGGTATAATTATGAATAAAAACTTGAAAATTCTAATAGTTGAAGACGAAGCAATTACTGCGAAATGTCTGAAAATGGATATCGAAGAATTGGGGGTAACTGTATTAACCCCTGTCGCTAAAGGCGAGGATGCCGTAAGAATTGCGCTGCAGGAAAAGCCCTCTCTCATTTTAATGGATATACGTCTTGCCGGCGGCATGGACGGTGTGGAAGCTGCCGAAGAAATCATCAGGCAAATGAATATTCCTATTGTGTTCATGACCGGTTTTTCAAGCGATTATTTACAACAACGCAAAATTAAAACCCGGCCAATTGAATTTTTAGCAAAACCGGTTGATATTTACAAGATAATTCAAATTATAAAAACTTTGCAGCAATAATTTATGCCTTTACCAGGAAAATATGATTTTATAAAATTTTTTTATAAACTCTGCTATATTATTGGATAGCTTCTCTTCATCCTGTAACATTTATGTGTAGCCGACTAAACGGAGGTTAACTTTTTGAAAAATACATTACTATTTGTATTTACTATTTCGTTGTTAATGATAAACACGGCTCTGCCGACGCCTATTGTGAATAGTTTTCAACATTTTAATACGGAACAAGGTCTGTCGAGCAGTAATGTAACCGGTATTATTCAGGATGACCAGGGATTTATCTGGATTGGTACGGATAATGGATTAAATTCTTACGACGGGTATAATTTTAAAATTTATAAAAAAATTACCAACGATACTTGCAGTTTGATCCATAATCAAATTACCAGCCTGTTTCTGGATAGCAAACAACGCTTGTGGGTCGGAACGGTTTGGGGTATAAGTTTATACAACAGGCAAAAAGATAACTTTAGAAATACTTTCTCTTTTAACAACCTGGAAACCCATAAAAATGTAAAGACTGTAATGGAAGATCAGGATAACAATTTGTGGTTTATTTCTGAAGATGGAGTTATTTTCAAATTTGATGAGCAAAGCCATGACTTGAAACAAATTTACAATCTGAATATGATGATCATGAGCTTTGCAATCGATCATAATAATAATTTCTGGATCGGTAACCTGGATGGATTGCACCATTTTAACAGAGAAAATAATACATTTACTCATTACCAACCCATACCTGATGACAGTAACAACTCTAGTAACAATGTAATCATCAGTTTATACCAGGATCAAAAAAACCTGTGGATAGGAACAGCTAACAGTGGACTGGCTCACTATAACAGCGCTACCAATTCGTTTAAAAGATTATTTCAGAGAAAAACCAACATTTATTTTATAATACGTGATGCCCAGGGAATAGTCTGGTTCGGTACAAGTCAAAGCCTGATCCAGTATAATGCAGATTCAGGTGATCATTGGGAATATCTACATGACAGCAATGACAAAACCAGCCTTTCTTCTGAAGGCGCTTCCTGTTGCATCAAAGACAGGCAGGGAAATCTATGGGTAGGCACAAAATATGGCGGCCTCAACCTGGGCACTAAAAAGAAAGCCTTTAGTTTTGTCAACCTGAAAAGCGCCCCTTCACTCACAAAAAACAATATTTCCTCATTGTATATTGTTAATAAGGGAAATTTATGGGCCGGTTCCTTTAATGAAGGGATTGATGTAATCAACCTCGAACCGGGTACTGGAAAATACTACGCACCGGATGACCAAAACCCCTACAGTGTTGGCAAGGGGACAATTAATTGCATATTCAAAGATCATACAGGGTTAATTTGGGTAGGTACTTTTCAAGATGGTTTACAATATTATGATGACAAAACCGGCCGTTTTAATAATATTAATATTTTACCCGAAAACAACCAGAATCTTTTAGGCGGGGATATCCGCTCGATCGCTCAAGACAAACATAATAATTTATGGTTTGCCACTCACGGTTTTGGCTTGTGTAAATACGATTATTCCACAAAAAAAACAACCTATTATCAATATAACCCAAATGACATAAAAAATTCTCTGGCAAATAACTGGTTGTTTAAAATAATCATCGACAGCAAAGAACAGCTTTGGATAGCGACTGCGGACGGATTAACATTAATGACGCCCGACGAAAAAATGACTAGCTTCCGCAATATCGCTGATAATCATAACAGTTTAAGCGAAAATACAGTTTATACGATCTATGAAGACAACCAACAAAGAATATGGGTTGGTACTGCCAAGGGCCTGAATTTGTATGATCCACAATCACAATCCTTTACCAGAATCTTGGAAGAAGATGGTTTTTGTAGTGATAAAATTTGCGGAATACAGGGAGATAATAATGGCAACTTGTGGATTAGTACCAATAATGGGTTGATTAAATATAATCACGATACCAAAGCAATCAGAAACTTTGACACCAGAGATGGATTACAATCCAATGAATTCTTTATCAACTCCTGCTACAAAGACAAGGACGGCATTTTATACTTTGGAGAAGTAAAAGGTATTACATATTTTGATCCGGATAGCCTCTATGATAATCCTCATGTTCCGGCAGTGCATCTTGTCGATTTTGCATTATTCAACAAATCAGAAACAATTGGTAACAATCCCGGGCAGGATATTCTCACCGCCCATATTGACGAAACCAGGGAGATCCACCTGAAACATGATCAAAATATGATTACTATAAAATATGTGGCGTTGAATTATATTTCACCGGAAAAAAACAATTATGCCTATAAACTTGAAGGGCTGGACAAGGATTGGAACTATGCCGGACAAAAACGTGAAGCAATTTACACAAACCTTGATCCCGGCGACTATATATTCAGAGTAAAGGCTTCAAATAATGATGATCTGTGGAATGAAACCGGGGCCAGTGTTAAAATAAAAATTTATCCGCCATTTTGGGCAACCACCGGATTCAGGGTGTTATTTATAGTTCTGATTCTGGCCGGCATTTTTGCATTTCATTACATCCGAACTTTTCACATTCGAAAGCGAACCAGGATGCTGGAGCGCCAAGTTCGCGAACATACCCTTGAACTGCAGACCGCCAATGCCAATCTTGTTAAAGAAATGAAAGAGCGAATTAATGCTGAAAAAACATTGCTGGCTGCAAACCAACGCCTGCAAGTCTTGCAACAGGTTACAGCCGCCGTACATGAAAGTTTGGACCCGGATAAAGTGCTGCACCAAATTACCGATGTTATTGTCAACACAATGGGCTATTCCTCGGCGCTAATCATTACGCGCGATGATACAAACCATTCTTATAAAGCAATGTCGCTCTCTTCTTCATCGGAAATACTGGATGGATTCCATAAAATAATTGGCTCAACAATTGATGAACTCTCCTTTGCCGCAGATAAAGTAGAAAATTGGTATAAAAAAATTAT
>CAYNSO010000128.1:0-9776 GCA_964399735.1 uncultured Cytophagia bacterium
TAAAAGTGAAACAAGGAACAGCCCGGTTTTCTGCCTGCTAAAATTAATTTTTACCAAACTCTGCTTTGTTGCAGCAATATATAAATCGCTAAATTCCCAGGGGTAGCTGGTATCATAAAAACAGGACATTTGGTGTTCCCTTTAGCTTTATCATGCAAAAATATTATGCGCCTTTCCCAGGTCACGGGCTGCCGGGGTAACAATCATTCCTTTCTTGATGAGAATTTTCTGTTTTTTTAGTATAGCCTGGCGAACGTCGCCCTCGGTAATGAGTTTTTTATCAGGGGCCTGCGGGTCTTGATAAAATCCCGTACTGTTGGGCACAATAAAAACATGGTCGCCGGTTTTCAGGCCAATGGCATTGGCTTCATCCATATCAATGTGCATTTGTATTAAAAAATCTTCATGTACGCGAATTAAAACATTGCCCATAATGCACAAGCGGGATTCGGCTTTATCGCCTTTTTCGTGCGCCGGGGCAACAAAAACGGTATCCTGGTCTTTTACGCCCAATTCCGCGGCATCGGCAGGGTTAATGTGAATATGACGGCGGGCGATCATAACGTTTTCAGTCAGAACCAGCGATCCTTTTGGCCCTTTCAGGGTTACTGATTCACCTTCAGGCAGGCCGGCAAATTTGCCCACCGGCGGATGTATGCCAAGATGATAAGCATCCGTGCTTGAAATTTCTACCTGCACATAATTACGTAAAGCGCCGAGAATACGAACGTGAGAAAATTTACCTGCCGGTCCAATCATCTCTACGATCTGTTCCGAGGCAAATTCTCCCTTTTGATACAGACTTTTAAAGACGGTTAATTCGCTGATGCCAAATAATTTTTCCAGTACTTCACGAGATACATGTAAATGACGGTTGGACACGCCAACCGGGATCAGTTTTGGCAAGTATTTTTCTCCATTTCCATTGCAAAAGCAGCTTTCTGATCAGGCCAGCTTTTTAATGAAAAATAATAATGCTATTACAATTCTGAAATTATCATTTATTGAATTAATAATCAAGAAGAAAATTTTAAAACGGCTTGTTATGGATAAATAAATCAAAAAAAAATTGTTTAATAATATAAAAATTACCATATTACTATTCAAGTTTGAATTGAAATTTTACAAGGAAAAAATTATGCCAACATTGCCAATGATTTGTGATGCGCACGTTCATATTTATCCACAGTATGATATTCATGCCGCTTTTGAAAACAGTCTGCACAATTTTCGTACTATTATCAGAGACAAGAATTTGCCAGAGACAACAATCCCGGTGTGGTTGCTTACTGAAGGGCAAAACTATAACTTTGAATCGCAGCTTCCGGAACTGCAGGGCTATCGCATGGAAAAGAGCGCTGAAAAGGAAAGCCAGATCGTGTTCAGCGTCACAAGCGACAAGCCGCTGCTTTATATTCTGGCCGGGCGGCAACTCGTAACCAGCGACAACCTGGAGGTGTGCGCTTTGGGTACAAAGGCTATATTGCCTGACCGGAAATTAAATACTAAAGATACTATAGAATGGGTATTGCAGCAAGGCGGCGTGCCTGCGTTGAACTGGGCGCCGGGGAAATGGTTTTTTGCCCGCGGTCAGGTTGTCCGTACGATTATTGAGAGTTTTACCCCGGAGCAGTTGTTGATCAGCGAAACCACTATGCGGCCAACCTGCTGGTCCACTCCTGTATTAATGAAAGCCGCTATGAACAAGGGCTTAAAAATTCTCGCCGGTTCCGATCCCTTGCCGCTGCCTGGAGAGGAAAAACTGATTGGCAGTTATGCCAGTGTTTTATATGGAGACCTGGACCCCGACTATCCGGCAAAATCAATAAAAGCCCTGTTGTTGAATGCCGGAACCGTTTTACAGCGCGCAGGGAAAAGAAGCGGCCCGTTTATGTTTGCAAAACGACAATTTGGTATTATGCGTTATAACAAAAGCCGCAAAAAATAAAAAAATTCATTCGGGCAATAAAAAACGCCGGTTTTATTTGCCGGCGTTTCAGGGATGGTTGTTTTCGATTGTCGGGCATTACAGAGGAATCCGCTCCGGCGAACAGGTGTTATTTAAACAGTTTTGTCTCTATCAAGCCTTTGGTCAATTCTTTAAACTGTACGGTAATCGATTCAATATTTGCCAAAAAGCCAAAGTAGAGTAAACTTCTTCTGGTTTTGACGTTACCCTTTTCAATGCGCTTGATCTGGTTTTTACGCATAATGCGAATCTGGCTTAAAACATGATCGCTTAAAGTGTGGTTTTCTACTAGCAATGATTTTTTATGTTCGCTCAAAACAGCAATAATAATATGAACGTAACTGGAAAATGCTTTTTTTAATGCTTCCATTTCTTCTAACTGAACATTGGAAAAGCCGCTGTGTTTGTTTTCAACATGCGTCAGGCAAATGGTGGTTAAATCGCGCAAACGGCGGCTGGATTCTTTCAGGGCGGTCAAAATTTCCGGACTAACCTCCACCTCGGTGTCGTGTTCGTGCTTTTGGATTAATGAAAAAAATCTGTCAATTATTTTATTGGCGTTTTTGTCCAGCTTTTTTGCTTCTTTGACGGTTTCCCGCAAAACATCCCGTTTTTCGGCTGTCATTCCTGCAAATGTTTCCAGGGTCGTATTTAAAAAGTTGCCCATGTATTTTTGCATTTTTGTTAGAATAATATCAAATTCAGAAATTGGGCTGCCATCACTTTCTTCATGTTCGTGTTCAATTTCTTCAGCTTCTCTTTCCTGCTCTCTTTTTTTGTGCAAGATGTTGGAACGAAGAATAAAGTAGAAAGCCGTCAATATTAAAACAATGATAGCCGGCAAGCGAAAGAAATAAATTAAAAGTGCAAACAAAAATGCAACTGTAAACGCCATAAAAGCCGTAAAAAACCAGCCGCCAATGACTGTTAATACCCCGGTTACACGATAAACAGCGCTGTCGCGGCCCCAGGCGCGGTCGGATAACGAAGAACCCATAGCCACCATAAAAGTAACATAGGTTGTGGAAAGCGGCAGTTTAAGAGAAGTGGCCAGTGATATAAGAGTGCTGGCTACGACCAGATTAACAGAAGCGCGTAACAAGTCAAAAGCTGCCAGATCTTTATTCTTTTTTTTGCTGGACACATGTTCAAAACGTTTATTAATGCTGTTGTTTATTCTTTGAGGAATCACCTTGTTTACCGCCTGCGAAAGCGACATGGACATGCGGACAATGACCCGTGACAATTTTGTAGCTTCGAATCTTTCATCGCTCTCGTCATTTTGCCTGCCTAATCCAATTTCTGTCTTGGTAACCGTTCTGGCTTTTTTGGAAAGCCACAAGGTAACAACCATAATAATTCCGGCTATAATTAGCATCCATGTATCTGTTTTCACTTTGCCGCTTAAAGCGCCCATAGACGCTTCCAATGGATTGCCCGGGCTTTGGAGGGCAAATTTGTAGGCATTAAATCCTGCTAAAGGTACGCCAATAAAATTCACCAGATCGTTTGAAGCAAACGCCAGGGCCAGCGCTCCCGTGCCGATGAGGATAATGGGTTTAAGGATATTTACTTTGGTAAACAATATCAACAGTTGAAAAATTACTGTCCAAAATATAAAATTGAATAAAAGAATAAGCCATGTATGTGACATGATCCAGGTCTGGGTGTTTTTTGATAGTAAAGCAGTGTTCCCTGCGCCTTTGATCAAAATAAAATAAATGATAGCTGTTAAAGCCAGGCCGCCCCAGATGCTGCCATAGCGGCGAAGCCGTTTTTCAAAATCAAATGTAAAAATCAGCCTGGTAAAAAATTGCACAAGAACTCCGACCGTAAAAGCAATAATGATTGACAATAAAATGCCGGAAATGATAGCCAAAGCCTTGGCAGTATTGATGTAATTGACAAGCTCGGAGTAATTTTGTCCGGCTTGATTTATTTTAATCAAGGAAACAGCAACTGCGGCGCCTAACAATTCAAATACGATAGAAACGGTTGTTGAGGTTGGTAACCCAAAGGTGTTGTATAGATCCAGTAAAATTATATCTGTTACCATTACAGCCAGAAAAATAACCAGCAATTCAGGTAACAGGAAAAAGTCGGGACGAAAAATACCTTTCCTGGCAACTTCCATCATGCCGTCCGAAAAAATGACCCCCAATAAAATTCCCAAACTGGCAACCAGCATAATTACCCAGCGCGGCGCAACCCGTGAGCCAACCGCAGAATTTAAAAAATTAACGGCATCATTACTTACACCTACCGCCAAATCAGTAATGGCAAACCCGAAAAGCGCAACAACGATGAACAGATAGAGTTCCATACAGTTTCCTCTGGTTACTGTTTTATGCAATTCAAAACGTATTGTTGCAAAGTCAAATTCCCTGATTTAATCAGGAAAAAATTTTGAGCTTAAAAATAATAAATATGAACAAAATATATGAATCTAATGTTAAGTTAATGTTAAGAAAATGTAAAAAGATTATCGCTTGACTTTATATACAAAAGCAAGTATTTTATAATAAATGGAAAGCATAACAAGAGAAAAATTTATGGCCAAAAAAATTTTGCTTGTTGACGATGAAAAAGATATTATCGATCTGCTGGATTATAACCTGCGCTCGGAAGGATATGAGACCAGAAAAGCGTATGACGGAAACCAGGCGCTTGAAAAGGCGCGTTCGGAAATACCCGACCTGATTATTCTGGATATTATGCTGCCCGGCAAGGACGGCTGGGAAGTATTGCGTGAACTGCGAAAAACAAAAGAGACACAAAACATTCCGGTTATTTATTTAACCGCCAAAGATAGTGAAATTGACGAGGTGGTTGGGCTGGAACTGGGCGCCGAGGATTATATTGTAAAACCTATAGCGATTCGTAAATTATTAGCCCGTGTAAAAAAAGCTCTGTATAAACAACCCGCAAATCAGCAAGCGCAGAATACTACGATTAAGATCAATAATCTTGAAATAGATCCGTCCCGCTACCTGGTGAATTATAACGGCCAGGATATTATATTAACCAAAAAGGAGTTTGAAATTTTATTATACCTTGCCAAAAGACCGGGCCGTGTCATTACCAGAAAGATCTTGCTGGAAGAAATTTGGGATGATAATGTGATCGTTATTGATCGTACGATCGATGTGCACATCCGAAAAATCCGCGAAAAACTGCAGGATGACGATAATAACCTTATCGAAACAATCAAGGGCGTTGGCTATCGTTTCAGGGCGGAATGACAAAATTATGAAAATTACCCTGCGTCAAAAGCTGATTTTGCTTACTGTTTCCCTGGTTGTTTTTGTTACCATTGTTGCCGCCATTCTCTCTTCTGTTGAAATTCAAAAACACTATAAAGCAAGAATAAAGCAGCAATTGGAAATGCAATTGTATGAACTAGAGTATTTGTTGGGCAATTCAGATCTGGTTGATGAAAACAACAGATATACAAAGCTAAACGGTTATGCTCGTCAGGTCAATTTACGGATTACTTTTATTGATTCGCTTGGCGCGGTGTTGTACGATTCCAATGTGCCACAAGATTCCATAGCTTTTCTAAGCAACCATCTGTTCCGTCCTGAAATTCAAATGGCTTTGCAAAAGACCTCCGGGTATGACCTGCGGGGCAGCGTCTCCATACCCGAAACCATGCTATATGCGGCCAAAGTATTCAACCCGGACTCTGCCGGCAGCACATCTTTGATAAATAATATATATTTTATACGGCTGGCCATGCCGTTACGCGAGATAAAACAAGCAATCAATGCCTTGCTATGGAAAATAGCCGGCGGCAGTTTGATTTCATTGCTGTTATTTACCCTTGCCAGTTATTATTTTGCCAACAGGCTTACCTACCCCATTCATAAATTAGCTGAAATTGCCGAGTCTATAAAAAAGGGCAACCTGGACGCCCATTTTGAACACAACTCGCAGGACGAAATCGGCGATCTGGCGGAATTGCTCAACGAGATTTTGGATAAACTCCGTTCCGACCTGGTGCAGCTGCGTAAATTGGAAAAAATGCGCAGCCAGTTTTTGGGAAATGTTTCCCATGAACTGCGGACGCCAATTTTTGCAGTTCAGGGTTACCTGGAAACCCTGTTACAAAGCCAGGAGTGCGATGTTAAAATGCAGCGAAAATTTATCAAAAAAGCCTATCGTCAGGCCGTACGATTGAATAACCTGTTTACGGATCTGATCGATATTTCCAGGATCGAGTCCGGCGAAATGAAAATGATCTTTCGTAATTTCAATTTGCACAAATGGCTTAACAGCATTGTCAACGATCTGCAGGAAACCGGTGATGACCATAATGTTTCCCTGGTATTTGCTAATAAAAATGAAGAAAAGCTCTATGTGCTGGGCGATAAAAATAGACTCAAACAGGTTATTATCAATTTGGTTATGAATGCTATTAAATATAATGTTGCTTACGGCAAGGTTGAGGTGGGCGCCAGAGAAGGGGGTGATAAAGTGACCATTTATGTAGCCGATAGCGGACGGGGGATAGCCAGAGAGCATATCAATCGAATTTTTGAAAGGTTTTACCGGGTCGACAAGGAACGCTCCCGGAATATGGGCGGCACCGGCCTGGGTCTGGCAATTGCCAAACATATTGTTGAAGCGCATCACAGTGAAATCAAAGTGGAAAGCGAAGAAAACAAGGGCTCCATATTCAGTTTTACCCTGGATAAAGCGATAGCTGATGTATCATGATCGCGCAAAAAATGAAAAAGAATAGCCCTAAAACGATTGCTGTGGCGATGAGCGGCGGCGTTGACAGTTCTGCAGCGGCGGCGTTGTTGCTGCAACAGGGATATTGCGTTTTTGGTGTGACTATGCTGCATTTCGATTCCGTATGTAAAAAAGAAATGTCTGCGGTATATGATGCAGCGACTGTATGCAAACAATTGCAAATTGAGCATCACATTGTGGAAATCAAGCAGGAATTTTTTGCCGCTGTGATAAATGATTTTATTACGGAATACCTGGCCGGCCGTACACCAAATCCCTGCGTGCGCTGCAACCCTCGCATTAAATGGGGAGTTCTTTTGCAAAAGAGCCTTGCTCTTGGAGCCGACCTTTTTGCCACCGGCCACTATTGCCGGTTAGAATATGATACTGACATAAACCGCTTTTGTCTGCTGAAAGCGCCCAATCTCAAAAAAGATCAGTCATACGCTTTATGGAAATTGAGTCAGGAACAACTGGCCAAAACCATATTTCCGCTTTCACAAATGACCAAAGCCGAGGTTCGCAGGCTTGCTGCACAAGCCGGGTTGAATATTGCTGAAAAAGAAGAAAGCCAGGAGGTCTGTTTTATTGAAGACGATGATTACAATCGTTATATTACAGATCATTTGCGCGCAAAAGGGATAAATATTGTTTCCGGTGAGATACTTGATCAACAAGGCAAGGTCATTGGCAGGCATCGCGGCTATCCCTTTTACACCATTGGCCAGCGCAAAGGGCTGGGCATTGCCGTAGGTCGTCCGGTGTTTGTTACTGAAATAGATGCGGCGCACAATACCATCCGCATCGGCGATAAAGAGGATTTGTTATCTCCCGGTCTGTTTGCTGCGGACGCCAACTGGGTGTGCTGCGCCACACCGCAACCGGGTATGCCGGTAACGGCGCATATCCGCTATAACGATCCCGGCTTTCCGGCGACGCTGGAAAAAATAGACTCTAATTCTTTTACAATTCGTTTTGCCGAACCGCGCTTGTCGGTTACGCCCGGGCAATCGGCGGTGTTATACGATGGCGACCGGCTGCTTGGCGGCGGGATAATCGAGCAAGCTAAAAAATATTAAGGTGAATTGATGAAAAAATTGTTTCCCCTGCTTTTATTGCCGTTATTTATTGCCTGTATCAGCGAACATAACCAGTATAATGTCAGGGTCAACGCCGGCAATCAGGAACGCTGCGCCGGGCCTGTTTATATCGATGTGTTGCTGCCGGCAGCTGAAGCAAACACTCCGGCGTGCATAATGGACGGCAAAGAGAAAATTCCCGGTCAGATCGAAAATCTCGGCGGCGGCATGGCCCGTATCTGGTGGCATATACCAGATATGCAAGCCGGAGAAGTTAAAGAGTATACCATCTTTTTCCCTTATAAATGCGCTAAAGCGTCTTTCAGGTGGGCAATTCAGGCCGATTTCTGCGCGGCCCTGACCTTTAATGAGACGCCGGTATTGAAATATATGTTTGCCCCTTATGACAAGCTGAATTTTTTAGATACACAAAAACCGTATCATCATATTTATTCGCCGGATGGCCGTGAAATTATCACCCAAGGCGACAGCGGCGGCTTGTATGCGCATCACCGCGGCATCTTTTTTGGCTATAACTCGGTGACCGTGGGCGACAGCGTCTATAATACCTGGTACTCCGATCAGGGAGAACATACCGCTCATTCCTCTTTTGTTGCGCAAATGACCGGCGCAGTGTTTGGCGGGCATATTGTCAGCATCGATTGGGTGAACCGTCAGGGCGAGCCCTATGTTTTGGAAACGCGCACGCTGCGCGCTTTTAAATTGCCGGACAGCTCGACTTTGATCGATTATACCATTAATTTAAATTCTTTCGGGGATTCGGTGTTGTTGTCCGGTGATCGCCAGCACGGCGGCGTGCATTTTCGCGCTGCGCAATATGTGGCGGAGCATGACAGCGCCACCCGTTTTGTTCGGCCCGAACCCTGGGCAGCTGTTCCGGAAGACGCCGAGTATAATGCCGATGATTTCCGTAGCGTTCCCTGGGATGTTATGCAATTCAGTATTAACGGCAGGGCTTACAGCGTCGTTTACATGAGCGACCCGGTAAACCCCGAACCGGCGGATTTTTCCGAACGCAAGTATGGCCGTTTTGGCGAGTTCTTTCCCTGGCTGTTGACACCTGAGAAACCCATGCAGGCGCATTACCGGTTCTGGATTCGCAACGGTCACGATATTAGCCGTGATCAAATTGACAAACAATACCAAAACCTGGCTGAGCCGGTACATGTGGCAATTATAAAATATGATTAAATGCCAGGCAGAGTGGGGGATAAGCCTGAATACAACGTGCGAGGGTTTTTATTTACCCAATCTGCCGGTAAGAGGAATCAACAAGTGGTTCTAAATTGTTGGTAATGGGTAATTCTAACACTGGTTCAAGAACAAGAACCTGGTCAAACCGGTTTTCGAAAAGACCAGATTGAAATTTTATGTTTTAATGTGGTTTATTTGCTTTGTATGATGCAGGACATTTTGTCCTGAAAAAAACGTAATGGCAGGCAAGGATGGGAAATTGTCTCTAAAACTCTGTTTAAAAGGAATGTTCACTGTGGACAGGTTTTTAAGATGTATTTGGGAATTCTTGAGGAAAAATTAACCTCGCCGCAATTCTTTGGCATGAGGCGTAAATAGTTCAGCCTCCGGCTGACAAGTGACTGTATGGAAGGCCAGGAAAAAAATAATGTGTCTGTTTCAGAGTTCCGGCAGAGCCGGGGATTTAGGGTTCCAAGCCGGGAGGCTTGGAACCGGGAAAATGGGGCTGTATCAAAAGGTATAGAACGGGAAATAGTGGTACACCGGTGGATTTTTTTGCTTTAAATTTTCAATTCAGGCATTGAATATCGCTTTGTTTTTATGGAACTTGGGGAAGGGGCGCTACACTTTTTTTGCTATATATTTCCTGGAACAATATAACAATTCAGGCTTTTGATGCAACCCCGCTGAAAACCACATAAAGCCAAAATATTTTAAAAATAACGGTTCTATATGCTTTTGTGTGGGTAATTTTACCGATTGAACCATTGTTAAAA
>CAYNSO010000129.1:0-9660 GCA_964399735.1 uncultured Cytophagia bacterium
GCCATAAAAAAATATGATAATTTGGATTGTTCAGGAATATCCAATTGAAACCGAACTGGTTGTTAATACTAAAATAATATATTTTTTATTTTATAGAAATTAACATGATATAATTTTCTCTTTGATTGGTAAAAAAGAACAAAACAGCAAAGAAAAGTATTATAAAGCTTATCACTTGTGTGGCGCAAGGGAAACATCTATGTTTGTGATTGCAGCGCTTTTTTGCACTGCTTGATTGTTTTTACCAGTTATTAAAAGAGGTTATGTTTATGATAAAAAGATATTATTTTTTAGCATTTCTCATACTAAACTCACAGCCGCAATAAGCCTGGCGGTATAGATCATATTTTTTGGAGAGCTGCACACTTTTTAAAAAGCCGTCTTCTTTCTTAAAGTCAAAGGGCATATAACCGGGATATTTTTCCCCTAGTGTAAAGATTATTTTTGATATTTTGTGTGGGCTCAGGGTCAGTGTTGTTGTAAAGGCTGGAATTCCCAGGCGTTCCGCCATTTGTGCGGTCCTGGCAAGGCTGAAATCAAAGCATTTTACGCAGCGTTTGCCTTTTTCCGGTTCGTTTTCCAGGCCGCTGATGGTTTGCAGCCAGGCATGGTGGTCATACGTATCTTCTTCAATCGCTACATGCCAAATTTGCGCCAGCTTGCGGGCATAGAACAATCTTTTTTCATATTCTTCCTGTGGAAAGATGTTGGAATTGCTGAAATAAAGAGTAACCTGGTATCCATGCAACATCAGCCTTTCCCCACTCGGCGCAGCGCAAGGCGCGCAGCAGGTATGCACCAGTATTTTTTTTGAATCATCCATAGCGGTTTACCAACAGTTGACCACGTTCTGTGGTTTACCGGCAAGAAATGCCCGGACATTTTCAGTTATTGCATCCATCAACCTCTGCCGTGCCGCGGTAGTAGCCCAGGCAATGTGCGGGGTTATGTAACAGTTTCGCGCGCTCAGCAGTATATTTTCAAATGCCGGAGGTTCCTGACAAAGTACATCCAGTCCGGCGCCGGCGATCTGCCCGTTCATTAACGCCTCTGCCAGCGCTTCTTCATCAACCAATTGACCACGACTGGTATTAACAAGCAGCGCAGTTTTTTTCATCAACTGTAGATGCTTTTGGTTGACAATTTTTTCAGTATCTTTGGTGAGGGGGCAATGCAGGCTGAGGATATCGCTTTGGCGGAACAACTCTTCCAGGGTTGTTACCTGTTTTATGCCGGCAGGTATTTCTTTTGCTTTACTGGTATCATAATAGATCACGTTCATACCAAACGCCAGCGCAATATTTGCTACGGTTTTACCGATTTTTCCAAAACCCAAAATTCCCATCGTCAGCCCGGCAAGTTCCAACAGCGGATAGTCCCAAAAACTGAAATCCTGATTGGCGGACCAACGACCGTATGCGGCGCTTTGTGCATGGTGTGCAACCTTGTGGGTCAAATTTAATATATGTGCAAAGGCAAGTTGCGCTACAGAATTGGCGCTGTATGACGGGACATTGGATACCGGAATTTTCCTTTTTGATGCTGTATCAACATCCACAATATTATATCCGGTCGCCATAACATTAATAAACTTTAATCGCGGCAACGCAGCAATCGTGTCAGCCGCAAGGGGGACTTTGTTCAAGAGAATAATATCCGCTTCCCGGCAGCGATTGATAATTTCCTGCGCGGGGGTGCGATCATAAATTTCGCAATTACCCAACTCTTGTAACTTGTCCCAGTTTAGATCGCCGGGATTTAAAGTATAACCATCAAGAACTACAAGATTCATAACCTGTCTTTTAAATAAAAATAATTTTTAAACTGATAAATTATCTATCAATTGCTATTTATTTACCCGATTACATGAAAAGCTATCTATCCATGTATCCAAATATAACCAAAATTATTTGAAAATAAAACAAGATTCCTCGCCCTGATTTGTTGTTTGAAAATTCCCTGAAATATCTCCTCAAAAAATGCTCTCCAGGTTGTTTAAAAAAATGTAAAAATAAATTGCCGGATTTTGTCAATATTACTGCTCCCAAAATTATTACCGGGAAATATAAATATAGCTGAATTAGAATTTAAAGCCTTGAATTAGTGTTACATATTTTAATTTATAATATGACCAACAACAGGTAACAGATGTATTCAGTTTTTATTTTATCCGACGGTAGCGGCAAAACCGCGGAAATGGCTATCAAGGCGGCTCTCACCCAGTTCCCTGATCGCGAGGTGGAACTGATAAAAAGGCCGGAAATATCAACTAGTGAACAAGTGAAACAGGTAATTACCGAAGCCGCCAAAACAAATGGTTTTATTGTCCATACTGTAGTGTCCGATGAATTGCGTCAGGCGCTGGAAGAAACCGGCAAGTTGTATAATGTCGAAACCATTGATCTGATGGGGCCGTTGCTGGCGCAGTTGTCACTCTTGTTTGATCTTTTACCGGCCCGCAAACCGGGGTTGTTTCGTAAATTAAATATATCCTATTTCAAACGGATTGAAACAATGGAGTATGCCATACGTCATGACGATGGTTTGCGAGCGGAAGAATTAAACAAAGCAGAAATCGTTCTGGTTGGTGTATCCCGAACCTTTAAAACCCCTTTGAGTATATACCTCGCGTTCAAGGGTTGGATGACCGCCAATGTGCCAATTGTGCTTGGTATTGAGCCGCCGGAAGAATTATTTAAAATGCCGCCGGAACGAATTTTTTGTTTAACAACTTCTGCTACCAAACTTGCAGTATTACGGCAAAGCCGGGAAGCACATCTTGGCGGCACTACCGGTAGTTATGCAAAGCTTGACCATGTGCAAAGAGAACTGGATTATGCTATTAAAATTTTTACCCGCCATCCACAGTGGGTGAT
This sequence comes from uncultured Cytophagia bacterium, assembly GCA_964399735.1. GTDB lineage: Bacteria > Zhuqueibacterota > Zhuqueibacteria > Residuimicrobiales > Krinioviventaceae > Fontivivens. The sequence continues at coordinate 2,877 of CAYNSO010000129.1, forward strand.
TATTGATGTAACCAATAAACCTATAGAAGAAATAGCATCTGAAATTATTTCTGTCTTGCGAAAAAAAATTGACCAAAAAGCGAATAATACGCAATAATGTAATCATTAATTTTGTTAAAGGTTAAAATTCCAGTTTACATTTTTTTACATTTTTTTTGTTTATCAGGTTTTATGAATAAAGGGCTTGTAAAGATTATTATATAATAAAATATAAATATAATAATTATAAAAGTTTATATTATAATCAAGTTTGTTTGACCTTGATGAATATAATAAAAAGCAGGTTCTACACAATAAATTTACTCATTTACCAAAGGAGGAAAAAATGAAAAATGTATTCCTGTGTCTTGTTGTTTTATTATGTTTCACACAAGTAATTTTCGCTCAGCAGTCGCAGGGGAAAACACAGATTGGCATTTTTGGAAGCGCTGAAAAACAGGTTGGCGATGATCAGGATGACAGCGGCATTAGTCCCTGGTTCGGGATAAACCTGGGTTATACTTTTACTCCCCGCATTGGCATGAACATTGATTGGGCAATGGGATGGAACCGGCCTTATGATAATAGCGAGGATAATATCGGCAAGTATTTCAAATCCCGTCCCGGTACCCCGGCGTACCGTACTTATTTGTATCCATTAACGCTAAACCTGAAATACAATTTGTTACCTGAAAAAACAATCAATCCTTATTTGATTGGTGGTTTGGGATTTTTATTTTGGGATTTACGGGATATTTCCGATGATGACAGTATTCTGCCAATTACCCCCAAAGGGGAGCAGGTACATGGTGTAGAGAATAATTTTTTAATTAATTTGGGATTAGGATCGGAGTTTTTTGTTACAAATAATTTTGGTTTTGATCTTAGCCTGCGTTATCAACACCTGTTAGGTCAGGATTTGGACATGTCCGGTTTTGGTGATGAACAGACCGGCAATATCGAGGCAAGGCTGGGTGTAAACTGGTATTTGGGCGGCTGGAAAGATTCAGATGGCGACGGTATTGAGGACAAGCTGGATAAATGTCCGTACGAAGCTGAAGATTTTGACGGCTTCCAGGACGCTGATGGTTGCCCCGATCTGGATAACGATAGTGACGGGATTCCGGATCACCTGGATAAATGTCCTGGTGAAGCCGAAGATTTTGATGGTTTTCAGGATGATGATGGCTGTCCTGACCTTGACAACGATGGCGACGGGATTCCGGATGCAAAGGATAAATGCCCGAACAAGGTCGAAGATAAAGATGGATTCGAGGATGAGGATGGATGTCCTGATCTGGATAATGATGGTGACGGGATTCCGGATGACAAGGACAAATGCCCGAATGAAGCCGAAACCCAAAATGGTTTTGAAGATGAAGATGGCTGCCCGGATAAAAAACCCGAAGTATTGATTGAGAAAAAGCCGATCGTACTTGAAGGTGTTACTTTTACTACTTCCAGTAGTCAGCTTACAGAAAATGCCAAAACCGTGCTCGACGCCGTTGTCCGCACCATGAAAGATTACCCTGAAATGACTGTGCTTGTACGCGGCCATACCGATAGCAAAGGCTCCCGTGCTTATAATATAACATTGTCTAAAAAACGCGCGGATTCTGTCAAGAACTATCTGGTAGGTCAGGGAATACCCAGCCAGCGTATTGAAACAGCAGGGCTGGGGCCTGATGAACCAATCGATACCAATAATACTGAAGCAGGACGCGCCAAAAACCGCCGTATTGAGTTTGTCAGATTAAAGTAATTAACAATTTGTTTTCATAAAACGAAACCCGTTTAAAGTATTTTTTTCTTTGAACGGGTTTTAATTTTTTGGTTTGTTAAAAATTAATTATTGCAATTTTCATTAATCATGATTAATTTATTGCCTTTAATAAATCTATCATTTTAACAAACCTGCGGAGGGAAATAGAATTGATAAATATTGTTCCCAAGAAAATGTTTTTTACCAAGGGGGTAGGTTACCACAAAAATAAATTGCAAAGTTTTGAATTAGCTTTACGAGATGCTGACATAGAAATTTGTAATTTGGTTACTGTCTCCAGTATTTTTCCACCCAAGTGTAAAATTGTTCCTAAATCTGAGGGAATTAAATTGCTGGCGCCCGGTCAGATTACTTTTGTGGTTATGGCCCGTGAATGCACAAATGAACCAGATCGTTTAATATCTGCGGCAATTGGCCTGGCCCAACCCAAAGATAAAAAACAATATGGTTATATCAGTGAACATCATGGCTTTGGCGAAAATACCAAAAAGACCGGTGATTTTGCCGAAGATATTGCCGCAACCATGCTCGCTTCTACTTTAGGCATAGAGCTCGATCCTGATAGCGCCTGGGATGAGCGCAAAGAATTATATGTTGTCGGTACCAAACAATTTACCAGCACCAGCATATCCAAATCTGCCAAAGGTCATAAAGACGGCTTGTGGACCACTGTTCTGGCTTGCGCAGTTATGTTGCTGGAATAAATATTATTAAATTGGATTTTTATGCCAGATCATTCCTTGTTTCATGATATGCCTGATTTGATTCCTGTATCATTTCAGGGTAAAACCACTATACCCGATTTTATCAAAAAGATCGGCAGTACCTGTTTTGAAGCTCGCAATGTTTATCGCGGCGCCGAACTGTTTAAACGCATGGCGCAAGATAACGATGTGATATGGCTTGGTATTGCCGGCGCTGGTATAGCCGGAGGTATGGGCGGGGTGGTTATTGACCTGCTCAATGCCGGTTTTATTGATGTTATCTGTTCCACCGGAGCGCAGACGTATCACGATTTGCATTTTGCTTTTGAACTGCCGGTCAAGTCTATCAGTCCCCATTGGGATGACGATCTGCTTCGCAAACATGGCGACACCCGTATTTATGATATTGGTATTCGTGAAAAAGAAACCCTTGAAGCCCAGGATGAAATTATTCGCCGGTTTGTTAAAGAATGCTACCCGCAGCTTGCGAAAAAACCGTTGTCAAGTTGGGAATTTAATCATTTTTTAGGATTATGGGTACTGAAAAATGCCAGGCATCCGGAAAGAAGTTTTGTTGCTACGGCCGCAAAGCTGGGTGTACCAATATTTTGGGACTCTTTGTCAAACCATTCTATTGCCATGAATTTAATACGAACCGACCGTGAAGGATTTCCCGTACAGCTTTCCGGTCAAAGAGATATTTTCGATTCTGCGGCAATCAACTTTTCCGCACCGGCAACCGGGTTTGTGGAACTGGGCGGCGGCGGCCCCAAAAACTTTATCCAGCAGACCGGCCCTACTATCAGCCAGATTTTATCTGTGGATTATGAAGGCGCCGACCGTGGATTGCAAATCGGCACGGCTGTAGAACGCGAAGGCAGTTTATCGAGCTGTACTTTCGGTGAAGCGGTTACGTGGGGTAAATATCGCAACACCGATGAAGATAAACTGGTACAAATTTGGGGCGAGTATAGTATTATTTTCCCTCTGCTTGCTGTTTATACCCTGGAATTATGCCAACCGCGAACCTGTAAAAATATTATTGCTGATATGCCTGTATTTATTCAAAAGCTGAAAGATGCCTGATGAATTTGTACAAAAACCAATATTTAGGGATTGAACCGGAATTTTCTCAATTCGAGTCATCTGCAGTGTGTATTCTACCTTTTCCTTATGAGGGCGGGGTATCGTATGGTAAAGGTACTGGTGAAGCGCCGGACGCGATAATCCAGGCCTCGGCTTACCTGGAACTGTATGATGAAATTTTTGACGCTGAAATGTACCGTATTGGCGTTTCTACCATACAACCGCCGGTTCTGTCTGTTAACCATAAAGCTATGTTTCAGCAGATATACAACGCCAGTAAAGAATTGCTGGATCTGGATAAATTTGTTGTGGTCATTGGCGGCGATCATTCTATCAGTTCCGGTTATTTTAAAGCGTTAAAAGAAAAATATGGTTCATTATCCTGCATTCAACTCGATGCTCATTCGGATCTGCGGGATTCTTATGAGGGCAGCAAACTGAGCCATGCTTCGGTCATGTCGCGCATCCGTGAAATGACGAGTAATACCCTGCAAATTGGCATTCGCAGCATGTGCGTCGAGGAAGCGGAACTGATCAAAGCGGACCAGATACCGGTTTGTACCATGCACCAGTTTCGCAAAGGATTGTTCGACCTGGACAGAGCCCTGCAACAGTTACCCGACCCTGTATTTATTACTTTGGATGTAGATGTGTTTGACTGGAGCGTTGTTACCAGTACCGGCACACCCGAACCCGGCGGCCTGTTATGGGATGAAGCTATAGATTTACTGGAAAAGATATTTTCCCGCAAGAATGTCGTGGGCTTTGACGTGGTTGAATTATCCGCCCGTGAAGGTGATGACAACTCGCCGTTTGCCATTGCCAAATTAATATACAAAATGATCGGTTTTAAGCTTTTGGCTTCTTATCCACATGATAAAATCAAATCAATCAGAACTCCTCATGGCCCGCTTTTCAAAAAATCTGCAAAATAATGCTTGCCTTTCAGTTGCCAGTATGATAAATTTGTTTTCAATTAAATTTTATTTATAATTCGTGACAGGTATTAAGATTACTCAAGTCTATGAATTGTAACTTGAAGAATGACCACCGGGGCGTCAACAATCATTGTTTTTCTGAATTGTATATTATGTGCTATTTGTGGAGTGATTAGTGGAATCGATTAATGAATTATTCCGCATTGGCTATGGGCCGTCCAGCAGTCATACTATGGCGCCGCGTCGTGCCGCGGAGCATTTTTTGCTGGAATTTCCAGATGCCGCTGGTTATCAGGTCATTCTCTATGGTAGTCTGGCTGCTACCGGCAAAGGGCATTATACAGACAAGGCATTGCAGGAGGTGATTCCTGCAAATTTGCACATTGAATGGCGGCCGGAAGAAACTTTGCCTTTACATCCTAACGGCATGCGCTTTAAAGCTTTTGATTCACAAAATCAATTGATCGGCGCCCGTGAGTTTTACAGCATAGGCGGCGGCGCCCTGCGAACCGCAGCAGCTTTTCATGACAGGCCGCAGCTATACAAGCTAACATCCATGTCGGCAATCATCCAGCATTTGGCCAACTCTGGTGAAACATTTTGGGAATATGTGCAAAGTGTTGAAGGAATGGAAATTTGGGACTATCTTGAACAGGTTTGGTCGGTTATGAACGCCGCGATTGACCGCGGCATAGTTGAAGAAGGCGTGCTGCCCGGCGGTTTGGGGCTGGCCCGAAAAGGGTGCGCCTATTATCGCAAAGCCACCTTGTCCGGCCCCCAGGTCAAACAGAATGCGCTGCTTTCGGCTTATGCGCTGGCGGTTACCGAAGAGAACGCCTCTGGAAAAATGATTGTCACCGCGCCAACCTGCGGTTCCTGCGGGGTTTTACCCGCTGTATTGCGCTATTTAAAAGAAACAATCACTTGTCAACATGTGCATATAATTCGCGCCCTGGCGACGGCGGGTTTGGTGGGTAACCTGGTAAAGGAAAATGCCTCAATTTCCGGAGCAGAGGTAGGCTGCCAGGGAGAGGTAGGCGTTGCCTGCGCTATGGCTGCGGCTGCGGCCACGCAATTGCTGGGCGGCACCATCCGTCAGATCGAATACGCTGCGGAAATGGGCCTTGAACACCATCTCGGCCTTACCTGTGATCCGGTAAAGGGTCTGGTGCAGATTCCCTGTATAGAACGAAATGCACATGCTGCTACACGCGCATTAAGCTGTGCTGATTACGCCCTGTTTTCCGATGGAATGCATTTGATCGATTTTGACCAGGTTGTTAAAGTGATGCAAGAAACCGGGCACAATTTACCCTCGCTTTACCGCGAAACCTCATCAGGCGGTCTGGCGCAATCCTATCGCAGTAACCAGCATAAAAATCCGGTCAAGCTATGACGTTAGAAGAATTGGGTTGGAATTCGTTTTTCGCGGAAAATTTTAGGCAATTCCGTGATAAAGGACTTGTCCCCGGCCGTGTGTTGCTGGAACACAAATCCGAATTACAGGTGTTTTGTGAAAAGGGGAGCTATACGGCAAAAATATCCGGCAAGATACGCCATAACGCCGGTTCCAGGGAGGAATTGCCGGTCATTGGCGACTGGGTGGCGTTGCGAATCCTTCAGGATGGTTCGGCTGTTATCGAAGCCCTGTTGCCCCGCAAAACCACTGTTTCCCGTTTGACTACCGGCTTTCGTAAAAAACTGGTCGGCCAAAGTGAAATTCAGGTACTGGGCGCCAATATCGATGTGATCTTTATTGTTACCGGACTGGACCGAGATTACAATCTCCGCCGTCTGGAGCGTTATTTGACTCTGGTTTATAACAGCGGGGCTACACCGGTGATCATTTTAAATAAAAGAGACCTGTGCCCGGATATTGATGAAAAAATACTTGAAATAGAAAACCTGGCTTTTGGAGTCCCGGTACATGCTATCAATGCCAAAGGCGAGGACAATCTGCACGAGTTATTGCAATACTTTAAAAAGGGGCAAACCGTTTCCTTGCTCGGCTCATCGGGTGTTGGTAAATCAACAATTATTAACAACTTGCTGGGCTATGAACGGCAAAGAACCAATCCCGTCAGCGAGGCAGTGAACAAGGGGCAGCATACCACTTCGAACCGGGAGTTAATTTTTATGCCTGAGGGCGGCATTATTGTCGATAATCCCGGTATGCGCGAAATTGACCTGTTTGCCGATGACCAGGACGTGGCTGGCGCATTTCAGGATATTGATGATCTGGCGCAGTTTTGCCGCTTTAGCGATTGCCGCCACAACAGCGAACCCGGCTGCGC
>CAYNSO010000130.1:0-1931 GCA_964399735.1 uncultured Cytophagia bacterium
TTAACCAATCTCTTTTTTTTATCTGAAAGCTGTTAGCTGTCAATTAATAGCTGTCAACTGATAGCTTGCCACTGAAAACTTTATAATGTTTAATGTTGCAACATTGCCCTAAAATTATTAATTTGACCTGTTTCGTTTGAAAATTATTTTATTTTCTCATACATATCTGGAGGTGCAATGAAAAATCTATACGCCGGAATTGACAGTTCCACACAAGGCACAAAATTACTAGTTATCGATCTGGATGCAGCTCAAGTCGTTTATATTGATGCTGTTAATTATGACAATGATCTGCCGAAATACAACACCCGCAACGGCGTTCTTCAGGGACAAGCCGAAGGCGTTTCCGAATCCGATCCCATGATGTGGATCGAGGCCCTGGATGTGCTGTTCACCAGATTACAAAAATCAGCAATCCCGCAGCAGAATATCAAGGCCATCTCGGTCTCCGGCCAGCAGCACGGCCTGGTAACCCTGGATGCCCAGGGCAATCTCACCCGTAAAACCAGCAAATTATGGAATGATTTCAGCACCCAGCAGGAATGCGATTTACTGACACAAGCAGTCGGCGGGTTGGACAATATGGTAGCGGAAGTGGGCAACAGCCAGCGCACCGGCTATACAGCAGCAAAAATTTATCATTTTGCGCGACATGAACAGGAAGCCTTTGCAAAGACAACTACCTGTTTCCTGGTGCATAACTTTGTCAACTGGTATCTCACCGGCGGCAAGGATGGCGGCGTACGGGTGATGGAACCCGGCGATACCTCCGGCATGGCGCTGTGGAATCCCAAAAACGGCAAATGGTCGGATAAAGTGATGAATGCCATTTCCCCGGAGCTGAAAAATAAAATTCCCTCCTTGCAGCCATCCGATAAAAGCATTGGCCTTATCGGCAAAGAACTGGCGGCTAAATTCAGCTTTGATCCGGCCTGCAAGATCGACGCCGGCACCGGCGACAATATGTACGGCGCCGTGGGCACCGGCAACGTAGTGCCCGGCATTGTCACCGTCAGCCTGGGCACCAGCGGCACGGCATACACCTTTTTAAAAGAACCATACATCGACCCGACCGGCGAAATTGCAGCATTTTGTGACAGCACCGGCCATTACCTGCCGTTATTATGCGTATCCAACCTGGCTAACGGCTATAATGCCATTCTTGATCAATATAAAATGACCCATGCCGAGTTTGTCGATGTGGTCAAAACCGTTCCGGTCGGTAACGAAGGCCGGGTACTGCTGCCCTGGTACATGGGCGAACGCACCCCGGATGTGCCGCAGGCCAGTCCCGTTTACTTTGGCTTTGGCCTGGATGATTTTACCAAACCGATCCTCTCCCGCGCGGTGCTTGAAGGCCATGTTCTGAACCTGTATGACGGCTTTCGCAAAATGCCGGTAAAACCCACGGAAATCCGCTTGACGGGCGGACTGGCGCAGTCCGAAGCCTGGGTGCAAACCATTGCGGATGTTTTTGCCGCAGAAGCGGTGCCGGTTGAAGGCGAAGGCGCGGCGCTCGGCGCAGCCCTGCATGCCGCCTGGGTACATCAAAAAGAAAACGGTAATTCAGTAACCCTGGAACAGGTCGTAGCGCCATTTGTGATATTGAATGAAAAACGCCGCAGGAAACCCATTCCGGCCAATGTTGCGGTTATGGATAAACAAAAAGCTGTCTTCCACGCCCTCAGCGAACGGGTGCGCGGCGTAGCCATGCAAGGCAACCCCTTTGCCCTGCGCGCCGAAATGATAAAATAAATTCTTTTCACATGATAAATTGTATTTACAGGGCAGAATTCACCTCTGCCCTTTTTTAATTCCCGCTTTCTCTCTTTTATTCCTGGCTTTCCCGGTTCAAAAAAAATCCCCAAATTATTATTAGTGAACAGGTTTTAATACTAGACAAATTTTTATCTCTAAAAGTTGGCAGCTGA
>CAYNSO010000130.1:2031-9655 GCA_964399735.1 uncultured Cytophagia bacterium
AGCTGAGAGCTGATAACTGAGAGCTAATAGCTGAAAACTGTCAGCTGACAACTTTCAGGCATTTTCGTTTTTTTTTATAATCAGCCCTCATTTGAGAAATAATTGTTGCACTAGACCTGAAAAATTTTTATAATAGATTTATTCAAACAAGAGAAAGTAATGACAGTCAGTATGATCCTCAGTTTTCGTCCAAATTGCTTTAAATTTTCCAACTATATTTACTATCGGGCCTGACCACTCCCTGGCTGTTATAAACCTGCTGTCTCGTTATAAATATCATATTTAAAATCTTGCATAACCCGCTAAATTTTAAAAATTTATCATAGAATGAGTGTATCAAGAAAGGAGTTTTTTGATGTCTGAATTTGTTGCCAGCTTAATGGCTGAAGTTAAAGCTAAAAACCCACACGAAAAAGAATTTTTACAGGCTGTTGAAGAAGTTGCAGAATCTATTGCCATAGTTTATGAACGATACCCGGAATACCGCTCGGCAAAAATTCTGGAACGGATACTTGAACCCGAACGCGTCATCATGTTCCGCGTGCCGTGGCAGGATGACCAGGGTGAAATCCACATCAACCGCGGTTTTCGTATTCAAATGAACAGCGCTATTGGCCCGTATAAAGGCGGATTGCGCTTTCACCCCTCTGTTAATCTCAGTATTTTGAAATTTTTAGCCTTTGAACAGGTGTTTAAGAATAGCCTGACCTCGTTGCCGATGGGCGGCGCCAAAGGCGGCTCGGATTTTGATCCCAAAGGGAAATCCGATTATGAAGTAATGCGTTTCTGTCAGAGCTTTATGAATGAATTATACAGGCATATCGGCGCCAATACAGACGTTCCTGCCGGCGATATTGGCGTTGGCGGGCGCGAAATCGGTTTCCTGTTTGGACACTATAAAAAATTGCGTAATGAATTTACCGGCGTTTTAACCGGTAAAGGCTTGAGCTGGGGCGGCTCGCTCATTCGCCCGGAAGCCACCGGTTATGGTTCCGTTTATTTTGCTGCCGAAATGCTGGGCACCCGCAATCAAACCCTGCAAGGTAAAACCTGCCTGGTTTCCGGGTCCGGTAACGTTGCCCAGTATACTGTGGAAAAAATCATTGCTCTGAGCGGTAAAGTTGTAACCTTGTCCGATTCCAACGGCTACATTTATGATGAACAGGGCATCAATCGTGAAAAACTGGACTTTGTAATAAATCTGAAAAACATCCGCCGCGGCAGAATCCAGGAATATGTTGAAAAATATAAAAATGCCGTCTATACACCGGTTAATCCCGCTGATGATTACAATCCGCTTTGGAATCACAAAGCCGATTGTGCGTTCCCCAGCGCCACCCAGAATGAAATTAACAGCAAGGATGCGAAAAATTTGCTTAGAAATGGCATATATGTTGTTAGCGAAGGCGCCAACATGCCCACATCCCTGGAAGGCGTAAAACACTTTTTGGAAGCCGGCATTCTCTATGCTCCCGGCAAGGCAGCCAACGCCGGCGGCGTGGCAGTTTCCGGCCTGGAAATGGCGCAAAATTCAATGCGCCTGCCCTGGACTCGTGAAGAAGTCGATGCCCGTTTGCAAATGATCATGAAATCAATCCATAAAACCTGTGTGGAAAACGCTGAAAAGTTTGGCACCCCTGGTAATTATGTCAACGGCGCCAACATTGGTGGATTCCTCAAGGTTGCCAACGCTATGATGGATCAGGGCCTGCTTTAAACAGATCTGTGAAACAACTGTAATCAAAAAGGACACTTTTTTCTATGTCCAGCGCGCTTAAAAAAGTGCTGCCCCATGCCGACCCGTTATGGGTCGAGCATGGGTACGGCACCCGTTTCCAGGGATTCCAAAACCTGATGCGCAGGCGTATCAGGGATATTTTACTGGTCTCCAGCCTTTATGATTTATATGTCTTTGAAGAAGACGGCCGTCTCTATGAACTCATCCGTGAAAAATACCAGGGGCTCAATCTCAGTCACGCCCCGGAACTGACGCGGGTCTCCAGCGGCGTTGAAGCCCTGGCCCTGATCAAGGAAGAACGGCGCTTTGATATGATCCTCACTACCCTGCATATTGAAGATATGCGGGTTTCTACATTTGCCCAAAAAATTAAACAAGCCAACATCCCCATCCCCGTCGTATTATTGGCTTTTGATAACCGCGAATTATCAGACTTGTTGCTTCACCAGGATTCTTCCGTGTTTGACCAGATATTTATCTGGCAGGGAGATTTTCGCCTGTTGCTGGCTATTATCAAACACCTCGAAGATAAAATGAATGTTGAAAACGATTCGCAACTGGTCGGGGTACAATCCATTATTGTTATAGAAGATAATGTCCGTTATTATTCTTCCTTTTTGCCCATCATCTTTCTTGAAACCATGCGGCAATCGCAGCGCCTGATTTCCGAAGGCATCAACCTATCCCATAAACAGTTGCGGCAGCGCGCCCGGCCTAAAATTCTATTGTGCAAAACCTGGGAAGAAGCCAAAGACTATTTTGACAAATATCAAGATACCATTCTGGGCATTATTTCCGATATAGAGTTTCCCCATAACGGTAAAGTGGACTCTCAAGCCGGTTTGAAATTTGCCAGTTATGTGTTGAGCGTTCATTCAGATATCCCCATCCTCCTCAATTCAACCAATATAGAAAATGAAAAAAAAGCCCGGGAAATCGGCGCTTCCTTTTTACTGAAAAACTCTCCCTCTTTGCTGCAAGATCTGCAAAGCTTTATGGTGAACAATCTCAGCTTTGGTGATTTCATTTTTCGGACCAAAGAAGGCAGAGAGGTCGGCAGGGCTACAGATTTACTCTCGCTGGAAGAACAATTAAAAACTGTGCCGGTGGAAAGTATACAATATCATGCCGAAAGGAACCATTTTTCCAACTGGCTCAAAGCGCGTACCGAGTTCTGGTTGGCTCATCAATTACGACCCCGCAGCATTACCGATTTTCCCAGTATTGAAGATATTCGCCAGGATCTGATGTCCTCACTGTCGGAATACCGTAAATTACGACAGCAAGGAATTATTACCGATTTTAGTAAAGGCTCTTTCGATCCTTATAGCAGCATGTCGCGCATTGGCGGCGGCTCGCTGGGCGGCAAAGCGCGTGGGCTCAGTTTTGTCAACATCCTGATCAATAATTATAAAATCCAGGATCAGTTTGAAGGCGTCAAGATCTATATACCCCCGGCAATTGTTATTGGCACTAACGTTTTCGATGACTATATGAACGCCAATAACCTGCATCATTTCGCTTTAAATTCATCGGATGACAATGCCATTATGCAGAAATTTCTGCAAGGAGGCGATTTACCGGATGAAATACTAACAGAACTGATCGCGTTTCTCGATTTAATCCATACGCCTCTGGCAATTCGCTCCTCCAGCTTGCTGGAAGATTCTCATAATCAACCTTTTGCCGGCGTATATCATACCTATATGCTGCCGAATAGCGATCCGGACCCGAATGTGCGGTTAAATCAACTGATCCAGACTGTTAAAAAGGTATATGCCTCTACTTTTCTCCAGTCCGCCAAAAATTATATCCGGGCAACCTCGTATCGCCTCGATGAAGAAAAAATGGCCGTCATTATACAAAGCATGATCGGCTCCCCACACAATAACCGTTTTTACCCGGACTTTGCAGGAGTAGCCCGTTCCTATAATTTTTATCCGGTAGCGCCACAAAAATCTACCGACGGAATTGTTTCAGCAGCGCTCGGCCTGGGTAAAATGGTGGTTGAAGGCGGAATGGCCGCCCGGTTTTGCCCCAAATATCCTGCACGGGTTGACCCATTTAATGCTCCAAAATACATTCTTAAAAACTCTCAAATGGAATTTTATGCACTCGATCTAAACGCCCGTGCAGAATATTTAAATGCCCATGATGATTGCTTTGTTAAAAAATATCCCCTTTCTGCAGCAGAAGATGATGGCACCTTGTTCCAGTTGGCGTCGACCTATTCCCCGGATAACGACGCTATTTATGACGGCACTTCAAAAAACGGACTACGCCTCGTCACTCTGGCGCCTTTATTGAAATTCAAAACTTTTCCACTCCCGGAAATTCTTGAACTGCTATTGGACATGGGCGGCTGGGGTATGGGAACACCGGTAGAAATTGAATTTGCAGTAAACCTTTCCACCCCCAAAGGCCGGCCAAAAGAATTTGGTATCTTGCAAATGCGGCCCATGGTGCTGAACCGCGAGTTGGAAGTGATGAACATTGACCATTTTAGACCCGAACAACTGATCTGTAAAAGCTCACAGGTTATGGGAAATGGTGTTATGGAAGATATTCATGATATTGTAATGGTCGACCGTGATCTGTTTGATCGGGCACAAAGCCGGGTGGTCGCCCAGGAAGTGAGTACCCTGAATGCCAAATTGATAAACGAGAATCGCCCGTACCTGCTCATCGGTGTTGGACGCTGGGGCAGCCTGGATCCCTGGCTGGGCATCCCGGTGCGTTGGGATCAAATTGCCGGGGCGCGTGTTATCATCGAATCAGACTTTAAAGATTTTAGTGTGCTGCCATCGCAAGGCTCGCATTTCTTCCAGAACCTGAATTCCTTTATGGTCGGGTACTTTACAATCCGTTCCGACGATCATAATGATTTTGTGGACTGGAATTGGTTAAAAAACCAGAATACCAGCCAGAAATTGCAATATACCAAACATATTCGCTTGAAAAAACCATGTATAATCAAAATGAATGGTCACGAAAGCAGCGGTATCATTCTAAAACCGGAGCAGGATATTGACGAATAAAGATCAAATCCCCGATACCTGCCCGCATTGTGGCAGGCAACTAAGCCCCTGGGAACAGGTGCTGCTGCGCGTCGACAGGGCGTTGATGTGCAAGGGTTGCTGGTACAGAATTTTTCTGGATACCTTTGACCCTCCCTTGCCGCCAAGTTTTGATCATAAACCCGAACAGGAAGATAAAACCTGATGGAATCATACAATTCTTTTCATGTCGCCCAAAAACAAATCATAGAAGCGGCCAGAATTTTAAACCTGGAGCAGGCTACAAAGGAATTACTGCTCTGGCCGCAGCGGGAGTTTAAATTTACTCTGCCGGTAAAAATGGATAACGGCCAGACTAAAATTTTTCATGCCTGGCGTATACAATATAATTTTGCCCGCGGCGCCGCCAAAGGCGGCATTCGTTTTCACCCGGATGAAACTGTGGATACCATCCGCGCCCTGGCCTGCTGGATGACCTGGAAAACCGCAGTAGCCGATCTGCCGCTGGGCGGCGGCAAGGGCGGCATTGTTTGCGATCCCCGCAATATGTCGGAACGGGAACTGGAAAACCTCGCGCGCGCCTACATCCGCGCCGCTTTTCCATACATCGGTATCGACCGCGATGTCCCGGCGCCGGATGTCTATACCAATCCACAAACCATGGCCTGGATGATGGATGAATATGAAACTCTTTTGCAGCGCCATCATCCCGGCGTTATGACCGATAAACCTATGCAGTTAGGCGGCACTGAAGGCCGGCGCGATGCAACAGCACGCGGCGGCGTCATCGCCGTCCGCGAAGCCTGCCGCTACCTGAATATCGACCCTGGAGGCGCCTTTGCCATTCAGGGTTTTGGTAATGCCGGGCAAAGGGCGGCGCTGCTGCATAACGAACTGCTGGGCGGCGGTCGCCTTGTTGCAGTGTGCGATTCCCGCGGCGGAATTTTTAACCCCGACGGCTTTAATGTGAAAAAACTGGTTACACATAAACTAAAAACCGGCAGCGTAGTGGATTTTCCCGGCGCCCAAAACGTCCACCGCGATTCGATCCTGGAAATGGATGTCGATATTCTCTACCCCGCAGCGTTGGAAAACTCTATCACCCATATCAACGCCAACGAAATAAAAGCTAAAATCATCTGCGAACTCGCCAACGGCCCCACTTCGCCGGAAGCGGATATTATTCTTAATAAAAAAGGCATTCACGTCATTCCCGATATTCTGGCCAGCGCCGGAGGTGTGACGGTATCCTATTTTGAAATGGTGCAAAACGCTTCGCTTGATTATTGGAACGAGGAAACCGTTCACCAACGCCTCGATAAAAAGCTGTCTACAGCTTATCACACGGTTATGGAAGCGGTCAAGGAGAAAAAGGTGCATCCACGCCTGGCAGCTACTATTGTCGGGGTAGCCAGGGTTGCCGAAGCCTGCGATCTGCGCGGCTGGGTGTAGCTATGATCTGCCTGCAAAAATATCTTCTGCCCCTGATTGACATATATAAAACATGATTTTTTTTCGCGTTTATTCGCGTCCATTTGCGCTTACACACATAATCTGTTCTCATATTTCCATGAGTAAAAGCCAACGGACGCGAATAAAATTTAAATACACCCCTTTTTCGCCACTCATTTACCCAATCGCAATCATCCGATCCACTGCTTTTTTGGCGCGCAGACGAATTTCCTCCGGTACGTCAATTATATAACGGTTATATAATAACGAATCCCTGGTTTGCTCCAGGGTAATTTCATTCATGTGCGGGCAGCGAATACTGCATAAACGCAGCATCTCCTTGTGCGGATTGGCAGCTGCAATATTGTCGCCCATACTGCATTCGGTGAGCAGCAGGTAGTGTGGCGCTTTGGTGGTTTCCACATATTTGATCATTCCGGTCGTGCTGCCCGAATAATCGGCAGCCTCGATCACTTCCGGCTTGCATTCAAGGTGTGCAAGTACCGCTACATCCGGAAACTGTTTACGGACATTAATAATATCTTCCACAGTAAACTGCTCGTGTACTTCGCACTTGCCGCTCCAACCAATCATCTGATATTCTACACCATTACCACTGTTTTTCAATTTTGCAGGATTTTTTGTCGGAAAGATAATCTGCTTGCCGGTCTCTCTGGCAATATTTTTTGCCATAAATTCATCCGGTAAAAAAATAATGGTCTTATCTTTGAATGACTCGACGACCTCCCGGGCATTGCCGGAAGTGCAGCATACATCAGTTTCCGCTTTCACATCTGCAAAAGTATTTACATACGTAACCACCGGCACGCCGGGATATTGCTTGCGCAGCTTGCGGACATCCTCTGCCGTTATACTCTCCGCCAGTGAACAGCCGCCTTTGGGGGTAGGCAGCAGCACAGTTTTTTCGGGATTGAGGATCTTGGCGGTTTCGGCCATAAAACGGACGCCGCAAAACACAATTATATCCTTATCCGTTTTTGCCGCCTCACGCGCCAACCCCAGCGAATCACCGGTGTAATCGGGCACTGAAATATACAGCGCCGGTTCCATATAATTATGCCCCAAAATGACCGCATTTTTCTCCTGTTTCAGCCGGTTGACCTCGACAGCAAGCTCCGCTTTATAACGTAATTCCGCCACGGGAACGATTTTACCCAGTTTCTCCACCATAATTTTTAACATATCATCAACTGTTTGTGCTATTAAAGCCATATTGTTCACCTGTTTATATTCAATGATCCAATTTCTAAACTAGACTTTATATAAAATACAAATTAAACTGCTAAAAATCAAGTTTACCGGTTATAACAAACCGATAGAGCGGTATAATCCGGCAAATTTGGTATTTATTCAAGTTCATGCAAAGTATTAATTTATGTATGCTTCTATTACCTGC
>CAYNSO010000131.1:0-9638 GCA_964399735.1 uncultured Cytophagia bacterium
AAGTTGCATTAACCCGGTCTTGATAACTGATATGACTGTATTCTTGTTCTTAAAACAGTGTGAGAATTCCCCATAACAAATAATATAGAGCTACAAAATTATTTTGTCATTTGTTATTTTTTCATTAACAAATATTTCTTTTAAACAAGGTTTTTTATAATTAAATTGTTTTTAAACTGATAATTATTCACATTAAAAATAGAGAACGAGGTTAATGATGACTTTGAGTTTAGAAAAAAATTTAAAATTTTCAGGCAGAAAAGGGCCATTGTTTCTGATCATTATGGATGGAGTTGGGCTGGGCAAGGAATATGAAGGCAATGCTGTATATAAAGCCAAAACCCCCGTGCTAGACAATCTTTTAAAAAGAGAATTGGTAACCAAATTAAAAGCGCATGGCCCGGCAGTTGGTTTACCGAGCGATGATGACATGGGCAATAGCGAGGTTGGGCATAATGCAATAGGCGCCGGACGTGTTTTTGCCCAGGGGGCCAAGTTGGTCGATCAGTCAATAACCAGCGGGGCGATTTTTAAATCTGCTGCCTGGCAAAAGATGATAGTGCGCGGCCAGGAAGGCGGCGCTGTGCATTTTATTGGCTTGCTTTCCGATGGCAATGTTCATTCGCATATCAATCACTTGTTTGCATTGATCAATAATTGCGCGCAAAACAATGTGCGCCGGGTAAGAGTGCATGCTTTGCTGGATGGACGAGATGTCGGTGAAAAATCAGCGTTGGAATATATCAAACCTGCCCAGGAATTACTGGATAAAATTTCAAAAGAAAAAGGGTATGATTATAAAATTGCTTCCGGCGGCGGGCGCATGGTAACCACCATGGATCGCTATAACGCAGACTGGGAAGTAGTTAAACGCGGCTGGGATACCCATGTGCTTGGCAATGCCCGTAAATTCAAATCAGCTGCCGAGGCTATAGAGACCCTGTATGCAGAAGATCCAAAAATCACCGATCAGTACCTTGGACAGTTTGTGATAGTAGATGATAATGGCGAGCCGGTCGGAAAGATTGAGGATGGCGATAGTGTATTAAATTACAACTTTCGCGGCGACCGGGCAATAGAAATTTCCCGGGCCTTTGATGATAAAGATCTGGATACCTTTGAACGCGGCGCTGTTCCGGATGTCTTTTATGCCGGAATGATGGAATATGACGGAGACCTGCATATTCCCAAAAATTATGTAGTAGAGCCGCCCAAGATAGACCGGACCCTATCGGAATATCTATGCGCGGCAAAGGTAAAAATGTTCGCTGTGTCGGAAACACAAAAATTCGGGCATGTTACTTATTTCTGGAATGGCAACCGTTCCGGATATATTGACAAATCCCTGGAAACCTATGTTGAAATTCCATCAGACCGGATCGAGTTTGACAAAGCTCCAAAAATGAAAGCCCGGGAAATAACGGATAAAGCCATCGAGTTATTAAAATCTGGTGATTATAAATTTGGAAGAATAAATTTGGCCAATGGCGATATGGTCGGCCACACCGGCAATATGGAAGCGGCGATTGTAGCTATGGAAACAGTGGATTCCTGTGTTGGCAGGCTTGTTCAGGTAGTTGAAGAAATGAACGGCATTGCCGTTATTACTGCCGATCATGGCAACCTGGATGAAATGTTTACCGTAAAGGATGGCAAAAAGACCCCGAAAACTGCGCATACGCTCAATCCTGTACCGTTTATTATTTATGATCCCGGTTACAAGGGCGAATACACAATGGCAAACATACAGAATCCGGGCCTGGCGAACATAGCCGCCACGCTGCTGAATTTGCTTGGCTATGAAAAAGTAGCGGATTATGATGCGTCTCTGATTACTTGCCAGGTAGTTGCATAATTCCGGCAATTTTACAAACTGGTCAGGTAACTGTAATGGGACATATTCAATACCTCGATCATACCGGCGATGCTGGCATTATTATTCAAGCTGCATCGCCGGAAGAGTTATTCGGCAGTTGCGCTCTGGCCATGTTTCAAATAATCTGTCCACAACAAATTACTGCAGATCATATTCACCATCACATTTCTTTATCCGAGCCAGATTCGGAACAACTGCTGGTTGCCTGGCTGAATGAATTGAATTATCTTTTTCAAACCGGGCAGTTTTTGTTATCAGCAGTCGAAAAACTGGTTATTACAGGAACGGCGCTTGAAGCATCTGTTGCCGGCGGCTTGGTGGATAGCCAGCTGCATCTCTTTATCCGGGAGATCAAAGCGGTTACCTACCATAAACTGTATATCAAAAAAGTTAAAGAATTATGGCAAGCGCAAGTTGTTTTTGATTTATAGAAAATCCGTTGTTTTACCGGCAAGGGAGGCAATATGCAAGATACCCTGCAAAAAATAAGCGATTGTTTGTACGAAATTCCCAAAACAGGCAAAATGAATGTGCCGGCGCGGATCTATGCTTCCGAAAATATGTTGAGCGATATTTTTAACGATGCCGCACCTGAGCAAGCCGTTAATGTTGCCTGCCTGCCCGGCATCATCAACTATTCGTTCGCCATGCCGGATATTCATTGGGGATATGGCTTTCCAATCGGCGGAGTTGCTGCATTTGATCTGGATAATGGAATTGTATCGCCTGGTGGCGTTGGCTATGATATTAATTGTGGCGTACGGCTGCTGCGAACAGATCTTGTTAGAAACGATATTCAACCTGTCATAGACCGCCTGGTCGATTCATTGTTTAAGCACATTCCCGCTGGAGTGGGTTCCACGGGCCCGTTAAAACTTGCCGGCAGTGAAATGAACAAGGTTCTGAAAGAAGGGGCACACTGGGCTGTTGCCAATGGTTATGGAAATCGGGATGATCTGGATAAAATTGAAGAAACCGGCAAGATGTCCGGTGCCAACCCGGAATATGTTAGCGACCACGCTTTAACCAGGGGCAAAGCACAGCTTGGCACTTTGGGCTCCGGCAACCACTTTGTAGAAATTGGTTATGTAGACCAGATCTATGATAAGGATAAAGCCACCCGGCTTGGTCTGCACAAAGACCAGGTAACTCTGATAATTCATACCGGTTCACGTGGCCTGGGCCACCAGATTTGTGAAGATTTTATAAAAATAATGCTCAAGGCTGCCAACAAGTATGGCATATTTTTACCGGATCGTCAGTTGTGCTGCGCCCCGGTGTTGTCGCCGGAAGGGCAACAGTATCTGGCCGCCATGTCGGCAGGAGTCAATTTTGCATTTTGTAACCGGCAAATTATTTCTTGCTGGGTCAAAGAAGCTCTGAGTAAAGCTTTGGGGGCTAGCGCTCAAGCCATTAATTTGCAGGTAGTATATGAAGTGGCGCATAATATAGCCAAAATTGAACAACATCTTGTAAACGGCAAAAAGATCAAAGTTTGCGTGCATCGCAAAGGCGCAACCCGGGCTTTTGGCCCCCATCATCCAGAAATTCCATCGAGCTATCGGGAGATTGGTCAACCGGTACTGATTCCCGGTGATATGGGGCGCTATTCCTATGTTTTAACAGGAACAGAAACCGCAATGCAGCAGACCTTTGGTTCCACCTGTCACGGCGCCGGTCGGTTGATGAGCCGCACCAAAGCCATGAAAAATGCGCGGGGTCGTTCGTTATATAAAGAGTTGCAAGAAAAAGGCGTTTATGTGCGGGCATCTTGCAAAGAAACGATAGCGGAAGAAATGCCCGAGGCTTATAAAAATGTGTCGCACGTGGTTGATACGGTATCCAGAGCGGGTATTTCCACAAAGGTTGCCCGTTTGCGACCACTGGGAGTAATTAAAGGATAAGCTTTTGTTTGGTTACTCGACAGCAATGGCTGGAATAATTATTTATTCTACTGTATGCGGATAATTTTTTGTTGATCTGTAATAACCTGATAAAAAAGTATATCTTGTATGCCTCTAAGCATATATTCTTTTTGCATCTGTTTAATAATTGACTGTTGATCTTTAATCCCGGAATCAATAAAAACTGTGCCATATAATTTACGGTTTTTATAAGTAATAAAAGGATTCTTTTGCAAAAATATAGACAAAGAATCTGAATCATTACCTGGTTTAAATAATAAACCGGTAAAACTGGACGAGATAATATACATACCCCATTTCTTTTTATATTTTAAAATTCCATCATTTAAAAACGGTCTTGATGCCCCGACCAACATTTTTTCCCTCCCCGATTGGGCAAGATATTGCGCTGAATAATAGTATAATGCGGCGATTGTACCTCGCCGTACATACTCAAGATCAGCATTCTTTACACCCAAAATCCAGATATAGGGGTGGTGGTTTTTACGTAAAATGATGAATATTCCACCAAGGGGCAAATCGTCCTGTTTAACAATAAGCAGCTTGCAATTATGCGAAGAGATCATTTTGGTCATAGTGTTGTATGTAATTTTTTGGCTTTGATTATCAAAACGGAGATTTATATATGGTAAATACATGGTATAATAGAAATGATCAAAATCTTCTTTTCTGTCTTTAATGGTAAAGGACAAATTATTGTTCTTTATGCGCCGGTAATCATCCAGCGCTGATTTAGAGGAAATATCAAGTGGGATGTTTACCATTCCATTAATCCATAGCGGCACAAAGAAATCATTTTTCTTTTTCAAAAGATATTGCACAATTGCATTGCATTCAATAACCACAAGCGTGCATTGTGATTTCAAATTGTTAATAAACGGCTTGATTTGACAAATGTTTTTTTTACCCAAATACTCTTCCACAAGGTTTGTTTCAAACCACAACTGTTGAAAACTGTTTTTTTCTTTTTCCATTCCCAAAAAATAAATAACCAGACGGAGATGACATTTTTTGCCCCGACCTTCCAGTCGCCAAACATGCAGGGATAAATTACCAAACAGTTTTTTAGAAATGTTTTTTAATATTGTTAAAGTAATGGGCTTCATTTGAAAAATAGAGTATTTATTAAAGTTTTTTTTGATCTAGCCGGCAAAGCAATCAACCCGATAACGGGAAGGTGACTTGGGGTGTTAATGACGCAACCAGACAAAAATTAATTGACTTTGCAGTTAAAAATTGATATATTTTATATTTAAATGCGAGAGTGGCGAAACTGGCAGACGCGCTAGACTTAGGATCTAGTGTCCTCAGGACTTGGGGGTTCAAATCCCCCCTCTCGCACCATTTGTTCCTTTGAGCCAAATCGACGGGCATTTTCCACAATAATCGGCTCGTCGATTTTTTTATTGTATTATTTTCGCTTGGTTGTTTTAAATAATCTAATAAAACAAACCAATTAATGCAATCAATATCCAGATACCCGGTCAGCTTGATAAACAGCAGAACAGTGTTTGGTAAAATATACTAACTTTATATTTTTAACAGTCATTAAAAAATTAAGGAAAGCAGGATTGAATTATACTATTGCAAAACAGAAGAACTGGCATACAGTCATTCATGTAACAGTCCCCGGTGAGGTAGTCAAACCGAAACTGGAAGAAAATTTCGACGAGTATCAAAAAACGATCAAACTGGAAGGGTTTCGAAAAGGCAAGGTGCCGGCTCAACTGATAAAAAAGATGTTTGGCAAGCAAATTGAAAAAGATACTTTTCACCCATATTTTAATGAGGCATGGAAAAAAGTAACAGAGGAAAACGAGTTTGATTTTTTATGTGAATCTGTTATTGATAATGTCGTTTATAACGATGAGGATGGATTATCTTTTACTATCGAGTTTGATGAACGGCCGAATTTTGTTGTCACCGGCTTTGACGATCTACCGGTTGAACAAGTGACTTTTGATGTAACCGACGACGATGTAAAGCGGACCCTGGAAAATTTGCAACAGCGTAATGCAATGATTTATTCTGTTGATGGCGAAGCCAAAGAGGATCATATTTTATTAACTGATTTACAGGAAACCGACTCTGACGGCGTTCCTGTTATTGGCAGCAAATACCCTGGTCAGCAAATATTTCTTGATAAAGCCAATGAAGAATTAACCGGACAGCTTGTTGGTATAAAAGCCGGTGAAGAAAGAAGAATTATACTGACCCAGCAAAGCAAAGAAGAAGGCGCCGAGCCCACACCTCCGCAACATTTTATTGTTTCGGTAAAGGAAGTTAAAGAACGGCGCGTGCCCGAGCTTGATGATGAATTTGCCAAAGACCTGGGCGCTTTTAATGCTTTGGCCGATTTGAAAAAAGACATTAAAGAACGTTTAAAGCAACAGGCAGTTCAAACTGCTGAAATGCAGTTTAAACGGGATTTGATCGATGAATTAATAAAGAAAATGGACATAGAAGTACCGCCTTCCATGCTCGAAACTTATATGAATGCGCTTGTTCGTGATTTTAAAAAGAGTAATGGCGCTGATATGCGTCTCGATGATAAACAGATAAAAGATTATTATTATAATATAGCAGTACGAACAATTAAATGGATTTTAATCCGGGAAAAACTTGTTGAACAACAAAACATTACAATTAGTGATGAAGAAGTAGAAAAGCGGATTGCTACACTCAAAACCGATGAAACGCAGCCAGATCATCAGGGCGAGCATGATCACGATCATGAAGAAGAAGTGAATGACGAAGAGATTAAAAATAAAATGCTGGAAGAAAAGGTGTACGAGTTTTTAATATCCAAAGCCAAAATCAAAAAAGTCAAAAAACCCTGGCGGCAGGAAACAGAAGCCGTGCCTGAAACAGAGTAAAAAGAAATTTTTTAACAGTTTTAATATTCCACAACTGATAACAGACTATGCAATGGAGAAGATATATGGCATTAGTACCAATGGTAGTAGAACAAACCGGGCGTGGTGAACGGGCATACGATATTTTTTCCCGGCTTTTAAAAGAGCGGATTGTTTTTCTTGGCACAGCTATTGATGATACGGTTGCCAGTTTAGCTATTGCGCAATTATTATTTTTAGAGGCTGAAGATCAGGATAAAGACGTCTTTTTATATATCAATTCCCCCGGTGGATATGTGTCGGCAGGTTTGGCAATTTATGATACTATTCAATATATTAAACCGGATGTTGCCACAATCTGTATGGGGCAGGCGTCCAGCATGGGCGCTTTGCTGCTTGCCGCCGGCGCCAAAGGAAAAAGGTCGGCTTTGCCTCATGCCCGCATAATGATCCATCAGCCGTTAGGCGGCGCACAGGGCCAGGCAAGTGATATTGAAATTCAGGCCCGCGAAATTCTGGAATTACGCGATCAACTCAATGATATCTTTGTAAAACATACAGGGCAAAGCCGGGAAAAGATTGAAAAGGATACGGAACGTAATTACTTTATGAGCGCTGAAGAGGCCAAGGCATACGGCATAATTGATGAAATTATGATCCGCAAGTCACCAAAGAAAAAGTAAACCAACAGGTCATAAATTAAAGGTAAAACCTATGGAACAAAAAGGCAAAGGCGAGAACAGATTTGCGATTTGTTCGTTTTGCGGCAAGAATTCAAACCAGGTTGAGACTATTGTAACAGGCCCGGATGTCAGCATTTGTAATGAATGTGTAACAATAGCCAATAAAGTAATCGCTCGTGAAAAGTCCAAAACTCCATTTGTATTGCATGGTGAAATACCCACTCCGGTAGCCATCAAAAACGAGTTGGACAAGTTTGTCATCGGTCAGGAGCATTCCAAAAAGACAATCTCTGTTGCTGTTTATAATCATTATAAAAGAATTGAAGAAAAAGAGCCCGATGACGATGTGGTTTTGGAAAAAAGCAATGTTTTGTTAATCGGGCCGACCGGTACGGGAAAGACCCTGCTGGCTCAAACCCTGGCCAAATTTTTAAAAGTGCCTTTCACCATAGCGGATGCCACGACTTTGACGGAAGCCGGTTATGTTGGTGAAGATGTGGAAAATATTCTGGTGAGATTGCTCCAGGCTTCGGAATATAATATTCAGCGCGCTGAAAAAGGAATTGTCTATATTGATGAAATCGACAAAATTGCCCGCAAAGGCGGCAATCCATCAATTACGCGCGATGTTTCGGGCGAAGGTGTTCAACAAGCCTTGTTAAAAATGCTGGAAGGTACTATTGCTGCGGTTCCCCCCAAAGGCGGCAGAAAACATCCGGAAATGGATTTTATTAATATCAATACCAAAAACATACTTTTTATTTGTGGCGGCGCATTTTCCGGTTTGGATAAAATTGTTTCCTCCCGAATCGGCGCCAAATCGGTTGGCTTTGGCGTTGAGATTAAAGCGAAACATTTGGACGAAACGGATATATTGCAACATGTTGAACCGGAAGATTTATTGCAATACGGGTTAATTCCGGAATTAATTGGCCGTTTACCGATTATTTCAACATTAACAAACCTCGATGATGAGGCATTATTACAAATATTAACCGAACCCAAAAACGCTCTGATCAAACAGTACAAGCATTTATTCAAGCTCGATAATGTAGAACTGGTTTTTGAACAGGCGGCGCTGAGTGAAGTAATCAAAATAGCCAAGAAAAGAAAAACCGGTGCGCGTGGTTTGCGTTCTGTTATGGAAGAAATAATGCTGGATATTATGTATCATCTACCGTCCAAAAAAGATATTGTATCCTGCTGTATTACCCGTAATGTCGTTCTGAAAAAAGCCGAACCTGTTTTTGTTTATAAAAACCAAATCGAGCAGGATAGCGCCTCAATACGGGAAGATGCTGCCTAGTATAAACGTAATGCAATTCAGCAAGCAGAGAACATGAAAATAGTTACAGCAGAATTTGTTAAAAGTATTGCCGACACCAAACAACTTCCTGGCGACAGATATCCGCAGATTGCTTTTGCCGGCCGATCAAATGTTGGCAAATCGAGTTTGTTGAATTCTTTGCTCAACCGCAAAAAACTGGTGCAGGTAAGTTCAACCCCCGGAAAAACACGGTTGTTAAATTTTTTTCTTGTTAATCAAAAGTTTTATTTTGTTGATTTACCCGGATATGGTTTTGCCCGTGTTTCCCGGCATTTGTCGCAGACATGGCAGAACCTGATAGAGGAGTTTTTTTTACAGTCGCCAAATCTTAAAGGGGTAGTGTTGTTGATCGATCTGCGGCATAAAATAATGCCGGCAGATCTTGAATTGATAAACTGGCTGATGTTCCACCAGTTGCCTGTGGTTGTTGTGGGTACCAAAGCCGACAAGTTATCGGGTAACCAGAAAAAAACACAGGTGGCCCAAAGCCAAAAGACTCTGGAAACCACCGGAATTCAAGCTTTTGTCCCCTATTCAGCAATAACCGGTATTGGTAAAGATCATTTGTGGGCGGTTATCTCGGAATTGCTGCGTGCAAATGAATCTAACATATAAGCAGATTTTAAAAATCGGGAATGATTTTATATTTGTAATGGTTATTATAGTTAGGCCGTGGTGTTCGAATTTTAACAGGAAAGAGCATCCGGCAATAATTTAAACTCATCAATTCTGGCTAATTAATATGATACGTATATTCAAGAAAGAGGTTTCAAGTTTCCAGTCTATTTAATGAAAAAAAACAAAAAAATCTTGACAATCTTTCCAAAAACGGTTATATTAGTTCACAAACTACATGTATTTAACAAGTTGAATAGAATTGATGCGTAAAACGCTAATGAAAATATTCTAGATGTGCAAGGGCGAAGTACCGCCCTTTTTTATTTCTATACGGAATGAATTAAATTCATTATT
>CAYNSO010000132.1:0-6872 GCA_964399735.1 uncultured Cytophagia bacterium
TTGCATTTTTAAAAAAATATTAATATAATTAGAAAAAGGGCGATACTTTTTAACTAACTCGAGTTTGAGATGAAAAAGTTAATGTATCGTCCGGCATTGTTGCTAGGTTTGTTGTTTATTTTTTCCCCTGTGGGCGCAACATCTTTACCTGAAATTAATCTTGAAATTGACCCTTCTCACTTGTTACAACTTGAAAGTAACCCCTGGATAGATAATTGGTTCCCGGCTACTTTGTATGTAAATGGGTCTGTAATAACCTGCAAATTACATTTCCGGGGTAGTTCAACCCGCAATTTACCAAAAAAGAGCTGGCGAATTAAATTAAGTGATTGCGATAATTTTCTCAATACGCGAACAATTAACCTGAATGCTGAATATCGTGATAAATCATTGTTACGTAATCATTTAGCAATGTCGCTATTTCGATATTTCAACTATCCCTCGCCTGATACATGGCATCTTAACTTGTTTGTTAATGATAAATATCAGGGGGTGTACCTGTTTGTGGAGGAAGTTGATAACAGGTTTTTTAAAAAACGCAATCTTGCTGAAGGTGATTTGTACAAAACCAAGAATCACGGCGCGGTCATGGCGCCCCTGGCGCATTATCAGGATTATGCCTCCACCTGGGATAAAAAGAATGGAGTGAATGGTGATTATACCACACTTCAAACGTTGTTAAATAAACTATTCTATCTGCCGGAAAAAGAATTCAACCGTCAATTAGGGACAATGTTGGATGTGGAGCAAATTATTACTTATTTTGCCATTGAATATGCCATTGCCTCTGATGACTGTTTTACCAAAAACATGTATTGGTATTTTAATTCGGAAAAAAATTTGTGGAGCGTTATTCCCTGGGATAATGATAGTACGTTTGGCGACAACTGGCAGGGTGAATATTCAGCAACCAGGGAAACAATTTACCGTATAGAAAGTTTGCACCATAACCTGTTATTGCAACGGATTCTGGATAATGAGGAATGGAATATAAAGTTTGTGGAAAAGATAAATACTGTATTAAAAGATGGTTTCACGTTTCTTTCAACATGCCTGGATTCCACATATAACATCATACACCAGGATGTATGGTCTGATTCCAAAAAAATCTGTACAAATATAGAATTTGATAATGAAATTTCAGTATTACATACATTTCTTGAAAATCGTACTTTAAACAATGCCGATATTGTAACTTTTCCAAAAACAGGGTTATATAATTATTATTGTTCAAATCCAAATCCTACCCCGGATGATAATAAAATTATCTTTCGGGCAACAGCGAAAGAAAAGCAAAATGTAGCGGTAAAATATTGCACCGATTTACAATGGGATGTGCCTGGAAGTAATTTTAGTATTCAATCTCTAAAGCTGTGGGATGATGGCAATCATAATGACTCGCTGACCGGAGATTTGATCTATGGGAATGAGTTGATTTTTACCATGACCGACTCTAACCTGGCGCCTTTTTGTTTTACCGCTAATCAAAACAATTATCCACAAAATGGATTGAATTATCTGCCTCATGTTCGTACCAATATGATGACCCTGCTCTTTAGTAAACGAAAAAATCCTGTTGAAAACATACGGATTGGCAAAGTATATGCTTATTCAGGGAATTACTTTATAGAATTATTGAATAAAGGCTCTCAAAATATTGATCTTTCCTGCTTTCATGTGCGCGTGGATACCTGTTACCAGGATTTTATGATCCCTGAAAATACCACCCTGCAGGCCAACAAGTCTCTTTATATTGTTTCCAACCAGAGTTTTAGCGCTACCCTGACCAGGTTTTCTCCCTCGGTCGGGAATATGTGTTTTGATGTTACTCCTGGTGATTCAATTTTTTTGTTATCACCGTTGTTAACGCCGATAACTGCCGGTATATGTTCTGATTATGAGATGATTGATTATGAACAGCAAGACCTTGTTATCAATGAAATTAATTATCATTCTTGTAACGACTTTGACCCCGGCGACTGGCTGGAATTGTACAATCCAAACAAGACTGCTGTTGATGTGAGCGGGTGGGTATTTAAAGATGAAAACGATGAACATGTATTTATTTTACCGCAAACGACAGTTATTGAAGCAAAGGGTTACCTGACGCTGTGTGAAGATAAAACATGCTTTGCTGCATTATTTCCGCTAGTAAATATTATATCCGCGGATTTTGGATTTGGCCTTGCCAACGGAGGAGAATTATTACGTTTGTACGATGCCGGCGGAATGCTGATCGATTCGGTTCGTTATGATGACAGTCACCCCTGGCCAACGGCAGCGGACGGTATAGGCCCCACTCTCGAACTCATCCACTGTGATATGGATAACAGTCTCGCCGAAAACTGGGGTATTTCGCAGGGGTATGGCACGCCCGGCGCTGTCAATTCCGTTACGTTAAAAGTAGCCGAACCTGACCAGAAACCGGAGACAATAGTTCTGGAACAAAATTATCCCAATCCGTTTAATGCGGAGACGATACTGTCATTCCGGGTTCCTGTCGGGGCAAAAGCTCGGCTGGATATTTACAATATCCGGGGACAGCTTGTGGAGACGTTATATCCTGCCGCTAACCAACAGCAGATAACCTGGAAGCCGGGAGAAATCAGCGCGGGAATATATTTTGTTACGCTGGTAGTAAACGGAGAAAACCAGAGTATGCAAAAGGCGATATTGATAAAATAAAATCAGGAAGACATTAAAAAATCCTTGCTTAATTTTATAAAAATTATATATTTCATCAATATTGACCGGAACAATAAAATAATCATGATTGAATTATTTGCCAAGTATTTGAATAGGCTGTTATTTATGTTTTAAAACAGCATATTTTTTAGCATTCACTAATCCGGAGTTGTATCCTGATGAAAATAGAAAGTATCAAAGTTAAGAATTTTAAAGCTCTTCAAGACTTTTCTTTAGAAAACATACCATCACTATGTCTGATCGTTGGTTCTAACGGCAGCGGCAAGACAACTATTTTTGATGTTTTTGGTTTTCTCAAAGATTGCCTCACTTTTAATATTACACGCGCCATTCAAAGCCGGGGCGGTTATACTGAAATGGTGTCGCGCGGACAGGCAGATCAGGATATTACTTTTGAAATTCAATACCGAATGGAGATTACCGGAAAAGAAAGGTTGGTTACATATCTTTTAGAGATTGGATTATTTGAAAACAAGCCATTTGTCAAACGGGAAGTGCTCAGGTATAAAAGAGGGGCGTACGGATCTCCTTATAAATTTCTTGACTTTAGCATAGGAAAAGGATGGGCCGTAACGAATGAGGAAGACTTTTCAAAAACCAATGATAGATTAGACAGGGAGGTGCAAGAGCTTTCACCGGATATTTTAGCAATTAAAGGATTGGGACAATTTCAACGTTTTAAAGCGGCTAATGCTTTTCGTCAATTAATTGAAGGATGGCATATTTCCGATTTTCATATCAACATGGCCAGGGGCAGCAAAGATGCCGCTGGCTTTGGCGATCATCTTTCCGTAACTGGTGACAATTTACAAAATGTGGCCAGAAACCTGTATGATAATAATACAGATCTCTTTTCTATAATATTGGAAAAAATGAGAAAGCGGGTGCCCGGCATTGGCGCTATTACACCGGAAGCTACCCAGGACGGCAGACTGCTGTTAAAATTTCAGGATGGTTCATTTAAAGATCCCTTTATTGATCGTTATGTTTCCGACGGCACTATTAAAATGTTTGCTTATCTTGTATTGCTGCATGATCCTGCCCCCTTCCCTCTTTTATGTATTGAAGAACCGGAAAACCAGCTTTATCCAAAATTATTATCTGAACTGCTGGAAGAATTTCGGGATTATGCGCGTCGCGGCGGTCAGGTATTTGTTTCTACACATTCTCCTGATTTGTTAAATGCCGCTAGACTGGAAGAAGTCTTTTGGCTGGAAAAGCAAAACGGATATACTCATATCCATCGGGCAGCAGATGATGAACAGGTACGTAAATATGTTGAAGAAGGAGATCAACTCGGATATTTATGGAAAGAAGGCTTTTTTACCGGGGCAGATCCACAATGACAGAGCTGGTATTCCTGCTGGAAGAGCCTTCAGCGCAAGAAATGTTGAAAGGCTTTTTACCGAAAATTCTTCCTGAAAATGTTACCTTTCGTACAATTCCATTTGAAGGGAAATCCGATTTGGAAAACCGCCTGGAACGAAAACTAGAAGGATATCTTGATCCAAATGCAAAATTTATAGTGTTGCGCGACAAAGATGCCGGGGATTGTCATATAATAAAACAGAGGTTATTAAAAAAATGTCAAAATTCCGGTCGACGCAATTACCTGGTTCGGATTGCATGTCACGAACTCGAAAGCTGGTATCTTGCCGATTTACAGGCAGTTGAAAGAGGTATGAATAAAAGTGGTCTGACAAAAAAGCAGAACAAGGCAAAATTCCGCAACCCGGATCAACTCGCCAATGCCGCGCAGGAACTTGAACGTCTTGTCCCTGAATATCAAAAAATAAGCGGGTCCAGACAAATTGCGCCCTATCTTGATCCGGCAAATACCCGGTCGCACAGTTTTAAGGTATTTGTGCAAGGTGTTCAAAAAATGTGTTCTCAAGTTTAATTATTATAGTGATTTTTTAAAAAGCTAAAGAGATAACGTTTTTCCTGTTTACCTGTTTATCAAAGTTAAACGCGCTCCCATTTTTTATCCTTGCAATTTAATATTTTCTTTAATATTTTGGCACAACCCCCAAAATTTCTTCAGTCATTGAACATAATGCAGACGAGGCAGAATAATATGAATCGTCGTACTTTTTTAAAATCCGTAATTGCAACCGCCGGCGCGTTTTCCATTGTACCCCGCCGTGTACTCGGTGGGCCAGGATACACGCCGCCAAGCGATGAAATAACCAAAGCGGTCATCGGCGTGGGCGGTATGGGCAGGGGACACCTCCGTTATGCCGGTGCGCGGCTGCTGGCCGTGTGTGATGTGGACGCCAAACATTTGCAAACTGCGCTCGATATGGTTGGCCCGGAGGTTAAGGGCTATCACGATTATCGCGACGTACTCGCTCGTCCGGATATCGATGTTGTGCATATTGCCACACCGCCGCACTGGCATGGGCTCATTTCCATAAACGCTGCTCAAGCCGGCAAGGATATCTGGTGCGAAAAGCCCATGACTCGTACCATAGGCGAGGGACAAAAAGTAGTAGAGGCTGTTCAGGCGTACGACCGTATTTTTCGCATCAATACCTGGTTCCGCTTTGACAGCACGTTTTATGGATTTGGAACGACGATTGCCCCGGTCAAGAAACTGGCGCAGAGCGGCATGCTGGGCTGGCCGCTCAAGGTCAACATTAGCGCTTCGACCGGCTTTGAATGGAAATTTTACTGGCGCGGCAAAGAAACTTATCAGCCGCAGTGGATACCCGAAGAACTGGACTATGATATGTGGCTGGGCCCCGCGCCCTGGAAGCCCTACCATCCGCACCGGGTACATGTCGGTTTTCGCGGTTACTGGGATTATGACGGCGGCGGCCTCGGCGATATGGGCCAGCATTACCTCGATCCGGTGCAGTACCTGTTGGCAAAAGACCATACCAGTCCCGTAGAAATAGATGCGGATGCGCCGCAGGCGCACCCGGATGCCTGTGGTTTATGGCGCAGAATAACAATGAAATACGCGGACGGCTGTGTAATTACGCTCGATGGTCAATCTCAAAACGAGAATATTCCGTTCCTGGAAGGACCCAACGGCAAATTGTATAGCGGTTTTAAATCGGATATCCCGGACCTGGAAAGAAAGCTGCGTGAATTCCCGGAACCGCCGCAGCAGGAAACCGATTTTTACCAGGCTGTGCGCGAGCGGCGGAAATTCGCCCTTAATGAACAAAACGGCCATCGTTCGTGTACATTAGTCAATCTGGCAAAATGCGCCGTGCAACTGAACCGTAAATTATATTTTAATCCTGATAAACAGGAATTTATTAACGATGACGAGGCGAACCGCCTCATTCATCAACCGATGCGCGCCTCATGGCATTTATAATATAACTGAACCTGAACAGTATTAAAAAAGGCAAAAACATGTTAAAAAAACCCATCCTGGCATTTATTTATACAGGTTTAATCATCACCGGCTGCGCCCTGGCGGGGACTGGTATCTCTGGTTATACATTGCAAGATTTACTGTCCCAATTACCAGCGCAAAACAATATCCAAAACGAGCTTATTATGCAAGCCATACTGGAGGGCGGCGAACCAAATATCCTCAGCCTGTGCAACGACCTGGCTATGCAGGATACTGCCCAGGTTATAGCCGCTTATTACGCCCTAAGCGGCATCGTTAATTATGCCACAGTAGCGGGACGGGAACAGCAAAAAAAGCCGCTTCTGTCCGCCCTGCAACAAGCTTTGCAATCCGATTTGCCGGTAGAAAGCAAGAACTTTTTGCTTTCGCAATTGCAAAACAGCGCCGGCAAGGAATCAGTCCCTGTGATCGGTTCTTTTTTGCGGCATAACACATTGTACGATCCCGCGGTGCGGGCGCTGGTGACTATCGGCGGGGCGGAGGCGGGCAAAGCGCTGCTCAAGGCATTAAAAGAGGTATGGTATCCGCAAAGACGGGCTATAGTCCAGGCGCTGGGGGAACTGAAATATGAAAAAGCCGCGGCAACGATCATTGGTATATGTGATGAGCCGGAAGGCCGGGCTGGCGCACTGCAAGCGCTGGCTAATATGGGCTATCCACCCGCAGAAGTAAAAATACGAACAGCCATTGCCGAAAAGCAGGCAACTGCCGATTTGTTGCTGCTGTTTGCCCGCCGACTTGCGGATCAAGGCGATGTAGTAAAATGTGCAGCGATTTGCCGGGAATTTTTAGC
>CAYNSO010000132.1:6972-9607 GCA_964399735.1 uncultured Cytophagia bacterium
ACCATGCTGGGCGAGCAGGAAGAGTGGTCAACGTTACGGGTGTCGGCGATCCGTGATATGCTGCAATCCGCCTCGATGCCCGTCCGTTTGGCGGCGATTCCGGCAGCTACCAAAGTACTAAAACATGAAGCGGTCGATGATTTGTTAACAGTTCTGAATAAAGCCCGGGAAAAAATAGAACTCGATGCAATAAAACAACAATTATCGACCTTTTCAAACAATTTGGTGTTGGAGAAGATAAAGAATTATGATTTTACTAACCGGACCCCACAAGCAAAAATCGTGTTAATGGATATTATCCGGCAACGCCATGCCAGTGAATTTCTGCCGCTGCTGCTTGCCGAGTTGAAATCCAAAGAAAAAGTACGTGTTGCTGCACTGCAAGCCCTGGAATTTTTTGCCGGAAAGGATGAATTGCCGCAGATAACAGAGTGTTATTTGCATTCAACCGGTGCGGAAAAACGGGCTGCCAGGAATGTAGTCATTGCTATTGTTCGTGATAACGCCAATAACCGGGAGGCCGCGGATTTACTGGTGGAGATATATGAAAAGGCCGCAACACAGGACAAGGCCGGGTTATTCACAATTTTCAAAACTGTTGGCGGCCAGCGGTTTCTGCAGCTTGTTCAAAGTGAAATAGCAAATCCAGAGCTGAACGAGGCTGCCATACGCGCGATAACAGATTGGCCGGATGAGAGCGCTCTGCAAGAGATGGTTTCCCTGGCGAAAACTACCAAAGATACGACACAGCAAATTCTGGCTATTCGCGGCGGCATGCGGTTGTTGCGCGAAACCGTGATGGGCGAACCGCGCACTCTGGACTGGTGTATGCAATTCATGCAGGCCGCCGGTCGCGCCGATGAAAAGCGTCTGGTTTTGGCGCACCTGGCGACTATAAAATCCGTGTCGGCGCTTAAATACACGCTTTCCTTTACTCAGGACGCCGATCTGGGCCGCGACGCCGTTCTGGCGGCAGTAAAAATTGCCGCGCAGGATAAAGAAACCGGCGCGGGCTTGTCCCCTGAACAGGTAGCGCTGGCCTGTATTGAAGCGGGCGCGGATGCCGAATTACTGGCGAGTCTGGCCGCAGCCCCGGTATTGGCGGTTACCGATAATGTTCCCCCGGAGGGTTTTACGGCGCTGTTTAATGGCGTGGATTTAACCGGCTGGAAGGGCCTGGTAGCCGATCCGGTGCAGCGTACGCAAATGAGTCCCGAACAACTGGCCCGCGAGCAAGCCAGGGCGGATAGTTCCATGCACGCGCATTGGCGGGTGGAGGACGGTGTGTTGTGCTTTGACGGCCTGGGCGAAAGTTTGTGCACGATCAAGGATTATGCTAATTTTGAATTATGGGCGGACTGGAAGATTGAAAAGCAGGGTGACAGCGGCCTGTACCTGCGCGGCGTCCCGCAGGTACAGATTTGGGATCCGGCGCTAGTCGGCATCGGTTCAGGCGGATTATACAATAATCAGAAAAATCCGGACAAACCCTTGCTGTTGGCGGACAAACCAGTTGGGCAATGGAACCGCTTTCATGTCATCATGCGCGGCGACCGGGTGAGCGTGTGGCTGAACGATGTACTGGTGGTGGATAATACTGTTATGGAAAATTACCGGGAACGGGACAAAGCCATCTACCCCACCGGCCAGATTGAATTGCAGGCGCATTTGCATCCGCTCTATTTTAAAAATGTATTCATCCGTGAACTGCCGGACACAGCGCCGCGGTTCAAAGGCGATCTGTTCAACGGCAAAGATTTAAGCGGTTGGCAAGTGATTGGCAACACGCCGGAGTCCTGGAAAGTGGCGGACGGCATTCTCTATACCCAGGGTGGCGGCGGCGGCTGGATTTCAACACTAAAACAATACGGCAATTTCAAGCTGAACCTGGAATTTCGCCTGCCGGCAAACGGCAACAGCGGCGTGTTCATCCGCGCGCCGCGTGAGGGCGACCCCGCCTATACCGGTATGGAAATCCAGGTTTTGGACGACGGCGGTTCGGAATACACCGCCTTGCAGCCCTGGCAGTACACCGGCAGTATTTACGGCGTGCAGGCCCCGGCGGGACGTTTTACCAAACCGGCCGGCGAGTGGCAGACAATGCAGATTATTTGCAATAACACCCTGGTTCAGGTAACAGTAAACGGTAACGAGATCATCAATGCCGATCTGCTCAATTATATGTACCGCACCGATACCCATCCCGGCCTGCGCAACCGCAAGGGCTATATCGGCCTGCAAAACCACAGCACCAAAATAGAATACCGCAATATAAAGCTGGAGGAGTTGGAGTAGCTTTTTTATGTCATAAAATAGTAACCTCGCTCCAAGTCTCCGGCTTGGGGTGTTAGTCGTTCAGCCTCCGGCTGATAAGTGGCAGTATGGAAGGTTTTGAAACAAAAAAAGTGTGCCAGTGCCAGATTTCCGGCAGAGCCGGGGATTTAGGGTTCCAAGCCGGGAGGCTTGGAACCAGGGATATATTATGGGCGTGGACGGCAAGGACAGTATTGACTACTTTTCTCTCCTCTCCCATCCAAACACCGGTTTGGGAATGGCATTGTCAACAGAAACTCTGTTTCAGAGAAATGCCTATTGTGGACAGGAATTAATCAAGTCTTGATAATGTTCAAGGGAA
>CAYNSO010000133.1:0-9567 GCA_964399735.1 uncultured Cytophagia bacterium
GAGAAATGCCTATTGTGGACAGGAATTAATCAAGTCTTGATAATGTTCAAGGGAAAATCCCGTAGGGATGATATGTTTATAGCCAACCCCACGTATTAGAAGCAAACGCCGTCAGGGGGTGAAACTGGCATAAAGAACAGCAAGGGAAGCAAAAAATGATGAAAACATTACCTTTTTTAATTTGCATAATATTTCTCACAACCAGTGCATGTAAAAAGGATGACCCTGTCACCCCGCCTGTGCAAAATCCGGATATCATTGACATTATCGCCGGGGACATGATTCCCCCGCATGAGGGGGTACCGCACGGCGTGCCTGCTTCATACGACTGGTACAGCGGCCCGCGCCTCGGCATGGGTAACAATCCCGGTTCTTTCAAAGCCATGATCGCCTGGGGACAGGTGTATGAAGACGCCCAGGGCAATCCCGCCGGCAATACTCGTGTGCACGTGCAGCAAATCCACACCTATATTCTGAGCAAAGCGCAGCACACCTGGCAAACGGTGGATTCCAGTACAAATATCGATGGCAACGCTTATGTGGAAGATTTTTCCGAGGACGCCAACAAGCCTGCGGATGAACGCGACGAACCGGAAGGCGGCGTTTCCGTTACTGCCGGGGATGGCTATAATTTCCATTTCTGGTCAAGTAACGGACGAAAGAGTATCAATCCCAACGATATTGGCGGAGTGGTCACCATGGTGCGCGCCCGCCTCGTGCTTAATGACACTACCCAGGCGGATGACCGCGCCCAGGCCCGGTATTTACTGAGCGTCGGCGGCGATTACTGGTCCGATATAAACGCACAATGGGATAATTTCAAAACCAACGGCGATATCGGCATCGGCAAGTTTAAATATGTAACCGGCGAATGGCAATGGTTTTGTATGACGACCCTGACGGAAGAACAATTGCGCCAAA
This sequence comes from uncultured Cytophagia bacterium, assembly GCA_964399735.1. Taxonomy (GTDB): domain Bacteria; phylum Zhuqueibacterota; class Zhuqueibacteria; order Residuimicrobiales; family Krinioviventaceae; genus Fontivivens. Next base: position 922 of record CAYNSO010000133.1, read on the forward strand.
ATCCGCCGCCGGTGGGGGAGTGAGAAAAATAAAATAATGAAAGTATTTGTTGTTTGTATAGAACATTCAATATATATTTTTAAATACTAACTTGACTTTGTTGGAAATTATTTGTATTATGTGGTTATAACTAGTTATATTATATCATTCTTTAAATGAATAACATGAATAAATTAAAAATAATTTTGGAAAATGAAGGTATTAATCAGATAACCTTGGCTCGGGAAATAAAAATGTCACACGGCACTATTAATAAAATATGTAATGGACATTATGATCCGGCAAAAACATCAAAAAACAGAATAATCAAAGGTGTAAATAATCTTGCAAATAAATTATTTACATTAAGTGATGTTTTCCCTGATTAAACTTTTGAGGAGAATAGAATGTTAAGTCTACTTAAAATTCTATATTGTAAACCCAAATTTAATCAAAAAGATTTGGATAAAAGAACAAAAAATATCGTTAAAAAATACTCACATGGGAATGTATACTTACAAGCGGGTAAATATATTACTCAAACTATGGTAGATGATGAAAAAACTCTGATATTGAAATACAGGTTTATGAAAAATGTCAGATAATCGATATAGAGAATTAGATCATTTGTTTAAGCTTGCTGAAGAAAAAATCAAGCAGATCGAAAATCTTCAAAATGATGGATTGAGTATTCCTTCGATAAACCAGTTAAGGTATGCCGGTCAACATACTTTGGCTTCTCTTGTCGCAAATAATGAAAAAGTTATTAATGATAATATTTATGAAGCAAAAGATCATTGTAAGCGCGCTATTTACGATGCGATGGAAATTGGAATTGTCTTTTTACTTGGGAATATAAAATCCTTTAAAGAGGAGTACCGATTTGTAACAATTACAGATATTATCCCCGATTATGTTAAAAAATTGCAAAGAGTTGAAGAAATTAAAAATTTTATAGGTCAGGCATCAAGGAATAAAGTTGAGAGTTTTAACCAAGTTCAGGCGGTGTTTGATGAAATTAAACAAATATATTCCGAGTTTGATATTTCAAGAGAAGAATTAAATAAAAAATATAATAATTACAGAAAAAACTTTACTTTACTTTTAATTCCCATATTTATTGCTATATTTGGAATATTATTAACAATTTTAACATTTTTATTATAAGTTATAATTTTATAAAGGTACTTATTCGTACCAAAAAAGAAAAATTATCAAGTTTTTCTTCTTACCCTCTTGTAATAACTCTTGACCATATAATTATTCAACACTTTTGAATTGACCAGTTTGAATTCCAGTTCCCTGTCGATACTGCCAAACAGGGGGATACCGTTGCCCAGAAGGATGGGAACTGTGGTAATGATCATCTCGTCGATCAAATCTTCTTTTAAAAAGGACTGGATGGTTTGCCCGCCGTCGATATAGATATTGTTGAATTTGTTGATATGTAACAAGTTTATAATTTTGTGTAAATCACCGTTTATTAATTCGACTTTGTTCCTGATAAAGTCCGGAAGTTGTTTAATATTATTGCTTAAAACATAAACCGGCTTGTTGTACGGCCATTGTCCAAACAGTAACGCCGTTTCAAATGTTTTTCGTCCAATGATAATGGCATCGATTTTTTTGATGAACCGGGAATACCCCCAGTCATCGTCTTTTTCATTGGGAATCGAGGTCAGCCAGTCGATGGAGCCGTTGGGTTTGGCAATAAAGCCGTCCAGCGAACAGGCAATGTAAACATGGTTGGCCATAAATAACACCTCAAAGGATTTAAATTGGTACCGGCGCTCATTATACAAGCAACAATTTTTTTGCCGGATTGTTCCCCCCATTGTCTTGATTTCCCCCGGTTAGGTTCAAATGTAATCCTTGTATAACTGTGGGCTGGGCGCGGGAATGACGACCTTGTTCACCAGCAGTCCCTTTTCGGCAACCAGCGCGGCCCCGGCTTCAACCGCAGCGCGTACTCCGGCCACGCTGCCGGTGAGGGTGACGAATGCTTTGCCACCCAGAGCCATAGCAAGGCGGATTTCCAGCAGCTGCACATCGGCCGCTTTGACCGCCGCATCCGCTGCTTCAACCAGCGCGGCTACGGAAAAAGACTCGATAATGCCCAGCGCTGCCAGGGTATCCACTTTGTTGGCCCCGGCAATAGCCGGGAATACCTGGGGATCGACGTTGGCCAGCATGATCGAATCGATCACCGCGCCCGGCCATTTGTTGCATCCTGCTTCCACGCTGGAACGCACTGCGGCCACCTCGCCGCCGACAATGACCAGGTATTTTCCGGAACAGATTGCACGCGCCAGCACCAACTGCACATTGGCGGATTTCAACATGGTATCCGCCACGTCGATGCCGGCGGCAATGCTGTTCAGTTCCAAAAGCCCGATTGCGTTATTTGCCATCTAGTTGCCTCTTTCAATCACGATCATATTGTCTTTAATTGTCGTCACCCGGCCGGTAATGCTGGCGTGCACATTGGCGCTCAATTTATCTGCCGGTATGCGGCCGACAAGCTGACCTTTGGTTACCCGCTCATTCACAGTGACGACCGCTTCAGCCGGCGCGCCGACATTCTGCTGCAGGCAAATAATTACTTTATCGGGCTGCACGTTGGTTTCTGTAAATTCGGCATGGGCGTCATAACCGACAACTCCCAGCCGGTTCATCAATTGTTTTAATGGCAAGCGGCGTGAATCACGCATAGGATGCGTTTTAATGTCCCGGTTACCTTCCCATTTGCCCTTGCCGGCAGTGCGCATGTCCTGAATGCCGCGGACGCAGGCCTCGCGCGGAAAGAGCATTTCGGGACAAGCGTACAAAGTGCAAATGCCGCACTGGCAGCACAACAGCGCATACTTGTTCCACAACTCTTGTCCCATCACCGAAAAGCCGAGACTACGCATCACCTGGTGGGGCTGAATGTCATAGCCCAGCAAATAGCGGGGACAGAGTTCCGTGCAAAAACTGCACTGATCGCAGGCAGAATGGCCGATGCGATCCATTTGTTGACGGGTTTTGCTGTATCGGGCTATCACCGGGTGATCCGCGGGCAGCACGATTAGTCCGCCGGTGGTTTTGTTGAGCGGTTTTTGCAGATCGGTGACCAGTTTCCCCATCATCAGACCGCTTTCCATAATACCGAATGCGGGAATAGTCACTCCGCCGGCCAGTTGTAAAACATCCTGAACAGTCATGCCCACCGGCACGCGGGTCGTGAGCGGCTTTTTTATCAGGCCGGTAATAGTGACAAAAGTTTCAGTTACCGGTTTGTTCATGCTGGCCTGATAAATATTATAAACGGTTTCGATATTATTAACAACGCAGCCGACATCCAGCGGCAAGCCTTGCGGCGGAATATGCCGGCCGGTAATGCCGTACACCAGTTCCACTTCATCGCCAACCGGGTAAAAATCGCCAAACTCGTGGATTGAAATCGCCGGGTCATCGATAGCCTGGCGCATTGCGGCAATGGCCTCTTTGTTTTTGGATTTAATGCCGATGACGGCTTGTTTCGCGCTCACACATAGCCGGACGAGTTTAATACCGGCAACAATTTCGGTAGCAAAATGCGTCATCAGTTCGCGATCCTTGTGCATCAGCGGTTCGCATTCCGCGCCATTGACGAGGAAAAATTCTACTTTTGCGGCTAATTTGATATGTGTGGGAAAACCCGCGCCGCCGGAGCCAATTACTCCCGCCTGTTTAACCTGTTCAACAAGAGACATGCAGAATAACCTGAATATAACCTGTTAATTTTGACAATGATAAAGTGTATTTATGGGAATAAAGTAAGAAAAATTATTGAATAAACATATAAAAAAGGGAGCTCAGGACAAGGAAGGTGGTGAACCGTCTCCTTGCCCTGAGTAAAGATGAGACAAAGCTAATTATGGGTTAGCCATCCCCAAACCGGTAACAGACCTTATTGCAGAAAGGTCATTTTTTTCATTGTAGAATAGTTACCGGCTTGTATTTTGTAAAAATAGACGCCGGAGGGAACAATATTCCCGGCATCATTACACCCATCCCAGGTAACCGCATAATTGCCTGCATTGAATGTTTCGCTAACCAGTGTTTTGATCTTTCGTCCGGTCAGATCATAGACCGCCAGCGAAACGGTTTCTTTGCCGGCCAACGCAAAGTTGATCGTTGTAGTCGGGTTAAATGGATTGGGATAGTTTTGGAACAATTGATATTGTTCAATATTTGCTTGCTGATTTTTGTAAATTGCTGAACCGCCTACAGGGATAAGGCTGATTTCGTCAACAGCAACATCAAAAGAATATTCGGGGCCACCGCACCAGATGCCGGTTTTAACCACTACATAAACATCCAACGGAACGCCCGCTTCGCCCGGGGCAGTATACAGACCGGTATTAGCAGGGGTATTGCAGCCATTGTCCTGGTAAGTACCGTCAACATTCGGCCCGCAGCCGGTCCAGGTATTGAATGCCATATAACGATCCGAGTTGGTTCCGGCAAGGGGGGTATAATCCAGACCATCGGTGGGAATTTCCGTGCTGATATAAATTTCACTCCAGAATTGTTGTAATTGACCATAGGTTAAATCTTTAAAAGCGCCGGAGAACTGGTATTGGGTTCCACCAATAACTGTAATTTTTTGAAAAATCGCAATATTTGAATAATCGCTGGCGATACCGGTCAGATACAAATAGGGTCCACTGCCCATGGCCGGACGCTCCTCATCGTCCACACCAAAAGTAGCTTGTGCCGGCGTTGAACTATCCAGATTACTGATTGACCAGCCGGTAGTGTCGGCAAAGCCGCCGTTAACGATCATTTCCTGACCTGATGCTATAACGTTCAGACCCAGTAATAGCAAAAATACCACCTTCAAACTGGCTGAAACTGATTTCCCTTTCATATCGACTCCTCTCCCGATAGTGTGATATAAAGATAAAACTTAAACGTTTAAAGTGGTTGATGATTTTAAAATACAATATAATAATTAATATTGCAATCCTAATTTTTAATAAAATGAAAATTTCTTATTAACCATCAAGAACTGTTCAGGCAGCCAGGCAAATCGCGAATATTTTTGGCTGTTTTTGTGTTATTATTAATACAAAATTATGGTTTATTTTATTTCATCATTGACGAAAAGGAAGGATATATGGAAAAGCAATTACAGCCCGGCGATCAGGCGCCGGATTTTTCTTTAGCCGCTACAACAGGGGGAACCATTTCTTTGCATGATTACCTGGGAAAAAAGCGTGTGGTTTTGTATTTTTACCCCAAAGATGATACCCCCGGCTGCACCAAAGAAGCCTGTTCATTCCGGGATAATCAGGAACATATCCAGGCGCAGGATACGGTTGTGCTGGGCGTTAGCGCCGACGGACTGGACGCGCACGGCAAATTTATTCAAAAATATAATCTTAATTTCCCTCTGCTTTCGGATCCGGATCACCAGGTGGCCGAAGCATATAGCGCATGGGGAGAGAAAAATATGTATGGTAAAAAGTATTTCGGAATGATCCGTAAAACCTTTGTTATTGGCAAGGATGGCAAGCTGGAGCATGTTTTTCATAAAGTAAAGGCCGAAGGACATGGCGAAGAAATTTTAAACTTGCTGAAAGCGAAATAATTGATTAATTTAAAAAAATGATTATTAATGGAATTATTGGAAAACAATGATCTTTCGTTACGGCAAACAACATATTGATGTTCAACTCCCTGAGCATATTCACTGGCAGACCCTGGAAAAAAAGGGCCAGGCATCCATTGTGAAAGAACAACAGGTCATAGCAAACAGTATCGAGCAGTTACTGCAGGAAATGCGGGACAAGCTCGCAGATATTAATAACTTGCTGGTCATCATCCCTGATCATACCCGCAAATGCCGACTGCCGCTGGTTTTGCCGTTATTACTGAAGCAGTTGCAGCCTTTTAATCTGAAAACAGAATTCCTGGTTGCTAACGGCAGCCATGTTGTGCAACCGGAAGCGGCTATTAAAGAGCTGGTTGGTGATGATATTTACAACAACTATCCGGTCATCCAGCACGATTCCCTTGATGAAAAAAGCCTCATCCGTTTCGGGAAAACCGATTATGGAACGGAAGTTTATCTAAATAAAAAAGTTAAAGAAGCAGATTATGTGCTGACCATTGGCGGCATTTTATACCATTATTTTGCCGGGTTTGGCGGCGGGCCTAAAATGTTGCTGCCGGGAGTCGCCGGCTACGAAACCATTCGCATCAACCACCGCCGCACGATTGATGAGCAAACCGGTTTTTTCCACCCGGATTGTTATGAGGGCAACATCACTACCAATCCGGTATACCGCGATTTGGCGCAGGTGGTGCAAATGGCGCCGAATTGTGTGTCTTTGCAATTTGCTTTGGATGTTGAGGGACAGATTGTCTATGCAAAAGCCGGGCCTGTGCTGCCGACGCAGAACCTGGTTTGCGCTCAAGTTAAAGAGCTGTATTCTTTGAAAATTAGTGAAAAAGCAGATATTGTAGTGGCCAGCGCCGGTGGATTCCCTGCAGATGTAAATCTGATCCAGGCTCACAAGGCAATTCACCATGCTTTTCAAGCAGTGCGAGAGCAGGGCGTGGTGGTTATCTTTGCCGAATGCGCCGAGGGGATTGGTTCCAAAACCTTTATGCCCTATTTTACTGAAAAATCGTCACGGGATATTGGCAGACGTTTGTTGCAGGATTATATGATCAACGGCCAAACTGCGTTGTCTCTGCGAAGCAAGACCGAAGCCGCGCATGTTATTTTAATTTCAATGCTGGATAAAGATCTGGTGCGCCAAACCGGCATGATCCCCTGTGAGTCTGCTGCAGAAGCAATGCAAACAGCCTTGCGCTATCTTGATGGGCAGGCCGGCAAGGGTTATCTTTTTCCTGCAGCAAATTTATATGTTCCCCATTTAACGGATTAACGAAATTATAGCTCCAGGTTGTGTGGCTATGCCCCTGAAAATTTTTGCCGGGTATCAAGAGCCCAGCTTGAGATAAATTCCCAGTCCCGGGTATCAACGCTGCCGGTAGTGGGCAGGCCAGTTTTTTCCAGTATTTTGATCATGAGATTTTTCATCACCGGGTTTAATTTGTCGAAATCAATTTTCCCGCCAAAAGCTTCCATAGCAACCAGTTTTATCTCTGGATATTTGTTAAACACGGGCATAATATAATTCTTTTTAATGTCTTCACGGCCATTATCGCAGTTAGCAGCCAAACACACAGCGAAAAAAGCTACTTTTTTGGCAGGCAGAACAAAACGTTCCCTGGCAATAAAGTCCCGGACATTGGCCATAGGCAGATCGGCGCGCACCGAGCTGCCGATAATAATACCATCGAATTCCTCAATTGACTTTACATTGTCGATGGAGGTCACGGTAGTTTCGATTGCTTTCTGTTCCTCAAAGATAGCGCTGATTTTTTCAGCGATTTCTTTTGTCGATCCATAGCCGCTGCTGTATAATATTAAAACTTTCATAAAATGAACCCACTGTTTTTGAATGCTGAAAAATATGGACTAGTAGTTTTTAATTATAATGATTATTAACAGGCAAGGTAAAGATTTTATGCCCGTTATTCATGTTATTTTAAAAAGCGGAAAGAATTTTCTTTGCCTGGAGTTGTTATGGCCGAAAGTAATTAATTTTACAAACAATAATAATATACTTTTTTTTAATAAAATGCCAGTAAAAAATGAAAAGTGAACAAAATATTCAGGTTAATTTGCATTAAAAGTAATGCCTGGTAAACCCCGGTTAATTTTTTTCGCACTGATCAGCGCCCATAGAGACCAAAAAGGCTGGATTTTTGCCGGCGCTAATTCTTTCTTTAAGGTTAACGGCCCATTTGGTTATCTTGTCCCAATCGCGGGTATCAATGCTGCCGTTAGTTTTAATGCCGGTTTTGCGAAAGACATGCTTGATCAGATCCTGCATTACCGGATTAAGCTTTCTAAAATCAATTTTTCCACCAAAAGTGGCCAGGTCAATAATTTTTAATTGCGGGTGCTTGTCGGATAACTGCCGGAATACAGTTTCCTCGACTTGCTTTTGACCAGCAGGGGTGTTCGCCGCCAGGCAGACGACAAACATGGCAATTTTCTTGTGTTGTAAAATGTTGGCGTTATAGGACAGGAAATCCCGGACATTGGCTAACAATTGATCCGCCCGGACAGATGTTCCGATTATAAAATATTCGTAATGGTTAATATCAAAAAGGTCGTTAATGCTTTTCAAAGTAACATTAAAAAGAGGCTCAATGTTTAAAATGTCATATATTTTTTCCGACACTTCCCGGGTCGTGCCATAACCGCTGCTATATACGATTAAAATTTCTTTTTTCCCAAAGGCCATACACAATTCACCATTGTAGGTTCTGTATGTTTCTAACAAACATTTATAATTAAAAAATCCAGGTTTGTTGAATTATTTAAAGTTTAAAAAAATAAATTAATTATATGATTTTTTTTGCTTTAAGGATGTTTCGGGAACATATCAGACTTTATAAAAATGATCAAAATCTAGTGTTTATTTGGCTCTATATTGTTTGTTGTGGGTAATTCTCCCACTATTTTAAGAACAAGAATACAGTCATATCCGTTATAAAGGTATGGTTAATGCAACTTTTCGTTGAATAACAATGCAAACATTAAATTTGTGTTATAAG
>CAYNSO010000134.1:0-9370 GCA_964399735.1 uncultured Cytophagia bacterium
GGGCAATTAGCTCAGTTGGTTAGAGCGCTGGTCTCACATACCAGAGGTCACTGGTTCAAATCCAGTATTGCCCACTCACTTTTTCTGTTCCGGGGCTCTACTTTACTATAACGGGAACGGTCGCCCCGGTATTCTTCTGCAAACAACATATATATCTATATTTATAGTACTACTCACCAAGCTGGTTTTATATTTTATCTAAAGATAATATTGCCATTTCAACATACCAGGAATTCAGGTAAACAAGTGTATTGGTGGCGTATTAGCTTCCCTGTTATAAAACCACTAACTGGTAACATGCAGGCTATCAGGATGAAAAAGCTCGAAATATTGCAAAAACGCATTTCTCAAAATATTCTCCTGACGCTTATCAGTATTATCATCTTATTTTTACTGTCTGAATTAATTGTACGCCTGGCAGGGTATTATCCACACAAAGCAAGCATTACTCCTCCGTATCTGTTTACAAATCACCCGGTTACCTGGTGGTCTTTGACGCCAAATTATAATAAAACAATAAAAATACCGGATGGCGTTGTTACCTATGCCATTAATTCGCAAAGTCTTAGAGCGCCAGAAGATATTGAAAAATGTAACCTGCCACAACTGTATTTTATTGGAGATTCATTCACCTTTGGGGCCGGCATCAATGAGGAATATACCTTTCCGCATATCCTTAACAACCTGTTTAAAAATCAATCAATAAACATGCGGACAGTTAATCTCGGCGTAACTGGTTTTGGCACCTGCCAATGTTACAACCGACTGGTAGAATATTCAACCCTTCTGGGGCAACCACAAATTGTTGTTTACCTGTTTTGCCCAAACGATCCGGTCGATAATATAACAGGGAAAAAACAAATCGTATGGGGAATCAGGATAGATGATAATCGCAAATATAAAAAATTTCTTGCCATTGTCGGGCATTGTTATTTCAATAGCAGAATAGTTGCGTTTGTCCTTGACCGAATCTATGACAAACAATTCAATCCCCGCAAACAGAAAACCAAAAAATTACATCAAAATAACTTACCCATTGAACAGCGGCAAGATTTTACAATGACCAGGGAATGCCTGTCCCGGTTAATTAATTGGACCCGGCAGCGCAACATCCGTTTGCTGGTAATAACCACATCCCCTTCCATTTATTCCCAACCGCTGTTCAATTATTTACAGAGCAACCAGGCGCCCATGTTGGAAGCAGCGGAAATATTTAAACACTCGAATCCCGATTCTCTCCCGGTCAATCTCATTGAGGGGCACTGGAACCAATTGGGGCACCAGTTAATTGCCACGGAAATTGCCAAATTTTTAATGCAGGAAAAATGGTTATAGCTTTTTTTACCAAAAACGGGTATCTTTAAACAAGCATTAATATACTTGTCTGCCAGAGTAACGCCTGTGAATTATATTGTTATTACAGAATATCAATCCCCCTATCCCGCCCCCATCCTGTTCCGCAAAGGCGAACAAATAACCATCGGACAGGAATTTACAGACGACCCGGACTGGCAGGACTGGCTGTGGTGTAGCGGTGAAAACAACAACAGCGCCTGGACGCCCAAACAATATATCACCACCACTGGCGACATATCCCGCATGAACCGGGATTATAATGCCATGGAATTATCCCTGCAACCAGGTGAAATCCTCATTGTAACAGATATTCTGAATGGCTTTGCCCTGGCTGAAAAGGAAAATGGAATAAAAGGCTGGGCGCCGCTAAAAAATATAACACCACATCCTGTCCGCTAACCCACGCCCGCTTGCCGGTTAATTGACAAAAATATATGTATTTTGACAAAAAGCATTCAAAGATACTGTTTCCTGCGATAACTGTAATCGCGGTAATGGGCCATGCACCCCGGTCAGCACAGGTTTAAGGCGCATAATCTCTTCGGGCACAGAAATTGTCACCTGCTGCGTCTCTCCTTTGTTAATCAACACCAACGCCAGCTTGTCATCCAGCTTGCGCATAAATGCGATAATGGCTTCGTTCGCAAACAAAGGAATAAACTCGCCATCGGTTAACACCGGGTACTGCTTTTTCAACCAGATCAGGTGTTTATAGAAAAAATGAAAACTGCTGTAATGGTTTACTTTTTTCCAATCCATAGATTGAACATGCTTCCAGGGTTCATGGGCTTTCAGTTTCATTAAATCCACTTTTTGCCAGTCCATACCGCGCCGGTTGCTCACATCCTTTTGTCCCGGCAGCAGGCCCAGTTCATCGCCGTAATAGATCATGGGCATGCCGGGATAGGTAAATTGCAGCGTTACCGCCATTTTGAACAAATTCTCGTTGCCGTCTACTTCGTACAGCATCCGGTTGGTATCGTGCGTGCTGATGATATTCCAACTGTTATACAACTGCTCTTTGGGGTATTCTTTATACATTTTCTCCAGTTCGCCAAGATACGCTTCGCCGCTGATTTTGCCGGTTAAAAAATTAGCGGTGGTGCCCAAAAACACATAATTCATCAGTCCATCCAGCTTGTCATCGCCCAGCCAGTCCCTGCCCCAGGTTTCTACAATTTCGCCGTACAACAACTTGTCGCTACACCGTTCCCGCATGGCCGCATTGATATTGCGAATAACCTCCACACCCAAACCCTCGGCCACATCCAGCCGCCAGCCGTCCGCACCCTGTTCCAGCCAATGCGTTACAATATTTTCTTTTCCATGATAAAACGCATTTTTTACATCGGGATGGGAATGATCAAGCAGCGGCAGGGTCTCGATGCCGGCCCAGTAAAGATAATATCCAGCCTCATTCTTTTTGTAATAACCAGTAAAAGGCGCTACCCCTTGTTGGGCTTTGATAAACCATTCGTGATTACAACTGGTATGGTTAAACACGCCATCCAAAATCAGTTTAACGCCATGTTCGTGGCATTTGCCCGCCAGCCGGGCAAAATCCTGCTGCGTACCGAACTGCGGATCAATAGTCTTATAATCAAGGGTATCGTATTTATGGTTACTATGCGCCTTAAAGATCGGCGTCAAATATAGCAAGTCGACGCCCAGCCCGGCCAGGTAATTCTGCACCGCGTTGGCCACGCCGTTCAGGTCGCCGCCATAAAAACGAAAACCATAACAATAATCATCACACTCGTCGCTCCAGTTGAGCGCCTGCGGCTGTTTTCCATATACATCTTTTTGATATAGCAAAGCCTTGTTACTTATAGAACCACTGCCAATAGCAAAACTGTCGACCATGCACTGGTAACCGATGCGATGCCGGGCGTCTTTATTCAATGAATTCAGGTCGCTGATATGCAAAAATAATCTCCAATTTATTGAATCAGTATTTGTTTGCTCTAATATAAAAAATATTCTATAAATATGTGTGTTAATTATTTACAACCGGCATGATAAAATCCTGCCATGTAAAACCTCATACAATATTTCCATCAATAACCTCGACCATTGAACCTGTAATAACAATCAACGCAAAAAAATCAGAACATTCTGTCTATCAATGCGTTTAGAATTGAGACTAATTGGCTTGACAAATAAATTTAAAACACCAGTTCAGCTAGTCCGGTTCAGAAATAGTTACAATTATTTACTTGTTATTATTCTGTAAATTTAGTAATTAGTTATAATATATATACAAATTCGCCATTCATACAAACAAACTAGTGTAAAAACTGAAATAAAAGAAAAGGCTCAAAATTGAACAAGAAAAGAATCTTTTATGTTTTAGCAACCCTGTTTATCATTTTTTTACTGTGGAGAATAGTCGTTCTTGTCATCAACAGTAACAAAGACAATACAAAAGGGCCAATGCAGGCGCCTGTGCCGGTCAAAACCGATAGCGTTCGTTATGAAGCAATTCAACAGGAACGGCAATTCACCGGCAGTATTCACCCCCTCTATCGTTACGTTGTATCACCCAAAGTATCAGGTAGAATCATCCAGATCAACAAACGCATAGGCGATTGGGTGAACCGCGGTGATCTGATCGCGCGGATTGACGACGCCGAATATCAGCAGGCAGTTCTGGAAGCGGACGCCGCCCTGCGTATTGCCAAAGCCTCCCTGGTTGAAGCGAAAAGCCAGTTTGAACTCGCCCGCCAGGAACTGGAACGGGCAAAACAACTCCAGGAAAAAGGCATAGCCTCTCCCTCGGAACTTGACGCCGCCACCACGACTTTTGAAGCGCAAAATTCCCGTCTTGAACTGGCCCACGCCCAGGTAGAACAGCGCGAAGCCTCGCTCAAGTCTGCTCAAATCAGGCTCAGCTATACGGAATTAAACGCGACCGAACCGGGATTCGTCGGCGAGCGCTTTGTTGACGAAGGCGGCCTGATCGCCGCCAACTCGCCAATCGTTTCCGTAGTTGGAATCCAAAAGGTCATTGTCCGGACAACTGTAATAGAACGCGACTATGGTTTATTGCGTGTCGGTCAACAGGCTATTGTGGAAGTGGATGCTTACCCCGGTAAACGTTTTCCCGGCATTGTTTCCCGCATTGCCCCCATGCTGCAGGAAACATCACGGGTGGCGCAGATGGAAATTGAAGTGAACAATGATTCCCTGTTACTAAAACCGGGTATGTTTACGCGGGTTACCATTGTGCTCGAAAAGAAAACAACGGCGCAAACCGTGCCGAACGCTGCTGTAATTACCCGCAATGGAGTGCAGGGGGTTTATATGATTCATAACCAGAAAAAAATCGCCCGTTTTGTGGCTGCAGAAATTGGTATTACCGCAGAAAATAAAATTGAAATTATCTCTCCAACGCTGGAAGGCCTTGTTGTTACACTTGGCCAACATTTACTTCAGGATAGCAGCGCGGTGATATTAACCGGGCTCGATGATAACCGGACAGGTCAAAAGCCGGGACGGTAATTTTTTACTTTAATAAAGGATTTTGTATATGAAAATAGCCCAGGGCCCGGTCAATCGGCCCGTTTTAACTACGATCATTTTTATTATCATCATAACAGTTGGACTGGTTTCCTTTTCCCGTCTTTCCATTGATTTAATGCCGGAAGTCACCTTTCCCAGCATCTCTGTATCCACTTCGTATGAAAACATTGGCCCACAGGAAATGGAAGAACTGGTCACCCGGCCAATCGAAGAAGCGGTAGCCGCGGTTCAGGGCGTGGAAGAAATTACTTCCACGTCTACTGAAGGCAATAGTTCGGTGCGCGTTTCCTTTACCTGGGGAACCGACCTGGACGTGGCAACCAATGATGTCCGCGACCGCATCGACAGGATCATGGGCCGGCTGCCCGAAGATATTGAAAGACCAATGATCCGCAAGTTTGACCTGTCATCATTTCCAATTATGTTTCTCAGCGTTACCAGTAATATGAATCCTCTGGATTTGCGGCAGCTCATAGAAGATCAGGTGAAATACCGCCTGGAACGGGTTCCGGGAGTCGCAGCCCTTTCCATTTTCGGCGGCTTGTACCGCGAAATTCATGTCGATTTATATGCTGAAAAACTCAAATCACTGGGCTTGTCCACCGACGCCATTCTTGCCGCGCTGCGCAACGAAAATCGCAACATTCCCGCCGGTTTGTATGACAAGGGCAACCTCGAAGTTCTGATCCGCACCCAGGGCGAGTATATCAATCTCGATCAAATCCGCAACACCGTTGTTACCGTGCGGGATGGAACGCCAATAAAAATCAGCGACCTTGCCAATGTAGAAGACTCGTGGCAAGAGGTGCGGCAGCACAACCGGGTTAATGGTAAAGAAGGACTGAGAATGTCCATCAACAAACAATCAGGCGCCAACACCGTTAATGTTGCTCAAGCCGTTAAAGAAGAAATTACCCGCATTAACCGCGATTTTCCGCAAATCGACATCATTCCGGTAACCGATACTTCTGTCTATATCAAACAGTCTATCAATAACGTTGGCAATTCTACCCTTATCGGCGGGTTATTAGCCGTTATCATCCTGTTCCTGTTCCTGCGTAATGTCTCCAGCACTGCCATAATTGCAACGGCTATTCCAATATCCATTGTAGCCACCTTTGCATTAATGTATTTTGGCAAATTTACCCTGAATATTATCACCTTTGGAGGTTTGGCCCTCGGCATAGGAATGCTGGTAGATAACGCCATTGTCGTTCTGGAAAATATCTACCGGCACCGGGAAGAAGGTTCAGACCGGATCAACAGCGCCCTGGACGGCACCTCCGAAGTATGGTCCGCTATTTTGGCAAGCACTCTAACTACCCTGGTGGTGTTTTTCCCGGTCATCTTTATTCGCGGTATGTCCGGCATCATCTTTCAGCAGATGGCGTTTGTGGTCAGTTTTGCGTTGATTTGCTCGCTGCTGGTCGCCCTCACGCTGATCCCCATGCTCTCCTCACGCTGGTTACGCTACCAACCGGCACAGCATTATAAAAATGAAAACACCTTGCATAAAATTTATGCGCTAAGTGAAGATCTCCTTAAAAAAGTTGAAAGCATCTATTCCAATCTGCTGGACAAAGCGCTGCATCGCCGCAAAGCTGTCGTCCTTTCAATGGCCGGTTTGTTCATTCTTTCTGTAATTCTGGTGCGTTTTATTGGCATGGAACTGATGCCGGCGGCGGATGAAAGCGAAGTGCGCGTTGATATGGAAATGGCAGTTGGCACCCGCCTGGAAACGCTGGATAAAACTGTGCTCCAGGTAGAAGAAATTGTCAACCGCCAAGTGCCGGAAAAAATAGCGGTTATGACACGTGCCGGCGGCGGCGGTTTTCGTTCCGGCGGCGGACATACGGCCGAAATAAGGATAACCGTTGTCCCCAGGGCTGAACGCAAACGCAGCAGTGAACAAATCGCCAATGATTTGCGCAAAAAATTGAGCAACATTCCGGGCGTAACCATTCGCACCCGGGCGGGACAAGGTCTTTTTCTACTGCGCCTTGGCAGCGGCGACGCAAACAACATAACAGTAGAAGTTAGAGGCTATGACCTGGCCACCGCGCAAAGTTTGGCGCAGCAGGTTAATGCCGCCATTCAACGCGTCCCCGGCATTACCGATACCAAAATCAGCCGCGAAGAAGGCAGCCCGGAACAACTTGTTGTTATTGACCGACAAAAGGCTTCCGACCTCGGCCTGACCGTTGCAAAAATTGGCGAAGCTCTGCAAACCGTAGTCGGCGGCACTTATGCTTCCTATTTCCGCGAGGGCGGCAAGGAATATCGCATTCTGGTGCGCCTTAGCGAACAAGATCGCAAAAACCTCACCGAATTGCTGGATCTGGTTGTAGTAAACAGCAAGGGCGAACCGGTCATTCTGCGCAATGTCGTTACCGCCGTTCCCCAGGAAGGACCAACCCGCATCGAACGCAAAGACCAGGAACGCATTATTTCCATCTCGGCCAATTATACCGGCCGGGATATGAGTTCCGTTATCAGCGATATTCGCAAAGAACTTGTTCAGGTTCCTGTGCCCAAAGACTTTGCCGTCGTCTTCGGCACCGATTATGAAGAACAACAAAAGTCCTACCGGGAACTGATCTTTGGCCTCATCCTGGCCATTTTCCTTGTCTATATGGTTATGGCGGGACAGTTTGAATCGTATCGCGATCCCTTTATTGTTTTATTCTCCATCCCCATGGCGCTTATTGGTGTGGTTATTACCATGATTTTGACCAATACCACATTTACCATGCAGGCATTGATCGGCTGTATCATGCTGGCGGGGATTGTGGTAAATAACGCCATTCTGCTGGTCGATTATACCAACCAGCTGCGCCGTAAACACGGCATGGAACTCTTTGCCGCCATCAGGATGGCCGGTTCCCGGAGACTACGGCCGATATTAATGACCACCCTTACCACCGTGCTGGGGCTTTTACCGCTCTCCTTTGGTTTGGGCGAAGGCGGCGAAGCCCAGGCTCCGCTGGCCAGGGTAGTTATTGGCGGCTTGACCAGTTCAACCATAATTACTTTGATCCTGATCCCCATTGTCTACTCGATATTTGAAACACGTAAAGCAAAAGTAAAAGAGGTTTAGAATGATGTTATTTGGTTTGTTGAAAAAATATAATATATTAATTTACCTGGTTTGTTTACTATTTATACAACCCCCGGCGTTGCCGGCGGCAGAAGAAAAATTGGTAAATCCCTTTGCCGCACTGGCAAGCGGCGATACGCTAAAGCTCGACCTGCAAAGCGCCATTCTCATGTCCCTGGAGCGCAATCCCGCTATACAATTACAGCGTTTGCAGCCGCTGGTTGCCAAAACCTTTGCCATGCAACAGACTTCACACTATGACCCCGTGCTGGCCGCATCCGCCAACCGCGTTAAAAGCAAAACCCAGCGGTTCCTCGGCGCCCAGCGCACCCCGTTTGAACTCACCTCGGAACGGACGGACTATGCCGCCTCGCTGTCGCAGAACCTGCCCACCGGTACCAATGTCACCGCCAGCTTTCTCGAAACCAGTAATATTTCCAGCATTTATACAGATCAATACACCGGCAGTATGGAACTGACCATCACTCAATCGTTATTGCAGGGACTTGGATTTGGCGCCAACCTGGCCAGTCTGCGGCAGGCACGGCTGGACGTGCAAATTTCCCAGTCCGAGTTCAAAGCCGTCGCCGAACAAGCTGTCGCCAGTCTGGAAAACGCCTATTGGACGCTGGTCCTGACCAAACAGGAAGCCGACATACAACAGCAATCCCTGGAACTGGCGCTCAAGCAGCTTTCGGAATCCGTCGAGCGCGTGGCTGTGGGCAAATTGCCGGAACTGGAACTGGCCGCGGTGCACGCCGAGGTCTCCACCCGCAAGGAAGCGCTGATCGACGCGCAGAGCCGCTACGAGCAGGCGCGGCTGGGCTTTATTTACCTGGTCACACCCGATGCCGCCGACGCCTGGACAATCATGCCCATTCCCACCGACCGGCCGTTTGTGCCCGCCGATACCCTCGATGACGTCTCCCTGCATGTACAGGCCGGTATGCAATTCCGACCCGACCTGCTGCAAGCGCAGTATAACCTGAAAAAAGGCGAACTGGAACTGTCCCGCACCAAAAACGGCATTCTGCCCAAGCTGGATTTTTTCATCTCTTTTGGCCGCTCCGCTTATGCGGAATCATTCAAATCCAGCCTGCCCGACAAACACAGTCCCTATTACGAAACCAGCGCCGGACTGTCGTTTGAATTCCCGGCGCTCAATTTAAACGACCGCGCGCAGTTGCAGCGCGCCCGCTATACAAAAGAACAGATGCAATTGGCGCTGGACAATATGAAACTGATGGTGGAATGGGATGTACGCGCCGCTTATGTGGAAGTGGTGCGCTCCCGCCAGCAAATCGGCGCTACGATCATCACCCGCGAGTTACAGGAAAAAAAGCTGGACGCCGAACTGGAGAAATTCCGCGTCGGCAAGTCCACCAATTACCTGGT
>CAYNSO010000135.1:0-9306 GCA_964399735.1 uncultured Cytophagia bacterium
AACCAACCAGGCAGGTACACCCATGAGTTACGAACGCATCCTGTTAATTCGCCAGCAAACCAGCGGAATCTTTTATGCGCCGCGCCGCCCGCCCGTAGGCATCGGCTATCTCGCTGAAGCGCTGCGTCAAAATAATATTACGTACATGATCATCGACCGCGAACTGGGCGGTTATAGTTTAGAAGACATTGACCGCAAAATCCGCGAGTTTAAACCGGACCTGGTCGGCGTTAGCATGGTTACGCTCGGCTACCTGGAAACCTACGCCATGATCGCTCATATTAAAGACGATTTCGGCATAGATTTAGTTATCGGCGGGCCGCATGTTTCCGCGTTCGGCAAGGAAATTCTAGTCGATTGCCCCGCCCTGGATTACGCCATACAGAGTGAAGGCGAGGACGCGCTGGTGGAACTATGTCACGGTGTGCCGCTGGCAGAGATCAAGGGTTTGTACTATCGCAATAACGGCGATGTGGAATTTACCGGCAAACGTCCGGCAGTCAGCGATATCGACTCCTTGTCCTGGCCCACCTATACCGGTTTTGAAATGGAGCGTTACCTGAGCAATGAAATGGGCATTCTCACCTCGCGCGGCTGTCCTTATGCCTGTACGTTTTGTTCGGTGCATACCATTATGGGCGCAAAAATCCGCTTGCGCAGCGTAAAGAGCGTGGTGGATGAAATGGAGTATTGGTACAAACAGAATTATAAAACGTTCCTCATTATGGACGATAATTTTACCTTTGACAAGCAAAGGGTTTTTGATATATGCGATGATATTGAGCGGCGCGGTATGAAAGATATCCGCATTAGTCTGGCTAACGGCGTGCGCGCGGACAAAGTGGATGAACCGATGCTGCGGCGTCTCAAACAGGTGGGCGCGTGGGAAATTCAGATCGCTGTTGAAGCAGCCAGCGATCGGGTGTTGAAAATTCTGCGCAAAGGCGAAACCCTGGAAACCATCCGCAAGGCCATTGATATTTCTTGCCGCCTGGATTATGATGTGGGCGTTAATTTCCTTATTGGTTCTCCCGGCGAAACCTGGGAAGATGTGCAGAATTCATTTAAATTTGTCAAGGAATATCCGTTACAGTTGGCGTTCTTTTTCAATATCATTCCCTATCCGGGCACGCAATTGTACGATTATTTATCCAAAAACAACCTGATGCGCGACGAACCGAAAAATTATCTTGGAACTTTGCGCGAGGGCGTTCCCCGGCCGGTGTTTGAAACCCCGGAGCTTTCAGTAGAGCAACGGATACAATTGTTGAAACAGGCGCGGCGGGTGAGTGAAAATGTGCGTCGGGCATATCTTAAACGCCGCCTGTCGCGGTTCGGCCTGCTGGCGTGGCCGCTGGCATTTATTGGTTCGTGGACGGTGACGGCGTGGCTGTTAAAACGGAATAAATTCGTCAGCAAGTATTTGCTGCCGGTGTATTATCGTATGCGCAAATACGAAGATCCGCAACACGAAGTGATTCAACAGCATAACCTGTAGAAATTGAGCCGGTGACGAGACAACGTGAACCGGCTTTATTTTTTCCAGAATTCGGGGACGAACAGAATGAGAATAGTATATAGTTCCAGCCTTCCCAATAGCATAAAAAACGATAATACCCATTTGCCGCCGGCGGGAATAAAAGAAAAATTATCGGTTGGGCCAATATTTGCCAGGCCGGGCCCGATGTTTCCCAGGGTTGCAGCAACGCTGGAAGCGGCTGTCAGCAGATCCAGTCCAAAAGCCGACATGACAACAGAACCACCAACAAAAATAATCATATAAATAATAAAAAACCCCAGCACATCGGAAACGACATCTGGCTGGATAACCCGCCCTCCCAGGCGCATGGGCATATAGGCGTTGGGGTGTAACAGTTTCCGCAATTCCAGCACGCCTTGCTTCATAACAATCATTATCCGAATGATTTTGATCGACCCGCCGGTTGAACCCGCACAGCCGCCGATAAACATGAGTAACAGCATAATCAACTGACCGGCGCCATGCCATTGCTCAAAATCATTTGTTCCATAACCTGTCGTTGTAATGATAGAAACGACCTGGAAAGCAGCGGCTCGCAATGATTTGGTCAGATCATGAAAATTGTAAATAAAGACAATACCGGTAACCAGCAGGGTCATCAGCATTGAGAATTTTATATAAAATAAAAATTCCCGGTCTTGCCAATACGATTTGAAATTTCCTTTTAAAAAAGCATAATGCAGGGTAAAATTTGTTCCGGCAATAAACATAAAGAGAGTAATGACGATATCAATATACAGGCTGTTATAATGACCTATACTGGCATTTTTAGTTGAAAAACCGCCTGTAGCCATGGTGCCAAAGGTGTGGCACAGGGCGTCGAACAGGGTCATGCCGCCGAGCATCAACAGGCCGGTTTGCAGAGCAGACAGAAAAAAATAAACGGCCCACAATATTTTAGCAGTGTCGCGAATCCGGGGACTGAGTTTGTCCGGCGAGGGACCCGGCACCTCGGCCTTGTAAAGCTGCATTCCACCGACCCCCAAAATTGGCAAAATAGCCAGGGAGAGAACAATGATGCCCATGCCGCCCAGCCAGTGGGTCAAACTGCGCCAGAACAGCACACCATGCGGCAGGGCTTCAATATTGGTTAAAATACTTGCCCCGGTAGTTGTAAAGCCGGAGATGGTCTCGAAAAAAGCATCTGTATAGGAGGGGATAGCGCCGCTGAGTACGAAGGGCAATGCCCCGAAGGCGGCCAAAATTGTCCAGCCGGAACCGACAATAACAAAGCCTTCACGAATTCCCAGGTCTTTGCCGGAGCGGGAACGGGTGAGCAGGAAAACAAGCCCCCCGGCAGTCATACAAATAATTGTTGAATAGATTAATGCCCGGGCATCGCCGTCGCCATAGTAAAAAGAAAAGGGTAGAGGCAGCAGCAGCGACAGACCTTCAAAAATCAACAGAACGCCAAGAATGTTTAGTATTGTTCGATAATTCATGACTCGACCAGAAAGAGTTTAAGCAAACATGGATTCAACAAGTTTGATAGCGGAAGGCAGGGCAAAAATGATCAATTTATCCCCGGGTTCGATAACTGAATCGCCGGTGGGAACAAATACCTGGTCGCTGCGGGTAATCAAACCAATCAGCATGTTTTGCGGTAGTTTGGCCTTTTTCAGGGATTTATAGACGATTTTAGCTTCCGGCCCAACCAGAATTTCAAAAATTTCTGCATCAATGCCACGCAAGGTAGCAAACGAAACAATCGTTCCACGGCGGATATAACGCAAGATTGCGTTGGCGGTGATCATTTGTTGGTCGACAGCCGCATCCAGGCCTATAGAAGTCATGACCGGCATATAATCGGAACGGTTGACCAGCGCCAGGGTGCGGGTAACGCCC
Source organism: uncultured Cytophagia bacterium (assembly GCA_964399735.1). GTDB lineage: Bacteria > Zhuqueibacterota > Zhuqueibacteria > Residuimicrobiales > Krinioviventaceae > Fontivivens. The sequence continues at coordinate 3,386 of CAYNSO010000135.1, forward strand.
ATGTGCCGCGCCAGCAGGCAAGAGATAATATTGGTCTCTTCATCATTGGTTACGGCAACATAGCCGTCCATATCCATTATTCCTTCAGCAGCCAGCAGATCAATATCTGTACCGTCGCCCATGATGATAAGAGTTCTTTTGACGGCATTAGCGATAATTTGTGACTTTTCCCGGCTGGATTCGATGAGTTTAATATCAATTCCCCGGTCTTTTTCAAGTTCGGCAGCCACTAATCTGCCTACCTTGCCGCCGCCCAGGATCATGATGTTTTCCAGCTTTTCTTCGCTTTTACCGGCCAAATGCAGCACTTTGGGCACGCTGGCTGTGGGGGTTATAAAAAACAACTGATCGCCCCGGTTTATAAAGTCTTTACCGGTTGGAATTATGGTATTGTTACCGCGGAAAATTGCAACGATACGGAACAGCACATCGGGGAACTGTTCGGAAATTTGAATGAGGGTTTTGTTGATGATCGGAGCGCCCAGCCCGATACGCACGCCGATCAGTTGTACGCGGCCTTCGGCAAATTCCAGCACATCCGTTGCCGAGGTACGGCGCAGCAGCAGCACCAGCTCACGGGCGGTTTCTTCTTCCGGGTGAATAATAAAGTCGATGCCCATATCGCTTTTATTCAGCCAGCCTTTGGGGTCGCTGTATTCGGTATTACGTAAACGAGCAATTTTAGTTTTGACGCCGGCTTTGGCGGCGATCATACAAGCGATAATGTTGACTTCATCATTTGCAGTTACAGTGATGATCATATCACAATTTTTAATGCCGGCGCGGTTCAGGGTGTCCTGGCTTGCGCCATTGCCCTCAATAACCATAGCGTCAACCAGTTCGTTAGCCCGGCGGCTCGTTTCTGCATTATTCTCGATGATGATAACATCATGATTTTCCGATGTCAGCTTTTTTGCCAGATATAATCCAACCCGTCCGGCGCCGACTAGAATAACTTTCATTGATATTTCCTGATGCTTTTCATTATATTTAAAATTTCACAAAAAAATAATGTTCTGAACACACAAACAATAAAATACAAAATTTCAATATTAAAAACCAGCAAATAGGTTGAGCAGTTTTTCAGTTGAGCTAAAATTTTTTTACCGGAAAATTTCCCGGAACACCGCCAGAACCCGGTCAATATCCGCGTCGCTTATTTCCAGGTGAGTGACAAAACGGATTTTAGTAGCGGAAAAGGCCATACACAGTATCCCTTTTTCACACAGCTTTTTGCATAACGTTTCAGCGTCGGTTCCGTAATCACGAAAATCGGCAATGACGATATTGGTGCGGGTTTCTTCAAGATTAATCGATACGCCTTTGACGCCATGCAGGAACGAAGCGAGTTTAAAAGCGCGGGCATGGTCGTCGGCCAGACATTGGATATTGTTTTCCACAGCATACAATGCCGCTGCCGCTAGAATACCCGCCTGACGCATGCCGCCGCCCAGCATTTTACGGACGCGGTGCGCCTGGTTGATCAATTCCATTGAACCAACAATAGCCGAGCCCACCGGCGCGCCGAGTCCTTTGGAAAAACAGACCGATATGGAATCAAAGTATTGGGCATAGTCGTGCAGGGGGATACCGGTGGCAATATGCGCATTCCACAAGCGCGCGCCGTCCAGGTGCATTTTCAGATCGTAAAAATCCGCCAGCTTGCGGACTTCTTTGATAATTTCCAGGGGATAGATCGTGCCCCCGGCGCGGTTATGGGTGTTTTCCAGTTCGATGAGCCGGGTTTGCGGATAGTGGCTGTCCTTTGGGCGAATGACCGGCTTGATCTGTTCCGGGGTGATAATGCCATAGACGCCCGGCAGCGGGTGCAGCTGTACGCCGGACAGGAACGCCGGCGAACCGCCCTCGTAATTGTAAATATGGCTGTTTTCATCGCAGATCACTTCATCGCCGGGGATGGTGTGGCACTTGATGGCAATCTGGTTCGCCATGACGCCGCTGGGAACGTATAATGCCGCTTCCTTGCCCAATAATGCGGCTACTTTTTTCTGCAATTTATTGACGGTGGGGTCTTCGCTATACACATCATCGCCTACCTCGGCATTGGCAATGGCCGCGCGCATTGCCGGGGTGGGGCGGGTTATTGTATCGCTGCGTAAATCAATAATGTTCATAGTGTTCCTTTGTCTAATGATCTTGTTATAACAACTTGCTACTTTTTTCTGTTCATATCTTTTATTTAAATTTTAGCCGCAGAGGTCGCCAAGGTCGCAGAGAAAAGAATCAAAAGGTTTAATATTATAACTTGTAAGAACTTTTGGAGTGCAATGCCTTTATGCATTGCTTTCGCAGGTATCACATAAAGGTGATGCACTCTATTACAGTCATTAAGTACTTGATTATTTAGATATTTTTTTCTCTGCGTTTTTCTTTTTAACAAGATTAATCACATAACCGAAAGAGAATTAAAACAATTTTAACTGGTCATCCTTTTTCTTTTTATATATTTCCGCTTTTTCCCGGTTCAACAGGCTGGCGGATATGCCGGCCAGAAAACGCGAAGGAGTTTGGCTATGCGTTTGCCCAAACAGCGTCCGATTTTTGCTATGGCTAAGATATAACTGCCGCTGCGCCCGTGTCATACCGACATACAGCAGCCTTTTTTCTTCATCAACATCGGCATGGCGGCCTGGCTGGCGATAGGGGATGATGGTTTCTTCGCAGCCGGGTATAAACACCACTGGAAATTCGAGACCCTTGGCAGCGTGCAGGGTTAAAATATGTATTTTATCGGCATTGCTGTCATAGTCATCAACAACACTGTGCAGGGCCAGGGCGTCGGCAAAGTTGTCCAGCCGTTCCGCAAACGGCGCCGCCAGTTCCAGCAATTTACGTTTGGCCTGCCGGTCGTCTTCGGGGTTGCCGGGATAAAGCATAACCGCGAATTTCCAAATTTTTTCCAGGTATTCGCAAACCGGCAAACCGGATGGAAACGCCTGCACTATTATTTGAAATGCCTGGAATTCAGGGTGTGTTTGTGATTGTGCTGCCGTTGTATCTGTGTTTGTTTGAGTAAAACAAAGCGCCAGTTCCCGGTATTGTATAGATTCCTCAAACGGATTTTGCATCCAGCGCAGGGAAGAGGCAATAAACGCCATACGTTCCTGGGCAGTGAGGCGGGAATCGTCGAATGTCTCGAACGGAATGCCGGAGCGGGCGAGCGCCTCCACCAGCGGCGGAGCCAGACTGCGGGTGCGCAGCAGCACGGCTATATCGGCAAAGCTGTACGATTGCGGCAGGCCGCGCTCGTCAACGCGACTGCTGTCCATTGAAAAGAAACTGACGCCGCCGATCAACTGTTCGATGGTGTGGACGATGTATTCCGCTTCGGCGCGGTCGGTGGGCGAGCTATGCAGGTTCACCTTGACTTCCGGGGCGATATTCGACCACACCGCATCCGCTTCATCACGTTCCTGGCTGTCCAGAATCTGCCGGGCTGCCAGGACAATGTTTTGCGCCGAGCGGTAGTTACGACGCAGTTTCATAGCCACGGCATTGGGGAAATCATTGGCAAACCGGCTAAAGAATTCCGGGCTGGCGCCCCTGAATCCGTAAATAGCCTGATCCGGGTCGCCGATGACGCACACATCCTGAGCCGCCACTGCCAAAATGACAAACATTTCGTACTGAACGCGGTTAATATCCTGAAATTCATCCACAGCCAGGAATTGCGCGTTTTGCAATACCCGGCGGCGCAGGTCGGGATCCTTGCGCAGCATTAGCAAGGCCAGGCAAATCAGGTCGTCGTAATCCACACTGTTTGTATCTCTTAACAGGTGTTCATAGTTTTTATACAGAGTTTCAAATTGTTCCGGCAGAGTTTCTTTTATTTCTTTGGGAATGCCGTCCGGGTAATAGCCCTGACTTTTAAGCGCTGAAATAGAGTCCAGGGCGGATTGTGTTAGTTTGAGGTTGTAACTCTCCCGAAATAATGTTTTGAAACAGGGGTCGTCGGTTGTATTGATGATTGTAAAATGCCTGGTGCGGCCAAAAAACAAATCGGTTTGGCGCAGCAAATCCGCGCCGAAAGCGTGAAAGGTTTTGATGCTGATTTTCACGGCGAGTTCTTTTCCCAGTTGGGTGAACAGCCGGTCGCGCATTTCCGTAGCGGCTTTGTTTGTAAACGTTACCGCCAAAATCTGCTGCGGCTGCGCCAGACCGGAGGCGATCAATCCGGCAATGCGCTGTGTGAGCGTACGGGTTTTGCCGGCGCCGGGTCCCGCCTGAATAATGAGCGGCGCGCCGCGATGCTGTACAGCGGCAAGCTGCTCTTCATTCAGGCCATAGTCCGCAGCGCTATCCTGAACAACGTTTACTGCGGCGGCGTCAGGCGTTTCTGTAACCGGCAGTGAGGCTTTCTTTTGCGCCGGTTTGGGGTGTACGGTCATGCCTTCAAAGCCGAATAATTGTCCCTGCTGCAGCAGGGTTTTGCGCTCATCCTCTTTAAAAATGCGGATGACTCCGTATTCGCCGTCATAGCCCGGAACGGGAGAAACCTCGCCGGCCCGCATTCTGCGAACGGCTTCGGCCAGCAGCGAGCCCCCGGCTTTTTCCAGGTCGGCAATGGGTGTATCCATCAGGATCGTCAATTCTGATCCCAACTCGCGTAGCAGCATGATATACATGGTTTGCACGCTTTTCGAGTTGACTCCGCAAGATTTGACCTGGGCGATCACTTCGGGCAAGGGGATAAGGCTGGTAAAAAGCTTTGCATTGGCGGGTTTGGCGCCTTCGGGACGGTCGGCCAGTTCCTCGATGCGGTAACTGACGCCCAGGGTAGAAGGCTTGCCGCACACCGGGCACAAGCCTTTATTCTGCATGGTCTCTTTGGGCAGGGTCATGCAGCCGCACTTGCGATGCCCGTCAACATGATATTTGCCCTCTTCGGGAAAAAATTCGATAGTGCCCCAAAAGTCGCTGCCGGTTCGGTTTTTCAGGGCGGCGATCATGGCGTCGTAACCGATTTCGGTATTGAACACATTCGCTTCGCGCGCCAGTTTGGCCGGTGAATGCGCATCCGAGTTGGACACCAGGTTGTATTGATCCAGTATCGAAAGCCGCCAGTTCATGGGCGGGTCGGAAGACAGCCCGGTTTCCAGGGCAAAGATGTGTTCCGACAGGTCGCTGTAACATTCCTGCACGCTGTCGAATCCCGATTTTGAGCCCAGCAGCGAGAACCAGGGCGTCCAGATATGCGCAGGAATGAGTACGGCGCGGGGATCGGTCTCCAATACCATTTCCAGCAGGTCGCGGGAATCGAGTCCCAAAATCGGTCGCCCGTCGGAGCGGATGTTGCCGATGCGTTCCAGCTTTCGCTGAAACAACTCTACGGATTCGAGCGACGGGAACAACACCACGTTATGGACTTTGCGCACCTTGCCGTCTTTTTTATAAATATTGCTGATCTCGCCGGAGAGGATATAATAGACATTATTGGCGCAGGCGGCCGGGATTTCCCGCCGCATCGGCGCGGCAGGGGTTTCTTTAAGCGTGTACAATCCCCCGGCGGCGCTTTCCTGCAACTTTTCCCGCATCTCTTCCAGCCAGAGGGGATGGGTCAAATCGCCGGTGGCCACGACGTTTAAGCCCTTGAGCTGCGCCCACTTGAACAGGTGTTCCAGGTTCAGGTCGGGACTGGTGGCGCGGGAGTAATGCGAATGAATATGCAGATCGGCGATATAGCGCATGATGCTCTTTTTTTTGGCGGATAAAATGAGTTGATTGCCTTAATATACTAGAAATCGTTGAGCATTCAAAATTGAAAAATACTTTACAGAAAAAGGGGGCTTTTTATGGTGAGAAGGATTTAGTGTGAAAAGTGAAATGCCTTTATTAGCAGTTAATTTGTAAAACCCCTTGCGCTATATTCAGATATTTATTACATTAAAAAACCCGGCGTG
>CAYNSO010000136.1:0-9115 GCA_964399735.1 uncultured Cytophagia bacterium
TATTCTTGTTCTTAAAATAGCGGGAGAATTACCCACTACAAACAATATAGAGCCAATTTTCTGTTTATAATTCTGATTAAAAAGAATAACAGTTCGGCAAGGTAAATTCTATTCAATCAAGTCCGGGCGTAGCGCTTTATAATAAGGAACAGATGCTGCGCCCCTACGCAAATAATTTTAAACACCATCTCACTTTTAACTTTTCTTCTTTTACCTTTGAAAAATCCTTCCAGCCTAGATAACTATTGCATTTTACTGCGGCAATGTGTATATTGTTGCATAATCATACACATCAGGAGCAGTTATGCGCACAAATATTGTTATCGATGACAGTCTACTGGCGGAAGCGATGCAGGTCAGCCAGTCCAGGACCAAAAAAGCGGCGGTTGAAACCGGACTGCGGTTGTTAATTCAGATTAAAAAGCAGGAACGCATCCGCAACCTGCGCGGCAAGCTGCATTGGGATGGCAACCTGGATGATTTGAGGCTGGATGTATGATCCTGGTCGATTCCTCCGTTTGGATCAATTATTTTAACGGCGTCAAGTCCTGGCAAACGGATTTGCTCGATGATCTGCTGGTCAATACGCCGCTGATCATTGGTGATTTGATACTGGTTGAGGTTTTGCAGGGATTTCGCGCTGATGAGGACTATGAAAAAGCTAAATCTTGTTTAGCTGAACTGACTTTTAGGGCAATGGGCGGCTATGATGTCGCCATAAAAAGCGCGCAAAACTATCGCAAATTACGAAAAAGGGGAGTTACCGTCCGCAAGACAATCGATGTTATGATTGCCACATTTTGTATAGCCGAGGGGTTGACGCTTTTACATGACGACCATGATTTTGAGGTCATGGCTAAACAATTGCGTCTGCAAGTTTTGTCGCAAAAGCCGGGTTGAAAAAGATTGTTTCATAAATTAAGGGGACGGTTCTGCAACACCCGCAATTCATTTTATTGGGGTCTGCATCTCGATATGGTTCGAAGGAGGAAGCAACGAGCCTGGTCGATGACCGACCCCTTTTGCTTTCCATAATGTGTTTTTAGCTCTTCTCGACGACCGGTGCAGCGTCCCGTTTGTCATTCCGGGGAGCTTGCAACGAGGAATTTTGACGTCACGCGGGGCTGTATTAAAAGCATCAATTAAAAAAATCATTTAAAACATAAAGCAAACAAAAAAATTTTGTCATTTTGAGCGAAGCGAAAAGGCTCGTTTTTACAATAGGTTAAATACTAGAGATTCCTCGTCGCTTCGCTTCCCGCAATGACAGGAATGCTTTTTTACTCAAACTTGAAATCTATTCTACTTTTTTGATACTTTTGATACAGCCCCGTTCTGATTAATCTCGCTTTACCAGAATTTATCCTGCTGTCGAAATGACAATACCGAAATGTCAAGTCCGGCGTCAACGGCATGTTGTTGTAATTAGATTATAATGCCCGCTTGAATATTTCCCGTTAGATAGTATGTATTTTTTATATTATATCTTTTTTTTTGAAATTTCATGTAAAACAAAGCAGAAATGTCAATAATGAATTTGTTTAATTATTTTTTTTATGTAGATTTGAATAATATTTGTCCGGTTTATTGTAAAAAAACCTAATCCCGTGTTTAGCAAGAAAAAAACCGGGAATACCACTGAAACAGGTAACGCCGTTCCGTTAAGCGAATGTGTTCACCGGAAGCGGGAACACAAAGATAATAGTTGATAATTATCAGACATGAAAGAGTAAATTATGCCGGTTATCAGGAACAGAACTAGCGCCCCGTTTGTCCTTCCTTTATTATTTCTGGTTTTCTTTTTTTCAGGTATGAGTTCGCTGATCTACCAGGTAATGTGGGCCCGCGAGTTTGGTCAGGTGTTTGGTGTGCATGTTTTTGCTATCAGCACAGTGTTGACGGCTTTTATGGCTGGCCTGGCCCTGGGCAGTTTGTATTTCGGCAAACTGGTAGATAAACTAAACAAGCCCTTGCTGTTGTTTGCAATTTTACAAATTGGTCTGGCCTTGTTTGCCCTGTCATTTCCGTTTTTGTTTCGGGGTTTGGCAGCAAGTTATTCATTTTTGATAAAGCAGAGTTCTGCGGGATATTGGGGCGCCCAAATGATCCGTTTTGGGTTATCATTTCTGTTTTTGCTCATTCCCGCAACGCTAATGGGCGGCACCTTGCCGGTCATTGCCAAATTCCTGGTGCGGCGGCTGGAGAATCTGGGTTGGAATTTAGGCAGTCTGTATTCGGTAAATAATTTAGGCGCAGTGTTGGGTTGTTTTTTAGCGGGATTTGTATTGATACAAACCGTTGGCATGGGCGGCGCTATGATGTTTGGCGCTCTCATCAATTTGGTGAATGCCGCTATTGTGTTACTGATGCCGCGGTTTGCGCGCGCTGATGCTGACCAGCCGGCAGATTCGACGCCAATTCAGCCTGACCGGAATGCCCCGGCAGAGCAATACCCGGCATGGATTATGAATTTTGTATTATGGGCGTTTGCCATAGAAGGCTTTACTACCCTGGCTTATGAGGTAATTTGGACGCGCATTTTGCTGGGCTATTCGCATGACAAAAGTGTTTATTTTTTTACAACAGTCATAATCAGTTTTATCCTTGGCTTGTCTCTTGGCAGCATCCTGGTGGCGCGGTGGGTTGACAAAAAGAGAAATTTGTTGTGGTTATTGGGGGGAATTGAAGTTCTGGTTGGAGTTTTTGCCATATTCCTGTTAAAAGCGTTTGCGCTGGTGGGTGGTATTATTATTGAACGTCAGCTCAATTTCAGCAATAACTGGATAAGCAGCCTTGGCATTGAATACGGCCTGTTTTTATTGCTGATGATCGTTCCAACGACCCTTATGGGTATGACTTTTCCACTGGTTAGTAAAATATATTTGAATAGTTTGAAAAAGGTAGGGAGTCGTTTGGGAAAGATCGGCTACCTGGACACAGTGGGTTCCATATTCGGTTCGTTTGCCGCGGGATTTATACTTTTACCCTGGCTGGGTGTTGTTAAAGCAGTGGCAGCTACTGCCCTGATTAATGTAGTGATTGGAATAGCGCTGCTGATCATTCATCCCGGCAAATCTCTGCGTTCAAAAGGCGGCCTGGTACTGGCAACGGTTGTGCTGATGTTTATTGCTTTTATGACAATCCCTGGCGGCGAGTATTTCCGGCAATGGCAAACCCGTAAACCCGGTGACCGGTTATTGTTTTACAAAGAAGGTATAGCCGCCACTGTGGCTGTTCCGCAGCATCCCGATGGCGTTAAAGTGCTGGCGATCAATGGTTCGGTAACTGCGTTTGCCGATTATGGCGATATTCGCGTCCATAAAATGCTTGGCTACCTGCCCTATTTTCTGCATCCGCAGCCGAAAAATGCCATTGTAATTGGTTTGGGAATGGGCATCACCGCGCAGTCCCTTGTGCAGGACGATATGGAACATGTGGATTGTGTTGAAATTGCCGGCGAGGTGGCGGAGGCGTGTCATTCCGCCTTTGTTCGGGAAAACGGCTATGTACTCGATCAGGAAAAATTTAATTTGTATATTGATGACGGGCGCAGCTACCTGTATATGACCCGAAAAAAGTATGATATTATTACTTCAAACGCCGTACATGCGCGGTTGAGTCCTAATTTGTATACCAGGGATTTTTACCAGCTATGCAAGCAGCGTTTGACCGAAAATGGTGTCATTTGCCAGTGGATGTCCACCAACTGGGTGACAGAGCCGGAATACAAGAGCCTGATCCGGGCTTTTATGGATGTTTTTCCGTATACCAGTTTATGGGCTGTAAATGTTGGTCATGTTTTAATGATCGGCGCTCAGTCGCCATTACAACTGGATTTTGAGCAGTTACAGCAGCGTTTTGATAATGTCAAAGTGCGAACTGAACTGAAACCGGCAGATTTGCATAATCCTTATGCCCTGCTTTCACAATTTATTTGTGATGAGAAATTGCTGCAAGAATATGTTGGCGATGTGCCTCCGAGCACCGATAATAAATCTATTGCCGAGTTTAGTCATGTCGTCAACAAGGCACAAAACCCGGCAATTATTGGCTGGATGGTAGATAACAAACAGGATTTTGCAGGCCATTTGTCAGTTCGTGCTGCCATTGCTGATTCTGTTAAAAGTCGTGTAAAAAAATATATGCAGGCAGAAAAATACTATATGAACGCTGCCCTGCACAGTAATTTTTTAAATGACAAACCCGCGGCAATTGCGGCCCTGCAGCAAGCAGTTACCCTGGAACCCGGAGATTATCGCTATTATGAGGAACTGGGGAGTATTTTATATAATGAAGGAGATTTTCAGGGCGCAATCGGGGCGTTGTTACAGTGCATCAATATTCATCCCCACATGGCGGTTGAGTATGAACATTTGGGTTATGCTTATATGGACAGCGGCCAACTCGATAAAGCGGAAGAGGCTTTTCGACACGCGAGCGCGCTGGCTCCTGAAAATCCCTTGCCGCGTTATTACCTTGCCTCTATTTACGGCAGCCGTAAAGAGTATGATCAGGCAAAATACCAGTTAAAAGAGGCAATAAAAAATTATCCGGATTATGCAGGATTATATTATAACCTTGGACTTGTTTATTATATAGAAAAAGAGTATGTCCGTGCAAAAGCAATGTTTGAAAAATGTGCCCGGTTGGACGCCAATTACCACCAGGTGCAGGAAATGATGAAACAGGTTAAAAGTAAGCTTTAACAGCCGCTGTTAAAAAAATGCTCGGGATATGATTATGTTTGAAACTGAAAAAATTTTCACTCAAATATATAAAAAGAATCTCCATGAGTATTCTGCTATTCGAGAGTTGAGCTGCTACAGCGCTTTATACCCGGCGGTTCTGGGCGAGATACAGGATCATGATTTGTTTGCAGGGCGAATTAATTATCCCTACGTCGGCTTTAGCCCTGAGCCTGGAGGATTCGGCTATTATATTCAAAAGGAAGAGTTGTTACAGGCGGCGCAGCAGAATAAACTTGATGCAGAAGAAATGCGCGAAATTAATAATCTTGTCAATTTTTGGGATAAAGAAAGCACCCAAAGCAAGGTCCGTAATTCATACCCGCCAGATGTAGCAAAAGCGCTTCCCGGCGATAACTGGACGACTGAAACCGGCATTGCCTTTCCATTATATCGTTTGGCCGGTGGATCTCTTGATTATCGTAAATTATTATTCGCCGGAGTTTCCGGTTTGTTATATGAAATTGTTAATTATGAATCGGCAACCGGTGATGTGGAAACCCTGTATTTTTATTCGGCATTAAAAAATGCTTTACGGGCTTTTTCCGGAATATGCTATATTTATGCCGGTAAAGCAAACCGTATGGCATTGTTATGTAAAGATGAAAAGCGTAAAAAAGAGTTGACCGCCATAACCGATAACCTTGAGTATGTTGCTGTAAATCCGCCAGGCACTTTAGCACAGGCGATTCAATTATTTTGGTTATTTAGTCTGGTTGCCGGAGTAACGAATTATGGACGCATGGATTATAACCTGGGCGATTTTTATGTACACGATATCGATAAAGGCATAATTACCGAGGATCAGGCCCTGGCAATGCTTACCTCACTGTGGCAATTGATAGCTGACCGTAAAACTGTTGTTAATAGCCGGGTGATCATTGGCGGTATGGGGCGCAAAAATGAAGCGAACGCCGACCGTTTTGCCTTGTTAGCCATGCAGGCGACACAAAATACTAAAGAAATTGAGCCCCAGCTTACCCTGCGTTTTTACAAGGGGCAGAACCCGGCTTTATGGGAAAAAGCGTTAGCCATTATAAGGGAAGGCAGAACCGGCCCGATATTGTACAATGATGATGTGCTTGTTCAGGCAGTGGCCAAAGCGTTTGGAGTTGAAAAAGCCGAGGCCGAACATTATATGCCCTTTGATTGTGGTGGAATCGTCATAAATCATAAAAGTTACGGATCGCCCACCGGGGTAATTAATTTACTCAAGGCGCTGGAAGTAACCCTGCATAACGGCAAAGACCCGGTAACCGGCAAGCCCATGGGAATAGAAACGGGCGATATTGCCGGGTTTACAACCTTTGAGCAATTGTTTGCCGCATACCAAAAGCAGGTTGAATTTTATATTGAACAACTGGCGATCCAGGAAGAGATTACATACAAGGTCGCCGGAGAAAACGCGGCTTTTCTTTTTCAATGTATATTATATGATGACTGTATCAAGCGGGGTAAACCCTTGTTTGCCGGGGGGGTGCGTTACCTGGGCGGCGCTCTGGAGGCTTGCGGCAATACCAATGTGGCGGACAGTCTGACAGCGATTAAGCAACTGGTTTATGAAAAAAAACAGTGTACGCTTGCACAACTTGTCGCAATTCTGGATGCGAATTTTACCGGATATGAGGACATTCGTCGCAAGCTGCTCGATGCGCCCAAATACGGCAACGATGATCCGGTCGCCGATGACATGCTGGTCAAAGTGCATGAGCATGTTTGCAATTTTACCCGGCAGCAGAAACACAAAAGTGGCTTGCATTCTTATCTGGTTGTTTTTGTTAATAATCGGGTGAATGCCCTTTTCGGCAGGCTCACAGCCGCATCTGCCGACGGGCGTAAATCTGGAGACTCGCTCAATAACGGCAATACCCCGGCTGATGGGCGCGATCAGAACGGCGTAACCGCGCTGCTGAATTCGCTGATCAAGCCGAGTCCGGCTATCCATGCAGGATCGGTGCAAAATTTAAAATTGAGCCGCGATATGTTTGTTAAAATATGTCCGCAACTGGAAGCCCTGTTAAAAGCATATTTCCGGCAAGGCGGGGCGCAGATTATGATCAATGTTGTCAACCCGGGCGATTTGGTAAAAGCAATACAGCCACCGGGGAAAAACTGAAAATTATTTGCGTGAGGTGGCGGCCGATTGTTTATCCTGGCACGATATACATCGGGATAAAGCAAAGCGAGAGTCGGTTAATAACAACAGCCGCCAACACAATCGCAGGATTTTTTACGATTCGGGTTGTCGATGGTAAATTTACCTCCGTTGCCGGACTGTTCATAATCTATTACCACACCGTTAACCTGATCAATTTCTTGCTGTGCTACCAGGATTGCTATTCCGTCAAAATCGTGCTGAACGTCATTGCCGGTTTTGCTATCTTCAAAAGTGAGCATAAAGGGAAAGCCGGAACATCCACAATCCGATACCGCGAGGCGTAGATATGGAGACGGTTCCAGCCGCTGTGCCAGCAATCTCGACAGTTCCTGTTGGGCTGCTGCAGTAACCTGGATAAAAGTAGAAGAATTTGCTTTTTCAGACATGAGCGCTCCGTTAAATTTATCATATAATGAGCCGAAAACAGAACGGCAGAAATTATAGAGAACCACTGCTTTTTTAGCGACCCGCAAGATTCGGGCGGTTGAAAAAATATAACAACAAAAAGCAGGAAATATTCCAGAACTGGAGAATTACCAGAGATACATGATCTATGAATGATGAAAGATCCAACATGAACGATAAAGACCTGCTTGCGCCAGAAATCCGCACAATGTTGCAGGGTATTTTAAAGGATGATTACTACCGGTTTTTACAATCGGGCGCTGAACCTTTTACCATACGTGTAAACACTTTAAAAACCAGGCTGCCGGAATTTCTGCTTATGCTAAAAGAAAAAGGGATTGTGTATTCACTTCATCCCGATCTGCCCGAAGGCTTGATAATAGCGGGTGAAAGGAATGTTCTAACCCGCTCACTGGCTTTTTTGGGTGGCCAATTTATTGTCCAGGGATTATCTTCGCAGCTGCCGGTACGGGTACTTGATCCGCAGCCTGGTGAAGCGGTGCTTGATATGGCGGCGTCTCCCGGTTCAAAATCTACCCAGATTGCCGCGCTGATGCAAAATTGTGGCAAGTTATTGTTATGTGATCCTTCCGTCCATCGCCAGCAATCGTTGCTGACCAACCTGTTCCGCGCCGGAGTGATGAATGACGTCTACCTGAAAATTCCCGGGCAACGCGCCGGGAAAATGTTTTTTGAGTTTTTTGATCGGGCGCTGGTCGATGCGCCCTGTTCGGCCTTTTCGAAAATTCCTGAACAAATTCGCCGCGACGGTTTATGGAAATCCATGGTTGTTCCTGACCGGCTGCATAATACCCAGTATCATTTGTTGGTTTCGGCAATCAAAGCGGTAAAACCCGGCGGGGTAATTGTCTATTCCACCTGCACCCTGCCGGTGGAAGAGAACGAGCAGTTAATCGACCGAATCATACGTGAGTACCCGGTTGCTATTGAAGAAATATCTTGTTTGACCAGTCCATCGGCAACCCCGGGATTTACAGAGTTTACGGGCAACCGATTGCACCCGGATTTACGTTACACCCGTCGGATATTACCCTTTCCTGAGCCGTTTGAGGCATTTTACATTGCCAAATTGCGCAAGACCGCAGCGATGCCAAATCGTGGTACCGGCGCCTTGCCAATGCTGGCTTTAAGCGCCTGTAAAGACCCGGATATTCAAACAGCGCTGGAAACGTTGTGTGCAGTATGGGGAATTGAATCGTCCTTTTTTCAGCCGTTTCGTTTTTTGTTAAACAGCAAAAAGTTATGGATAGCCGCGCCGGATTGGGACCAGTTTCCGCAGGGATTTTTTGTTAAAGCCGGTATACCTCTGGCGGAACGTAAAAGAAACTGGTGGAAATTGACCACTCCGGCGGTGCAGTTGTTGGGTCATGCCATCACCCGTACAATCATCCGCCCCGATGAGCAGCAGATGCGGGAATTGTTTACCACCGGGAAAACGGGTTATGCAGGTATGCCCAACGGCTATTATGCCCTGGAATATCGGGGAGAAATGATTGCTGCGGCCTCGGTTATGGAAGGAATAGCCAAAGTATCGCTGCCACAAACATTTGATATATAACGTGACAGGCTTTTAGGGGCATTGGTATTTGTTACTGTGGTTTTCCCCGGTTCATCTCGATATATCCCGGAAGGTGAAGCAGCGGGACTAGTCGATGACCGGTGCATGTTTTTGAAAAAGCCGGTCCCCGAGTAGTTCCGCCTCTTTTGCGGAACGTATCGAGGGGAAGGGATCTGCTACTTTAATCAGAATAACTCGATACGTCCCGAAAGATGAAGCAACGGGACT
>CAYNSO010000137.1:0-9041 GCA_964399735.1 uncultured Cytophagia bacterium
CCACTTGTTATCATTCTTTGGGATGCTGGAACAAAAGAAACAGTTAAGAATATTGAATCGGGAGAACCAAATGAATCGTTATGGTCATTTTGATGATGAAAACAGAGAATATGTAATAACCAAACCGGATACGCCTCTGCCATGGATCAATTACCTGGGCAGCAATGAATTTTACGGCATTATTTCCAATACTGCCGGCGGCTATACCTTTTACAAAGACGCCCGCATGAGACGGCTGACCCGTTACCGTTACAACAACATCCCGCTGGACAGCAATGGCCGGTACCTGTATATCAAAGATGGCGATACCGTGTGGAATCCCACCTGGAAGCCCACCAAAACCCCGCTGGACAGCTATGAATGCCGGCATGGCATGGGTTATACTGCCATTAAGGGAGTAAAAAACGGCCTGGAAGTAACGGTTGTTTTTTTTATTCCCACAGTGCAAACGATTGAAATTATGGATGTTCGCATTAAAAATTTAACCAATAAACCCAAAAATATCCGTCTGTGGAGTTTTGTGGAATGGTGCCTGTGGGACGCCTGGGATGACATGACCAATTTTCAACGTAATTTTTCCATTGGCGAAGTCGAAGTTGAAAAAGATACGATCTTTCACAAAACCGAATATCGCGAACGCCGCAACCACTTTGCGTTCTATTCCTGCAGCGTCCCCACCTCCGGATTCGATACCAGTCGCGATGCGTTTGTCGGCATGCACAACGGTTTGGATAATCCTCTTGCCATTCAGCAGGGCAAATGTTCGGACAGCATTGCGCACGGCTGGGCGCCGGTGGCCGCGCACCAGGTGGATATAACGCTTTCCCCCAATGGCGAAAAACGTCTGCATTTCCTGCTTGGTTATGTGGAAAATGAACATGAAAAGAAATATATAGCGCCGCATGTTATAAACAAGGAAAACGCCTGGGCGCTCATTAACCAGTTTGCCGCTCCCGGCGCGGTGGACGCTGAACTGCAATCTCTGCACGAATACTGGAACGGCCTGTTTGCCAAATACCAGGCGGAAACGGTGGATAGCGATGTGAACCGCATGGTGAACATCTGGAACCAGTATCAGTGCATGACCACCTTTAACATGTCCCGTTCCGCTTCTTTCTACGAATCCGGTATTGGCCGCGGCATGGGTTACCGGGACAGCAACCAGGATATTCTCGGTTTTGTACACATCATCCCCGATCGCGCCCGGCAGCGCATTCTCGATATTGCCGCCACGCAGCTGTCGGACGGCACCTGCTATCACCAGTACCAGCCGCTCACCAAAAAGGGCAACAGCGATGTCGGTGGCGGCTTTAACGACGACCCGCTGTGGCTGATCCTGTCTACTGCATCCTATCTTAAAGAAACCGGTGATTTTACCATTTTAAATGAAAAGATCGGTTATGCGGATTTGGATAACAAGGATGGCGCTACACTCATGCACCACCTGGAAACCTCGCTGAATTATACGCTCAACAACCGCGGCCCGCACGGCTTGCCGCTCATCGGTCATGCGGACTGGAACGATTGTTTGAATTTGAACTGCCACTCGGTTACCCCCGGCGAAAGTTTTCAACTGGCCGGCGATATTGGCGGCAGCGTCGCTGAATCGGTGATGATTGCCGGGTTGTTCTGCAACGCCGGCGTGGAAATGGCCGGAATATACAACCAGCTTAACATGGGCGATAAAGCGACAACGATCAACAAAGAAGTTGAATCTATGAAACAGACCGTATTAAAGCACGGCTGGGATGGCGAGTGGTTCCTGCGCGCTTTTGACTCGAAAAGTCGCAAGGTCGGTTCAAAGGAATGTAAGGAAGGTCAGATCTTTATCGAAAGCCAGGGCTGGGGCGTGCTCGGCGGCATCGGTATGGAGGACGGCAAAGCCCGCCAGGCGCTGGACAGCGTGAAAAAGCGCCTCGCTACCGGCAACGGCATTATCCTGCAGCAGCCGGGCTACCAGGTTTACTATCCCGAATTGGGCGAAGTAAGTTCGTATCCCCCCGGTTACAAGGAAAACGCCGGAATTTTTACGCACAACAACACCTGGATCCAGATTGCCGAAACCCTGCTGGGCGATGGCGACCAGGCGCTGGCCTACTACCGCAGTATTTGTCCCTCTACCAAAGAAGCGCAGATCGACATCTACCGCGCCGAGCCGTATGTCTACAGCCAGATGACGGCGGGGCGCGACGCCGCGACTCCCGGTGAAGGCAAGAACTCCTGGCTCACCGGCACAGCGTCGTGGAGCTTTGTGTCGATTTCACAGTTTATCCTGGGCGTTCGACCGGACTATAACGGCCTGGTGATCGATCCATGCGTACCTAAAAGCTGGAAGTCGTTCAAGGTGACGCGGGTATTTCGCGGCAAGACATTTAAAATCAGCATCAGCAATCCAAAAGGCGTCTGCAAGGGCGTGGCGTCCATTACTGTGGATGGTAAACCGGTTAAAGGCAATACCGTCCCGGTGGATATGGGCGGCGGCGCCGTGGACGTGCAGGTGGTGATGGGATAAGAGAGAAAAAGAGGCGATCTGCAAGGTCGCCTTTTTATATAAACATATAAAGGCTTTTATAAACCTTAAACTAATATTGGGGATTTATTATGACTATTTCTGATTTAAGAGATGAATATCACCAAGCGATTTGCCGTGATATTTTACGAATGAATAAAAACCCGCAAAAGGGAGATTATCCCAACAATACTGATGGTGATAGCAGAATTAGTGTCAAAATTGCCAAAGAAATATATGCACAGCTTGGCGCTCTACAATATGCTACAATTTCAGATCAAAACGCCGATGATCAGTTTGCAATATTAACAAAGGACTTTATTGAAAAAAGTTTTAACCGGTTAAGTCATCTTCGTCCAGGCAATTGGCGCTATTATCTCAAAATAAAAGTATCTCATTTTGAGCAATACGCGGATTTAGCTGAAATGGATTCCTTTTTAAAAGAGCATAAAGAACGTTCCACAACGTTTGGACAGGCTTTTATCCCTAAACCGGACATCCTTATTGGAAGAGAACCAATAACAGATAGTGAGATTAATAAAAATGGGGCAATCCTTTCCACAGAAATCAACAGAGGTAAACGAAATCCGTTACGTAAAGCTAATAATCCATCCTCAAAAGAAATACTGCTTGCCGCTGTTTTTTGTCCCTGGACTCTTGGAATAAATCAGGCACAAAAGATTAAATTCGATGCAATCTCCTTGATCAATAAACGAAAAGGCAAAGCGCCGCAGATAGCAGGTGTAACAGCCGAATCGAATTTGCTTAAAATTGCCTCTCTTGCTTATGAAACCGGAGAACTTGATTGTGTTTACCATTTTGCCTTGAATGAATTAAAAAACGCTATCACTACTATAAATGACGAAAGTCAACTCGACATGTACAAAACCCTGGTTGAAGGCCGGCGATTGCGTGATATCAGCGACTTGCCTTTTGATCTGGCAATTTAACCCCCGTTTACATAGTTATTTCTGCGTCCTGTCGTCCCGGCGGCTTTTTCTTCCTTTATAACTGTTGGTTTCCTTTGTAGAAAAACTTTTTGTGGGCTGTTAGTGAACCGTACGGACTTGAATTTTAATTACCGGTTTTGCTAAAATCATTGGGAAAAGTAATTCGATAGTTATCTGGTGTAATTGTAATCACAAATTCTTTTCTTTCTCTCCAAATGCCGTTGCTTTGTTGCGCGCTGTTTTGTATATTCTTACTCACTTTAACAGAAAGACTATGACACAATCAAATATAAAAAAGAATCCCCTGCTGGTTGCCAGCGACGGGCAGGGCCAGGTGTTCGAAATCCCCGGTTACGAAATGGCCGCCATGCGCATCAATAAAAGATTCATCCCGGAAGCGCAAGAGTTAATCCCCATGCCGCACGGCTCGGTGCTGATGGAATTGCCCGGCCGCAAACCAATAGGCTACAACCGCCGCAGCAATCGTTTTGAAGTGGTGGAACAATACCAGGGTATACCATTAATTGCGGTAGCCGCATTTTTGGCCCCGGCCTATACCCAGTTATACCGGGCGGCTTATCAAACGTTACAACCGGCGGTTAAACTGCCGCTGTTCGCCTATACGCCGGTCGGTTGGAAAAGGGACGGCTTTCAGGTCACTGCCGTGCGCGTCGACCAGGACATTCGCCAAGACCTGGTGAACTTTGATGATAAAAAGATCGAGGCTGGGGCGAAAAAGACCTTGCAAAAATACCCCAACAATCGGCTCGTCGATCACCTGGTTAACCATTGCGCGCGGCTGTACCACTGTCCCGCTGCGCAGAACTTTGTGCAGGATCGCTGGGAATGTCCGGCGCCCACAAGTCCCTCCTGCAACGCCCGCTGCATCGGCTGCATTTCCAAACAGGAAGGCAGCGACGTCCCCGTTACCCAAGATCGTCTTTCCTTTATCCCCACGGTAGAGGAAATTGTGGAATTCACCGTGCCGCACCTGGAACAGGCGCCGCGCGCGGTCATCAGCTTTGGCCAGGGCTGCGAGGGTGAACCGCTGCTGCAGGGTAATTTGTTGGAAGAGGCTATCCGCGAAATCCGCCGCCGCACCGACCGCGGCACGATCAATCTCAATACCAACGCCTGCTATCCACATGTAGTGGAAAAATTATGCCGGGCGGGACTCGACAGCATCCGCGTCAGCATGAACAGCGCCCAGCCGGATTTGTACGCCGCTTATTACCGGCCGCGCGATTACTCCTTTGCCGATGTGCAGGAAACCATGCGCGTTATGCGCCGCCATCATAAATGGATTTCCCTGAATTATTTTATCTTTCCCGGACTCACCGATGATGCGGATGAACTGCAAGCCCTGGCAAAAATAGTGGCCGAGCATACCGTCGATTATATTCAGATGCGCAATCTCAATATCGATCCCGAATTGTATAGCGAGGCGCTGGGATTAACAAACCGCCCGCTGCGGGCTATCGGCATTCTGCAATGGCAAAAAGCGATACGGGAAAAAGCCCCCTGGCTGCGCTTTGGTTATTTCAATCCTCCCAAAGAGGACTGGTACCTCAATCTATCATAGCCATGGTCATTCAATTGGTCGGAATGGCATTGCCTCATACAGGTGAAAATTATGGTTAACAAAATCCGGTTATTGCTTGTAATCGTCCTGCTATCGGCCGTAACTCTGCTCGGCGCCAATGCTGAAAAGTTACGCAAAATCACCTTTGCCCTGCTGGACGCTCATTGTCCAGACGGCGCGTTTATTGTGCATACCTCGTATGAAAAATTATCGTTTATACAGGGCAATGATTTTACCAATTTTATTAGCGATGGTGAAGATGAGGTAAGCGTTCTGAATTCTTTAAATACCGTGGTGCATGAAGAACTGCACGGACTCAACGGCATGTACGGGCCGGTCTTTTTGCAGGAAAAACTGGGCGGCGACCAAAGCGATTATTGGGGATATGAATACTATTATTTGAATGACCGGCAATATATCCTGGTAAAAAAGACCGATACTTTTCCCTCACGGGAGATGGTTAATACTTTTCCCAAAGAATTGCGCACTCTGCGTTTTGACTATGTGGATAATGATAACGATGTGCAAAGCACCCAGGGCGGCGGCATTTACGGCTTGCTGGATGAAATGAACGCCTATTACCAGGGCACCAGGGCGGCTTACGATCTGCTTTCCTGGTACGAACCCAAAGGACAGGCGGCGGACTGGCCGCAATATTTTCAGAACATTAACGGCACCCTGTACGGCTGCCTGGAATTCAAACTCTATTTTCTGAAATACCTGCTGTTCGCCCGGCAAAACCACCCCGATATTTACAAGGGACTCATGAACAACAAGAATTTTCTGCTGGCCTGGGTGCGTATAGAAAGAAATGTAGCCGATTTTTATACCCTGTACTCGGCCAAAAAGCAGGAGCTATATAGCAAAATGCGCAGTTGGGGCTGGAATGTGGAAGAGACTGAAAAGATACTGTTTATTGACAAGGGCGGCAGCAATATCGGACACGGCGCCTTTATGGATGTGTATAACCTGCTGGACAAGGAAATGAGCAAGCCGGTCTATCAAAACCTGCAAAACGAGATTAAATTTCTGGTGAAGGACTGGAAACCGGAAGGCGTTTATGCCAGCTTGATGGATGTCAAGGATGTTCCGGTACCCACTCCCACCAACCCGGTCAAAGATGAACCGGCGCCGGATAACCCGCCTGTGGTTGTCAAAGAGCCGGAGCCGGAAGAACTCAGAATACCGCATGTCCCCGGCGACGATTACCAGGGCGGGGAACAACTCGCAGTTCTTAACGACCCGATAGGCGACGTCAAAGTGAAATTTATCGACATCATTGCCGGTTCAGTTACCAAAAAAGAACAGAATATTATCTTTGTTCTCGAATGTATGGAAATGCCATTTAAATTTTCCTTTCATAATCCGGCTCTGCAAGATAATGCCATGGAATATGAATGGGCTGTATATATGGATATCGACGGCAACGGGCGCGAAGATTATTGCGTCAGTTTGTGCAGTTTTAAATTCCCGGGCGCACAGCCAATGGCCACAGTGCTGCTTAACCAGGCGCAGGCGAGCTTTTGGAAGTTGTCCAATTCCGGCGGCGAGTCTGTTGACCTGGAAATAAAAGCCTTTCAAAGTAATGACAGCATCTCTCTAGTTGTACCGACGTATCCGTACCTGAATAAAATCAGAGGTCAGGCCAAATTCCGTTTCTCCGCTTTATACAATAACGGTACGGACTCGTTTAAGGATGAAATGTCGGAACAGTGAACTGTTTTTGAAAAGAACATGACTTTATTAGATTTAATTAACAAACCGGAAAAACTGGTGGTAGGGCTCATGTCCGGCACCTCGGCGGACGGCATCGACGCCGCGCTGGTGAAAATATGCGGCAGCGGTCTCGATACCAAAATTGAATTACAGGCGTTCACTTGTTTTCCCTATACCTCGTCGCAGCGGGAAATGATTTTAAAAGCTGCCGGGGCTGAGAACCTCTCTGTCAATGAGATTGCCCGACTTGACTTTTACCTGGGTGAGCTATTTGCCGATGCTGTTGAATCGCTGATCCAGGAGGCGGGGTATCATTTGTCCGATATAGACCTGATCGGCTCGCATGGTCAAACGATTCGCCACCTGCCCAAGCCGGAGTTTTATATAGATCGCCCGGTTGCCGCTACTTTGCAGATCGGCGAAGCGGCGGTGATTGCGCAGCGCACCGGAATTATGACCGTGGCGGACTTTCGTCCCGCCGATGTTGCCGCCGGCGGCCAGGGCGCTCCGCTGGTGCCGTGGTTCGATTACCTGCTGTTTCGCTCGGAAAGCAGCAACAGGGTACTTTTAAACATTGGCGGCATTGCCAATGTGACCATACTACCATCAAGTTGTACACCGCAGCAGGTCGTTGCCTTTGATACCGGGCCGGGGAACATGATTGTGGATAACTTGTGCAAAACATTATTTAATTGCGAGTTTGACCATAATGGCGAACTGGCAGCCTCCGGTACAGTTAATTACAACCTTGTAAACCGTCTGATGCAGGATGATTACCAGCAATTACCTCCGCCCAAATCAACCGGTCGGGAAAGATATGGTGCAGATTATTTGAATAAAATTATAGAGTTAGCCCTTGTGGATAACTTGTCACCCCTGGATTTACTGGCGAGTATGACTTTTTTCACCGCCGCTACAATATCCACGGCACTGCGCGCTTTTTATCCACAACCAATAGATGAAATGATTGTCAGCGGCGGCGGTGTTAATAACTTGATGATTATGCGCCATTTACAGGAATTGCTGCCGAATACCCGGTTATCCACAAGCGATCAACATGGCATCCCCGCGGACGCCAGGGAAGCAATCTGTTTTGCGGTGCTGGCCAACGAAACCATACACCAAAATCCCGCGAATTTGCCCTCCGCTACCGGCGCTACTAGACCGGTCGTTTTAGGAAAGGTGTGTTTGCCGTAAAACTGTATGGTGGGATTCTATTCAACCATCATCATAATAACAACCCGACAATTTCCCAACTTGCAGGGTGGGATTCTATCCCACCAATTTATGAAAAGATCAAAGCCTGTAGATGGAATTCTATCCTACTGGTGTCGGCAGGGCTGGATATTTTCTTTGCTTGTTTTGTAAAAATTAATGATTTGTAGATGGGATTCTATCCCACCATTATAATTTTATAACAACATTTCCCCATAATCTCCATCAACTATTTTAAAATCAAAATCCTTTTCTCCCCAACCTTCCGGGTAATACCCCTTTAACTTGTATTTGTGAAAACTGGACCATTGCCACTCTGATACACTTGACACCAGATTATGTTTGACAGGATTATAATGGATATAATCAAAATGTTTACTAAAATCATTATCATCAACAATACAATGTTCCCAATAACGCCGCTGCCAGATGGCTGCTTCACCTTTTTCTTTTCTTGAATTGCTACGAATTCCTTCCATCCCTCCTGCCTGTAAGTACTTTTTTGAAAAAAGCGCTTTGATCGCTGCCCAACGGATTGCATAATTTGTGTCGTTTTCCGGCAATGTCCATATACAATGCAAATGATCCGGGAGCAAACATATCGCATCACATGTAAAAGGATGCTTGTCCCGGACGGTTTTCCAAACCTGTTTGAGTATTTGGCGGGATAATTCGGAGGTCAGGATCGGGATGCGTTCAAATGTAACCAATGTAAAAAAGAAGGTACCACCTGGAATTAATACCCTGCGATATTCAGGCATGTGTAGTTAGCTCCTTCAATCAATTATTAAATGGGGCTGTATCAAAAGCACAAAAGAAGTATAATAGGTTACAAATTTTAGTAAAAAAACCATTCATGTCATTCCGAGGAGCGAAGCGACGAGGAATCTTTCGTATTTAACATATTGTAAAAACAAGATTTCTCGCTTCGCTCGAAATGACAAGTTTGTTTTGTTTATTTTATGTTTTAAATTACCTTTTGTAAATTGGGGCTTTTGATACAGCCTCCTACAATTTTTTTCTATAAATTATCTCGTTTAATGATCCATTGCCTTAAATAAAAGATTTT
>CAYNSO010000138.1:0-8946 GCA_964399735.1 uncultured Cytophagia bacterium
TCAAGTAATGTTTTTATGACATATCCTAAACATATTATTTTATAAATTTATTTATTAATGGTCGCAGAAAAAATATTCGCATACGGGTATACAGATATTTTTTATAATCCAGATAATATAACGTGGTTAAATAGCTGCGGATATACGCGTCAAGGTCGTGCATCGAATGCGGTAATATCTCCAGAGTTACATAACCTTTAAATCCTGCTTTTCTTGCAGCTTTTAAAATATCTGTTACCGGCAGTTGTCCTGAGCCAAAGGGCAAATGAGTATCTCTTTTTGCTTCACAATCGGACAAATGGATGCAGCCAATTTCCGGCGCCAATGCAAAAAATTGCCTGACCGGGTCGAATCCGGTAATATAAAAATGCGCTGCATCATAACAAATTCCAGCAATTTTTGCGCCAAGTTGCTGTTTGGCTTGCCCATAAAATTGTAAAAATGATTCCGGAGTATATTCCGGAGTGTTTTCCAGGTAAACCGGTATTTTTAGCTTTATTAAATTGGCAAACAGGAATTCCTGCGCTGCCGGTATATGGTTATTTTTATTTACACATTCCGGCGGGTGACAAATGACATGGTGTATTTTTAGCTGTTCGCGGTTTTTATTCAGAGTTTCGATCAGTTGATTAATCTTTTCAGAGTGTTCAATACAAGAGAGATCCCAGCCGATTTCATGAACCAGCGGTAAATGAAACGCCGTCTCAAAATGCCCCAGTTTATGGGGAAATGTATCCAGTTCATCCAAAACGGTCATTGTAATTTCAACAAATTTCATTCCCAAAATATCCAGTCCGCTTATCAGCATCGAGGGAGTAAAGCCGTTAAACTTGTCCAGAGTCACACCGATTAATGCATGTCGTTTCGCCATCATGTTTCCGTTCCAGTCATATATTTTTTCGCTATCACTCCAAAATTGTGTTTATCAATATAACAAAAAAAAGGCAAATTTCATCCTGTCATCTCGTCATAACAATTACAAGATAAATCCAGTTCAGGGGTAAAGCAATAATTATTAATATACGCAACAGCCTGTATTCCTGTTCCGAACAAATGAAATGCAAATTTTTTTTAAAAATATATCCGGCCAGAGTATTGGCGGCAAGAAAAACCAGGCCAACATATACAATAAAAAAAAAAGGATTGGCAGCCAGAGCTTGCATGAACTGAAAATGAGCCATATAGTAACCACTATGCAATGCTCCACAAGCCGGACAAGGAATTCCGGTAAGGTGGCGAAACATGCAGGGAGGTACTAATTTAAAAATATTTGCATAATACCGGGCAATGAAAAATCCTGCCGCGCCAATAAGCGTATAAGCCAAGCCTGTTTTTAAGGTACTTATCGTTGTTTGTTTTATTATTATCCGCATCGCTGGTTTCCATATAAAACTAAAATAATTGTAATATTTATGAAATGCAAGTTGAAATTTCTTCCGGCAAATACCGGCCGAAATGATCAACCTGGTTATTAAATTTCAATGCCAAACAGAGCCAGGAATTCCTGTTGCTATTGAGCTAAATTTTGAGTAAAATAAATTTTTAAATAATAGAGGAAAAGGTCTGTTTATGCTGAAAAAAAATACTGGTTCTTGCGGTCGTTTAACGATAATTGCTTTGGTTGTTCCGCTCCTCATAGTAAGCATTGTTTTAATGGCCAGGGCAAAGGAAAAAAGTGACGAGTCTGCATTTTTACTGTACATCGGTTCTTATTCCAATAGTAACGGCGAAGGAATTTATATTGGCAAAATGAACCGGGAAACCGGAGCATTGGAATTAGTGCAATCCATCCAAGCTGTAAATCCCTCATTTCTGATACTGCATCCGGACAAAAGACATCTTTATGCCGTGAATGAAACCCGGGAATTTGAGGGACAGCCCGGCGGCGCGGTTAGCGCTTATTTAATCGACGAAAAAAACGGCGGCCTGAAACTGATTAATCAACAGCCCACCCAGGGAGGCTCTCCTTGTCACTTAACCCTGGATAAAAGCGGCAAATACCTGGCGGTTGCCAATTACAGCGGCGGCAATGTTGCTGTTTTCCCGCTGCTGCCCGACGGTTCTCTGGGCCAGGCAACAGACATGGTTCAGCATACCGGCAGCAGCATTAACAAACACAGACAGAATGCGCCGCATGCTCATTCAGTAAATTTTGCTCCTGATGGACAATTCGTCTACGCAGCAGATCTGGGCATCGATAAAATAATGATTTATAAATTTACCGGTATTAACGGTAAACTGCTGGAAAATACCCCCCCTTGCTTCAAGACAACAGCCGGGGCCGGGCCGCGACATTTTACTTTTCATCCGAATGGTCAATTTGCGTTTATCATCAACGAATTGAACAACACGGTAACCTCCTGTGCGTTTGATGCTCAAAACGGCGCCCTGACGGAAATTCACAGCGTCTCTACCCTGCCGCAAAATTTTACCGGAAGCAGCAGTTGCGCTGAAGTGCAGGTATCGCCGGATGGCCGTTTTGTCTATGGTTCCAACCGCGGCCACGACAGCATTGCTATTTTCGCTTTTGACGATAAAACCGGCCGTCTCAGCCTGACCGGTCACGAATCCACACAGGGGAAAACACCCCGTAATTTTATAATAGATCCAACCGGCGCGTTCCTGCTGGCGGCTAACCAAAACAGCAATGATATTGTAACATTCCGCATTAATAAAACCGATGGTTCGTTACAGTTCACCGGCCACAGCTTACAGGTGCATGCGCCGGTGTGTATTAAACTTTTACATCTAGAATAGCAATAATGCTGGCCGCAAAGCCGGTACCAAAATACCGGTTTTCAAAGCGCTATAGATATTGATAAACGCAATGGGAAAAAACAAATTGAAAAACTTTACTATCCTCAATACGCTATTATTAATTGTATTATTAACTACTATTCAGGTAACAAGCGCTATACCCCAAACGACAAATAAGAAAAATACAACAGCCGGGGCCCCGGCGCTGCTTTCCGGCATGCTGGAGAGAGACACAACCCTCACCAGCGCCAACAATCCCTGGCAGATTGACGCTGATCTGGTCGTACCGGCGAATATAACACTGACTATCGCTGCCGGCGTTATTGTACAGTTTAATGCCAATGCAACCCTCATCATAGAAAGTGACGGCCAACTGGTTGCGGCCGGCGCCGCCGAGAGCAGAATTTTGTTCACCCGCAATCCCGATGCGCAAAGTAAATGGCGGGGAATCAAGTTCCTGAATACATATCAAGACAATTACCTCGGCTATGTGGATATGCTCGACGGCGATGCCGGCAGTTACCTGATCCTGGTAGATAATTCAAAATTGCTAATTGAAAATATGACCTGGGTAACTCTAAATAAAACCGTACTCGAAGTGGATCACCCACAATTGATAGTGCAGAACAGTATTTTCCCCAGTGTGGAAAGTGTTGAGGTGGTTCATGGCCAAAGCCTGGAGGGTGACGAGTACTTTATTCTGGAAGGCAATACCTTTGGTTCCACCACCGGGTATAATGATGTGATAGATTTTTCAAATTGTAAACGGCCCGGCCCAATCTTGCAAGCCTGTAATAATATTTTCCTTGGCGGCGGCGACGATGGTCTGGATCTGGATGGCTGCGATGCACATGTTGAAGGTAATTATTTTGTCAATTTTCATCGCGATGCGGATAATCCCGGCACCTCGAATGCAGTGTCTACCGGGGAAAGATATAACCGGACTTCGGATATCACCCTGGTACGCAATATTTTTATCAATAATGATCATTCCGTTTTGCTGAAAGAGGATTGTTTTTTACAAGCTGAAAATAATGTCTTTGTTAATAATACAGAGGCTGTAGTTAATTACAGTGAATGGCCGCTGCGGAATGTTGCTCCGGGCAAGGGTGCGGCTTTTATCGGCAATATATTCTGGAACAATACAGCGCTCTTTGAAAACCAGGTTTCGCAGCCCGGCAACCCCGACCCGGTAATCCAGGTGCAGCAATGCATTATCGACAGCGCCTATCATTCTTTTGGCGCCGGAAATATCGATGCTGATCCCCTGTTTGTCGATGAGGATGGTGATTTTCATTTACAGCCCGGCTCTCCTGCTATTGGGGCCGGGCCGAACGGCCTGGATATGGGCAGGTATGTTCCAGCCGGCGCTTCAATCTCCGGCGAGCCGGATTCAATAACCACCGAGACCACCGCAACGCTAACTATCGGCGGCCCCGGTATTACCCATTATAGCTACAATATCAACAATACTGCGGATAACTGGAGCGATGAAATCATTATTCAGGATCAACCCGTTTTGCAGTTGTCCGGTTTACAGCCGGGAACAACATACACGGTTTATGTCAAGGGCAAAAATTCCGCCGGCGCCTGGCAGCAACAACCTGAATTTGCCACTTCAAAGACCTGGTTAGTGGATACCCTTAACACCGGTATTGACCATGCAAAACCGCAGCAGCTTCCCGCACAATGCCGTTTGTATCAAAACACACCCAATCCATTCAATCCGGTTACAACCATAAGCTTTGAACTGGCGCAGGAAGGCCATGTTTTGCTGGAAATATTTAACCTGCACGGACAAAAAATAGCTGTATTGGCAAAGGAAGATTATCAACAAGGCGCTCATCATATTACCTGGAATGCCGCGACTATTGCCGGCGGTGTATATTTTTGTCGGTTGCGCCATGGTAATTACACCTCGTTCATGAAAATGCTTCTTTTAAAATAAGGAATTCAACTCTTTGTTATACATTAATTCATAACAAAACCTAAAAATGGAGCTATTATGAAAAATTCAAAAAAAGACGACATGAGCCGCCGTCATTTCCTGAAAACCGGCGCCGAAGCGGCCGCCGTCATGGGAATTTTATCAACCAATCTGTTATGTTCCAAAGCGCCGCAACCTGCCGCCCAAATACCGGTTGGTTTGCAGCTTTATTCTGTCCGTACCGAATGCGAAAAAGACCTGGCAGCAACTATTGCCGCAGTAGCAAAAATGGGCTACCAGGGTGTGGAATTCGCCGGTTATTATAATCATACCGCTCAGGAAATCCGTAAAATGCTGGATGATAACGGCCTGCTATGCTGCGGCACTCACACCCAGTTGGATACCCTGCTGGGCGACAACCTGGCGGCAACCATTGAATTTAACCAGGTCATCGGCAATAAATACCTCATCGTGCCATGGCTGAACGAAGATATGCGTAACTCGAAAGAAGCCTGGCTGAAAACTGCCGCCCTGTTCACAGAGATTGCCGATAAAATTAAAACCCAGGGAATGAAACTGGGTTACCATAACCATAATTTTGAATTTGCGGCAATTGATGGTGAAATCCCCTGGGACATATTTTTCGGCAATGCTTCCAAAGACCTTATTATGCAGATCGATACCGGCAATTGTTTGGACGGCGGCGGCGACCCGATTACATTTTTGCAAAAGTACCCGGGACAAGCGGTAACCGTACATTTAAAAGAATTCTCCGCTACCAATCCCAAAGCGATTCTGGGTGAAGGCGACATCAAATGGAATGAGGTGTTTGCAATATGCGAAAGCGTCGGCGGCACCGAGTGGTATATTATTGAAGAAGAAAAAGACGTCTATCCGCCGCTGGAATGTGTGGATTTATGCTTAAAGAATTACAATAAATTAAGGGCATAAACGACTTTATAGCAAAGCGGGGTAATTCCCCGCTTTGCATAATATACCGGGGAATCGTCAATTTATAAAATATGTAAATTTGCTATATCAGAAATTATTGTCGAACAAACTTTTTTCAAGCAAGCAAGATTACTTGTTGATTCTTGCAAAAAAATTTCTCAATTTATATAAATTGCAAACTAACAATACAGGTAAAATGAACCTCCTATGAATCACAAAAAAACCGGCAACAATATTTATATTTTTATAATTTTGCTACTGTTGCTCACCCTGGCTACAGTATTGACCTGGTTCGGCGGAATTTCCAACCAGAAAAAGCTCATATCCAAATGGGAAAAAACAAAGCAAATACCAGGGCAATTGTCAATAACCTATCCGCAAAACGGCGCCCTGTTCCCTCCGGAAATTGTTTCTCCCCGCATTACCTGGCAAGATGCAAATCAAACGATCAAAAACTGGTTCATAACAGTTAATTCGGGCAACAGTCAAAAATTATATAACGGGTTTACCGAACAAGCCTTCTGGCAGCCCGATTCGGCATTATGGGAA
Organism: uncultured Cytophagia bacterium; assembly: GCA_964399735.1. Classification (GTDB taxonomy): domain Bacteria; phylum Zhuqueibacterota; class Zhuqueibacteria; order Residuimicrobiales; family Krinioviventaceae; genus Fontivivens. The sequence goes on from CAYNSO010000138.1 coordinate 6,185, forward strand.
GAAATGAAACGAGCCGGGTTGCAATCAAATATCACGGTAACCATATTGGGTTATATTAAAAGTCAAATTCTGTCCGGCGCATCGGTTACTTTTAGAGCCTCACCAGACTCGGTCAATGCTGCAATATTTTATCGCGCTGTGCCGCTGCCGTTCAGTTACGCATTAAAAAACCTGGAAAAAATCCGCTGGCATCTGGGCGACATCAGTTCCCCCCGAACAGCGCCGGCTTTGTTACAAAACCTTTCCCTGTGCGGCAATTGCCACTCTTTCAGTCAGGATGGTAAAACCTTGGCAATGGACGTGGATTATGCCAATGATAAAGGATCGTATGTTATTTCTGAAATAAGTAAAGAAACTGTGCTAACCGGCGATAAAATTATCACCTGGAGTGATTACAAACGACAAGATGGTCAAAACACCTATGGCTTATTGTCGCAAATATCACCCGATGGCCGCTATGTCGCCAGCACGGTCAAAGATCGCTCAATCTTTGTCGCTATTGACAACATTGATTATTCACAATTATTTTTTCCCATCAAGGGAATTATAGCCATTTATGACCGGCAAACCGGCAAATACCAGGCATTGCCAGGCGCCGATAATCCGGAACTGGTGCAGAGTAATCCATCCTGGAGCCCTGACGGGAAATATATCTATTTTGCCCGAACAAAGGCATTCATTCACCCGGAAGCGGAAAAATCCAGAGATGTTGTGCTTCCCACTTCAATGGCGCGGGATTTTATCGATGGTAAACAGGAATTCAAATATGATATTTACCGGATTCCTTTTAACAACGGCAAGGGCGGCGTAGCCGAACCCATTCCCGGCGCTTCAAACAACGGCATGAGCAATTTTTTTCCCCGCGTTTCACCGGACGGGAAATGGCTGGTCTTTACCAAAGCGAACAATTTCATGTTGTTGCAGCCGGATAGCCGTTTATATATCATCCCCGTTGCCGGTGGCGAACCAAGACAGTTGGTCAGCAACACTATGGCGATGAATTCCTGGCACTCATGGTCGCCAAATAGCAAATGGCTGGTTTTTTCAACCAAATTCCGCGGTCCCTATACGGAATTGCTGCTGACTCATATTGACGAACAGGGCAATGATTCCCCGCCGGTATTACTCGAAAACCTCAGCTTTACAGACAGAGCTGTCAACATTCCGGAATTTGTTACACAAAGAACCAGCGAATGGACTGCAATTGTCGACCAGTTTTCCAGCCAAAGTTTTTATTATCTAACAATGGGCCGCAACAAGATGGGCGAAAAAAAATATGATGAGGCCATAAAACTCTTTAACCAGGTAATCGCTAAAGACCCGGATAATGCCGAAGTTTATGTATTTAAAGGGCATACAGAATTTTTGCAAAACAACTGGCAGGAAGCGATTAAAACCTATGGCAAAGCCATTGCCCTTAAATCAACAGACCAGCAAGTTTACATAAACAAAGGCGCTGCACACTATAAATTACAGGAATACGCTAAAGCCATCAATACCTTTAACGATGCCCTGTCACTCAACCCGGAAAACTCGTATGCTTTGTATTCACGGGGCAGCAGCAAAGCAAAAACCAGTGATTACCGCGGCGCCATACGGGATTTTAACCGCGCGATCCAGCTCGATTCAAATGCCGTTGAAGCCTTTTACGAAAGAGGATTAAGCAAAGCCATGCTCAAGGATCTGGAGGGCGCTATTGAGGATTTTCTCCAGGTGACCAAAATAAATCCGCAAAAATTCCAGGCTTTTGCCCGTATTGGTGAATGCTGTTACCAGTTAAAGAAATACCAAAGCGCCACAGAAGCTTATGATCGGGCTATCCAAATCAATCCGGATGATAAAGAATTGTATCTCTATCGCGCCGCCTGTAAATCGGCGCTTAAAGATTATAACGGCGCTATTTTTGATTATGAGCAAGCCATAGCGCGCGATGCCGGTTATGCCCTGGCTTATTTTAGAAAAGGTCTGGTTGAAATTCAAACCGGCCAAAAAGAGCAGGGCTGCGCCGATCTCTTTGAGGCGAAAAAACTGGGCTACAAGGAAGGTGATCGGGAAATTAAAAAATATTGCGGGAAATAAAATTTTACATCAAGCAGTAACCGGTTGATTCATACATCAAAACTCAGGGCGCCTCCCCTTGTTTTGATGTATGAATTATTTCTTGTATGCTCCCGGGGAAATAATTTGCAAATCAAAAAAAATTTTCGTACAATATCGGCCATATTTTGGATTCAATTATAAACTCTTTTGAAAGTATTTTATTTATGTTTCGACCCGTAATAACATTTATTGTCATGCTCACATTATCAAATGTATTTATGACTTTTGCCTGGTATGGGCATTTAAAAAATTTAAAAACCAGCCCCTGGTATATTGCCGTGCTGATAAGCTGGGGAATCGCCTTTTTTGAATACATGTTGCAGGTTCCGGGGAACCGTATTGGACACAAGGTACTGGATTTAAGCGAGTTAAAAATAGTCCAGGAAGTGATTACCTTGTCGGTTTTTGTGCCCTTTTCAATATTATTTATGAAAGAAAAATTCCGTATGGATTTTCTGTACGCAGGGTTATGCCTGGTTGGGGCGGTTTACTTTATCTTCCGAAATCGTTAATCATTCGCAGAATGATCATTTGATCTCTTGAAATAAATGTAAAAAGTACAGCCTTTACATACAAAAATCAAATAGTCGAAAAGTCAGGTTGATAAATTACTTTATTATCCGGCTGGTAAAAATTATTCGGGCAAAACCTCGCCATTTATC
>CAYNSO010000139.1:0-8924 GCA_964399735.1 uncultured Cytophagia bacterium
TCGTATAATTGAATGTCGTTGACGGGTTGAACGGATTGGGATAATTTTGCAGCAGGCGAATGGTTTCCGGTCGATTCGGTCTGTTCGCATGGCGCACCGAGGTTTTGATCGTTGAAGCGCCGTCGCCGACAATTTCTATTTCGCTGATGACATTGGTACCCATGCCCCGTTCCGCCAGCATTTTCAGGTAATTATCCACTTCCTGGTTATCCGGGGTTATCAGCTTGTCGGCTTCAGGATCATTACCCATTTGTACCGAAGCAATACTGTCGGTGGCTACCGGATCTTTGCCGGCCAGCAGTAAATGATATTCGGCCAATTCAAAAGTTGAATTCCAGGGGCCTTCGCCGCCATCGGCGTTTTTAATGCCATCGATCACTGCCAGGTTAACCGGGCGCGCCAGGTTCAAATCACAAATGGAACGCGGAAGATGTAACCGGATATCGCCGCCGTCATAATGCAGCGCCGACCGGTATCCGCTCATACCGGTTTTGACATATAACGATAACGGAGTGATACCGACCAGGTTCTTCATGGAATGTGTAACTGCCGCATTAAAATGATGCTTCATCTTTGGAATCGACACAAATGCATTTACCTCATCCAAAATCCGGTTGAGTTTGAAAGACTCGTAATAAACATGCTTCTCGCCGGTCGGTTTGTCGATAAAATCTGTATAGGGCGCTTTTTTGTTCAAATCGATCAACTGGCAGCCCAGGGAGGTTTGCACATCCTTGTAACCATAATCGTTATAGGATTTAGCGTCCCAGATCGCTTCAACGATATACAAATCTTCCGGTTTTACGCCGCAATCTAGTATTAACTCGCCTACCGCCCGCAACACTTCGGGATGAGTCCAGGTGCTGTCGATTAGACTGGTTCCTTCAAGTTTTGGGTAATTTTCATATTGGGTTCCACCGGTGAGGTTTATTTTAATAGCTACTTTGTCATTGGCATGGATCACATCGCCAATACCTCCCAGCGATTCAAACAGATGCTGCACTTTACTTTTCACCAATGCCCGGTCGTAACTATCCGCGCGGGTGGCTGCCACTTGAGCTTTGTATTCCCCGGGCAGCAGGGTAGAGGCGGATAGTTTTTTTGCATTTTTTACCGGATTCAGCAATAACGCCGCTGTACCCGCTCCTGCTGTGCTCAAAAAATCCCGTCTGGTGAATTTTATAGAATTTTTGGTTTCTTTTTTATTTCCCATGATCGTTGCTCCATCGCCATTATCAGTTCATTTATTGATAGTAAATAAAAAATACCAGAAAAGCAACCCCAAATAACGCCAATACCAACACAATACATTATTTTACAATTTTTTAGAATTGAAAACCTGCCGGTCTGGATTGTATGTTTTTGCCGAGTTATCCGGGTTAGCTGGATTAGCGCAGGAGAGGAAAGCCAGATTATTATAGTGAATATATATCGGGTAAAGAGTTTGCCCGCTTTATAGCAAATTTCTAACCTGCATTACATCAAAAGCTTAATGCTGATATAATGCAGGTCATTCTTTTATTGAATGGTCACAAGCTGAAAGGGTGTTATTTTGCAACAACTTTAATTTTTGTTTTTGCCGGCACGGTTTCCTCCAGGTTCATGCCATTTAAAATTGCCATTTCTTCCAGCTTATTTTGCGCTACGCCATAACCGGTTAACAATGACCGCAAGGTAGCGGCTTTGTTTTGGCTTTTTACTGCCAGTTGTACCGGTTTTACATTAAGCTTTTTCGGGTCGGTTAATTTGTTAAATTTACTCATGGTATTCACAAATGGCGTCTGGTACGTTGAAAAACTGGCAGTATCGGTAAAGCCATGAAAAGTAAAAATTTTACCGTCTTTTTCAATAAAAAAGGACTCGACTCGCAATGCTTGTTCTTCCGATGTGATATTGCTGATAACCCGCTGTGCGCGCATACCATTAACGGTTATCGCATCCGAAGAAGCAACCTGTGCCCCGGCGTTGGTAGTAAAGCTGGTTGATGCTTGCAGAGGTGAAGAAGCCTTCTCCATACCAAAAATAATCGCAGCATTTTCCTGGGGTGAAATCATTTGTACCTGCGCCGGGGTGTTACTAAATTGCCAGCCTGAAGGCACCGGGAAGGTGATTTGCAATGACGGATGATAAAAAGCATTGCCCTCTACAAAACCCTGGCGAGGGTCATCGCCAAAAACAATGCCGTCAACATGCTGCAGATATTCATCCCGTTTGAGCACAAAGCTTTGACCGGGAATTTTTCTTTGTTCTTCAAGGGTTTTTTTCTTGACTGCCTGAATTCGATTAACCGGGTTGGGGTGTGTGGAGAACCACTCCGGCAGACTGCCGCTCTCGGAACTCGGATTCATGCGCTCCAGGGTAGTAAAGAATGTTGCCATGCCGTTGGAATCATAGCCGGTTAAAGTGGAATATAGAACTCCCAGGTCATCCGCCTGACGTTCATTGTCGCGGCTGTAACTCAAAAACAGCATACTGACGCCAAACTCCGCCAGACCGGCGTATTGTCTGAATTTTTCGGAAAAGATCATGCCAACGCCCAGGCCCAACTGCGCCAATTGTGCGCGGCTGTATTGCACTGCCGAGTGACGGGCGTTAACATGGCCCAGTTCGTGACCCAATACTCCGGCAAATTCAGCTTCATTATTCAGGTAGCCCAGAATGCCGCGGGTAAAATATACATAACCACCGGGCACCGCAAAAGCATTCACCACCGGTGTGTCCAACACCTTGAATGTATATGGTAAATTGGGCCGATGAGTTTTTTTGGACATGGTTTTTCCCAAGCCTTCAATATAAGCGGTCAGTTCCGGGTCTTCATAGATTCCATAAGTTTGCACTATTTCAGCGTCTGTCTGCTGCCCCAGCGCTATTTCATCAGCTTCGGTAAGCAGCATGAATTCTTTTTTACCGGTAACCGGGTTCACTGCGCAGGAAATGATCCAGGCAGCTAACCCCAGTATTACAATACCGGCAATAATGAATGTAATTTTTCGGGTCCGCATTTTATACTCCTGTAAATGGTTTATTATTTAACGTGTAGAATTCTTTCATCTTTGTTCCCTTTTATATCAGGATTTTTAATGATATAATCGACCACCATGTCGGAGAGCAGCATTCCGGAAGAAACACGGTTAGACGGTTCAAAGCCAAAATATTCCTGCGGCTGCCCATCCAGCAAAAAATCAACAGTTGCGCCGCGGTATTCTGCCAGCGGGTCGATTTTCTTTCCGGCTATTGTAGCCGATAAAAGCTGTGCATTCCCTGTTTTATTTATCCGATAACAATAACGCAGCCCTGAAATCTGTAACACACCACTTTCACCATGCTGCCCGGCCTGAATATTCTTTTCAACAAAAGCCAGCAGTTGTTTGCCGCGGCATGTAAAAGTTTCAACATAATTACGGAAAGGGAGAATTTCAACAATATCCAGCTTTTTTACCGGTCCTGCCGGCAGTTCCTTGCGGATGCCGCCGTTATTCATTAATGCAAAATCTACCCCGGCGCTGGAACGCATAACATCTGCAATAAATGAACCGAGATTCGATTCGCCGCGGTGATTCTGCCGCCAGTCCTGTTTTAGCTGGCCGATGACCTGGTTGTACTGCCGGTCAATCTCGGTTTGGTAATATTCAACTTGCTTGACCAGCTCCGGATTGGGCGCTGTAACGCTGTCTACCCAGGTGTCGATCAGTTCGTAATGATACTCGTTAACCCGGTCGTCGGCAATTTGCATTGTCAATCGGCCCAGGTTGGTAGACTTGGCGCCGGCTTGAAAGATGAGAATGTCGTTCACTTTTTGCGGCTGCTCCAGCCGGGTGTGACTGTGCCCGCCGATGATCAGATCGGCCCCGGTTATCTTTTTAGCCAGTTCCACATCTGCTTCTATGCCCAGGTGGGTCAGCAAAACAATCAGGTCGGTTTTACTATTGATTTTATCTATAATCGTTTGGGCAGTTGCCGCCGGGTCATCAATGCGCACGCCATCGAGGTTTGATACTGCGGTCATGCGGAACAGGTCGGTCAGCAGCAGCCCGATGATGCCGACGCGGATATTGCCCACTTTGAATATTTCATAACCCTTTTCAGTAACCGGTTCATTGTTAATGGTAAGGTTAGCGACCAGGTAATCAAAATCGCTCATGTCCATTAAACGGTACAGATTACCCTGGCCTTCGTCAAACTCGTGGTTGCCCAGGGTGGCAACGTCGTATCCCATCAGGTTCAGCATGTTTACAAAAGCGCCGCCATAAACGCTGTCCACCGCAATTTTGGAAAGCGGTGTGCCGGTGAGTATATCGCCGGCGTTCAGCAGCAGCGAGTTCGGGTACAGGGCGCGCTGCTGACGAATAAAAAAATCCAGCGCTACCAACCCGCCGATGAGCGGCTTGGGTGAACCCTGCACAAAGGTTGCCGGTACTGGCAAATATTGACAATGCAAGTCGTTGGTGTGTAAAATAGTTACTGTGCCGCTGTGTCGTGATGCGCAGCCGGCCATGGAAATTGTCAAACAAAATAATGTTATACCAGTACGTAACAGAATGTTCAAAAAAGCCTCCATATTTTTTTATTCTTTTAACAAAAAAATTTCAAGATTAATTTTACTTTTGTCAAGATTATTATATGATAATCTTGACAAATGATCAAGACTTTCTTAATGCCAGGCTAGCGCAAATCATATAAAACAAAAACACTATGAAAAATATTCTGGAGAAAGTCTTTTTTAAATTTTTTTGTAAATGAGTAATTACCCTGGGCAGTTTTGCAAGCTTTCAATCCCGCCAATTCCGAATCACTTGTTGTTTGATCTTATCATACAAAGACCCGCAGCAGCTTTCTTTCCTGCTTTTAAACAGAAAAAAATGTTAACGTTTGCCGGCAATAGTTGTAAAAGAACTTGACCTGTGCGGCCGCTGGTTACTTTTTTTGCCACCGGGAATCATTGAGCCCGTGACGGAAAGAGTTTTTACTGCAAGTGGAAATAGGATGTGCCCCCGGTGAGTGGACTATTTTTGAAAGTTGAAAAAATTGATACAGCCAATTATAATAATCGCCAGGCCCACCTGTAAATAAAAAGTTAAAAATCGCCAGCCGGTGGTAATCAACCCCAAAAGCTCTTTGGGTATCAAATGTGCATAAATTAAATAAAATGATGCTTCAGCGCCTGCCATTGCCCCCGGTGTAGGGATGGTGGTCATTATTGCAAAAGTAAACCATTGAACTAAAAAAAACATAATGGGGTCTACAGTGATTCCAAGCGATATTAATAATACAGTTAACACCGAATAACGGCACATCCACTGAATTGCGGTTAATAAAAGGGATAGACAAAAACGGGTTTTACCGGTTTTGCCAATTGTTATATATACAAAAGAGAAATCTTGCCCTATTTTTACTATTTCCCCACGAATTTTATCAACAAGTCTGGCATGTAATTTATTGAAAATAAATAGTAAAGCGCTTATTATTATCAGTAATCCTGAAATAAATAACAGGATAGATTTATATTGCGCCTCCGGTCTACTGATTAAATTATTTATGATGCCGTTTTGGGCGTTGGAAGACATAAAAAAAGCCACGGGTAAGGCCAGGGCAAAGAAAACACCATCTTCTACCGATCCAAGTGTCATTACTGAAGCAGCCGCGCCGGGACTTAACCCTTTTTGCACTAGCATCCCCGCTTTAACATAGCCGCCGCCAATGGCAGTTGGAGTTATTGCCGAGCCAACATCAGTACCAAGCACTATTTTAAATAAATCACAGATACGATACCTCTTCCCCAAAAAGCGGGTCCAGATCATCAAGCGGAATGTATTGGTTACCCACGGTATTAGAGATAATAATACTGCCAGCATAAAATAAAATGGCCGGAATTGTTGTAATGATATAAAAATATGCCGATCTGTCATTGCCAGCGAAAAAATTAAATTTCCAAACACGCCGACGATCAATATTATTATTCCATATTGCACCAGATGGGGGATATTCTTTTTATTAAACTGTACCGGTTTGCTAATCATTAACTTGCTTTTGAAAGTGAATATAGATTGCATTAATTTAAATGCTGCCCTGTAAATCATCAACAGCATGATTTCTCATACAAGCCAAGTAGTTTATGAAACGATTTTTCCCAGCAATAAAAGTTTTCAACCAATTGCCTGGCCCGTTTACCCTTTTCACGAAAGCCATTAGTTGCCAGCTCATAAATCCGTTGTGCCATATCTTCACTCGAATCCGGATATGCTAAAAGTCCCGTACCTTGAGGAACCCGTTCGATCAGCGCCCCGGACTGGACGCCGATAACCGGCAAGCCGCAAGCTTGAGCTTCAACAACAGACAAACCAAAGGTTTCATACTTTCCAGCGGTTATATATATATCGGCAGAGGCTAGAATATGAGCCAAATTTTTTCTGTTTTGAATATAGGGTATATATGTTACACGAGAATTGAATTGTGTATAATGTACCAGCAATTCTTTTAACGGGCCCTCGCCAATAAAAAGTAAACGGGCGTTTAACCCGGAAGGAATTTTTTCAAAAGCCTCAAGAATAAAATCGATTCTTTTTTCAGCGTCCAGACGACCGGCATATACCAGCAGCAATTCATTTTCACTGACGCCGAGTTGCCTGCGAATTTGCATATTACGTCGGGCAGGATTAAACAGCTCCAGGTCTACACCCAGGGGAATAACCTGTACCCGTTGTATTCCCATATCCTTTAGAATAGCGCTGAATTGTGTCGTTGAGCTTAATGTATAATCACATCTGTTATATATAGATCGGGCATATCGGATACCAATTTGTTTGGCAAATCTACCCCAGTGTGGCCCGGCTATTTTTTTCAGGTAATATTCCACATAGGCTGTTGGAAAATCGGTATGATAAAAACCAAACAAGGCGCTCTTTTTTAACTTTTTGTATAGAAAGGACGGGTAAGGAGTTAGATAAATATTATCGAGCTCGATAACATCCGGTTTTTCTTTACAGAGAATGGAAAAAACACACCCCATATCTATCATGAAACGAAACGGTTCGCAATGAGGAATATACGGCGCTTTAACGGTAATTATTTTACATTGCCCATCTTGATCAACGGAATTTTTATCTCCGGGAACGATTAAAATATGACGGTGCCGGGTATGATTTCTGATATAGTTCATTTTTTCGTGAATATAGGTACGTATACCCCCGCTCATGGGGGTATAACCCTGGGTAATGTCACAAATCGTCATAAAATTTTAATGATCTCTTGTTTGTTAACCGGCAAGATGGTATTTTTTGTTGAAATATTTTTCAATCACCTGCTTGTAACTGTTTATCAGTTTGCCGTTTATTGTTTTCCAGCAATAGTTTTGTGCCGTCAGGCGGGCTTGCGTACCCATTAAAGCCCTGCGATCGGGTTTATCCAGCAGCAGAGCGATTTTAGCGGCAAAATCGGCAGGATCTTTTGGAGCGGCAATATATCCATCCACACCATGATTAATAATATCAGCAACGCCGCCTTTGGCCACACCAATAACAGGAACGCCTGAAGCAAAAGCTTCCAGAACAACATTGCCAAAAGTTTCAGTTGTGGATGGAAAAACAAAAATATCGGCAGAAGCATACCAGCGCGCCAGATCTTCACCATACTGAAAGCCGGTGAAATAAGCATCGGGTAATTTCTGCATCAGTTCCACTTTCATAGGACCGTCACCAACAATTACCAGCTTGTAATCATACCGGTTTGCCAGAATTTTATTGGCTTCAACAAGGTCTTCCAAATCTTTATGATTAATCAACCGGCCAACAAATAACAGGACTGGTTTGCCATCCGCCCCGATTGCTTTGCGCAATTGTTGGCTGCGTTTAGCGGGATTAAAACGCTCCAGTTCGATACCTCGCTGCCATAACTCCATATCTCGAATCCCTTTTTGCTGTAACTCGCTAATTACGCTTGGAGAAGGAACGTAGGTTTTTTCGCAACGGTTATGAAACCACTTTAAATAATTCCATCCGGAAGCCTCCAGTCCTTCGAGACCGAAATACGAAAAATAATCGACAAAATTGGTATGATAGCTGGAAACAACCGGAATACCATTTTTACGGGCATAATCCATACCAAACAAGCCAAGCAGGCTGGGCGTGCAAATATGCACCAGGTCCGGCTTTTTAGCATCAAGGTCTGCATTGATACTGCTAAAATATGGCCAGGCCAGTTTATAATCTTTATACAGGAATAAGGGAATAGAACTAACCTTTTTGATCCGGTCTATCCACGGAAAGCCGTTTTCAGGTTTGACCGGTGAAAAAAACTTGAAATCAATATTTTCGTCTAGTAGCGAATCGGCCAAACGTGACAGGGTTTTAACAACTCCGTCGGTATTTGGCGGCAAACTTTCAGTAAAAATTGCCAGTTTCATTCTATCACCTGATGATTGTTAAACCGATTAAAGCGCTGATTATACCCAGCAACATGCCAATTATTACATCGCTTGGAAAATGGACACCATTATAAACGCGAGAAAAACCAATAGTAGCAGCTAATAAGAACACCGGAACAACAATAACCGGGAAAAAATAGCTGAAAAGCATTGCCATTAAAAAGGCCGCCGCTGTATGCCCGGAGGGAAAACTGAACTTGTCCGGCGGAATGATTAAGGCGCGAACCCCGGTGATTCGTTCAAAAGGACGGGTACGCCGGGTTATTTTTTTTATCAGCACATGTGTGGTTATTTCTATTGCAAAAGCAATCAGAGCTGCCGGAGCTAGTTGCCGGGCAACTTGATAATTTAGCGCAAATAATACTATAATTACCACTCCATACATATACCCATCACCCAGCCGCGATGCCCAAAGCATCAACCTGTCGAAAAATTTCTTTCCGTTAAGATTGAATATTTTGAGACACAATGTGTGATCCAATGTCGAAATATTGTTAAAAAAAAT
>CAYNSO010000140.1:0-8846 GCA_964399735.1 uncultured Cytophagia bacterium
TTTGCACCATGGCGTTGCCGAGCACATCATCGCGCGAGGCGGCGGCTACCTGCACGGAGAGATCGCCTTTGGCGATGTGTTGTGCTGCCACAGCTTTTTCACGCAAAGAGGCGATCATACGGCCGAAAGCCTGGATCAGGTTACCGATTTCATCCTCTCGTTTTGCTGCAACGGCAACGTTAATATCGCCGGCTGCCAGTCTATCTGCAACCTCAACAGCATTGCCCAACGGTTTGAGACGGTTGGCGAGGAACAACGTAATGAAAACACCGGAAACCAGCAGCAAGATAATGCCGCTTACAAGTGTAATACGCAACATTTTGTTAGCGTCTTCGTTTATATCCGCATCATATATAGTTGATGTTACAATAAAGCCATATTTGTCATTTTTTATTTTAGTTGCTAATTTTCCTTTTCCTTCCCATTCATAATGGACAACTTGATTATTTTCAGCTGAAAGCATTTTTTTGCCCCAATCGTAATCATCAAGTTTACTCTTAAAAATCAAACTTTCATTCGGGTGTGCAAAGGTTAGCCCCTTACTATCGGAAATAAAGGCATAACCGGTTTTACCCATCAACAAGTCACTTACCAAATTTTTTGATAGCGAACTAACATTAAAAGGCAACCCCAAAACACCGATAATCTGATTATTGTCGCGGATGGGTACGGTTACCAGCATAACAATCATTCCGCTTATCGGCGCTCTATCTGGCTGGCTGACATATTCGCGGCCTGCCAAATTATTGGTAACATTATCGGCATAGCCTTTATTGCCGTAATGCAGACCAATTGCACCCACGCCGGCATCGGCCAGGATTTCCGGATCGGAACCAGCAGTGGCAATAAAGACGTCATCATAAATATTCTGTTCTCGGTAAAAATTGGTTATTAATTCGGTTGCCTGGGTAAAGTCATTGCTTTTAATGGCTTCAATAATAATTTTTTCACTAGCCAGAAACCAGGCGTTTTTGAGCTGGTCTTCAATGTATTTGACCAATTGTCTTTCAATATCTTTATTAAAATTTTGTAACTGGTTAATATAGGCTTTTTCAACTGCTTTATATGATGAATTATAAGATATAAAACCATTAATTACTATAAGTAAAACAATAATCGCTACTACAATAATTGTTATTAATGATTTCAGACTTTTAAATATGTTTTTCATCTTTTCACTCCCTGAATTAATTAAACTGGATTTATGCGGTTAATAATTCAACATTTTTTTCTACTGTTACATCTGTCAACGATACGAGTTCTTTGCAATTGATGATCTTTTCAATGTTTAACAGTATTTTAACATTCTTTTGGGTTTTATCGATACCCAGAATATACTCGGTATTGATATTTTCACCCATATAGGGTGTACAATCAATATTTTCAGCGCTAATATTGACCACTTCTGAAACATTATCGGCCACAATTCCCATAGAAATATCCTCAATCTGAATTTGGATGATCACTTTATCCGTACTGTTGGCATCATTTAGCAAACCGAATTTCTTTTTAATATCCATAATTGGCAATATTTTGCCTCGTAGATTAATCAAGCCTGAAATATAATCCGGCATGTGCGGGATTACAGTCGGGTCAATGTACCCGAGTATTTCAACCACCTTAAGGATTTCTATGGCATATTCAACATCTCCTAAAAAAATGTCAGGTATTTTCCCCCATAGTGATGATTATTTGATAATTCCTTTTTCGTCATAATTCCTTTGTTGTAAAGGGTTAGTTTTTATTAATTTAAAAATAATTAAATGTGGAATTTCGTTATTGCATAAAATGGCGTTTCCATTGATTACCAAAAAAACGGCATAGAAAATCCGCGGCATCATGTTAAAGTTAGTTTATTATGTTAAACTAATTATTAGCAGATTATTGATTTGTTGTTAATATTTATGGACGGGATAACGGTAGGTGAGTATATTATTACATGGCTAATTGTGTTAATAAGGTAAAAACGTATTTATATTGATCATCACGGATTATATTGATCAGTAAGCCTTATTTTATAAAGAACAATATTTTAAAATATACGATCATTCTACCGAGTTTAAATTTCAATTTGTATAAAGTTATAAAAAATTTTTCTTAATAACGCCATTATGTTTTTTTATTGATAACTATATTATTGCAATTTCTATACCAAACTGAATGATGGTTCACATTTTGTTTTTTACTTTGAATGACGCAATAATTATTTAGTTAGAAAAGTGTTTTTTGGTGATTTGTAATAAAATTAAATTATATAATAACAAACAAAATGTTTAATACAGTAATATTTTGCCTGAAAATATTAAATTTGATATATTTTCTTTTTTTAATTTCTCAGTACCAGGTTACTTGTTGAATTAAATAATTTTCTGTATAATGATTACATGACTTTTTGCCAGGTATAGTCAAGTGATAAACCGGTAAGTTTTTCCCTGTTATTGTACTAATTATCCCTTTTCTGTATAAATAATTTGACATCAGGATTTTTATTAATTATATTAGAATGATTGCAAAATTATAGAACAGGATTTATGAAAGTAAAAGATCATCAACGCGGCACACTGACGGCAGATTTTCGGCTGGGGGGTATCCTTTTTATCCTTCTTGCCTTTGCCTGGGCTTTTTATTTAATTTATGTTCCGGGTGAGGCGGCACAAACCCTGGCTGTATTTTCCGCTTTTCTTTTACTGATGGCGCCGGTAATTTTGTTGGGAAATCCCACGCTTGTCAAGGTTTTGGTTGCTGATTACGCCACACACCCGCGCCGGTTATGGCTTGTTCCCCTGGTTATGTGGTGTGTTGCGTCTCTAAGTATTTTGGCAGCCGCTCCCGCAAATTTATTAATCATTCCCGCGGGCGCGCTGTATTGTTTTTTGCCCTTAATCGCCACGGTCTTTATCAAAAACAAACAACACCCCCTGGGCTGGCGTGATGCGCTGATTATTTTATTGGTGTTGTTACCCATGCAATTTCCGTTTCTATCCCGCTATGGCGCGCCGCCGGCGCAGCCGGTTTTTTATATTTATCCCATGATCGGTATCATTAACCTGTTGGTTATTTACCTGGCGCTGCGGCCGTTACCGAATTTCACTTATAGCTTCCGTTTAAAGGATAATGACTGGCGATCTGCGGTCATGAATTTTTTGTTTTTATTTATACTGGTTTTTATTCCCGGAATTGCCTTGCGCTTTTTCACTTTGTCGCATGATATGATGCCCTTGAGTGAAATGGCGCAACAGTTATTGTTTATCGGCTTTTTTATTGCCCTGCCGGAAGAATTGCTTTTTCGCGGGATAATACAGAACTATATTGTTGCTATTTTACCGGCTAAAAAGAATAAAACTTTGCTCCCCCTGCTGATTGCTTCGTTGATTTCAGGGCTAGTGCATTTCAACAATGCCTTTGTGCTCGATTTTGGCGGCAACTCTGTTTATCCAGGCGGTGGGCAGCCGGTATGGGTCAATATTCTGATTGCCTTTACCGCTGCCATGTTGTTTGGCTGGACTCTGATCAAGACCCGTAAAGTAACGGCTGCTGCTTTTGTTCATTTGCTTTTTAACTGGGTTTGGCTGGTTATATTAAATGGTTAATAATTTAAGAGAAGAAAATGGATTTAATAACTATTTCTCCCAAAATGATCGGGGAAAAAGTGATCCTCGGACCGATGCAAAAAGATTTAAATGATCTGTATCGCAAGTGGCTGCATGATAAAGATAACACATTTTACCTGACGCCTTCTCTGTTTTTAACTCAAGAGCAGGAAGCCGACTGGCTAACCAACATGGAAAATAGCGACAGCGTTTTTTTCACTGTTTATGAAAAAGAAACGGCCAAACCAATCGGCACAACCACGCTGCTGAATGTGGAAACGGTGAACCGCGGCGCCGAGTTTGGAATTATGATCGGCGACAAGGATTATCAGAACAAAGGCTATGGAACCGAAGCTGCCATTTTAACTATTGATTATGGTTTTAACATTATCAACCTGGTCAGTATATTTTTACGAGTTCATGAGTACAACAAAAGAGCAATTCGTGTTTATGAAAAGATCGGGTTTAAAAAGATTGGCATTCGAAGGCAAAATTGTTATATTGCCGGCAAGTATTATGATGATATTTATATGGATATTTTGCCGCAAGATTTAAAAGGCGGCATCATAAAAAGTATGATGGATAAATTATCAAGCGAAGAATAAAGAAAATTCTCGGTTAACAGAGGAAAGGCTGATAGAACGAATGAGCAGCAACGAAAAAAAAAGGATCATGGTATTTGGCATTGGCTCTTTTGCCAGTTCCGCCATGCGGATCCTGGCAGAGGATGGCGCCGAGGTGTTTTGTTATTTAAACCGCGATTATGGTCATTATAGTGCGGCTAAAGAAGGGAAGGTCTTTTACTATAAAGATTATCCCAATCCCTGCAAATTGTTAAAAGAGTTGAAAATTGACCTGGTTTTTCCCATGTCTATTGACTGGCACCAGCAAGAGTGGACCGAAGAATTCCTGAATTCCGGAGTACCGATTTTTGCCCCGGTGCATGATGCCATGCAGTTGGAGCGTGATCGTGATTTTGCTTATAAATTGTGTAAAAAATACGACATACCTTTTCCGCTATCGCATGTCGCTAAAAACCGCCTTGAAGCGCTGGAATATGTCAACAAACATCCCAAACCCTATGTAATTAAAAATCCCCTGTGCCGCCCCGGCAGCCCGGTGCATACCATAGTAACCGAAACCGTTGCAGATACCAAAAGCTGGCTGGAAAATGTGGATTATGCCGAAGGGGTATTCCTGCAGGAATACATGGGCCGGCGAGAGGCGGGTCATATTGCGCTGGTCAGCAATGGTGAGGTCTATTCGCTGGTGACCAACCAGGAATATAAACGCGCCTTTGACGGCAATATGGGGCCGGTGGCCGGCGCACCGCTGGGCGGTCTGGTTGAGGTTGATACCGGCGACAAGTATGGCCTGGCCCGGGAACTCATCCATCCGTTGTTGCCCTGGTTCCGGGAAACCAATTTTAATGGCCCGGTACAGGTGACTGCCGCCAAACGTGATGGCAAGTGGTATGTGCTGGAGTATAACGTCCGTACCGGCGTTACCGCGGGGTTGCCGCTGTTGAGGATGCTGAAAAATCCGGTGCAACTCATGCTGGATACAGCGCATAATAAGAAATTGACAATAGAATATAAACCGGGCAAGCGCTTTGCCTGTGTGCTGACCCTGGCCGGATGGGGTTATCCCTATACCAAAATTACAGGGCCGTATTTGACTGTACAAATGCACGAAGACGCCGATTGTGATATCTGGTGGAATGAAGTAACCGGCGGGCCGGACAAGCATAAGCTGATGACCGGGCACCGCATTGCCGATATCGCCGCAGTTGCCGATACCATGCAGGGCGCCATTGATCTTGCTTATAAAAATATCCGTAAAATTTACTGCCTCAGCAGCTATTTCCGCCTGGATGTTGGCAAAAGTTTGTGGCCCCCAGGAGAAGATTAACAGGTTTCTCCACCATTTCTCAATTTCAACAAGCGCAATGAAAGAGCCTGTACTTATGAAATTATTGTTTTCAGAAGCTAGATCGGATTACCAGCATTATATTTTCCCTTATGCAATCTGGGCGGTTCCGGAAGCGCATGAAACCCCGGCAGATGTGTTTAACCGGGGATTTTTGCCCAATTCCCCCAACCTGGACCGCTTTTATTTATGCCGTAATATTCGGGTAGAATTGGATAAATACCAACCGTCTTCCGAAAATCGGCGCATCCTGCGCAAAGGCGGGAACATTGCTTTCAAGCTGATTTCACGCAGTGATTTTGATTTTACTCCGCAATGGCGCGAATTTTGTAAAAGCTATGCCGATGCCAAATTCGGTCAGGATGTGATGAGTTATGAGCGGCTGGACAAGCTGATGAGTTCGCCGATCATTTCGCACCTGGTGATTTTTACCGATAATGCTTCCGGAAAAGACATCGGCCTGGTTATGCTTTACCTGCAACAACCGGTTATGGCTTTTTATTATTATGCTTTTTATGACCTGCAATTCCCAGCCGATCATCTCGGTATGTTTATGATGACTACGGCAGCGGGTTTGATGAAAGAACAGTGTATTGCTTTTCTATATCTTGGCTCCTGTTACAGCCGCAGCGCACTTTATAAAACCCAGTTTCCCGGCGTACAGTTTTTTAACGGCAACCAATGGTCAAAAAATATAGCCGAGTTGAAATACCTTATCGACAAGGATAATAATGTCATTACAAAGCATTTGCTGGAAAATGAAGAGTATCGAAAGCTTTATTATCCCGAAGGCATTTATAGCAGTCATTTTTCAGTTACATGACAAGTTTGTATTCCTGAATAATTTTATAGCAAGTATTTTATACTTTTTAATTTAATTTTGCGAGTATTTGTAATATGGCATGAAAATAATAAACAAGAGTTGAGAAAATAAAAAGCTGCTGCCAGTAACCTGCCCGTGATCAAGTTCTCCAGGGATTAACAGACATTCCATAGTATACTACCAGCGCAACAGGACAATACAAGGCTTTTTAAATTCTTTTTGTTTCCAAACAAATGGAATTAAAAATTGTTGCCAGTCGTAACCACAATCGAAACCAGGTGTAAGCGTTGTTACTCCTGTATCCGTAATTGTCCGGCCAAAGCCATCAAGGTTGAAAAAGGCCAGGCCAAGGTAATAGCCGAACGCTGTATTGCCTGCGGATATTGCGTGCGGGTGTGTCCGCAAAACGCTAAAAGTATACGTGATGATATTTTGCCGGTTATGCAAATCCTTAATTCCCAAAAGGATGTTTTTGCCGTACTGGCGCCTTCTTTTCCGGCGGCATTTCCGGATATTCCAGCCGGCAAGGTACTAACTGCCATTAAACAGCTTGGTTTTAGTCAAGTATTCGATGTCGCTTTCGGGGCTGACCTGGTTAGTGAAAAATACCAACAGTTACTCGAATCGAATGTAATGCCTGTTATTATTTCTTCTCCGTGCCCTGCTGTAGTGAGCTATATAGAAAAGTACTATCCGTTTTTATCAATCTGTCTTGCCCCGATCGTTTCGCCGATGATCGCTATCGGCAGGTATATAAAAAAGAATTACGGCGCTGAAAACCATATTGTCTTTATCGGGCCCTGTATTGCCAAAAAGCGGGAGATGACCGATAGTAAAGTGGCAGGGATTATCGATTGTGTATTGACTTTTGATGAATTGAATGCCATGTTTGCTTACAATCAAATTCATTTAGCGGATTTACCGGAAGGAGAATTTGATGGCCCCCGCGGGCGCAAGGGGAAACTTTTTCCGGTCTCCGGCGGTTTGTTGAAAAGCGCCGGGATGAACGCCGATATAACGGATAATGACATTATCGTAACCGACGGCCGTGACCGGGTGTTGGAAATAATTAGCAAAGCCGCAGAAGGGGAGATCGAAGCCAAATTTCTTGATATTTTGTTTTGCGAAGGGTGTATTAATGGCCCTAAAATAAATAACACCCTATCAGTTTTTGTGAAAAAAGACCGGGTCATTAATTATATCAAAGAACAGTCCCGGCTGAGAACGCCCCCGGAAATACAAAAAAAACAAATAC
The DNA here is from genome assembly GCA_964399735.1 of uncultured Cytophagia bacterium. Taxonomy (GTDB): domain Bacteria; phylum Zhuqueibacterota; class Zhuqueibacteria; order Residuimicrobiales; family Krinioviventaceae; genus Fontivivens. The sequence goes on from CAYNSO010000140.1 coordinate 7,598, forward strand.
TGGATTTGAGCAGGCAGTTTACCAATGAATACAAACCGGAAAAACAGCCTGGCAAAGCCGATATCAAACGCATTCTGGCAATGACGGGTAAAAAAAAGCCGGAAGACGAATTGAATTGCGGCGCTTGTGGATACCCGTCTTGTTATGAAAAAGCAGTTGCCGTTTTCCAGGGGCTGGCCGAAGCGGAAATGTGCTTGCCCTATATGATTGACAGGCTGGAACAGGTACAGAAAGATGCGCAGATAACCAACCAGGAATTAAAGGAATCACTGGACACATTACGGAAAACTCAGCAACAACTGGTGCAATCCGAAAAACTTGCATCTATTGGCGAACTGGCCGCGGGAGTTGCGCACGAATTGAATAATCCACTGGGCGGCATCCTCATTTTTACCAACTTGTTAATGGAAAAAAAGACCAAAGCGGATCAGGATTATACAGACCTGAAAAGAATAGTCAACGAAACGGAACGCTGCCGTAAAATTGTCCAGGGCCTGCTGGATTTTTCCCGGCAATCGCGAACCCAGGCAGCTATTACAGATTTGAATAAAATTTTGACCGGCGCTTTATCATTGATCGAGCGCCAGGCGGTTTTTCAGAATATTGAAATTATTAAAGAATTTCAGACCGATATGGATAAGGTCTTTGTGGATGTAGGCCAGATACAACAAATATTTTTAAACATCATATTAAATGCCGCCGAAGCCATGCAGGGAACCGGCAAACTGGTAGTTAAAACCACTATGTCTTCCGACCGGCAACAGACGTTGGTTAGTTTTACCGATACCGGACCGGGTATCGCGGCAGAAATACAGGATAAAATTTTCGACCCCTTTTTCACCACCAAGCCCCCCGGCAAAGGCACCGGCCTGGGTTTGGCAATATCTTATGGAATAATTCAAAAGCATAAAGGAAAAATTTCTGTTTCCAGCCAAGCCGGAGAAGGGGCAACTTTTACTGTTTTGCTGCCAACCGCCCGGTCTTTGCAGAACAATGGTTTGTTTGATAAGGTATTGTCACAAAAGGATATTGATTCTGTTATATAAACGGTTGTTTGACTTGGCGCCTGGTTTTGAAAAGCAGGTTAGTTTTTTTCAAGCCAGTTCAAGTTGCGTTTGTTTTTTAATCGGATCAGCGGGCTGTATCAAAAGGTATTGATTGGAAAGTGTAGTAATTTTGCGGAATTTTTTCGCTATTAAGTAATTTTCTATAAATTAGAGTATTATTATGTTTTTATGAAATTTACGTA
>CAYNSO010000141.1:0-8509 GCA_964399735.1 uncultured Cytophagia bacterium
CACGCCGGGTTTTTTAATGTAATAAATATCTGAATATAGCGCAAGGGGATTTACAGAATATATACTTTGGTCAACATGCCATATACCTGCTTATCCGCCGCCGGTGTTTATTATTTTATTGTTTTGAATACTTTTTAAAAAAATCTGAAAAAAAACAAAATATTCATTGACATTATTGTAAAAAAACCATAGAATAATAATGAAGCAAATTCATTTACAAAAAAACCAAATGGAGAGAGGAAATGAAAAAACTACTGGTAATGATGTTCGTTCTGGCAATTGGCATTGTCATGGTACAAGCGTCTGAAGATGTCGCCCAATACCTGGCAAAAGGAGATTCAGCATTTGATGTGCTGGACAATGAAACCGCCCTGCAAAACTATCTGCAGGTTTACAAAGCGGATTCCATGAACTGCGAAGCTTTATGGAAAATATCCCGCGCTTATGTGGATATTGGCGAAAACGCAGAAGAGCAGAAACAAAAAGATGACTATGCCAAAAGCGAGCATTTTGCCCGTTTGGCAGTAAAACGCTGTCCGAATAACGCCGACGCACACCTGTTCCTGTCCGTTGCGCTTGGCCGCGTTGCGTTAATCTCCGGCAAAAAACAGCAGGTGCAAATGTCCAAAGAAGTAAAAGAAGAAGCAATGAAATCCCTGGAACTTGCTCCGGACAAAGATATTGCCCACCATGTGCTGGCCCGCTGGCACCGTAAAGTAGCGAACCTGAGCGGCATCCAAAAGACCTTTGCCAAAATTTTATACGGCGGCCTGCCGGATGCCAGTAACGAAAAAGCTGTGGAACATTTTCAAATTGCCATCAAACTGAACCCAACCTACATCAACCACCACCTCGAACTGGGTCTGACCTATGAAGAAACCAAAGAATGGCAACTGGCCAAAGAAGAATATGAAAAGTGTCTAGCATTACCCATCACCGCCTCAGATGACCCTGATCATAAAAAAATGGCAACCGAACGTCTGGCTGTGGTTGAAAAAAAGCTCAACTAAATTTTTGAATATTGTTATTTTGCGACAATTTCAGGCATTTCTTTGTTAAATTCGCCCCGCAGCTGCATCCGGCTTGTTCGGCTGCACTTTGGGGCTTTTTTATATAGCAAGACCGGCAGCCGCAAAAAACTGGCTGCAAATAAATACCTTCCTTGTTCTGTTGTAATAATATTCAATCTTTCTGTTCATCTATTCTTGCTTGCTTGCCTGCCTGTCATTCCATGGCGTTTGTTTTCCGACAAAAAAGAATTGATATTGTGATTTTTTTTTTTTACTTTATACTGTCAAAATCCAGATGTAACCCGGCATGAAAATCAGTCCGTTGTGTTATGTGTGGATCTAAATTAATTAAAAGGTAATTATAACTCTACAATATACCTGGATTTAATAAAACTTGTGAATTTTGTGCGCTTGAAACCTTTCCGCACAATATAATGCCCCCCTTTAGTATTTTCCCGTCGAATATATAAAGGACTGCATTGTATTGATGCGGTCATCTCATTTTAACAGACATTGTTTCTGCCGAGGCAGAGCTATAACAATAAACTTATTTATTATAAAGTTTATAAGAGGCTAAAAATGACCAATAATTTGCGCTCTCCTTTTATCAATGCTGCTGGCATTCCCCGTCCGTTTGGTTTGTACGATCCGGCATTGGAACATGATAGCTGCGGCGTGGGATTTATCGCCCGGCTGGATGGCGTTCCCGACCATTCACTGGTTGAAGATTCCATCAAAATCCTTATCAACCTGGAACATCGCGGTGCGATTGGCGGCGACAAAGGCACCGGCGACGGCGCCGGGGTTATGCTGCAACTGCCCGACCAGTTATTCCGCTCCTGCGAAAAAGAATTGGGCTTTCAACTCCCCCCTGTTGGGGAATATGCCGTTGCCATGGTTTTTTTGCCAACCGACAAAGCATTGCAGGAAAAATGCAAAGCACAACTGGTACAATTTGTTGAACAGGAAGGCTGTAAATTTTTAGGTTGGCGTAAAACGCCAATTCACAACGGTCACCTCGGCGATCTGGCCAGATCAACTCAACCCCATATAGAACAACTTTTTATCTCCTGCGCCTCGTATAGCAACGCAGCGTTTGAACGCAAACTCTATGTCATTCGCCGTCTTATTGAAAATACAGTAATGAATTGGGCGGATCAGGATGTCAGCCAGTTTTACGTGGCCAGCTTTTCCAGTAAAATCATTGTTTATAAAGGATTACTTACCGGAACGCAGCTGACCACTTTTTATCCGGACCTGTTGAATGAGCAATTCATCAGCCCTTTTTCCATTGTTCACCAGCGTTACAGCACCAATACTCTGCCGACCTGGAACCTGGCGCAGCCGTTTCGTAACCTGGCGCACAATGGCGAGATCAACACCCTGCGCGGTAACATGAACAGAATGCGCGCCCGGGAATCGCATATCAACTCTGAACTGTTAGGCGACGATATAGAAAAAATAAAGCCGGTCCTGATGGAATCCGGCTCCGATTCCGGTATTTTCGATAACGCCCTGGAATTGCTCATTATGGCCGGACGTTCGCTGCCGCACGCCATTATGATGATGGTGCCGGAAGCGCACGGCCCTAAAATAAAAATGAGCGAGGATAAACGCGCATTTTATGAATACCATTCTGCGCTTATGGAGCCCTGGGATGGCCCTGCCGCCCTGGCCTTTACCGATGGCCGTTATATCGGCGCCACCCTCGACCGTAACGGTCTGCGCCCCGCACGCTACACAGTGACCAAAGACGGTTTGGTGATTATGGCCTCTGAAACCGGTGTGCTCGAAATTCCTGCTGAAAAAATATTGAGCCGCGGCCGCCTGCAGCCGGGCAAAATGTTCCTGGTCGATCTTGAACAGCACCGCATCGTGCCGGATAACGAAATCAAGGCCAAAATATCCCGACAAAAACCCTATCGTCGCTGGGTTCGTGAAAATCACATCCAGTTGCGCGGGTTGTTCAATCCCTCCAAAGTTACGGCTGAAGACACTGCCCTGGTACGGCAGCGCCAGCACGCTTTTGGTTATACGGATGAAGAAATCAAAATCATCATTAATCCCATGGCATCGCGCGGCCAGGAACCGGTTGGTTCAATGGGTAACGACGCCCCCCTGGCGGTGCTGTCGGACAAGCCGCAGCTGCTATTTGCCTATTTCAAACAATTATTCGCCCAGGTTACCAATCCACCCATCGACCCTCTGCGCGAAGAACTGGTCATGTCGCTGGAAAGTTTTGTCGGCTGTGAAAAAAATTTCCTCGAAGAAACCCCGGAACATTACCGCGGCTTGAAATTGAATCACCCGATACTGACTCCTGAAGATATGATGCGAATCCGTGAATCCGGCCATCCAAACATTAAACCGCAATATATAGATATTTTATTTTCCGGTTATGGCGGCGGTTATTCGCTTAATAAAGCGCTGCATTCTATATTTGAACAAGCCAAACGGCACATTCAGGAAGGCGCCACCCTGCTGGTGCTGACCGACCGTAATATGGATAAAGACCACGCCCCCATACCGGTGCTGTTGGCCGCTTCAGGCTTGCATCACTATCTTATCAATAACGGCATTCGCAATTCGGCAGGTATTATTGTCGAATCCGGCGAAGTGCGCGAGGTTATGCACTATGCCTTGCTGGTTGCCTTCGGCGCCGATGCGATTTGTCCATACCTGGCGTTTTCGACCATTCATGAACTGGCTGAATCAAACCTGCTGGAACAGCCCTGCACTGCCGAAGAGGCAATGGATAATTACATTCAGGCGGTTAAAAAGGGGTTGTTAAAAACCATCAGCCGTATGGGACTTTCAACGCTGCACAGTTTTTTTGGCTCGCAAATCTTTGAAGCAATTGGTTTGGGTCGGGAAGTAATCGATAATTATTTTTGCAACACAGCCTCGCGGGTTGGCGGTATTGGTCTTGATGAACTGGCAGAAGAAGTTTATATGCGTCATCGTAAAGCATTCCCGGAAAAAGGATCACCGGAAAATCTGCTGGAATCTGGCGGTAATTACCAGGTACGTGTAAATGGTGAAAAGCATTTGTGGACTACTGAAGCAATTTACAAACTGCAACTTGCGACCCGTACCAATGATTACACAACATTCAAGGAATTTACCCGCATTGTGGAACAAAACGCTGAAAACCATGCAACTCTGCGCAGCCTTTTCAAATTTAAAAAATCCGCTCCCGTACCCATCGATGAAGTAGAGCCTGTAGAAGAAATTACCAAACGATTTGTCGGTGCGGCTATGTCCTTTGGTTCTATCAGCAAAGAGGCACACGAAGCAGTTGCTATCGGCATGAACCGCATCGGTGCGCGCAGCAACTCCGGTGAAGGCGGCGAAGACCCGGTTCGCTATACGCCGCTGCCCAATGGCGACAGCATGCGTTCGCGCATTAAACAAATCGCTTCCGGTCGTTTCGGCGTCACTACCGAATATGTTATGAACGCCGACGAATTGCAAATCAAAATCGCCCAGGGCGCCAAGCCCGGCGAAGGTGGGCAATTACCGGGTCACAAAGTGAGCGAAGATATTGCCCGCGTGCGGCATACCACACCGGGCGTTACCCTTATTTCGCCGCCGCCGCACCACGACATTTATTCAATTGAAGATATTGCCCAGCTCATCTATGATCTGAAATCGGTCAACCCGGCTGCACGGGTATCCGTCAAGCTGGTTTCCGAAGTTGGCGTCGGCACCATTGCTTCCGGCGTGGCCAAAGCCAAAGCCGATACAGTGCTCATTTCCGGACATGACGGCGGCACCGGCGCTTCTCCTTTAACCTCAATCAAACACACCGGCCTGCCCTGGGAATTGGGATTGGCCGAAACCCAGCAGTCTCTTATCTATAACCGTTTGCGCGATCGCATCCGCGTGCAGACCGACGGGCAATTGAAAACCGGGCGCGATTTAGCCATTGCCACCCTGCTGGGCGCAGAAGAATATGGCTTTGGCACTTCCATGCTTATCAGTCTCGGCTGCGTGATGATGCGCAAGTGCCATTTAAACACCTGTCCTGTGGGTGTAGCGACACAAGACCAACAACTACGCGCTCGTTTTGCCGGCAAACCGGAATATATCGAACGGTTCCTGCGCTTCGTCGCCATGGAATTTCGTGAATGGATGGCCGAACTCGGTTTTCGTACTGTGGATGAAATGGTAGGCCGTACCGATATGCTCGATATACAACCGGCCATCGACCATTGGAAGATGAAAAAAGTCAATCTAGCCGCTCTGCTAAACGGAGCTTTAATTGCACCGGATGTACCGCGCCGCTGTATCAGGCCGCAAAACCCGGATGAGAATGAAGTGCTGGATTTAAAATTGATCGAACTGGCCGCCCCTGCCCTGGAAAAACAGCAGCCTGTTGAAATTAAATTACCGGTGCGTAATGTTCATCGCACCATCGGCGCGCAGTTAAGCGGCATAATCGCTAAAAAATACGGCGGTAAAGGCCTGCCGGACAATACGATTCAGATATACCTGCAAGGCTCGGCCGGCCAAAGTCTGGGCGCTTTCCTTTCCCCCGGCGTAACTCTGCGGGTAGAAGGCGACGCCAATGATTATGTTGGCAAATCCATGTCCGGTGGACGGATTGTATTGGTGCCCCCGGCAAAATCAACCTTCATTCCGCATAAAAACGTTATCGTCGGTAATGTGGCGCTATATGGCGCTACCGGCGGTGAAGTATATATTAACGGCATAGCCGGGGAACGATTCGCAGTGCGCAACAGCGGCGCCCGCGCTGTGGTAGAAGGCGTTGGCGATCATGGCTGCGAATACATGACTGGCGGAATTGTCGTTGTTATTGGCGGTACCGGCAACAACTTTGCCGCCGGGATGAGCGGCGGCATTGCTTATGTCTATGATGAAAGCGAATTATTCGATACCAAATGTAACCTGGATATGGTGGACCTGGAAAGTGTCTGGCAAAAAGATGATATGAAACAATTGCGCGCCATGCTGGAAGCGCATTACGCCTGTACCAAAAGCCAGCGCGCCAAACTATTGCTCGACAACTGGGAAACCCACCTGCCCCTGTTTGTCAAGGTTATCCCGGTAGATTACCGTAAAGTGCTGGAACGCATGAAACAAAAAGAAGATACTGAAAGAGATACAGTCTCTGCGACTGAGGAGGTATACCGTGGCTAAAACAACCGGATTTATTGAATATACCCGCGAAGACATGACCAAACGGCCGGTTCACCAGCGGCTGCAGGATTACCGAGAATATGAAATACTGCTTCCCCCGGATCGGGCTATGAAACAAGCCGCCCGTTGTATGGATTGCGGCGTGCCCTCGTGTCATGCCTATGGCTGCCCAACTAAAAACCGCATACCGGACTGGAACGACATGGTCTACCAGAATCAGTGGCGGCGGGCGCTGGATATACTGCATTCGACCGATAATTTTCCGGAATTTACCGGCAGAGTATGCCCCGCCCCCTGCGAAGCCGCCTGTACCCTGAGCATCAACCAGCCGGCAGTCACTATCCGGCAAATTGAATTGCAAATCATCGAACGCGGCTGGCGTGAAGGCTGGGTGTTGCCGCAACCGGCCTTGTTCACAACTAAAAAACGCGTCGCGGTTATCGGTTCAGGTCCGGCGGGTCTGGCTGTCTCGCAGCAGCTTGCCCGCAAAGGGCACTCGGTCATTTTGTTTGAAAAAGCCGACCGAATCGGCGGTTTGCTGCGCTATGGTATTCCCGATTTCAAGCTGGAAAAAGATATTATCGACCGCCGCCTGGAACAAATGCGCCAGGAAGGGGTTGTTTTTGAGGTCGGTGTTGAAGCCGGCGTCGATATTTCCGTGCGCTATCTCACCCGTTCATTTGACGCAGTCGTGATCGCCGCTGGTTCAACTGTGCCGCGCGATCTGGAGACCCCGGGTAGAAATTTAAAGGGCATCCATTATGCCATGGAATTTCTGACCCGGCAGAATCGCATCAATGCCGGGGATATGATTCCAACCGGGCAGCAAATAACTGCAAAAGACAAGCATGTGCTGATCATTGGCGGCGGCGATACCGGTTCGGATTGCGTCGGCACCTCCAACCGACAAAAGGCCCGACAGGTAACGCAAATTGAAATTTTACCCAAACCGCCCCTTGAACGCACCGCCAATAACCCATGGCCCGAATGGCCGCAAACCCTGCGCACCTCATCATCGCATGAAGAAGGTTGCGAGCGACGCTGGAGTATTTTAACCAAAGAATTTATCGGCAGAGGACACGTTAATAAAGTTAAAGCCGTGCGCCTGGAGTGGTCCAAACCGGACGACAAGGGCCGCCGAACTTTTAAAGAAATTCCGGATTCTGAATTTGAAATTCAGGCCGACCTGGTGCTGCTGGCCGCCGGCTTTGTGCATGTGGAGCATGGCCCGCTTGTCAATGACTATAATATAAAGTGCGATGAACGTGGCAATATCGGCATCGACAGCAATTGTATGACCAATATTCCCGGTGTGTTTGCCGCCGGCGATGCCGCTATGGGCGCCTCGCTGGTGGTGCGCGCCATGCACCAGGGCCGGCTTGCCGCCGAAGGTGTGGACCGGTATTTGAATAATATCTAAAAAATAATTCCCCTTTGTCAACTCGTCCGGTTATGCCATTGCAAAGTCGGACGAGCATGCACGCCAATATTACAAACCGGCCACCCTCCCGGCAAACAATAACCGCCATCTGCATTCCGCTTTTACCTCCCCCTTAGAAATATTTTTTCTCTCCCCGGTGTTGCATATTATCAAAATAACCAATTTTGGAGTAAATCATGTATTCATCAAAATTTTTATTCATTTTATTGACAGGATTATTTATGATAAATACAACATTCGCCGGGGGCAATAAACCGGCAGCCCCGCAATCGCCGCTCGATTTTCACATGCTGTCCATCGACGGCCAGGATGTGGATTTGAGTCAGTATAAAGGCAAAGTTGTGATGATCGTCAATGTGGCCAGCAAATGCGGCAACACCCCGCAATATAAAGCTCTGCAATCATTATATTTAAAATATGGCGAGCAGGGATTTGTCATCCTCGGTTTTCCGGCTAATAATTTTTTGGGACAAGAACCGGGCAGTAACGAGGAAATTAAACAATTCTGCTCTCTTAATTACGGCGTCACCTTTCCCATGTTTGCCAAAATTTCGGTTAAAGGGAAAAAGATCGATCCCCTGTACCGTTTTCTGACTGAAGAAGAAACCAATCCCGGTTTTGCCGGCAAGATCGACTGGAATTTTGCCAAATTCCTGGTCAATCGTGAGGGTATGGTCGTCAATCGCTTTGCGGCCAAGCTGTCACCGGAAGATGAGACGGTGATTAAGGCAATTGAAGCGGTGTTGTAAAAAGAATTAACCGCTAATGAACCCGAATAGACGCCAATATTATACTACGGTCATCGACTAGTCCCATTGCTTCATCACAGCTCGGCATGGGGATGTTCCCCATGCCGCATGTTAAAGCCGGACATGTTGTCCGGCAAATAAAAATT
>CAYNSO010000142.1:0-8414 GCA_964399735.1 uncultured Cytophagia bacterium
AACTGTAAGAGCAACCAGATATCTTTCTAGTTTTTATGCCTGGTAAAAACAATGGGCAATTAAAAAAAATACCCACTGTGAGCAACATAGAACCAAAAAAATATTTTAATTACCTGACCTTTGTTTAAATTGTCTTTTTGCGTTCCCGGCTGCTTGGCGGCTGTCAAAACTGCAATCGCAAAAAACCGCGGTAACGCAAAATTTTAAAAAATCATCTCACTTTTTACCCCCCAGGTAACCACCTGCTATCATTCTGTTTCCAATAAAAAAAACATATTTTTATTCCGTCACAATCATCGGGCAGCGTCTAAAAAGCCATACGCAACACCATCAAACCATAGCCTGAATTCGTCCAAACAAAAAAGCAAACAATCAATAAAGTCTTGAAGAGGTTTCCGCATTTTAAATCCCTGAATCATTGAACAAATTTTCGCATCTTGTTTGCAGTACAGTTTTTTTGTTTGTTAACCACTCCATATTTCTATAAAATACAACCAGTTGTTTGTTTTCAAAATTATACTGGATTAAATCAATAACTTTGTTTTGTTATAATTTAAAAAACCATGTAAACCATTTTTATATGAAAACTCTATAAACTCATAGTACTGGTGAACTCTAATAAAAAATAATAACAATTACAGACATTAAATTTAAAATATAAAAAAATTAACCAGAAATCCTTCAAGTATACTGGTATCGTTCTGAATGGAATTGACAGGCTAACGCCGGATGGATAAAATGAAAGACACTAAAATACCGGAAAAACAGTCGTTGAATGAATTAAAAAAATTGCAAAAGCGAATTTCCGCCCTGGAAAAATCGGAACAATTATATAAAAAAAAACAAGCAGAACTTTTAGCAGATCAGGAAAAACTTTTAAATATTTTCAATTATAGCAGTTACGGTATATTATATACAGACCGCCAGGGCCAGATTCTGGATTTAAATTCAGCCCTGGAATCTATAACCAGGCAGCCGAAAGAGCAATTAATTGGCAAAAATATATTTGCAATAACACAAGCAGTGCTCGAACCCGATGAAAAGAAAAAATTTTCCGCTCTGACCGACCATTTTTTTCACGGTATGGCAATACCCACCACTCAAATCAAATATAACAACAGAATTCTGGAATTTGCCGCCCCGGCTCAGTCCGGGCTAACCGGTTATACCTTTTTCATAAAAGATATAACCGAACAAAAAACTGCGGAAACAGCGTTACGGGAAGAACGAGATCAGTTACAAAAATACCTGGATATTGCCGGAGTAATTTTTATTATTATTAACCGGGAGGGAAATATAACCCTGATTAATCAAAAAGGGTGCAACCTTTTGGGCTATACTGATAAAGAAATAATTGGCAAAAATTGGTTTGCCAATTTCATACCGAAACAAGAGCAAAAACAGGTATTGGCATCTTTTCAGCAAATAATCAGGGGAAATATAGAACCTGTTAAATATTATGAAAATTCAATAATTACCAGAAATGGTACACATCGGCTGATAGCCTGGCATAACACCTTATTAAAAGATTCTAAAGGGAATATTATCGGTTCGCTGAGTTCGGGTGAAGATATTACCGAGCGGAGGCTGGCTGAGGAAGCTTCACGGGCAAGCGAAACAAAATATCGGCGGCTGCATGAAACCATGGTAGACGCTTTTGTAAGCACCGATCTGGAAGGCAGAATATTAGAGTATAACCGCGCGTATCAACTATTACTTGGGTACACAGTAGGAGAAATGTATAAACTAAGTTATACAGATATTACCCCGGAAAAATGGCATAAATTAGAAGCCGATATCATCAATAATGAAATTTTACAACGCGGTTATTCAAGCGTCTATGAAAAAGAATATCGCCGCAAAGATGGCGCTATTTTTCCGGTAGAATTGCGCTCTTTTCTGGTGCGTGATCGGGACAGTAAACCCACTGGAATATGGTCGATCGTGCGTGATATTACCGAGCGCAAACATGCCGAAAATGAGCGCAAAGCGCACATCCAGTTCCTTGAAAGCCTGGAAAGGATCGACCGTTCCCTGCACACCATTACAGACTTGAATCATTTGTTACAGGATGTGCTCGATGTAGTAATCGCGCTTTTTCAATGCGACCGTGCCTGGCTGCTTTTCCCTTGCGATCCGCAAGCCCCGACCTGGAGCGTACCAATGGAGCGTTCCGTCCCGGAATATGCCGGGGTTCTGTTTACCAGCCAGGAAACGCCCATGGTCCCCGGTCTGGCAAATGTTCTTGAAATGGCGCTGGCGTCGCCAACACCGGTCAAAACAACTATTGACGACAACATTCCGGCGTTGTCAGAAGAAATGAAGCTATACCGCATGAAATCACAGATGGTAACAGCAATTTATCCGGGAGTCGGCAAACCCTGGTTATTTGGCATCCATCAGTGCTCCAGCCTGCGGGAATGGACACAACAGGAAGAATTGCTGTTTCAGGAAATTGGCCGGCGTATCGGCAGTTCTTTAACGATTTATCTTACCTTCCGCAGCCTGCACGAAAGCGAAACCCGGTTCCGTAGTGTGTTTGAAAATTCCGCAATTGGTATGCTCTTGCTGGATAAAGACCATAATATCCAGGAAAGCAACCAGGCTGCCTCGCAAATTTTTGGTTATTCAAGAAAAGAGTTGTTGACCAAAAATATCAGTGAAATAACCTGGTCCAGCGACATTCAGCCTGGTCTGGATAATTTGTCCCAAATATGGTCTGGGAAAATATCTAATTATACCCTGGTAATCCGTTATTTGAATAATAAAGGCCACATTGTCTGGTGCGAGATCGTAGTTTCTTCAATATATGATGCGGATGGAAAAATAATCTATGCAATAGAACAGCTTCAGGATATCACCGAGCGTAAAAAAGCAGAAGAGGAAATCAACCGGCTGGCCAGGTTCCCTGGCGAAAATCCCTACCCGGTAATGAGAATTGATAAAAAGGGCATTATCCTCTACGCAAATAATTCAAGCTTGCCGTTACTAAAGCACTGGAAATCCAAAATCGGTTCCCGCTTGCCCGGTGATTTAATCAAGCTCGTAAAAGAAATTGCCGGAACCCGAATGCGAAAAGAAGTGGAAATAACTGCCGAAGAACGTATCTATTCCCTCACATTTACAGCTATTGCAAACGAGGATTATACCAACATATATGGCATTGACGTTACCCGGCGCAACCTGGCTCTGGAAGCGCTCAAAGCAAGTGAGCACCTGTTACTGGAATCCCAAAAAATTGCCCGAATTGGTCATTATACATTTAATGTTGCTGAGGGATTATGGACCAGTTCTGCTACCCTGGATGAAATTTTTGGTATTGATGAATCATTCCCCAAAGAAACACAGGGTTGGATAAAAATCATCCATCCGAATCACAGAGACGAAATGACCAATTACTTGCTTAATGATGTAATCAAGGAGCATCAAAACTTTGACAGAGAATATAAAATCATTCGCATCAATGACCGCAAGGAACGCTGGATGCATGGTTTGGGCAGGCTGGAATTTGACGCGAATGGCGAAACCCTGCGCATGATCGGCACCATTCAGGATATAACCGAACGAAAACAAGCCGAAATTCAGGTACAAAAGGATTTGCACGAAAAGAATCTGCTGCTAAAAGAAATTCATCACCGGGTAAAAAATAATTTGCAAATTATTTGCAGCCTGCTCACCCTGCAAGCGGCCAAACTGGAAAGTGAAGAAGCAAAAATCGCCAGCCAGATCAGTAAAAATCGTATCTATTCTATGGCTCTGGTACATGAGCAATTATACCGTTCCAATGATTTTTCCAGCATTCGCATCAAAAATTTTGTTGCCAATTTGATTCAGGAACTGGGCAATGTCTTTCAGATATATCCCAGAATTAAAATAACTACCAAGGTCTCGGATATTACCCTGGGCATCGATTATGCTATTCCCTGCGGCCTCATCCTGAACGAATTGATTACCAACTCGATAAAACATGCCTTTCCCAATGACCGGGAAGGACTAATATCAATTCAATTTACCAAACAAAAAAACAAAAGTTATCTGTTAAAGATCAGTGACAACGGCATTGGTTTGCCAAACAACTTTAATATGGAAGAAGCAGATTCACTGGGTATGCGCATGGTCAACCTCCTGGTCGAACAGCTCGAAGGAACCATTGAGACCAAAAATATCAATGGCTTCTTTATTAGTATAAATTTCAGGGAATAAAGTTATGAATCCAATAAAAATTCTCATAGTTGAAGATGAATTTCTGGTTGCCAGCGAACTGCGAATCATATTGCAATCACAGGGCTTTCGGACAATTTATGTGGCCGCAACAGGTGAAAAGGCAATTGATATTGCATTAAGCAGTCAACCGGACGTAGTATTGATGGATATTATATTAAAAGGTGATATCGACGGTATTGAAACCGCCAACCGTATTCGGGCTAAACTGGATGTTCCCATTATTTATATTTCCGGGAACAGCAACATGAAAAGCGATGAGCGCCTGGTAGCCAGTCACCCATTCGCTTTTATCGAAAAACCGGTCCCCGATAACAGGTTACACAAAATTCTGGTTCAGGCTGTTGGCCCTTTGTGAAGCGGTCAGTATAATGCAACTGGCGCTCCAAAAAATATTTTGGAAATTTCTGTTTACTGATAGACATTCCAATATATTTTTAAGGGTATGTATATGGCTGTTTCATGTTCCTTCCAAAACCGAAATTCGGGACGGAGGAGAAGGGGCATACCCCAGCCACAGTGCGCTCACCGGGGCAGCGCCCCGATGCGATCTTGCTGTAATACTACTTCCAGTCCATCACGTTCTTGACAACCGGCAGCAATTCATCGGCGATAATGCGGTGCTGCGCAGCATTCGGGTGGCCGCTGCAGCCGCTGGACCAGGCATCGGAAAAAATGTATTTGTGGATTTTTGCATCCTTTTCCACGTCCCGCATTTGCGTTATAATAGCCGTTAAATACCGATCCATAATATCCAGATTTTTACCCCGGAAAACCGGACTGGACAGGCAGATGATCTGCGCCTGTGGGTAATGACCCCGCAGTTTTTGCAAAAACTTTATATATTCATTGACAAAAGTTGTCGAATCCAGGGGGGCGCGGTCGTAACTGTTGTCGCCGTTAGAAAAATCATTGGTACCCAGGCACACCGTAACCAGATCCGGGGTATAACTTTTAAAATTCCACACACGGGATGAATCGGTATTTAAATAGACATTTTCGTAAACGTCAAGCATATCCGGGCCGGGACGGTTCCAGGTGCGGTAAATGCCAATGCCGGAAACCGAGCTCAGCATCCAGTTCGCGTCCAAATCCCTGGCGAGTAACGCACCATAGGTAAGCCAGGCGTTGTGCTGGTCATGCCAAATCCCTTTAAAACAAGGAACCGCTTCGGTATCGAGCCCCGTGCCACTGGTGATGGAATCGCCAATCAATTCGATCTTACGGGTGCGCGTGTCTTTGAACGATTTTAGCTTGTCGCAATAAAAGCCGCCAAATTCAACATAGCCAATCATGGCTTCCGTTGCCTTGCAGACCACAAGTGTGTGTTCTCTGTTTTCCAGGCTGTCCGCCAGCAGATAGCGGGTTTGCTCGCCATGCACTTTAAAGCGGCCCAGATATTCACCATCCAGCACGGTTACCATGTAATTATATTTGTTTTCCAGATTTTCATTCGCAAGCTCTATTGCACACGAGGTCCCTTTGAATTTAACCTGTAAATAAGCCCCGGCGCCGATCAGTTTCGGCTTTTCAGGATCGCTGAAATCTATTCTGCCGGTGTAATGAATTTTCGGATTATTCGGTTTAATGAGCGTCAGTTCACGGGCAGAGCTCCGAAAGCAGAAAATAAAGCAGCATAAAACCAGCAAGTGGATTGTTCGGATCAGGCGAATTTTCATCTTGATATTATTCCTTTCAATTTACTTTTATTCATAAACCTGGTTTGTATGCAATTGATTATTGTGCACCTTTTTTCTTTTAAAACAGTCGCCATAATTTCGGTGGAACAGGCGCCGGGCTTTTGGTTTTATGTTGTATTTCAGAATAACGGGCGATTGCTGCTGATGTTGACTTTCCTGTTTACAGGTCAGTTTTTTTTACTCACTAGCCTGCGGCTGCGCTGCGGTATTATCCTGCCCCATATACAGGGTTACATGCGGGAATGGAATTTCAATATTTTTCTCATCAAAGGCTATTTTAATATTTCGATTGTATTCCCGGCCCACCCGCCATTGTTTGCCGGGAAAGGTCTTGATACGAGCCCTGATGACAACCGCCGAATCGGCAAACCTGTCCAAACCTAAAATTTCAAGCGGCTCCAATATCTCATCCTGATAATCTGCACTCTTGCGTATCTTTTCATCAATCTGTTTAACAACCTGAATTACGCTGTCTATATCTTCTTTATATGCTACACCAATATCCAAAACATAATATGAAAATCCTTTCGTCATATTGGTAACAACATCAATCGTGCCATTAGGTATGTAATGAACATTGCCGGATAGATCTCTTAAAACCGTCATCTTCAGGTTCACTTTTTCCACAGAACCGCTTTTATCGGCGATTTGCACCACATCGCCGACCCGGATCTGGTCTTCCATTAAAATAAAAAAGCCGTTGATCACATCCTTTACCAGGCTTTGCGCGCCAAAACCAACCGCCAAACCAACAATACCTGCGGCTGCCAGAATCGGCCCGATCTCGATGCCTAACTGGCCAATAATTGTAATCGCTGCAAACAACAATAAAATCACCTGGGCAAGATGACGAACCACCGAGGCAAGCGTCTCCGCCCGTTTTTTAGATTCAATATCCAGCCCCCTGCGAGTCAGAATCTGAGAAAATTTGTTGGACAAGGTACGGGTCAGTTTAAAAATAACAAAAGTTAACAGCGCAATTAACGCTATTTTCAAACCAACAGTCATAAACCAACCCCCGGATTGTTTTAAATAGGTAACCATTGTTTCTGTCATAGTTCTCTCCGGTTTGTTTGATACATCGCTTGCGGTGAACCGGCAGATCAGATATTTACCGGAACGATATGGATTATCGTTAATATACAAAAAAAATTTTGCTTATAAAAACAAGTTTTCGGTTGAAAAACACACTCCCACATATATGCCTCGTTACCGGCAGAGACCATTCATGCGCTATTGCAATTACTCATTTTCAGGTCAAATCAAACTTTGGCTGTACATCGGCTGCGGGTCTGCTTTTTCTAACCGCCACCTGACCAGAATTTGTTTTCCCGGCGCTTTTTAGCGTTACTCCCCACCCGGCCTGCTGTTGACCTTTATCCATACCCTCTTTTTTATAATTTACCGCCGCAGAATTTGCAATACAGAGCATCGCTGTCATGGCCTTCGGCGCTGCATACGGGACAAGCCTGGGTAGTCACCCTGCTCTTGAGATGG
The DNA here is from genome assembly GCA_964399735.1 of uncultured Cytophagia bacterium. GTDB lineage: Bacteria > Zhuqueibacterota > Zhuqueibacteria > Residuimicrobiales > Krinioviventaceae > Fontivivens. Next base: position 7,419 of record CAYNSO010000142.1, read on the forward strand.
GTCATTTCTGCCGAAACAATACCTGTTGGCACGGCTAGTATTGAATAACCCAATAACATGATCAATGTAGCCAACGCCTGGCCAAAAATGGTTTGCGGAGCTATATCGCCATATCCTACAGTCGTCAATGTTACCACCGCCCAGTAAATACTTTTGGGAATACTGGTAAAACCATGTGTTGCCCCTTCAACGATATACATCATTGAGCCTAAAATCACAACCGACGTCAGCACGACGAACAAAAACAAGGTTATTTTATGCCGGCTGGCCCGCAATGCCCGCAAAAGCTCACTCGATTCGCCAATGTACCGGGTTATCTTGAAAATCCTGAATATCCGCAACATCCGTAATAACCGAATGACCAGTAAATACTGACTGCCTGGTATCACCAGACTTAGATATGTTGGTAAAATTGCCATCAAATCAACTATTCCGTAAAAACTGGTCATATAATAATATGGCTTTTTTATGGAATAGATTCGCAGCAGATACTCGATACTGAATAATATGGTAAAAAACCATTCCAGTATATAAAATAAAGACCCGAATTGCTCATGAATCGTTTTAACGCTGTCGACCATGACGATGAAAACGCTGCATAAAATACAGATCATCAAAACAACATCAAACAGTTTACCGGCAGGCGTTTCAGCTTCAAATATAATTTCATGTAATCGGTTGCGAACCCTGGAGTTATTAATTTTTTCTCTTGTCAACATTTTTCTTAATACCTTTTCTATTGTTTTTTTTATTATTATCAATGCCCCCTTTTCGCTGTCATCTCTTTTCACAGGCTATATGATTGTTTGCCTATTGTACAAAATTATTGAAAAAAGTTCAAGCGGTTTTAAAGGCATAGCCGTGTATCGAAAAGCCCCAATCAACGCCGGTTTTTACTGTAAACAGAGCCGGTTCCAGTTGAACTATTTACAACAAATTCTTGCCATATCAAACACAAATTCTTTATAAACCAACTTTTCACAGGATCATAAATTA
>CAYNSO010000143.1:0-8382 GCA_964399735.1 uncultured Cytophagia bacterium
CCATGCAGTTGTTCGAGCTGCGCATAAAGAGATATGTTACAGGTTAACGTTAAAACAATGGTGATTACCCATCCACAAAACCATTTCGACATAATACCCTCCCTATTAAATAGAGTTTTATGATGTAATACAAGAATTAAAAAAAGTTAGCATAAAAATAAATTCATCAAAAAAAGCTGTCTGTTACACCTGCACAATTAATCCGCTAAAGGCTCGCAGGTCATGCCCGGCGGACTATAAAGACTTGACGACAGGATGAAATCATCAAACAAAATGTATTCATCTTTTACCGGCATATATCGTTCATCTCTGCCGCCGAAAAAGGTGGAAAAATACATACTGCTCACCAGCAATTGCTCGGGCTCGCAAGTGGCGTCGCGCAGTTCCAGGCCGCGCACATCCACCGCCAGCTTGCCGTCGTACCAGGCCTGGGCTTCGCCGTCCCGCGCGCCGATGGAATTGACATAAACGCGCATCATAATATGATGCCATTTGCCGGTTTCAATATGAATTTTGCCTTCTTTACGATGAGCCAGGGGCTCGCCCGGATTGATGCGGATAACTTGCGGGTTTTCGGTAAAATAAAATGTATCGCCCCATTGACTTTGCTGATCTTTATGATAGATATACAATTTGATATAGTCGTTTTCACCCCAGTGTACGCGACAGCTCCAGCCGTCGTGACCATTGGGTTTATCGCCGCCCGTATTGCCTTTGCCGCCTACCAGGCCGTGCAGCTTGCCGCCCATGCGGAAGACAAAAGAATCCGGGTATTGCACCCAATAGCTGAAATAGACTTCCTGCCTGGGCGCAAACGCTCCCCAACGCCATGAACCGCCGGAAGAAAAAAACCGTACTTTGCCTTCAGGATAGTTCACCTGCAACACCCTGTTATGAACGCTGTCGGACTGTACAATCCGCAATCGCCGCGCCGGCCAGTATGTGCCCCAGGATTTGATTGTGCCGAAATCCTGCTTTACATCGCGGTTACCATAATGTTCGCCGGGGGTGCGGTCATCAAAAGTAATCCTGGCAAGAATTACCGGCTCAGCGCCGGGTTGCTCCAGGTCAACAGCTCTGCTCAAACTGACTGTAAACAAACAAAGCACAACCAGGCAAATATACATTTGATGAAGGAAATAATATAAATTATTGCCTCGCATGCCCACTATCCTTATTTTTTTAGATAAAAAAACTGATCTGTAACTTTTTTTACGAATATAATCCCGTATTTGAATATAGTTCTTTTAAAACTATTTGTCAAGATAAAAAAGATGAAAATTACAAGCGCTCGACTTTACGCTTTATCCGGGTTTATGCTGCAAATTACAGGAATTTTGCCGGTTTCAAATTTGTTATTTGAATATTTAAATGCACTGGTTTTGATAGTTAATAGCAACATTGACAGGAAATTCTCTTGCATTACATTACAGATTATTTTACATTATATTATCAATCAAAAGTAAAATTCTCCGAAGTAAAGGGGCAAATAATATTGTTAAATAACTGGCGCGTTTCTCTAACTTTATAAAAACTAGAACAGGAGACTTTTTATGAAAAGAATCAACCTGGCAATGCGGATCGTTGTTGTGTTATTAACGGTCGTTTCATCATTATGGGCAAGTGGAACCAGACTGGAAACACTGGGATATATGACTGAATTTTACCTGGTTGACAGTTATAATATCTGGACTTTTCCTTCCACAATTGTACAATACAACAATAATGTTTTTATGGAATCAAATCCAGGCAACCCCTTGTACCAGGGTGGTGTTAATTTACCAATCAACCCGCAATTCACAATCGGCTTGTATATATCCAATGAAACCGAAACAATAGAATACTCTGACGTTATCAATCCCGAAACAATGCACATGATGAATGAAGCCGAGGAGCAGCTAGATCTGTTTGGCGGTTATTCAGGAGAGATGGTTGATTTTGGTTTGCATTTGGCTCGCTATGCCAACAGCTGGGAATATACCAATCCTGCCAATACAAATGAAAATGCTTCCGGCGGCATCAGCAGCTTTTCTATTGATCTCGGTATGACCTACAGGCCGGATAACCGCAGCCGTGTTGAAGGCGCCTTTTCTTTTACTACCCGCAGTTTCAACTTTGAAGCGGTTGGTCAGGATCCTGATCAAATGACAGAGCCGGACGGTCATAACACAATAGCTCTGGGCGCCCGTTATCTGTATTCAATGACAGACAAGGTTGTTTTGGTACCATTTGCAGGTTTTTCTTCTGAAGGGCAGGGATTCAAGAGCCTTGTGCCCAATGCCAATCCCTCCTCAATGGTCACCAAGCAAAACAGCTTTATCCTTGGCGCCGGGTTCAACATCGTCCCGCGTGAGCGCGTGCTGGTCTCCTGTGCAACCGGTCTGGTAACATCCAGCAGCAGCACAGAAATTTCTCTTACTTCAGGAACCGCTCCGGCTCAACCGGAATCAGGCTATATGGCGCTGCCGTTCCTGAACATCGGTCTGGAAGCGGAATTACGCAAATGGATCGGTTTCCGGCTCTCGATGTACAAATTACTGGAAAAAACAACCAGTCAGGAAGCTGAGGGAAATTTAATGGCGGAAACCAGTTATAAAACAAATCCCTATAACGCCAATCTGGGTGTTTATTTCAAATTGGGTAAACTGAAAATTGATGCGTTGTTAGATACCGACAGCAATGCAGATTTTATCCATAATGGCCCATACATTTTAAGCGGACACAGCTATTCCGGCCATTTGTTTAAAAGAGTATCACTAATTTACAGCTTTTAATGGCTAGTTGCTGTTCATTATTAACAGTTCGATCTGAACTATTCCCGGCGCGCTTGTCGCCGGGAAACCGGTTTCATGGCGAACCTGATTAAACCTGAAAATGCAGGTTACTCTGGTTCTATCAAACCGAAAGTTCAAAAACAGCAATACTAATTACAGAGGATGACAATGAAACTATACATGTATCTTTTTGCAGCCCTGATGTTTATAACCAACCTGGTGCAGGCCAGTCCCGAAACAGGCATGGTTGATAAAGTAAAGGATAATTATGTTTTAATCAAAGCCAATACCTACATTGGTGAAAAAGGGGACAAAATAGATGTGTATCGTCTGGAAGGTCTGGATTACCGCCAGGTCGGCAGAGTAGAAATTGTTAAAGAATTAAGCAACGGCATTGCCTGCAAGATCGTAAAAAGCTATAATGGATTAGCAATTTCAGAAGGTGATGTATTATTACCCAAAGGCTATCATGCAATTACAGATGACAGCTACGATGACGATTTTTCAAGCGGTACTGCCCTGGAGCGTCTGCAGGGCCTGGAATTAAAACCGGTTCCGGATGAACCATACAGTGATCTATCCCCACTGGAAGCGCTGTCCAAACTGGATTGCCCTGTTGAATAAACAGAAATTCTCCAGCTATTTTGCTATTCTTCAAGTTGGTGCAAAAATAAAGGGATACACGGTATAACACCATGTATCCCTTTATTTAAATTTTCCTTTTGCATCCTGTTTCTTAAACTTTTACGGCTAAAAAATGTTTTACGTCCCTCTTGCCGGTTATCAACGTTGTTTATCCCCCTGAACTAAACCCGGGAAATCTGGTTTTAAAAGCCCCGTCTGTTTGTTCATTTTAATTCAATACTATTATCCACAAAGGCTTGTTGTAATTCCGTGTAGGTACGGGTTACCTGGAATTGCGGGAATTCATCGATCACATTCTGTGGCGGGCGGAACAGAATTCCAGCGTCTGCCTCTTTAAGCATATTGGTATCGTTATACGAATCACCGGCGGCTATAATCCGAAAATTTAACCGCTGCAATGCAACTACGGATTCTTTTTTCTGGTCTTGCTGGCGCAGCTGGTAATTCGTCACCATGCCGTTACCGTCAACAACCAGCCGGTTGCAGAACAGCGTGGGAAAATCCAGCTGCTTCATCAATGGCGCCGCGAATTCATAAAACGTATCGGAAAGAATGATGACCTGAAAACGCTCACGCAGCCAGGCAATAAAATCTTTTGCTCCTTCCAGCGGCCCCATTTTGGCAATCACCGCTTGAATATCCGGCAAGCCGAGCTTGCGGTCTTTTAATATACGCAGACGCTGCCGCATTAACACATCATAATCGGGAATATCACGGGTGGTGGCTTTCAACTCGTCAATGCCGGTGGCTTGGGAAAAGTTGATCCAGATTTCCGGCACCAGCACACCTTCCAGGTCAAGACAGGCTATTTCCAAATTCATTACTCCTTGTATTTCCGGTAAATCCCTTTCAGCATTCCATTTTAATTAGCTATATCCGGGTAAAAGAATATAGGAATTTTTCCAAAAACAATCCAGCTTTTTGGCGGGCGAGAGATATAACGATCAAGGCTAAATCCAGGTCCGTCGTGCACAGAGAGTAAAAAACATTTATCCGCAGATGACGCAGATTAACGCAGAAAAAACACCGGGCGTTGAGTCATTTCTGTATTCCCCCCCTGCTCTATAATACTCTAACTTTTTTTCTTTTCACGGAGTCTTTTTCACTAAAAAGATGTTATACATGAAACAACAGCATATTTATTCTGCGCTTTTATTTGTCGCATAATTTTATTATAATAAAGCAATCAACTATCCAAAAATTAAGGAAAAAAATCATGATCTATTTTATTATCTTTATCGTCATCCCCGCCGCGGTTGCAATTTGGGGTGTAACCATCTACAACCAGCTGGTACGCAACCGCAACCTGGCTGAAGAAGGCTGGAGCGGTATGGATGTGCAATTGAAAAGACGCACCGACCTCATTCCCAATGTTATTGAAGCAGTGAAAGGCTATATGACGCATGAACGCGAACTGCTGACCAAAGTAACGGACTTGCGTTCCAAAAGCATAGCGGCACAGGATATTGCCGAAAAAGGCCCGCTGGAAAATGCCCTGGGGCGCTCACTTACCAGTCTGTTTGCCGTGGCGGAAAACTATCCCGATCTCAAAGCCAACCAGAATTTTCTCGACCTGCAGAAACAACTGGCAGATATTGAAGATCAAATTCAGTTGGCGCGGCGTTATTATAACGGCACAGTGCGGAATTTGAACATTATGATCGAATCGTTTCCCAGTAATCTCATTGCCAAGCGGTTCAATTTTACCAAAAAAGAATTTTTTGAAATTGACGTCGCCGATGGTGCGGTTCCCAATGTCAAATTCAAATAACCTGTTCATTCCACAATAACCAGGCCGTTTATGAAAAATCTGCCAAAATTGTTACCTGCGTTGCTGCTTTTGTCCGTTATGAATCTTTTATCGGTATCGGACAGCCGGGCGCAGACGGAAAAAATACTAAATTATCACAGCCTGATCGAGATCCAGACCGATGGCTCCATGCTGGTTACAGAAACCATCAAAGTGATCGCTGCGGGTCAGGAAATTCGGCGCGGTATTTACCGTACCTTTCCCACCAAATATAAAGACCGCAACGGCAATACCATCCGTGTGCTGTTTGAGGTAGTGAACGTATTAAAGGATGGTGAACCCGAGCCGTACCACACGGAAAACATGAGCAACGGCGTCAAGGTGTATATCGGCGATGCGAATGTTTACCTCGATCCCGGCGAATATACCTACACTCTCGCCTATCGTACCGACCACCAGCTTGGGTTCTTTCCGGAATACGATGAACTGTACTGGAATGTAACCGGACTGGACTGGGCGTTTGTCATTGACCGGGTTGAAGCCGGGATAGTTTTGCCGCCAGGCGCTAAAGTGTTGCAAACTGCTGCATATACCGGTCCACAAGGAGCGCAAGAGAAAAACTATACAACAGATATTCCATTAAACAATACAATACGGTTTATCACGACCAGTGCGCTTCATCCTTATGAGGGATTAACGATAGCAGTAGCGTTCACCAAAGGCGTCATCCCCGAACCTACCCTTGCAGACAAAACCGGGTTTTTGCTTAAAAGCAACCCCTCCCTGCCGATAGCCCTGGTTGGTTTGATATTGTTATTTTTTTATTACTTTAATTCATGGTTAAAAGTGGGCAAAGATCCGGCTAAAGGCACGATCATTCCGCGTTTCACTCCACCGGAAGGATATAGCCCCGCTGCCATGCGCTACGTAATGCGTATGGGCTATAGCAATCAGGTGTTTGCCGCAGCGATCATCAGCATGGCGGTCAGGGGCATTATTAAAATTCAGGAAAAAAAAGGCAAATATACCTTGCAGCTCACAAACCGGCAGGATGCCAACCTGGACAGCTGTGAAAAACAGATCATTAAAAAGCTTTTCTCTTCCTATACTGAAATAGACCTGGTTCAAAAAAATCATGCGGCAATCAGCGGCGCAATCAATGCCCTAAAAAAGCATCTCAAACAAAATTTTCAAAAACTAAATTTCCGCCTCAACAGGAAATTCCTGGCGCCAGGTTTTCTTTTTACCCTGCTGGTACTGGTGGGAATCGTTCTCACCTCTCCGGAAAAAGGCGCAGCCGCCGGCATGTCTTTCTGGCTGGCCGGGTGGACCGCCGGGACTGCTTTTCTTGTTTATGGCGCTGTACAGGAATGGAAAAACGCTCTCGCTTCCAAAACCGGCCTGGGGTGCAAATCACTCGGCATGACCATGTTCGCCCTGCCATTTGTGTTTTTTGAAATTTTCGGATTGGTTGCCTTTGCCCTGTTCGTTTCGCCGCTGGTGGTCGTTTTGTTTCTGGCGCTGGTAACCCTGAATGTTGTTTTCTGGGAACTGCTAAAAGCCCCGACCATTTATGGCCGCCGCATGATGGATCAGATCGAGGGCTTTAAAATGTACCTGCAAACCGCCGAGGAACACCGGCTGAACCTGCTGCATCCCCCGGACAGAACCCCGGCATTGTTTGAAAAATATCTGCCTTATGCCCTGGCCCTGGATGTGGAAAACCAGTGGAGCGCCAAATTTGCAGATGTACTGGCCGGCGCCGGTTCGGAAACCGAATATTCTCCGACATGGTATTCAGGCAGCCGCCTGAGCAGCAGTGGCATAACCGGATTAACATCGAGTCTTGGTTCATCATTCAGTTCAGCTATTTCCTCATCATCAACCGCGCCGGGCTCCAGTTCCGGCAGTAGCGGCGGCGGTTCCTCCGGCGGTGGCGGAGGCGGGGGCGGCGGCGGCGGCTGGTGAGATGTTGGGGGGAACAAGATGATATGCTGCGTGCCTGTGTGGCGCGCAGCATTTTTGTTTGGGGGAAATGGAAATAGCGCTTGACTATTCCTCTAATAATTTGTATATATTTGTGATGAATGTGGGATGAGGATTTTAGGGTGGATTTTAACAATTTTATTAATTACTAAAAAATCAGTTCTTTAAATAGCAAAGCTCCGTCAGGGGCGAAATGTTTCTAGCAACCAGCAACCCGCAACCAACCAGCCCCGGAGGAGCGGCATCAAAAATTTTTAGGAATTAGATAATACAACTCGTATCAAAGATAAATTAACAAATTTAAAATTTTGCATTAAAGGGAGGTCCGCAGATTAACGCAGATAAAAGAGATAATGAAACCTATACCATTATTGGCGCGGCTATGATAGTACATAGTGAACCGGGATGCGGCTTTTTAGAAGCAGTATACCAGGAAGCGTTGGAAATTGAATTCCAGGCTCGTAATATCCCGTATAGAAGAGAAGTGGAATTACCAATTTTTTATCGTAAAGACAGGCTTAAAACCTGTTACAAGGCTGATTTTCTTTGCTATGATTCTATTATTGTTGAACTAAAGGCATTATCCAATATTTCCGGGACGGAGGAAGCGCAAGTAATAAATTACCTGAAAGCCTCTCGAAAAAATAAAGCGCTATTATTAAATTTCGGCACAAACCAACTACAATACAAACGTCTTGTTTTTAATCTGCGCGAATCTGCGTCATCTGCGGATGAATAAAAATTTCAAAGTAGATAAAATATTTTCCCACAACAGATGAATTTAGAGTTTCTATAATTCATTTCGAAAATGTATATAGCAACGTCTAATCCACAACCAGAAGTTTAGTAAAAATACAGAGGTAAAATCATGACCGACGCCAACCAAAACAATCACCTGAGTTACATCGAAATCCCGGCCAGGGACAATGATAATCTCCGCCAAACAAAGGACTTTTATCATTCAGTATTCGCATGGCATTACCAGGACTGGGGAAATAACTATTCCGACACAAAGGACAGCGGTATTTCAAGCGGAATCAATGCCGATGCCGCCAATCGTCCACAGTATCCCCTGGCGATTATCTATTCGACCAATCTTGAGGCAACCCGCGCAAAAGTCATCGCCGGCAATGGAAAAATAACCCGGGATATTTTTACTTTTCCGGGCGGGCGGCGTTTTCATTTTCAGGACCCGGCCGGCAATGAATTGGGTGTGTGGTCGGATAA
>CAYNSO010000144.1:0-7835 GCA_964399735.1 uncultured Cytophagia bacterium
CTGGGCAGGTTCATCAAAAGAAATATTTTACGATTTTCTGGAACATGACCGAAACGGTTGTTTTATTGCTTGTGAAGACAAACGAGCAGTTGGAATTTGTGTAGCGACCCATTATAAACGCACCGGGTTCATCGGTGAACTGATCGTTATCAATGACATGCGCGGGCGGGGGATTGGTGGCGCATTATTCCAAAGCGCCAGACAATATTTATATTGCCTTGGTATTAATACAATCTATCTGGATGGAGAATTGCAAGCAGTACCCATTTATGAAAAATATCAATTCAAAAAAAAATGTCTGTCAATGCGTTTTACCGGAAAACCGGCAGGCAAAAAATACGGGGATGTACGTCCGGTAGTTTTAGAGGATTTACCAGTAATTTATGAACTGGATCGGATAGCTTTTGGCGATGACCGCAGCTTTTTCTTGAAAAAGCTGCACACTCTTTATCCGCGGTATTGCCTGGTACTGGAAAAAAACAACACCATTTGTGGTTACATTATGGCTCGTCCGGGGCAGAATCTGATAACTGTTGGCCCCTGGGTAATAACCGATAATTCTGCAGAAGCGGATATTTTATTTCAAACCCTTGCTGCGCAAACCGGCGATCAACAGTGGCGAATTGGCGTTCTCGAATCGAATCAACCGGCAGTTGAATTATTGAGGGCAAATCAAGCCTTTCAGGAGCAAACCCCATGCTGGCGCATGGTATCGGGCCCGGATGATATTGTCGGTAAACCGGAACAATTATTTGCCAATGGCTCCGGCGCCAAAGGGTAACAGGGCAATCAGCGGGTTTAAAGTCTGGTTGTCGAAACAATCTTAATTTTTAGTCCCGTGTTAAAATACGATTCTGCCGGTTGTCTTAACCCGGGCGCTATTCTTCCAGTAATTAAAGAAAATTGCAAAATAAATGCGGTTAATGATAGTAGCAATCCCGGTTTAAACAGGTATTAAAGCCTGAAAATTCAGCAACAAGATCACAAATACCTGGTATCAACAATCAAGTAAAAGGAGAAAGCTAATGCCTGAACAAACCCGACAAATAGCATTGCGAATTATGGATTTGCGCGAGATATCGGGACTTTCAGCAGCCAGTATGTCGAAAAAGCTGGATGTACCAGTAGACGAGTATCTGGCATACGAGTCTGGAAATGTAGATATTCCCGCAGGATTTTTACTCAAAGTATCACATCACTTTGGTGTTGAACTGACGACATTGTTAACAGGACAAAATCCGCATTTACACGTCTATTCCCTGGTGCGCAAAGGCAAAGGCGTGCCGGTGGAACGCAAAAAGCCTTATACATATCAAAGTCTTGGTTTTCATTTTCAAAACAAGAAAATTGAACCTTTTTGGGTTAGTGTGGAACCTTCCAATGCCGAACCGGAACAAAACTCCCATGATGGTCAGGAATTCCACTTTGTTTTGGAGGGAAAACTCTCGGTTACCATTGATGGTCATGAACTTGTTTTAACTGAAGGAGATTCGCTTATATTTGATTCAAATTACCAACATAGTCTTAAAGCGCTGGACAACAAACCGGTTAAATTACTTGTGGTATTGATATAATAACAGAGGGATGAAAATGCTTGAAAAATATTTACCCAGACAAAAATTCGATTCGTATGAAGACTATTATCAAAATTTTAAAATACAAATTCCTGCCAATTTTAATTTTGCATTTGATGTAGTAGATGAAATTGCAAAAAGAGACCCGCAAAAAATCGCTCTTGTATGGTGCGATGATGATGGTAATGAAGCAACGTTTACATTTCAGCAGCTTTCTGCCGGCAGTAACAAGGCGGTGCAAATTTTTCAAAAAATCGGTATTCATAAAGGCGACCCGGTGATGCTGATGCTGAAACGCCGTTACGAATTCTGGTTTTGCCTGTTAGCCTTGCATAAAATCGGCGCGGTGAGTATACCGGCAACACACCTCTTAACAACCAAAGATATTATATATCGCAACAATGCTGCAGATATTAAACTCATAGTAACAGTCAATGACGAACTTTTATGTAAAAGCGTCGATACTGCCATGCCGAATTCTCCTTCCCTGCAACATAAAATGGCTGTTGGCGGCAGCCGCACAGGCTGGATCAATTTTGATCAGGAATTTGTTAATGCAGCCGATACATTTATACGTCCCGAAGGGAGTTTGGCAACCCAAAATAAAGATCCCCTATTGATCTATTTTACATCCGGTACAACGGGTATGCCCAAAATGGTTCTACACAACCATACATATCCGCTCGGTCATATTATCACTGCTAGCTATTGGCAAAATGTCCATAAAAATGGCTTGCATCTCACAGTTGCCGATACCGGATGGGCAAAGGCCGTTTGGGGTAAAATTTATGGCCAATGGTTGGGAGGCAGCGCTGTGTTTGTTTATGATTTTGATAAATTCGATGCAAAGCGAATGCTAAAGGTAATTGAAAAATACAAAATAACTTCCTTCTGTGCGCCACCGACTATTTTTCGTTTCTTTATCAAAGAAGATCTCGGAAACTATAATTTCAAACATTTGCAATATTGTGTTATTGCCGGGGAACCGCTAAATCCCGAAGTGTATCATCAATGGCTTAAAGCAACCGGTATTAAATTAATGGAGGGATATGGTCAAACGGAAATGACCGTCGCCATTGGTAATTTCCCCTGGATGGAACCAAGACCTGGCTCAATGGGCAAACCATCGCCGGGTTATGATATTGACCTGATTGATGAAAACGGACGCACCTGCCCGGTAGGCGAAGAAGGACAAATTGTGCTCCGTACAGAAAAACAAATTCCTGCCGGTATGTTCCAGGGATATTACCGGGATCCGGAATTGACCAAACAGTGCTGGAACAACAATATCTATTACACCGGTGATAATGCCTGGCGCGATGAAGATGGCTATTACTGGTTTGTCGGCCGCGCCGATGATGTTATTAAAAGCTCCGGCTACCGGATTGGGCCGTTTGAAGTTGAAAGCATTCTTTTGGAACATCCTGCGGTTTTAGAATGTGCCGTAACAGCCACTCCGGACCCGGTACGAGGTCAGGTTGTTAAAGCCACAATTGTTCTGACAAAGAATTACACGCCGGGCGACGATATGATAAAAGAGTTGCAGGAACATGTAAAACACACAACGGCGCCTTATAAATACCCCCGAATCGTTGAATTTGTTGACGCGCTACCCAAAACCATCAGTGGCAAAATCAGAAGAGTGCAAATCCGCAAAAATGACAGCCAGGACAGTATAGAGTAAAAATACCGAAATTGTGATTTAAATAAGAAAATAAAACCTGAATGTAAATACAAACAAGACCATTCATGCCCGGTAGTTGCTTACCGGGCAATGATTGGTCAGCATCTCTGAAAAAGGTTGAATAAAAAAATCAATTATCAAACTGATCGTTAAAATATGCTTCTGCAAAGCGCCAGCAACCTGGCAAAAAAATGCTGGTTCTGGAAAATACTATTGTCATTAACACAAAAAAGTTGTACTTTTTTATTGCAAGTGTATCGACAGAGTTGATCAATAAATATCAGGCGCCCTTATTGGATAATAAATTTTTAATTTTATGTTCATAATCTCCTTTATTCATGTACTGCGGAGCAATAATCAAAACGGAGCAAAATAGACAAGAAAAAAACAGGAGATTGAGTGGAATTTGATCTGATTGTTAAAGTGGCAATAACAGTTCTGGGTGGTTTGGGCTTGTTTCTGCTAGGTATGAAACAAATGTCCGAAGGGATGCAGGCAATAGCTGGTGAAAAATTACGATATCTCATTGGCAAAGTTACCAACAATCGTTTTTTAGGGGTAGGAATTGGCACCGCAATTACCAGTATCATACAATCCAGTTCCGTAACAACAGTTATGGTCGTTGGCATGGTAAATGCCGGATTAATGACTTTGCGGCAGAGTATCGGCGTAATCATGGGGGCTGATATTGGCACAACCGTTACCGCCTGGTTAATATCACTAAAAATAGCCGATTATGGCTTGCCGATTTTAGGGGTGTCTTCACTGTTTTTCCTGTTTTCCAAAAATGAAAAAATTCGAAATACAGCCATGATGCTGGTTGGCCTGGGTATGGTTTTTTATGGTCTGGAATTGATGAAGATGGGATTTTACCCTCTCCGTGAAAAAGAGGAATTTTTAGAGCTATTCTCCCGTTTTCAGCCGGATTCATATTTGGGAATTATAAAATGCGTTCTTGCCGGCGCACTGGTTACAGCCATTATTCAGTCGTCATCTGCAACAGTAGCAATCACAATAACATTGGCAGTTACCAGTGTAATCAATTATGATACAGCTGTTGCTCTGGTACTTGGCGAAAACATTGGCACAACCATTACCGCATATCTTGCCTCACTGGGCGCTACTGCCAATGCCAAGCGGGCTGCCTATGCCCATATTTCGATTAAAATTATTGGGGTAACACTCATGATCCCTATATTTTTTAATTATCTATGGCTTTTAAAATCTATTTTACCTCCTACCATGGATATTGCCGCCCGAATCGCTTTTGCTCATAGCGGGTTTAACATTTTTATTGTAACAGCATTCATTTCATTTGTTAACCCCCTGGCAAAAATGCTCGTATGGCTGGTGCCGGAACAAAAACACGGAAAAAAACGGCACTTGACTTATTTTGATGCCGGAATGCTGGATGCCCCGGCATTGGGAGTTAAACAGTCATATTATGAAATAGTACGTATGAGCGAGTCCGTCCAAAAAATGAATATCTGGTTATATGATTATATCTTTAAAACCAAAGACTCTTTAAAAGAAAAACTGATACATCGGGAAAGAATACTTGATGTTATGCAAAAAGAGATTATTGAATTTGCCAATAAATTAATGAGTGATAATTTATCACCGGATACACTAACGGAAATACGCAAGCAATTACGGATGGCTGATGAGTATGAATCCATTAGTGATGAAATTATCATCATTGCCAAATTGCAATTTAAAATGAAACAAAAAAAATTGCATTTTTTTGATCAGGATAAAGCCGACATTGCTATTTTACATAGAATGGTTGCCGATCATATTGCTGATGTCAGTTATGCCGTTAAAAATGATGATAACAAAATTCTTAATAAAGCTGTTAATGATAGTAAAACGATCAACTTTATGGTTAAAACGCATCGAACGGCTCACTTGAATAAACTGGGGACAAAAAATGCTTCCCCCCTTTCAAGTATCATATATATGGATATGCTTAATTCCTATAAACGGATCAAAGATCATTCGGTTAACATTGCCGAAGTACTTGCCGGAGAAAAATAATATCTCAATTTTGCCGATTTTTTCTGCATGGTAGACAATTTTGCATATCATTTTGGATTGATGCGCTAAAAAATTTTAATTGAATTGAATATAAAAATTTTTTAATTTAATCAATAATATGAATTATATTCATTAAAAGGAACAATGAAAACAGTTTTCAAAGCCGGAGCAATCAGCTTGACGGCGTTTATTATATTGATGCAATTTCTTGCTACTATTTGCATTGCATCCATGGCTATAATTTTATCAAGTATAAGATTTAATGGACTGGTACCACATTTTGCTTGTGTATGGGGTCATGTGTTATTTCTTTTAATGGGCAAGCGTTTATATATTTATGGCCGGGAAAATTTGCAACAAGATTGTAATTATCTGGTTCTGATCAATCATGCCAGTCTTTATGATATTCCTGCAGTAATGGCTGTTTTCCCTCATGTTTCATGGCTGGGTCGAGAATATCTGACCCGGATTCCTCTCTTTGGTCAGGTTTTAAAAATTACACATTACATACCTGTCAGTCGTGACCTTTCCCGCGGGGTTCAAAAAATTATTGCCAGTTCCATCACCACAGGAGGAAAAAAGTCAATTGCCTTATTCCCGGAAGCAACCAGAACCCTTGACGGAAAGATTCAGCAATTTAAAAGGGGGTTTATTCATATTCAGAAAGGAACAAAACTGGACATTTTACCGGTGACTCTTAACGGCATGTATAAATTACGTCCCAAACCACGTTTCTATATCAATCCATTTACCAAATTAGAAGTGATCATCCATCAGCCCATCCGAAATGATGAATTGGCAGAAAAAACTGTTCCACAAATACTAGAAGAAACGAAATCAATCATCGAATCAGCATATAAACTATAAGGAAAAAAGATGCCGGAAAATAGCAAATGGGCGTTTATTGTTAACCCAATCGCGGGAAATGGTCATGCCAAAAAATATGCAGAGACAGTACGTGAGCAAGCTGAAAAACAGGGTTTGAACTATACCCTGTTATTTACAGAAAGAAAGGGACATGCGGTTGAGCTTGCCCGCAATTTGGCAAATAGTGGGTATACTCATATTATTGCAGTCGGCGGTGATGGCACAGTCAATGAAACCATAACCGGAATCATGGATTTAGATGTTACATTTGGTGCAATTCCTGCCGGAACCGGTAACGATTTTGTGCCCATTTTAGGTTTTGCTGATCCTTTCAATGATGAAGAATGGCAGATATTTTTTCAGAATCATACCACCTTTTTGGATATTGGTGTTTGTAATGGTCATTATTTTGCCAATGGAATGGGACTGGGATTTGATGCCCAGGTGGCGGCCGAAAATTATAAAAACGGCAAAGTTAAAAAAGGATACCCTGGAAAATACCTCTGGCATATCATTAAAACACTTTTATTTTTTAAAGAACGACCAATGACAATAATAACAGGCGAAGAAGAGATCAATGCCCGGTGCTTTATCAATACCATTGGTATTGGCCGCAGATTCGGCGGCGGCTATTTTCTCACCCCAAAAGCAATAGCTAACGACGGATTATTTGATATTCTCCATGTTGAAAAATTAAAATTTCAAGATCGTTTTACATTGTTTGATAAAGTAAAAAAAGGGGAACATCTTTTAAATTCTCAAGTAAAAAACTATTCAACTAGCAAGTTATTAATTCAGTTCAACGAGACCGTCCCCTATCATCTGGATGGTGAAATGTTTTATGATGAACGGTTTATTATTAATATTCTTCCGGAAAAGATCAAGGTGATCTATAACCCAGGAGGAGTGCATTATTTTAAAAGCTGAAAAGAAAACTACTTACATTGCCTTTTTTGATCTGGATCATACAATTCTCAATGACAGCAGCGGCAGTCTTTTGGGAATTCCGGCTTTTGTAAATAAAATTTTTAAAAAGCGTTATTTTCTCGAAGCTGTCCTGCTATCACTCGGATATAAATTTGAGTTACTTGATCCACTGCAAATCAGCTCCAGAATGGCACAATGGTTAAAGGGTCAGCCCGAACAAAAAATTATCGACTTTATGAATAACATGTTTGGCAAACTTTTAAAACCTGCTATCAGACAAAAGGCTCACAGAGAAATAGAGTTTCATAAACAGAACAATGCGTTGACTGTTATCCTCTCCGCTTCTATTGAGCAAATCTGCGAGCCGGTTAAACAATATCTGGGTTTTGACGATATGATTTGTTCCAGTCTTGAAGTGAACAATGGTATATTTACAGGCTTACCTCGCGGCAAATATTGCTATGGTGCAGAAAAATTGACCCGAACCCTGCAGTATTGTGAAAAAAACAACCTGGCTTTTAATAATGCCTGGTTTTATACAGATTCGTATTCCGATTTACCAATGTTAAGAGCCGTTGATAATCCTGTTTGTGTATCACCGGATAAAAAACTTGGCCGCTATGCCAAAAAGGTCGGCTGGAAAATAAACTATTGGTAATTTCTAAAAATTTAATGGTTCTATATGCTTTTATGTGGGTAATTTTACCGATTGAACCATTGTTAAAAGTATAAAAGGCTCAATATGA
>CAYNSO010000145.1:0-7757 GCA_964399735.1 uncultured Cytophagia bacterium
GTATCCCTGTTCTTAAAATAGCGGGAGAATTACCCACTACAAACAATATAGAGCCTAATAGTTGTTACGCCCCCGGTTCTTCACCAGGGGCGTTGCCTGAAAATTACGCTTTTAACAGTGTCTTCATATTGGTATAACTGGTGGTAATTGCTTCTATGGGCGAGCCGGTGCAGCGATCCTGCTCGACAATAAACCATTCGACGCCAATTTCCCGCGCCGCCAGAATGATTGGCGGAAAGTCCATAACACCCGTGCCAACCGGAGCAAAACTTTGCTCAGCATCGTTTGCCATATCTTTCATGTGCAGCATGGTCAGGCGGTTTCTGTAGGTTTTCATAAAATCAATCGGCTCGATACCGGCGCGTTTCACCCAGTACAAATCCGCTTCTATTTTGACCAGGTCCGGCTGGGTATTTTCCAACAAGATATCATACAGGTACTTTTCATCCACTTTTTCAAACTCAAAGGCATGATTGTGATAAATAAATTGCATACCGGCTTTTTTAATGGTTTCGCCATAAAGGTTCATTTTTTCAGCAAATGCTTTAAAGCCATCTGCTTTTTTGTCCTGGTAAGTATTTGGCATGTAAGGACATACAATGTTTGGGTTGCCCAGTTCGAGGTTATATTCCAGCACGCTGTTGAAATTGGCATCCAGTTGCTCGATACCGATATGAGCGCCACAGCATTGCACCCTCAATTCTTGCAAAAGGCTTTTTAATTCAGCCGCCGTCAAGTCACCATAGCCGGCAAATTCAAAGGCATTGTAACCGATAGCAGCTACTTGTCGCAATGTGCCGGTAAAATCTGCTTGCAGCAGATCACGTACTGTATAGAGTTGAATACCAATCGGTGTTTCTTTATTTGCTACAGGTTTGGCGCAGCTGCCCATCGCCAGACTGCCAAGTCCCACTGCAGCGCCGGCAGTAACCAGACTTTTGGTAAATTCACGGCGCGAGATCGCTTGTTTGTTCATAATATTTCCTTTTTGCTGATAAACAGGTATTGGCTTTATTGTAATTACTTTATTATTTTATTTACTGCAAAAAATGATAAAAAGCAACAGATTTATTTTTGGCTCTATATTGTTTGTTGTGGGGAATTCTCACTCTATTTTAAGAACAAGAATTCAGTCATATCAGTTATCAAGACCGGGTTAATGAAACTTTGATAAATAACATTAATTACATTAAACTTGTGTTTAAAGAAATATATTGCCTGCCATCCATAGAAACAAATTTTTAAAATTAAAAATTATCAAGAATAAAAAGCTATCAATAAGCGCTATAATAACAATTGTTTGAATGCTTTTCTCTGCGTTCAGCGACCTCTGCGGTAAAACATAAAAAAAACCAGAGTACCCAAAGGATGCAGAGGGGAAAAAGAATAAAACTTTTCCACGTCTTTAATATTTTAATGAACTTGAACATTGTGTTCATAATGAGCCTTTTTAACCTTTTAACAATGGTTCAATCGGTAAAATTACCCCCCACAAAAGCATATAGAACCATTGTTTTTCTACATTCCCCATTTCCCCCTCACAATCCCCTTGAATTAAACCATTAAAATTGGTATAATAGGACATCGCTAACCAACCGCTTTTCACGGCGGATTGCCAGAAATAGCTAATGTTTTTATCCTTTAACCCAAGTGTACAAATACTTATGGCGCCGGAACAGGAAGTAAAAATCAGGGTTCTGCCGGAGAACCTCATTAACAAAATCGCCGCCGGGGAGGTCATCGACCGGCCGTCGTCGGTGGTCAAGGAATTGGTGGAGAATTCCATTGACGCTGGAGCGGACAAGATTACAGTGCTGCTGCGCGATGGCGGCAAGGCGTTGATTCAGGTTACCGATAACGGCGCCGGTATGCAGGAAAAGGACGCCATTATGTCCTTTCAGCGCCACGCCACTTCCAAGATCAGCACGTATGACGATATGGAGCAGATCCACACTCTTGGTTTTCGCGGTGAAGCGCTGGCCAGCATTGCCGCCGTGGCCCAGGTAGAGTTAAAAACCGTGCCACGTGAGGCCATCGAGGGCACGCAGATCAACATCGACGGCGGCGTGATGATTAAAATAGATCACACCGGCGGCAACGCCGGCACCTCCATTGCTGTCAAAAACCTGTTCTACAACACCCCGGCGCGGCGTAAATTCCTGCGCGCTACCAATACCGAATATCGGCATATTATATCAGTAGTCAACCGCTTTGTGTTAAGCTACCCGGAAATCGCTTTTGAATTTTACCATGACGATAATGAAATATTCAGCTATAAACCTTCATCCCTGCGCCAGCGCATCAGCGATGTGCTGGGGAGAGCGGTGGGTGATAACCTGCTGGAAGTCAAGGACAACAATGCGCTGCTGAACTGTTCCGGGTTTATCGGTAATTTTGATATTCTGCGCAAGTCACGCAACGATCAATATTTGTTCGTCAATCGGCGTTACATTGTCGATCGCACCATCGGTGCAGCGATTGCGGCGGGTCTGGGTGATTTATGTCCCCACGGCAGTTACCCGCTGTACGTTCTGTTTTTTGAGATCGATCCGACCCGCATCGACGTGAACGTACATCCTACCAAAAGCGAAATCAAGTTTGCAGATCAGCAAATGTTGTTCAGCATCATCCGCGGCGCAATCAAGCGGGCTGTCAAGACCGATGAGATCATTCCAGAAATGCAGGAGAAATTCCAGCTATCGCGGCATCCATTTCCCAAACGCTTTACCACCTCATTAATCGATGAAATATACAGCAGCAAAAACACACAAACCCGTATTGATTTTGACAACATTCCGAATGATGATTTTTTACCGGTTACGGAGCAAACAACCGCTGCACCTTCGGGGCCGCAGTTCCGCATTGAAAATGCCGGGCCGGCGCCGGCAACACCAACTAGTCCGGCAACGCCGCAGCGTCAACAGGAAAATAAAATGCTGTGGCAGCTGCATAACAAGTACCTGGTTTCGCAAATCAAAAGCGGACTGGTGATTATCGACCAACACGCTGCGCATGAGCGCATTATCTACGAGCGTGTAAAAAGCAATATACGCAGCCGCGAATCGGCCTCGCAGCAGTTGTTATTTCCGCAAACCCTGGAACTGACGATAGAAGATTACACCTATCTTTTGGAAATACTGCCATATCTGGGCAAGGTTGGGTTTATTATTAAAGGCTTTGGCAACCGCACCGTGGTTGTTGAAGGCGTACCCACGGGGCTGCAAGTGGGAAGAGAGAGTAAGTTGCTGCTGGATATACTCGATGAATATAAATTGAAACTGGCTGTGGAAACGGATATCCAGGAACGGGTGGCGAAAAGCGTGGCCTGCCGTTCCGCTATTATGAGCGGCGATCCGCTTTCGGATGCCGCCATGGCCGCATTGATTGACCAATTGTTCGCCTGCGAAACTCCCTATTTTTGTCCTCATGGCCGGCCCACTATGATTACCCTGTCGCTGGAGGAGCTTGACAAGCGATTTGAAAGAACATAAAGTCCTTGTTATTGTCGGTCCCACCGCCGTCGGTAAAACGGAACTGGCGATTCGGGTTGCCGAAACACTGGGCGGCGAGATCGTTTCTGCGGATTCCCGCCAGGTATACCGTTATATGGATATCGGCACCGCCAAGCCATCGCAACAGGAAATGTCCCGTACGCCGCATCATTTTATCAGCATGCGCGATCCGGATCAGTATTACAGCGCCGGCGAATATGGACGGGAAGCGCGGGATTGTATCGCCGGGCTGCTGGAGAAAAGAATTGCCCCGGTAGTAGTCGGCGGTTCAGGGTTTTACATCCAGGCGCTGGTGGACGGCTTGTTTGCGCCGAAATTATCTGATCCTCAAGTCAAGGAAAAGTGGCGGCAGCGTATCCGCAAAGAGGGCGCCGAAACCGTGTTTCATGTTCTGGAGCAGGTCGACCCGCTAACTGCGGCGCGGCTGCACCCCAACGATACCCAGCGGGTGGTGCGCGCATTGGAGGTCTACGAACTGTCCGGGATGCCGGTTTCCGCATTCCGCAAAGGCGAGGAGACCCCGGCAGATTTTACGCCCGTATTTATTGGTCTGAACCGCGAGCGGAAAGCCCTGTACAGCCGCATTGAAACCAGGGTAGACGCCATGCTGCAAGATGGATTGCTGGATGAAGTGCAAGCCCTGCGCGACCGCGGCTGGGGACCGGACCTGAACGCTTTGAAAACCGTCGGCTACCAGGAGGTGTTTGCCCATTTTGCCGGAACCCTGACCTTTGCCGAAATGGTTGAGCGGATTAAAATCAACTCCCGCCGTTACGCCAAACGCCAGTTAACCTGGTTCCGCCGTGATACGCGTATTAATTGGCTGGATCTGGATGAAATTTCAGCGGAGCGGGCCACAGAAATCATTTTGCAATTATAACAATATTCAGGGCATCAAATGAAACTCAAAAACCATCTGTTGTTAGTTGTTTATTTATTAGCATTGCTCCCCTTAACCACCAAAGCACAGGTGAATATTGAAAAGTATCGCCGCCCCGGACACGAGAACGGCCTGGCAGGCTATGTCAAGTTTGATGTTTCTTCACGTACCGGTAATGTGGATGTTACAGTAATCACCCTGGAGGGAAGCGCAGATTTCAAATGGAAAAAGATGGATTCATTTATCATTGCCCAGGGCGACAAGGGCTGGCAGAATAACGAACAGTTTTCCAATGAGGGGTTGCTGCATTTCCGGCAGATCTTTACGTTCAAACCCGCCTGGCAGCCTGAGACGTTTGTTCAAACCGATTTTAATAAACAGCGGCTAGTAACCGACCGGAAACTGGCCGGCATTGGCATACGTACCACAATTTATAGAAATGGAAAGAATTCGCTTGTCTGCGGCACATCGTACATGCTTGAATATGAAAAACTGAATTTGGCAGACAATGGCCCGCATCCGCGTATTACCCGTCATCAGCGCTGGAATAATTATCTGGCTTTGCATTGTTCCTTTTCCAGTCATCTGCAGGGTTACTGTACTACCTATTATCAGCCGCGTTTTGATGCTTTTCATGACCTGCGCTTTTTGAGTGAAGCCAGCTTGAAAATTATTATTATAAAACCGGTTTCAATTGCCATTTCCTATCGGATACGATACGATAGTGCGCCGCCTCCTTTAATTGATAAAACTGACGGCCGCCTGACGACCGGGATTATGTATGTTTTTTAGATTTTCATTCATCACAAATTTTGTTTTCGATCAATTTCATTACTTGAATTTGACCGGAGAATTTTTTAATATAAAGATTATAACAATTATATGTGTTTTTACATATCCCTTGAATGTCGAATTTATGCAATAAGGGTTTGCACGGGTATTATATGAACCAGGATATTATAAAGCGATTGCAGGTGATCAAGAATTTAATTTCCCTGGGTGAGGTGGAACTCGTCGATCTTCAGACCGGGAAATTGCCTGTTGAAGAGAATGAAGCACAATTACAACAGATCAAAAATGACCTGGTGAACCATGAATATGCCTCGGCTGCTTTATTGATTGAGGAGTTTTTATCCCGCGCCAGCCGGATATTACCTTTTGAAGACCCGGAAATTGCCGGAATCCGCCTGCAGCTCACTGCTTTGGAAATCCGCCTGGCGGATTTGCAGAGCCAAAAAATAGAGATCGAAAAGCAGCTCTATCATTTTAATACCCGTTATCAGAAAGAGTTGGGCGTCATTATTCTGGAACTTGTCGAGTTAAAAAAACTACATCAACTGCGCGCCATTACAGTCAATTTCGACACGAAAAAAAAGGAACTGGAACAAGAGTATAAATTGTACGAAAATATTTTCCAATCCAGCGGAGCTGTTATTATCCCCGAACTGCCAGCCGATCAGCAACAGGAATTGCGGCAAATTTTTGTCAAGGCCAGTAAACTTTGCCATCCGGATGTTGTTGCCGATGAATTCAAGGCTGAAGCGGAAGAAACTTTTGTTGCGCTTAAACTTGCCTATGAAAAGAATGACCTGGAGCAATTGCGCAAAATTCTCCATATTCTGGAATTGGGAAAGATGTCGGTCAAATCAGCGCATATCAGCGATAAAGACAAGTTAAAGGCAATGCTGGTTACACTGCGCGCTAAAATTCAGTCGGTGGAAAAAGATTTCCGGGAGATAAAGCAATCGCTTGCATACCGTACTTTGTGCAGTATAAATGACCAGGATCATTATTTCGCCCAGTTGAAAAAATCACTGCAACGCGAAATTGCCCTGTTAAAAGGCATTGTTTATGGCTGAAATCAACTCACCACAACTGCCACTATTTGCCGGCCGACAGGAAATTGCCGGACTGAATAAAACCATTGAAATTGTTCATAGCTTGATCGCTGTCGATACAACCCATGTTATGGCGCTGTTACTGGCGAATTTGGATTTTGCTGTAAAGCTGGTATCCTCCCGCTATGGATTGAGCGAAGAAATGATTGATGCTTTTGCCGGAATGTTAAACTGGCCTGAAATGAGTAGCAATGAAAGCATTATTTGGAATAAAGAGCTAATTGAACGATACCGTAACCGTTGGCGTTGGGGCGCCTGGGAATGGGGATGGTCCGGCTTGAGCGCAAATCGTGCCCTGCCCTGGAATGAACAGTTGATTCGCCAATATGCCAATCATTTTAGCTGGGCCGCTCTCAGTCGTAATAGTGGGATTATCATTAACGAAAACTTGCTGCTGGAATTTGCGAACCAATGGGACTGGAATGTACTGAGTGGACGAAAAACCCCGGGTTGGAGTGAAACGGTCATCGACCGCTACCGTGATAAATGGAACTGGGAAGGTTTGAGCTTGAATGATGGATTGCCCTGGTCAATTGCGTTATTGGAGAAATACCGGGAATGCTGGGATTGGGCGTCTCTCAGTTATAATCCCGCGTTGCCCTGGAAAGACAATTTATTAACATTATATCAAGACCGCCTGTATTGGGATTGTTTAAGCGCTAATGAAGGATTGCCCTGGAATGAACGTTTTTTGGAACAATACAAGGATAAATGGGACTGGGATTGGCTGAGTTATAACAGCGCTCTGCCCTGGAATGAGGCGTTTATTGATAAATATAAAGAACGCTGGGACTGGCGGTATTTAAGCGGCAACGACGGCATTCCCTGGAATGAATCGCTTATCATCCGTTATATCGACAAATGGGATTGGGAGATGTTTAGCTGTAAGGAAAACCTGCCCTGGTCGGAAGTGTTTATCCAGGAATACCAGGATTTTTGGGATTGGGAAAAATTAAGCTCCCGTGCTGCCCTGCCATGGAGTATAGAGTTTATCGAAAAATATGCACACCGTTGGGACTGGAACCGGTTATGTCAAAATAGTGGTTTACCGTGGAGCCTGGAACTGCTGGACTTTTTTTCCAGCCATCATCACCGCCATTTAGCCGATTGCAGCATAGAGGGGGTGTGGCGAAACGTATTTCAACCTCTGATTTCAGAGCAGATGGTTGAAACACTGCTTCGATAAATCGGTTAGTTATGGTATAGTTTTTGATGTATGGTACAAAAAGTGGTTGATATATTTTTTTGTCTTGTGATTTAATGACGGCTTGATACAAGTTAAATAAATTGAATTATTTATTAAAAAGTTCTAATTGAGCAGTGCAGTTAAATATCAACGCATAATTTTTTTGATGTAAAACAGTGTAAAAATTACCTCAATAAAGCACGGTTTACCTCTTACGCTTACAGCGGGTAAATAATTCCTTTGAAATTAACAAAAAATTAAATATTTTATAAATCTTTATT
>CAYNSO010000146.1:0-7573 GCA_964399735.1 uncultured Cytophagia bacterium
GTATAAATAAACGGCGCAATTGCCGAGCCTTCTGTAAACACAAAAATTAAACCCAACAACACCAGAAAAAAGATGATTGGACCCAGCCACCACTTTTTTCGCACCCGCATAAACAGCCACAGTTCTTTTATTATACTTAGTTTGCCTGTCATAGTCTCTCCCTGCTTACCAGTCTAATTCTCTTTTGCCAGTTTGATTACCAATTCATCAAACACCTGCCGGGTAGAGGCGCTCATTGCGGCAATAATGCTCTCCTCACCCGCGCCTGTTATTGGCGTGCGGGCAGTCAATTGTTCCGCCCAAACAACTCCAAACTGTTCGGCGTGTTCCAGTTCAAATAGTATGGTTACCAACGCAAAACGCTGCATGTTTTCTATGACTTCTTCAAAATTTTTCACTGTACTTTCAAGGGTATAACAAATTTTATCGTCCGGCGGGTTGAGCGTTACCCGTGTAAACAAACCGGAATGACCAAGATGATCAACGGCCTTCAAAGTCAACATATCTGCCGGGGTTAATACCCAACGGCGGTAATTATCGAACTTGACCTCGTAACGAGAGGTTTTATAGATCAATTTATCCTGAAAATAAAGAGGCTCGGATTTGAATTTTTTAACAAACAACACTCCCTTGCCATCTGCTTTACCACTGTCCGCATAATCATAATCGATGGTATAATAACGGGTCTGCGGAATTTGACCACAAGAGCAAATAAACAACAAGGCTATTATGATAAACTTTTTCATGAATGAAAACTCCACTCGGCTTTAATAAATTCGTATATCTCTTGAACAATTATTGCTGTCGTTAAAAAAACCACGACAAAAACATATCGGTCAGGCTAGCTGTATAATATTGAAATTAAAGAATTAATTCAACTAAAATTTTTCATTTTATGGCAATTCCCGCTCCGGCAACGGGGTCTTGCGCACCAGGTTCCAGGGTTGTTCCTTGATCGACTGGCTGAATATTTCCAGATTGCGGATTAGCGCATTCAAATGGCTGATCATTTCTGCATACGAAGCACCATTCTCGGCTATATGGTAATCCATGTTTTTGACGACTTTGTTGAGATTATCGACAATTTCATTGCTTTGCGAAACCAGGCTCTCCAGACCCTGAATGCTGTTGGTTATTGAAGAATCATTTTTTTCCAACAATTGATTAACAGACTCGATAGTATGATCCAGGTTTTTAATTACTGTATTTAAATTGGTTTCTATTGCGCTCAGATTATTAGCGCTGGTTGTGGAAATTTCCGCCAGCGCAGCCAGAGTCTCTTTGATATTATTCCGGTTCTGCTTGTCCATGATCTGGTTGAGATTTCTTAACAATTCGGTGGTTTCGTCGGTGATTTGGGTGACAGAACCTGACATCTGCGCATAAGCTGTAATATCTTTGGAAGGGATAACACTGCCGGGAGGCAGCAATGTAGTATCCGGATTTCCCGCAGTAATTTCAATATAAAACGAACCCAGCAGTCCAACCGTAGTCATAAAAGCGCGGCTGTCCACATGTACCGGGGTGCCTTTTTTTACTTCCAGAACCACCTCAATGCCTTGATCGCCTTCAGCAGGGGCATTCATGCCTGTTACCCGCCCTACTTCCAAACCCGAATAGCGCACCAGCGAGCCTTTTTCAATTCCGCCTACATACCGAAAGCTGGTGCGGTATTGATCTTTATCTTCCCACCGGCTCAGACCGATGATCATTACCAGAAAAGCAATAAATACCACGGCGCTGATTATGATAAATATTCCTGCTTTTAATTCTGAAGATTTGTATTCCATGTTTTTGATTCCAGTCCTTACAATGTATTGATGTTTATAGCGTGCCAACCAAAGATTTGAGATATTGATCTTTATCCACTTCATCATCATCCGGGCGGCGTTCCAAAAACTGCCGAACATACGGGTTGTCGCTATTTTTCATTTCCTGTTTGCTGCCAACAAATAAAAACTCGCCTTCGTGCATCAGAGCAATGCGGTCGGCGATTAAAAAAACTGATTCGAGTTCGTGGGTTACTACCACTATCGTCATTTTAAAGGCTTTTTTTAGTTTTAAAATTAAATGATCAATTCCCACAGCAACAATCGGATCCAGACCTGCCGAAGGTTCATCGCAAAACAAAATTTCCGGGTCCATCGCCAGGGCGCGGGCCAGGGCGGCGCGTTTTTTCATGCCACCGGAGAGTTCTGAAGGCATAAAATTTTCAAAACCGGCCAAACCAACCAACCCCAGCTTGATGCGGGTCATAATTTTTATTGTCGAATCCGGCTGCGGGGTGTGCTCTTTTAACGGCAGAGCTACATTTTCGCCCACTGTCATGGAATTGAACAATGCAGACCCCTGAAAAAGCATACCGAGGTTTTTCAATATTTCATCGCGTTCTTTTTCAGAAGCGGTGACCAAATTTTTATTTTTTATCAGGATATCACCCTGCGTGGGCTTGTTCAAGCCGATCAAATGCCGCAACAGAGTGCTTTTGCCGCATCCGGAACGTCCGAGAATGACCAGCGTTTCGTAGGGATAAATATCCAGATTGATGCCTTTTAATACTTTTCGATTTCCGTAACGGGTATGTAAATCACGTATTCTGATTATCGGTTCTTGCATAACTGCTCTATAATGTTGAATAAAATAACATGGTAAATAATAAATCGGCTACAATTATTAAAAAAATTGAAGTAACTACCGAAGCCGTGGTTGATTTTCCCACGCCCTCTGCGCCGCCGGAGACGCTGAAACCCTGGTAAACGCCGATCTGCGAAATAATAATGGCAAAGAAAAAACTTTTTACCAACCCGGTCATAAAATCTTTCATTAATATGGCCGAAGCGGTTTGGTTTAAATAGGCGATAAAGGGAATTTTTAAATTGACAACCGCCAGTGTCATCCCGCCCAAAATGCCCAACATATCGGCAAGAATGGTAAGACATGGCAGAACGATCAGCATAGCCAGGGTTCGTGGCACAACCAGGTAACCGAGGGGGTTCATAGCCATGGTCTTCAGGGCATCAATCTCTTCGGCAACTTTCATCGTGCCGATCTCGGCGGCAATGGCAGACCCGCTGCGCCCGGCTATCACAATTGCAGTAATCAACGGGCCCAGTTCGCGCGTCATGGAAACGCCCACCAGGTCGGCAACAAATATTGTTGCACCAAAACGTTCTAATTGATAAGCCGATTGCATGGCGATGATCAGCCCGACACAAAAAATAATAATCCCCACAATTGGTACGGAATTGACGCCGATCCGCACCATTTGGACAAATGTTAAATGCCAGCGAATTTTTGAGCCTTTAAACGGGCCGATAAATATCCAAAACAGCGTTTGCAAACACAGTTGACTGATTCGCGCCAGGTGTACAGCAAATTCAATAAATTTTTGTCCGGCTCTTGATAAAGTATTGGTCAGCATATTTATGCGTCTTTCTTGCCAATGGCGCTGTCACGATCCGGGTATATGGCAAATATTTTATCCAGCCGGGTCAGTTCAAATACTTCCTTGACATTACTTTGCAGGCCGAATAAAGCAAACCGGCCATTATATTTATTGCATTGCTGCAAGCCTTCGATCAAAGTTGCCACTCCTGAACTATCCATATATTTTACTTCTTCAAGGTTTACTAACAGGATCGGGGCTTTATGTTTTACAATTTCAAATATTTTTTTCCGCACATCGGGCGAAGAATACAAGTCCACTTCTCCCTTGATATGTAAAAAAACAATACCATCACTTTCTTCAACGTTGATTTCAAGATTCACAATTTTTTACCTCTTTTGGTATATTTTTAGACATGACTAACTTGTTACCTTTATCCGTACCGTTATAAAATTTAACTTTATCCATTACGGTAGTCATTAAATAGACTCCCAGTCCGCCGGGCCGTAATTCATCGAGTTTACGCGGCTTGATCTTTTCAACATCAACCGGCGATCCGTAATCTACTATTACAATATCCAGCTTGCTGCGCCGAATTGTGCAGGTAATAATTATCGGCTTGTTGGTCTTATTTTTATAAGTATGGCGAATGATATTGGTACAGGCTTCATCAACAGCCAGCACAATTTTATTGGTATCGCTGCTGGAGAAACCGGCGACTTCACAAATTTGTGATAATGCTGCCCGCATCATTTTTAACAGCGATGGATCGCTGGTTATATGGATCTCTATCGACCTGCTCATTCTGTCCAGTGTATCATCGTGTTCAGCATTTCAATACTACCCAATTTCAGGAATGCGCTTCCAGCCAGTTGACGCCCTGGCCCATTTCTACTTTGATTGGCACATCCAGCTTGAGCGCATTTTCCATTTCCTCTTGCACAAGGCGCTGCATTAGCTCCAGCTCTTTCTTTGGTACTTCAAAAACCAGTTCATCGTGCACCTGCATAATCATTTTCGCTGCCAGGCGCTGCTGTTCGATTCTTGTTTGTATGTTGAGCATCGCCACTTTGATCATATCCGCGGCGCTGCCCTGTATCGGTGTGTTGATAGCTGTGCGTTCCGCAAATTCACGGATCTGCCGGTTATCGCTGTTTATCTCCGGCAGGTAACGACGTCGGTTCAGCAGGGTTGTTACATAGCCATTCTCCGCGGCCGATTTCTTGATAGTCTGCATAAAATCATACACACCGGGATAACTGGCAAAATAGGTTTTGATAAACTCGTCCGCTTCGCCGTTTGAAATGCCTAACCGCTGCGCCAATCCGTATGCGCCCATTCCATACATGATGCCGAAATTAACTTCTTTGGCTTTACGGCGCTGCTCCGGGGTTACCTCTTGCGGGTCTACATGAAAAACCAGCGCCGCGGTGCGGGTATGCACGTCTTCATCATTAACAAACGATTGCCGCAAAGTCTTGTCGCCGGACAAGTGCGCCATGATGCGCAGTTCAATCTGCGAATAATCGGCGTCCAGAATAACATGCGCATCATCCCTGGTGATAAATGCCTTGCGAATGCGGCTGCCGATTTCGGTGCGGATCGGGATATTCTGCAAATTCGGGTCGCTGGAAGACAAACGCCCGGTGGCCGCCACGGTTTGATTATACGAGGTATGCACCCGCCCGGTGGCCGGGTTGACCAGCCTGGGCAGCGCATCTACATAAGTAGATTTTAATTTGGCAAGCTGCCGGTAATCCAGCAGCAACCGCGGCAATTCATGCTGCACTGCCAGTTCTTCCAGTACAGACACATCCGTAGAAAAACCTGTTTTGGTCTTGCGTGATGTTGGCAATTTTAATCTTTCAAACAAAATCTCGGCCAGTTGTTTGGGGGACTGGATATTGAATGTACCGCCGCTTAACTGATATATTTTGCTTTCCAATTGTTTCAATTCAGCATCCAATTCGCGCGACATGGCGCCAAGATATTTCACATCCAACGCAACGCCGTTGTATTCAACAATCTTTAAAACATCAACAAGCGGCATTTCAACCTGGTGGAACAGGTCGGCCAGGTTTTGCTCAACCAGCCGGGGTTCAAAAATACCGCGCAGCCGCCAGGTTACATCCGCGTCTTCACAGGCGTATTCGCACACTTGCGCAACCGGGACCTGATCCATCGTGATCTGTTTTGTGCCGCTGCCGATCAGCGCCGAGGTGGGTATCTTTTTCAAATTCAAAAACGACAAGCTCAGTCCATCCAGGTTATGCTGCCGCAGCGAAGGATTGAGCAAATAGCTGGCGACCATGGTATCAAAGTCAAATCCGTTGATGCGAAAACCGTGCCGTTCCAGCACCAGGATATCATATTTGGCGTTATGCGCGCATTTTTTCACTTTATCATCGGCGAAAACCGGTTGTAACGTTTCCCGTACTTGATTCAGGGGCAGCACTTTATCCTCATTCATCAAATCGACCGGGCCCCGTACCGGAATATAATACGCCGTGCCCGGTTCGCAGGATACGGAAATGCCCACCAGGCTCGCCCGGATAGGATCGACATCGGTCGTTTCGGTATCAAAGGCAAAGCTGCCGGATTTAGCCAGCTTGTCCGCCAGTTCCGCCAGCGCGGCTTCGTTGTTAGTCAGAATATAATTACGAACAGTCTGCGGTTTTGCGGGCGCAAACCGTTCTGTCAGGGTACGAAATTCCATTTCGCTGAAAAAAGCCACTGCTTGTTTCGCATCCGGCTGCCCGACAAGCAGTTCTGTCGGTTTGATCGTCAGCGGCACATTGCAGTCGATTTCCACCAGTTTCCGGGACAGCCTGGCCAGTTCACCGTTTTCCTGCAGACTGGCGCGCGCCCGATTGCTTTTCACCCGGTCAATATTGTTCATTACATTTTCAAAAGTATCAAATTCCTGCAACAGGCTCAGGGCAGTTTTGGGGCCAATGCCGGGCACACCCGGAATATTATCCGAAGAATCGCCGGTCAATGCCAGATAATCGATGACCCGGTTCGGCGGCAGGCCGATCTTTTCCTGCACGCCTTTTTCATCCAGCCATTCCGCTTCTTCACCAGTCTTTTTAGGATTAAAAATAATCGTTGCCGGCGTTACCAACTGCATCAAATCTTTATCACCGGTGACCAACACCGAAAAGATGCCGTCTTTTTCCGCCATCCGCGCCAGGGTGCCGATAATGTCATCCGCCTCAAATCCCGGCTTGGCTACTTTGGGAACCTGCAAAATATCCAGCATCTGCTGAATACGCGGCAATTGTTCGACCATCTCGCCCGGCATTTCAGCGCGCTGCGCCTTGTATTCCGCGTACATTTCATGCCGGAAGGTGGGTTCCTTACTGTCAAAAACAACTGCAAAATAGTCGGGCTTTTCACGATCCATTATAGTTAAAATAATATTGGTAAACGCATACACCACGCTGACATTTTCTCCCCGCGAATTCGTAAGGGGATTCCTGATAAAAGCAAAATAACTGCGATAGGCAAGCGCCATGCCGTCTATTAAAAACAGGCGGGGTTTGTTTTTGGTTTGGGGCATATTTTCTTCCAGAAAATCGTCCGGGATTGGTATTACCCGGCTCTGTTCCAGGCGTTAATCCGGTTTATGAATCATCTTTATCGCGGGCGGTATGAGCAAAGACATGAGTGTTGTGGCGCCAGATGGATATTTTATGCAGCATCACCTTTTGACCGGATTCCGATTTTAATATATAATTTATACAAAAATTTCATGTTATGCAATGGTTAGTTGAAAGATGTTAAACGTGAGACGTGAAAAGTGAGACGTGAGAAGTGAGAAGTGAGACGTGAGACGTGAGATGTGAGATGTGAGACGGGAAATGCAGATTCAAACATGTAATTGCCGGGTTTCGGCAGGATAGAAATTGAAAGATTCCATGTCGCTTTGCTCCCCTGAATGACAAGCCCTACGAGTGGGGTACACCTGCTGACGAATTCTGATAGAGGTGGTATTCTTTGCATTGGTAAAGTCCTTGCTTTTGTAATATTTGCGGAGAGGTGTGCTCCACTTTTTAAAAGATTCCTCGCCGCAAACTCCCCGGAATGACAAGCCAGGAAGCGAAAGGTCATCGAGCAGGCCACATAAAAACGAACGGTCGTCGAGTAGGCCGGTCGAGCCCTGCGAGACCGGACGTATCGAGACGT
>CAYNSO010000147.1:0-7552 GCA_964399735.1 uncultured Cytophagia bacterium
TCCATCATCATGCGGGCGCGGCGCATTTCGATAATTGTTGGAATATGCTCGTTGCATACGGGACACGCTTCCATACAGGCGCCGCAGGTGGTACAGGCCCAAATTTCGTCGTCTGTGATCCAGGCTTCCATGATTGGCTCGGCAGGGGCTTGGCCTTTAAGAATATTATCACTCTCGTGCAAAATGTGCTTGCGCAGGCTCATCATGATCACTTTGGGAGACAATGCCTTGTCGCTCTGAAAGGCGGGACAAACATCCTGGCAGCGGCCGCAATCCACGCAGGAGAAAAAGTCCAGAATACTTTTCCACTGGAACTGGTTAACAGTTGTAGCTCCCAATTCTTCCGTCTGTTCAAAATCGATCTTTTTCAGTATGCCAATGGGTTCATGGCTGCGTAAAAACATATTGACGGGCCCTGCTACCAGGTGAAAATGTTTGGAATGGGGAATAAAAACCAGGAACGCCAGCACCATCAGTATATGCGCCCACCACATTATAGAATTGAATACTTGCAACGCATCTGTTGATAATCCAGCCAGCAGCGGCATCATCGCCCGCGATACCGGCATCCACCTGGCGAACGATTCGCCGTTGTGCAGCAGCATTTCGCCGCCCTGGTTCAACAAATAGGTAACCATCAGGCCAAAGATAAGCGACAATACAATGGCGCTTTGCGGCGAGCGCGAAATGGGCATGGGTTTGGTGATGGCCACCGGTTTAATGATAAAACGGCGCACTGCCAGATAGATTGAGCCGATAATACAAAACACCGCAACAATATCCACACCCAGGAACCACAGGTCGTTGAATGTACTGTGTCCCCACAAAGAAAAGCCCTGACTGAATGCACCGACCACATGATTGATGGTCGCCACAGCAAAAAACACAAATCCCCAAAACACAAAGGCGTGCATAACACCGACAACCGGGCGGTCTTTTACCGCACAAAATTGGCTAAACACCCGGCCGATGACAAACGCCAGCCGTTGCCCCGGCTTATCCCGGCGTACCTCGTCCCTGCGACCGGATTTGACCAGCCGCGATCGTTTCCGCACTTCCAGTGCAAAAAATCCTGTTGCCGCCAGTATACACAGCGCCAGTACGATTTGACCTGTTAAATTTAGCACTATTAACTCCCTTCAAAACGGTTAAAATGCAAGGTGGGGTTGACCCACCATTTTTCAAAAATTTTACACATTTATTCGTATTCGTTCCAGCTTTTAATTTCCAGGTTTTTGATATTCTTGCGCGAAATAGCTTCAACAAAGCGGCGCGCCAATTGCACATTGGTAAACAACGGTATGGCAAAATCCACTGCTTTGCGCCGGATGATATAGTCATTAGTCAATTCTTCTTCCTGGTAATTTTTGGGGATATTGATCACCAGGTCAATTTTCTTTTCTGAAAGATAATCCAGCACATTCGGCTGTTTACCGGAAAGCGGCCAGTGCAGTTTGGTCACCGTAAAACCGTTCTCCTCCATAAACCTGGCGGTGCCGCCGGTAGCATAAAAATTCATGCCCATATTCGCCAGAATGGAGGTGCTGGCCAGGAATTCCGCTTTGGTTTCAATTGGCCCGGTGGAAAGCAATATATTTTTGATTGGAATTTTATACCCTACCGAAAGCAGCGATTTAAGAAACGCCTCTTCAAAATCCGCGCCAATGCAGCCGACCTCGCCGGTGGAGGCCATTTCCACACCCAGAGTGGGATCAGCGCCGATTAGCCGGGTAAAAGAGAACTGCGGCGCCTTTACGCCCACATAATCGAGTTCAAAAGCGGATTTATCCATTTTGGGCACGTGATGGCCCATAATAACCCGTGTGGCAATATCAACAAAATTCACTTTAAAAATCTTGGAAACAAAGGGAAAACTGCGCGATGCCCGCAGGTTACACTCAATCACCTTGACATCGTTGCCTTTGGCGACAAACTGCATGTTGAACGGACCGTTGATTTTCAGCGCGCCAACCAGCTTGCGGGCGATCTTTTTAATGCGACGGGTGGTTTCCAGATAAGTGCGTTGTGGCGGCAATACCAGGGTGGCGTCGCCGGAATGCACCCCGGCGTTTTCCACATGCTCGGAAATAGCATACACCAATAATTCGCCGTCCTGCCCTACCGCATCGATCTCGATCTCTTTGGCGCGCTCAATAAACTTGCTAATGACCACCGGGTGATCGGAAGAAATATCCGAGGCTTTAAGCAGGTACTTTTCCAGTTCAGCATCACTCGATGCTACACTCATGGCCGCGCCGCTCAACACATACGAGGGGCGAATCAATACCGGAAAACCAACCTCGGCGGCAAACTTTATTGCTTCATCAATCGAGGTTAGTTCCTTCCATTGCGGTTGATCGATACCCAGTTCATCCAATAGTTGTGAAAACTTGTGCCGGTCTTCGGCGCTGTCGATGCTTTTGGCCGAGGTTCCCAATACCCGCACACCTGCTTTTTCCAGCCTTAATGCCAGGTTATTGGGTATTTGCCCACCCATGGATACAATAACGCCAATGGCGTGCTCCTTGTCATATATGTCTTTGACCGTTTCAAAGCTGATTTCGTCAAAATAGAGCTTGTCGCATTCATCATAATCGGTACTTACCGTCTCGGGATTGTAATTAACCATAATCGTCTGGTAATTCAACTTTTTCAGGGCTTTGACCGAGTTGACGCAACACCAGTCAAACTCTACCGAACTGCCAATACGATAAGCGCCGCTGCCCAGTACCATAACCGAGTTACGCTGCAGGTAAGACAAATCATCTTCAGAGCCGTTATAGGTAAGATACAGGTAATTGGTTTGCGCGGGGTATTCGGCAGCCAGGGTGTCGATTTGTTTGACGCAGGGGGTAACGCCATAATTATGGCGCAACTGGCGGATTTCCAGTTCATCCTTGCCCAGCGCCAACCCGATCTGTCGATCCGAAAAACCGGACTGCTTTGCTTCCAGCAGCAGGTCGCGGGGGCAACGCTGCTCGCCCACCTGTAACAGAGATTGCTCAATGGCAACAATATTCTTTATTTTATATAAAAACCATTTATCAATAAAAGTCAGTTTATGGATTTCATCCACGCTCATGCCCTTTTTCAAGGCTTCGGGGATGGCGAAAACCCGCAGATCGGTCGGCTCGCGCAGTTCTTTTTCCAAATCTCCGTTTAGGAAATTACGGTTCTGCACCATACCGTTGGCGCCAATTTCCAGCATCCGCAGGCCCTTTTGCAACGCTTCTTCAAACTTGCGGCCAATGGCCATTACCTCGCCCACGGATTTCATGCCCGAACCCAGCTTTTTCGATACCAGCCGGAATTTCTTTAAATCCCAACGCGGAATCTTGACGACTATATAATCCAGCGCCGGTTCAAAACTGGCTTTGGTAATTTTGGTGATCGAATTTGGCAAATCCGTCAAGCTGTATCCCAGGGACAGTTTGGCGGCTACCGCTGCCAGGGGGTATCCGGTCGCTTTGGATGCCAGCGCTGAACTGCGCGACAAGCGCGCATTGATCTCAATCACCCGGTAATCTTCGGAATGCGGGTCGAACGCATATTGAATATTGCACTCGCCCACCACTCCCAAATGCCGCACCGTGCGAATGGCAATTTCCCGCAATTTATGGTACTCGCGGTTGGTCAGGGTTTGACTGGGCGCTACCACAATGCTCTCGCCGGTGTGAATGCCCATCGGGTCAAAATTTTCCATATTACACACCGCAATACAGTTGTCATACTGGTCGCGGACAATTTCGTATTCGATCTCTTTCCAGCCGAGCAGGTACTCTTCCACAAGGATTTGGCTGGTATATGAAAGGGCTTTTTGCGCCAGTTCCTTCACCTCTTCCTCATTGCGGCACAGCCCGGAACCAAGGCCGCCGAGCGCAAAGGCAATGCGGATCATCACCGGGTAGCCGATCTCACCGGCTTTTTGCAGCGCATCATCAAGGGAATTGACAGCAAAGCTTTTCGGCACTTTAACATCAATCTGCTTTAATTTGGTGATGAATAACTCGCGGTCTTCGGTATTCAAAATGGTTTCGACCGAGGTGCCCAGCACATTCACGCCATAACGGCGCAGTACGCCGCTTTTATCCAGGGCAATACCGCAGTTCAGGGCAGTTTGACCGCCAAAACCCAATAATATTCCGTCCGGTTTTTCTTTCTGGATCACCTGTTCCACAAAATAGGGCGTCACCGGTAAAAAATATACCTGATCGGCCAGATAATCCGAAGTCTGAATCGTGGCGATATTTGGATTCATCAGAATGGTATACACACCCTCTTCCTTTAAAGCCTTGATCGCCTGGCTGCCGGAATAATCAAACTCGCCGGCCTCGCCAATTTTTAACGCCGAACTCCCCAGAATGATAACCTTTTTAGGTTTATTGATCATATCAACATCCTTTTAAAATCGTCAAAAAGTATTCCGGTATCGACCGGGCCCGGCGCGGCTTCGGGGTGAAACTGCACGCTCATAAAGGGTTTGGAAACATGGCGGATGCCCTCGTTGGTGCCATCATTGGCGTTGACAAACCATGGCTCCCACCCTTGCGGCAAGGTGCGTCCATCTACGGCGAAACCGTGGTTTTGCGATGTGATATAGCAGCGTTTGGTGCCCACTTCAACACAGGGCTGGTTTTGACTGCGATGGCCGAATTTTAGTTTATAGGTATCGGCTCCGGCGGCCAGGGACAAAATCTGGTTGCCAAGGCAAATACCAAATACCGGTTTCCGCCCTTCCAGCGCTTTTTTTACATGAGTAATTGTTTGATGGCACATCTTGGGGTCACCGGGGCCGTTGGTGATAAACAGGCCGTCGTACTCTTCAGTTGTAAAGTCATAATTCCATGGCACCCGTTTCACTTTAATTTCGCGCTGCAACAGGCTGCGGATGATGTTATCCTTGCAGCCGCAATCTACCAACACTACCTTGCGGTCGCCGCTGCCATATTCAACCGGCTGTTTGATGCTTACCTGTTCAACCAGGTTGATCTTGTTGGGATCGTAAAAGTCCAGTTCATCGGTAAAAAACAGCATTCGCCCCGGCATAGCGCCCTCGTCGCGCAGGCGTTTGGTCAACATGCGCGTATCGATGCCGTAAAGGGCCGGGATATTATGTTCTACCAGCCAGTCGCCTAAACTTTTGCAGGCGCTCCAGTGGCTGTAATCAAAGGAATATTCCGAAACGATCAGGCCGGTAATTTTAATGCCATCCGATTCAAACCATTCATCCAGCCCGTTAATAATTTTAGATTCCGGTACTCCATAATTGCCCACCAGGGGATAGGTGAGCACCAGAATTTGTCCATAATAAGATGGATCGGTCAGGCTTTCCGGGTAGCCCATCATGCTGGTATTGAATACCACTTCACCGGCGACGGATTGTTGTGCGCCAAAAGAATAGCCATGAAATACCGAGCCGTCTTCCAGTTCCAGACGTGCCTTTATTTTTTTTCTATCCATATTGTCTTCCTTTGTTTCCAGGGTATAAACGGGCAGCCGGGCGAGACGGGGTTGTCCGGATTAATCATAGATATGCTAACACAATACTTCAAGCTGGTTTTATCAGCTAAAAAGTAGAAAAAAACAAACTTGACATTGCTAAAAACCCCAATAGGCTGTTTTCCGCTAACAGGGTATCGGGGTTATATATTTTGGTCTTCCATTGAGAAAACCTTACGCATGGGTATAAAATACAACTTTTTTTTAAAAATCGCAAGATACAAAAACATAAAAAAATGCACTGCTCTTTTTTCATTCATCAGCGAATTTCAATCAAACTCTGGTCGCCCACGATAAAACGGTGGGTTTTAGGCCGGGTAGTAGCTTTGACCACCCGCGCCCCGGCTCCCAACAAGCTGCTTTCTATGCGCACGCCCACATCATTGATCTCGCAGTGATTGAGGACAATGCTAAATTCCACCTCGCTCTTTCTTATAATACAATCATCGCCAATAGACGTAAATGGGCCGATAAATGAATGATCAATAATTGTATTTTTACCAATAACAATAGGGCCGCGTACCACACTGTTGATGATCTTTGCGCCCTCTTCAAGCACAACTTCTCCGGTTACCAGTGATAATTTATCCACGCTGCCGGCCAAACGATTTTGTGTATGCTCCAGAATCAGGCGATTCGCTTCGAGAATGTCTTCCGGTTTGCCGGTATCCTTCCACCAGCCGGTAATTTCCGAATAACTGATAGCATAACCGTGATCCAGCAGATACTGATGTGCATCGGAAATTTCCAGTTCGCCGCGGGCGCTGGGTTTAATATTATTAACCGCCTCAAAAATGGAATGATCGTAAATATATATCCCGGATACTGCATAGGCGCTTTTAGGATGCGCCGGTTTTTCCTCGATAGCAACAATGCGGTTGTTTTTCAATTCCGGCACGCCAAACCGCTCCGGGTCTTTGACGCGCGACAAAGTCAGGTGGCAATTGCTTTTTTCCTGGTTAAAAGCGCTAATAAATTTATCCAGGCCGCCGACCACCATGTTATCACCCAGGTAAAAAATAAACGGCTCGTCGCCTATAAATTTTTGTGAAATTTTTACTACATGCGCCAAACCCAGGGGTTCTTCCTGGGGAATGTAGGTAATGTGCAGTCCCCAGCGCTCGCCATTACCAAGAGCCTCTTTTACTTCGTTTCCGGCCTGGTGTGTGGTGATGCCGACCTCTTTAATCCCGGCGGCGGCTACTTTGTCCAGTGCGTAATGTAATATTGGTTTGTTGGCGATAGGAATTAAATGTTTGTTTTGGGTATGGGTTAATGGACGCAGGCGTGTGCCTTTACCGCCTGCAGTGATCAATGCTTTCATATCATACTCCGGTTATTGCAGATTTGAATCAATCGCCAGGTTTGCCAGCCGATCTGCATCTTTGTTTTTACCTCTTTCAATATGATTGATTTCCACTTTGGTAAAATTATTCAATAATTTTTTAGCATTAATATACAGATCAATCAACGCTTTATGCTTTACTTTATAAACGCCGTTCATCTGGTTAGCCAGTAGTTCACTATCAGTCTGCACCTGGATTGAATCGGCTTTAAGATCTCTGGCCAGTTCCAGCCCCTTGATAAATGCCATATATTCAGCGGCATTATTGGTTTGCTCGCCGATAAACTCGTAATGCTCATGCAATACCTTATCGTATTCGTCTTGAATGACAATCCCGATTCCAGCTGGACCGGGGTTACCACGGGCAGCGGCATCGGTAAACACAATCACCTTTTTTTCACAATCGGCTTTTTGACCATGTAGAAATCTGTCGATCTTTTCAAAAAAGTTTTCCAAATCTGTCTTGTCTACAGCCAGTTGGTCGGCATTGACAAGGGTGCGAATCTTGCGTAAAATTTCATAATCCTTATTCATTGTTTTCCATTTCCATAATTTTATTTATCATAGATGCGTTTGTATCTTGTCCATTGATTTTTGCTTTCACCCGCGCCAACTCTTTTATTTTATCAGTATTATTTTTTTTCCACAAAATAATAGATTTATAATCAAATAAAAACCTGCCAGTTTGAATAAATCGCTTAATTTGCT
>CAYNSO010000148.1:0-7510 GCA_964399735.1 uncultured Cytophagia bacterium
TTCTTTTCCTGTCCATTCCGGCGCCATGGTGCAGGCAATTTTAATGAATGTATTCTCGCAGGCCTTTTTCAAAGGGTGTCAGAATTAAATTCAGGTCTTTTAATAAACGGCTGTTGTCGGCTAGATTATCCCTTACCAGCATTGATAATTGCTCGCTGTTTATGGGTGAAAAAGGCAAAAATCCGGCTGCCGCAACCAAAGGTTTGGAGAAAAACAAGGGGATTTCAAGTTTTCTAACTTTTTTGTTAACCACCTTGCCGATGATATCCAGTTGCTGTTTCCACGAAAGTGGCTCCGGTCCGCCAATATCGTAAATTGAGTTGGCAGCAGCCGCGTTGACCAGGGCGGCGGCAACAGCTTCTGCCAGGTTGTGCACAGATACCGGTTGATGTTTGTATTCACCGCTGCCAAATACCGGGAAAAAGCCAAACGGAGTTTTTTTGATTATTTTTGCCAGCATGTTGAAAACTGCATCGTCGGGGCCAAAAACAAACGAGGGACGAAAAATCGTATAATCCAGTCCGCTGCTGATAACCGCTTGTTCGGCTGTTGCTTTGGCGCGCCAGTACGGTGTTTCCGCCCGGACGTCCGCCCCGATGGCGCTGATGTAAATGAATTTTTTGATATTGTTTTGTTTGGCACAGTTTACCATATCGCAGGTCGATTGCCGGATCAGTTTGTCAAAAGTTATGCCGCGGCGGCGGTTCTCCCGGATGATTGCCACCAAATGCACAACCGCATCGCAGCCGTGCATGGCCTGTCGCCAGGTGGTGGGAGCTGTAATATCCCCCCTGATAATTTCAACTTGCTCAAGCTGAAAGTCGTTTTTCAGCTTGCCGCTGCGCGTCAGGCAGGTTAAATGAAAATTTTGTTCAACCAGTCTTGAAAGGATATGTGAGCCGACAAACCCGGAGGCGCCGGTTAAAAATATTTGCATAGTTACTATTCTACCCGCTAAACATTATTAGGAAACTCGTGAGTTGAGAATTTGGAGATAAAATTTTTCATATTCCGGAACCAGCAGGGCCGAGTCGAAAACCTGCACAGCCTTGTTCCGGGCATGTTGTTTAAAATCGCGCAGCATCCCGTCATTGGTCAGCAATTCAATAACGCTGTTGGCCATTGCCTCCACGTCGCCAACCGGGTGTAAAAAGCCGTTGATGTTGTGATCCACCACTTCGGGAATGCCGCCAACGGTTGACCCCACGACCGGGGTTTCACAACTCAAGGCTTCCAGGGCGGCCAGGCCAAAGCTCTCTTCGCTGCTGGGCAATAAAAACACATCGGCGCAGCCGAGCAGGTTTTCAATATAATCCTGTGTGCCCAGGAACAGAACATCGTCGTGCACTCCCAGT
This sequence comes from uncultured Cytophagia bacterium, assembly GCA_964399735.1. Taxonomy (GTDB): domain Bacteria; phylum Zhuqueibacterota; class Zhuqueibacteria; order Residuimicrobiales; family Krinioviventaceae; genus Fontivivens. Next base: position 1,356 of record CAYNSO010000148.1, read on the forward strand.
TCCACAGCCAGGTCGTGTGCGGTTTGCCGTTCCGGGCCTTCACCAACCAGCAATAATCGCGACGGCACATGCTTTTTAACAGCGGCAAAAATCCTGATAATATCGGGCAGCCGTTTGACCTTGCGAAAATTGGAAGTATGGATGAGCAGTTTTTCGTTGTTGGGTTTAAACAACCGGGCATCACAATTGGTCACAACTCCGCTGAATCGGCTGATATCCACAAAGTTATATATCGTTTTAATCTCTTTTTTAATGGCAAAATCACGTTTGGTGCGCTCGGTGAGATATTTTGATACTGTAGTAACGCCGTCCGATTCTTCTATGCTGAATTGCACTACCTCGTAAAATGTTTTATCTTGCCCTACCAGGGTAATATCTGTGCCATGCAGGGTTGTGACGGTTTTCGGCCCTTTGCCTTTTAACATTTGTTTGGCCAGGTAAGCGCTAACGGCATGGGGAATGGCATAATGAACATGCACAATATCCAGCTTGTATTCGCGGGTAATTTCAAGTATTTTAGTTGCCAGGCTCAGGTCATAAGGCGGATACTTGAACAGGGGATATGCGGAAACATTCACCTCGTGATAATAGACATTCTGCTGAAAACCCCGCAGCCGAAAAGGAGAACTATAACTGATGAAATGGACTTCATGCCCCATTTTGGCAAGATTAAGCCCCAGTTCCGTGGCGACGACACCGCTGCCACCGTGGGTAGGGTAACAAACCATTGCTATTTTCATATTTATCCATCGTTATAAAAAATGACAATTACAAAATGTAACGTGCAATACCGGCACAATTATTCCATATTTTATCCTGTAAAAAGATGAGGGTTCCTGATTTTTTGGTTACAAGGAGCAAAACAAGGGTTTTTTCTGGTATTTTTTTTCCAGTATTTTGATCCCGGCTGTTTTAAAACACTTGTCTATTGCTTTATGATTTTTTTTTCTTTAAATTAATATTCTCAAATAGTTCTATACGGTTTTTCGCGGGTGATGAAACACGTAACCTCTCCCTGCTGATACTGCTGCCCGCGCCCGTTCAGGCTCAGGCGTCTGACAACCTTATCATAACAATATATAAAGATGTAAACAACACATGAAACAGCAAAATATCCGAAATTTTTGTATTATAGCCCATATTGATCATGGCAAATCTACCCTTGCAGATCGTCTTTTGGAAGCTACCAGCACCATCAGCAAAGCGGAAATGAAAGACCAGGTGCTGGATAGTATGGATCTGGAGCGGGAACGCGGTATTACTATAAAAATGCACGCCATAACTATGGAATACCACGCCAAAGACGGGGGAAAGTATATCCTCAATTTGATCGATACGCCGGGACATGTCGATTTTACTTATGAAGTATCGCGCAGCCTGGCCGCCTGTGAAGGAGCGCTGCTGATTGTAGATGCTGCGCAAGGGATAGAAGCGCAAACTGTTAGCAATTTATATATGGCAATAGAGAACGACCTGGAGATCATCCCGGTAATCAACAAGATCGACCTGCCCAGTGCGCAGATTGATCATGTCAAACAACAGATCATTGATATTATTGGCTGCAAGGACGAAGAAATATTACTGGCCAGCGCCAAAGTCGGCACCGGCATTCCGGAAATATTGGAACAAGTGGTAAAAAAAATTCCACCTCCGCAGGGCGATACAGAAGCCCCCACCCGTGCGCTGATCTTTGATTCCATGTTTAACGCCTATCGCGGGGCAGTAGCTTATATTCGTGTTAAAGAAGGTGTAATCCGCGCCGGGGAGCAAATAAAATTTTTTTATACCGGTAAAGTGTTTGAAGCCCAGGAAGTTGGTGTTTTGCGGCTGCGGCAGATCAAACGCGATTCTTTATCCGCAGGCGAAGTAGGCTATGTTATTGCCGGAGCAAAAGAAGTCAAAGATACCAAAGTTGGCGATACCATTACCACGGTCAACAACCCGGCATCCGCGCCTTTACCCGGTTATCGCGACGTTAAACCAATGGTTTACAGCGGTCTGTTTCCTTCCGACACAGATCAATATGAAGATTTACGCACAGCGCTGGAAAAATTGAAATTGAATGATTCCGCCTTGTTTTATGAACCGGAGACCTCGGTAGCGCTGGGTTTTGGTTTTCGCTGCGGATTTCTCGGCCTGCTGCACATGGAGATCATTCAGGAGCGGCTGGAACGGGAATATTTGCTTGATCTGGTTACAACTGTACCCAATGTCGAATTCCATGCTTTTACCAAAACCGGGGCAATGCTGGCGGTTGATAATCCGGCCAATTTGCCGCATGTTAATGATATTGAGCATATTGAAGAGCCGTTCATTACTTCAAGCATTTTAACGCCTTCGGAATATGTTGGCAACATAATGGCCCTGGCAATGGAGCGGCGCGGTATTTATATCAATACGGAATATATCGATAAAACCAGGGCAAATTTACATTACGAATTTCCATTGACCGAGGTTATTTTTGATTTTTATGATAAACTGAAATCCATCACCCGCGGTTATGCATCGTTTGATTATGAGTTTAAAGATTATCGTGTTAGTGAGGTCGTGCGCCTCGATATATTGCTGAACGGTGATCCAATTGATGCCTTGTCGGTTATTGTTCACAAAGACAAAGCCTACGAATGGGGCCGCAAGGTTTGTGAAAAATTGCAAGAGTTAATCCCGCGGCAAATGTTTCAGATCGCCATTCAGGCCTCAATCGGCAGCAAAGTCATTGCCAGGGAAACGATAAAAGCATTACGCAAGAATGTAACCGCTAAATGTTATGGCGGCGATATCAGCCGCAAACGCAAACTGCTGGAAAAGCAAAAAGAGGGTAAAAAACGCATGAAACAGCTGGGTACTGTACAGGTTCCCCAGGAAGCGTTTCTGGCGGTATTAAAAGGCTAGGCTTTCATGATATCGATCCGCAATTTGAGCAAAAAATACGGTCAGGTTACGGTAGTTAACGATTTGAACCTGGAAATAAACCGGGAATTTTTTGTATTTTTGGGGCCGAACGGTGCGGGGAAAACTACCACCATAAAAATGATGACCGGCCTGCTGCGTCCGGATTCCGGTTCGGTTTTTATTAACGGCTATGATCTGTCAAGCGAGCCGATCAAAGCAAAAAGCAGCTTTGGTTTTGCCCCTGAGCAAGCATTTTTATATGAAAAACTGACCGGGCAGGAATTTTTAAAATTTATTGCTACCATTTACCGGCTCCCCGGCGCCCTGGCGCAAAAGCGTATTTCCCAATTGACAGAGCTGTTTGAGTTAGATGATAGGGGCATAGATTTTATTGAAGATTACTCACACGGGATGAAACAAAAAATTTCGTTGATTGCCGCCCTGTTGCATGATCCGGCCGTATTGTTTCTAGATGAACCCACGGTAGGGTTGGACCCCAAATCAGTAAAAAACCTGAAAGACCTGTTGCAGGGACTGGTAAAAAAAGGTAAAACTGTTTTCATGTCTACCCATATATTGGAAATTGCCGAAACTATGTGCGATCGTATCGGTATCATTAACCAGGGAAACCTGGTTGCCTTTGGCTCCCCGGAAGAAATTAAAAGCAGCAATCAGCAGCTATCCGGTTCATTGGAAGATATTTTTCTCAAGTTAACCCATTCTGAAACAGACGGCCAGGTAGAAAATTATCTAAAGGACGCCTGAAGCGATGCTTTATTTTTTACTCAGAAACCGGGTCAACCTGGCATTGTATCCCCTGCGAAATTACCATAAAACCAGGGCCAGGGGGATTTTATTCAGGACGTTAGTTTTGTTGATCTTGCCATACTGGATTTATTCGGTAACCAGCAATTTGTTTGCCTCATGGCATTTTGTGCCGGGATTCAAGGTATTGGTAATTATTCATTTTATAACAGTGTTACTTTCCGGGATGTTTGTTTTGTTAATAATTAGCGGTGTGCCGCAAGCGCTGCATTTTAATTTTTTAGCGCCGGATAATATGTTACTCTCTGCGCTCCCCCTGGATAAAGCGGTGATAAATAAATACCGCTTTTGGGAAATTTATTTGTCCAACAGTACGGTGTTTTTTTTATTTGGACTGCCGGTTATTATAGCCGGGCTGGTTATTTTAAAAATATCGCCGCCGGCAGCAGCGTTGTTATTATGCGGAATGTTGCTTTTTCTGGTTGTGCCGACCGGGTTGTCATCACTTGTCAGCATACTCCTGGCCCGGTTTCTGCCGATCAAACGAACAAAATACCTTTCCTCAATTATCATGGGCGTCATGATTATCGGTTTGTGGGCTTTTCTGCAGTTTTTTCGTCTGTCAAGACTGGATCCTTTTTCCGGCAATTTTGATTCTGCCTTATTTAACAGCCTTGTTCAAAGCAGGGAATTATATATCAGCCGAATTCTCCCTTCGACATGGGCTGCAAATATGCTTAAGGGGCTTGCAGATCATCAAGCGTCAGTCATTCTGTTAAACCTGTTATTGTTGTTAGTAACAGCCGTAATCATATTTCAACTCGCTTTTCGATTGTGCGGACAAATTGAAAATATCATTCAGGCCCAGGCGGAACGAGTTGTTATACCGGTTTCAGTGCAAAACAAAAACGGCGCGATAACAAGCTATACCCGGGTTGTGCGTCCTCTGCATGTGATTTTTGCTCAGATAAGCAAGGACTTGAAATTGTATTTTCGCGACAGCCGCTTTGTTACGCAAATATTCTTTTATTTCAGTTTGTTTATTGTTTTGCCTTTCCTGTTTCGGGAGACGTTAATAGTAACAAATGAAACTTTTACTCATTATGCGCCGTTTACTTGTATGATGTTTACAACAATCTTTATGGCCGGCGGACTGACGGCGCGCGGCATTCCACTGGAAAGACGAGCGCTGAATTATAATCGGCTTGCGCCGAATGACGACATATTATATATTACTGCCAAAGTTGCTACCGGGTTTTTTTTAACCACTGCCGCTCTGATTGTTGGTCTGGCTATCACTGTATTTTTGGCCAGGTCGCCCGTGCAGGTTGTGCTGATGGTGATTGTAATTCTAATATTAAATACTTTTGGCGCCGCCGCAATTGGCCTGGCAACCGGAACCTCCAATGCCAATCTTGACTGGGAAAATCCGCGGCAAATGCTTACTGAAAACGGCAATATCATCCTGAATTTGGCAGGAATGGTTTATTTGAGCGGCGGCATTTTGGTCTTGTTTGTTGGCATGAAATCTCTGGCGTTAATTCCGGCAATGATTATCTTTTCATTATACACCTTGCTCTGGTGTGTTTTTTGTGTGGTTTTTTCATTGCGCCGGTTTTGTAATATTGGAACAACTCGGTAAATATTTATAACTTGTTTTTTTGGTAAAAAATGGTTTAATTATTTGATATATTGATAAATGATTTATCATCAGGTGTTTTTAAAACTGAACGATAAAACAGAGATTGACAGAAAAGGTAAAAAAGGATTTGCATGAAAAAGAAAAATGTTTTTCGTGAATATATTGAAGCTTTTGCTTTTGCAATTATTGCCGCGCTTATATTGCGGGCATTTGTTATTCAGGCTTTCCGCATTCCAACCGGCTCTATGAAAGATACCCTGTTGGTTGGCGATTTTTTACTGGTTAATAAATTTATATATGGCGCCAAAACCCCGGAACGGGTAGCCTTTACCGATATTAAACTGCCCTCATTCCGGTTTCCCGCTCTTAAAGAGCCAAAACGCGGCGATATTATTGTCTTTAAATATCCCGGCGATGAAAAGTTGGACTATATTAAAAGATGCGTCGCTTTACCCGGAGATACCCTGGAGGTTCAGCAGGGGGTTGTTGTTTTAAACGGCAAACCTTATGAAGAACTCGAATTCCTGAAGAAAGAGTTTGACGCCGAAGATGGTATTTATACCAATTATTACAATGTAACCACAAACGAGGGGAAAAAGTATGTTATCCGTCGGTATGCCGGAATATCGCCGCGCAGCCGTTACCACGGGCCAATTGTTGTGCCTGAAGGGTACTTGTTTATGATGGGCGATAACCGCGATAACAGCGCCGACAGCCGCAGCTGGGGTTTTATGCCAATGAAAAATATAGTGGGCGAGGCCCTGGTTATTTACTGGTCATGGGATAAGCATCCGCCATTGTGGAAAATTATATCAAAAATTCGCTGGGGGAGAATATTTAATGTCATTCAATAATG
>CAYNSO010000149.1:0-7388 GCA_964399735.1 uncultured Cytophagia bacterium
ATGTCCGGCGGGTAACCGGCGATAAAGGAATACGCGCCGCTGATGTTGTTTTGTCTGAGCAGGGTCGTTAGCTTGTGGCGCACCTTGCCGCATTCCTCTGAAAACGCGGCGGTGGTAACGCCCTTGCGGATGCGTTCCAGGGCGATGCGCAGTTCTTTTTCGGTATAGCCGAATACGTGTACGCTGCTCCACAGCGGAATCATATTGGCGCCGTGTTCGCCGCACATAAAGCCGTGGACCTTTTGGCGATGAATGCCGAGATCGCGGGCAATTTCCTTGCGAAAGCGCCACGAATCGAGAAACGAACCCATGCCAATAACCCGCTGCCGTCCCAGGTATTTGGCAAAACAGGCAACAGCCAGTTCGTTGGGATTCGAGACGCAGATGATAATTTCCGAACCCTGTCCCCTGCCGGCCAGCGCAGCGGCATAGCGTTCAAACACCGGCAAATTCTTTTTCGCCAGGGCGTCGCGGTCGATGGCAATATTCTCGCGTCCCGCGGAAATTGTATCCCCGGCGGCCATAACGATCAGGTCGCCGCGCACCTCTTCCGGGGTAAAAGCAGTGTCGATCTGCGGACAAATTTCCGCAAAAGCGTCGCGCAAATCCATAGCAAAACCGGGCACGCTTTTGGCGCTTTCCCCTTGTGCATTGCCGACCAGCAGCAGGCGCTGGTCACGCTCGATAATGCGCTCGGAGACGATCATCTGCGCGATCTGCCGTCCCACTGCGCCACCGGCGCCGATAATGGCTATATTCATAGTTTTTCCTTTGCACTCTGTTCCATGTCAAAATGAAACGTCAATTGACGTTTCTATATTCCAGTCGCAAATTCTCAAGCAATATATCAAGGCATTGCATTCCCGTAACGTTTCCGTTTCGCCCTGGATTTCATGATTCAGGGAGAACATGCCTTGTCATTTCGAGCGGAGCGAGAAATCTTGTTTTTTATAGTTTTAACAATTAAGATTCCTCGTCGCTTCGCTCCTCGGAATGACAAAGTTAAGAGTTTTTTAAATTAGCAGATTAAGGCATTTTACTATAACTCTTTTAGTACAGCCCCTGAACAAGTTTACAAATAATTTGAAACAGAGTTTCAAGGACAATTTCCCATCCAAATTAGAGTTTGGATGGGAGGAACAACTGCGGCTCTACCTGACGACCGGTTATTTTATCTGCGTTAATCTGCGCCATCTGCGGAAAATTATATCTGTTCACAATGCTCAAAGAATTGGACCAGGCCGTTCACTCATCAAAACAAGGGGTTGCAACCCCTTGTTCAAATAAATCAGGCAAATACGCAAATTGTTTGCTATACCTTTTCCGGTTTCCATCCATGCCAGAATTCCAGTCCTTCCCATTCAACTATTTTACCGGCAAGCAAATCATCAATATTTACAGGAATCGGTATATTTTTAATACTCTCCTTTTATTATTCCGTGGGTTTCCGCTTTTGGATTAATGACGGACTTTTTTTTTTCATAAATATTCCAGAATCAATATCAAATTTCCTCTTTTTACGCCCTGGTTTTCATGCCTTTCAGCATCCATTTTTTCATGGCCAGCAGCGCAAACGGTGAAATGATGGCGATGAACGCATAGATCAGCCACATTTGTCCGGAGCGCGGTACAATGCCGGAATCCGGTTTGGGGACGTAATTGGCGACAAACCAGCCGGAATACAGTGAACAGATCAGCTTGGTCAAAAACCACGGGAACTGGCCGATACCCATATAAGCGCCGGTTTTGCCTTCCGGGGCGATTTCGGCAATGTATTGCAAAAAACGCGGCTGCCACATGGCCTCGCCGATGGACATGATGATAATATAAATAACAAAGAAAATTGCCACCGGCCCAACGGCCAGCAAAAACGTGGGCGCTGCCATAACAAAGGTGCCGATGATCATCATTTTATACACATTCGCCCGCGCTGTCAGTCCCGCAATGATGGGCGTTAGAACAAAGATAAGGATGGGGTTGAGATTGGAAAGGATTTCAAAATTCCTGCCAACCCAGGAGCCGGCGAACATGCGGTCCAGGTAATAAGGAATCGTCAGCCAGTTATGCGCAAACAGGGTTTGTACCGGGATTAAAATGAAAATAAACGCTACCAGCCGCTTGTCCCGGAACGGGTGATCGGGACGATGACGCAGATATTCCCAACCCATGGTAATTACCGCGACGCCCAGGAATATAGAGGCAAGGGTTATCAGCAGCGTTTCGTGACGCTGCAGGGAAAGAATAAAGCTGATTACTGCGGCAATTGTCAGTCCGGCATAGATCATAAAAGCGGTGTTGTTGATTTTTTGCTGCGCGACCTTGACATGCACTTTTTCTTCCTGTCCGGCGGCCTCGCGCATGTTTTTACTCTCGCGGGCAACCTGATCCACCGCATTCCGGTCAACTTTGCGGGTGATCATAATCACGGTAGTAACCAGGGAAATGACGGTAAAAATCGTCATCAGCCAGAAAACGGCGGAAAGCCCATTAGGCGGAAAAACGGTTTCAAACTTTTGCCGGGTAAAGGAAGAAATCGGGCCAAATATAAACGCTCCCAGGTTCATCAGGGCGTATAACACGGCATAACCCATAGCTGCGGTTTGGGGATTGGTGTAGCGTTTTACCCCGGCATAAGCGGCCGGCTGGTACAATCCATAAGCAGAGACCATCAGGAACAGGCCGATGATCATAATGAAAAAAGTCGGCGAGCCCATGCCGGTTGCCAAAGGAATTGTACCGGACAACGCTACCAGGGTTCGTCCCAGCGCCATTACCGCAAAGGCCAAAGCCAGCGAAGCACGCACGCCGATTTTATCGGTTACGCCGCCGAGCAGCAGCATGGCAAAGGTGATTCCGCCGGTTACGCCGCCATACACCCAGCCGGCGTGCACGTCGCTCAGGTTGACGTTTTCTGAACAATATTTGCCGAGGATGGTGAGAATGCCAAAATACACCAATCCCTCGATGATATAAGGAATGTTGATACCGTACAGGGCGCGTGGCGCTTTAACAAAAGCCACAAAAGTTTCACCCAGTTCTTTGAATGCGGCAGAGACGATCTGCGCAAAGGTTTTTTTGTCTTCCGTATTAGTTTTCACTTCCGGCTGCATAATTCCAACTCCTGTATTGATATAATTTCATTATTTCTAAAGTGGAAATTCAAATTTTGTACAGAAAATACAATAAAGAACCCTGGCAAGCAAGTATTTTCTTAATTCGGAAGGCAATTTGGCATTTTAAATGCGAATAATTGTTGCACATTTAAAAGCAATTGTGTAAAATACGATTTAAACTATATCTTAAAAAAAAAGTTGCTATGCTAAAAAAAATAAACAATAACGGACAAGAATCTCTTTTCTTTGACGAGCCGGCAGAACAAAAACCAGCGCCCCCCGGCGGGTTGGTTCTGAAACGTCCACTGATTTTTTTCGACCTGGAGACCACCGGCCTGGATCAGGATATAGACCGCATTGTGCAGTTTGCTTTTTTAAAAGTGCACCCGGATAACCGGCGCGAAGAATGGATGGAACTGGTCAATCCCGGCATTCCCATTCCACGAGAAGCCTCGCTGGTGCACAATATCACCGATGAGATGATCAGAGACAAACAGGAATTCAGCTATTTTGCGCCGAAAATCAAAGAGTATCTGCAGAACTGCGATTTGTCCGGTTTCAACATTGTTCGCTTTGATGTGCCGTTCCTGCAGGCGGAAATGACCCGCAATAATACACCGCTTGATCTGACGACGATAAAAATAGTCGATGCGCAGTCGATTTTTCACAAAATGGAACCGCGCACTCTCTCCGCCGCTTATCGCTTTTACTGTAACGGCGAGCACGAAGAAGCCCACGACGCTATGGGTGATGTGCGGGTGACAATGGAAGTGTTTTACGCCCAGCTGCAAAAATACCCGGATTTGCCCAAAAGCGTGGACAAATTGGGTAGTTTTTGCAATAGTAAAGATGATCGCTGGGTAACTCCGGATCGCAAGCTTTACTGGCGGCACGCCGAGGCGGTAATCGGCTTTGGCAAGCATAAAGGCAAAACTTTGCAATATATATTTGAAAATGACGTCGAGTATTTAAAATGGATGGAGAACGGCGATTTTGCACAAGAAACCCGGCAAATAATCCGCAATGCTCTCAACGGACAATTTCCACATAAATCTGCAGAACAGGTAGAGGACAATGATTAACAACATTATTTTCGATTTTGACAGCACAATAATTAATGTAGAAGGCAACGAACTATTGGTTCAAAGCGCCCTGCAGCGCATACCGGCTAATGAGCGCGGGCCAAAACAGCAAAAACTGCTTGAATATACCACAAAAGCCACCAACGGAGAAATTCCCCTCAGCGAAGCCATGCGCGGCCGTTTTGCCCTGGCAGAAATTACCGCGGTGGATATTGATCAAGTCGCCGCCGCTATTACCAAAACCATTAATCCCATGATCCAGGAGACGATTCAAGATCTGTTAAAACGCGGCAAAAAAATCTTTGTATTCAGTACCAGTATTCAACAGATTGTATTGCCGGTAACCAAACAACTGGGCATTGCCGGGGAAAATGTATTTACCAATACCCTAAAAACTGACAATAACGGCAAAATACTCGGCGTTGAGGAAGATAACCCCCTCTATATGAGCATGGGCAAGGTTTATGTGGCGGAATTGCTTAAAAGCCAGGGCCGTTTGCTGGACGGAACGGCGATTGTTGGCGATGGTTATTCCGACCTTGCGGTAAAAAGGAACAACATTGCGGAAATGTTTGTCTATTACTCCGGCACCGTGGATCGTGAAGAAATCCGTTTGCAAGCGGATTTTACGGTTGATAAATTCAATCAGCTTTTGCCGCTGTTGAGTTCCACTGCTGAATACTCACAGGAAGCCTTTGCCGACAAACCAAAAACATCGGTTGAAGTTGTTCCTAAAGTGGTTTTGTTGGAAAATGTCCATCCGGTTGCCATACAAAAGCTGACCGAGGAGCAATTTTGTGTGCAAAATTTCAAGAACGCCTGGGATGAACAAGAGCTTGTAAACAAGGCAGCAACGACGAATGTATTAGGCATTCGTTCCAAAACCAAAGTAACAGCCAAAGTGATTGAGCAACTACAAGATTTGTGGATTATTGGCGCGTTTTGTATCGGCACCAACCAGATTGACCTTGCGGCGGCTTCACAAGCAGGCATTCCGGTGTTTAACGCTCCGTATAGCAATACCCGCAGTGTTGCCGAGCTTGTGGTTGGTGAAACAATTATGCTGATGCGCCGTATATCGGAAAAGAACGAAGGCGCACATAACGGCTTGTGGTTGAAACAAGCCGATGGCTGCACGGAAATCCGCGGCAAGACGGTCGGCATTATCGGCTATGGGCATATCGGCACCCAGGTTTCGGTCATGCTGGAAAACCTGGGCATGTCGGTTATTTTTCATGATATTGTGGACAAGCTGCCGTTAGGCAATGCCCGGCGCGCCAAAGATTTGTATGATCTGCTGGAACGTTCCGACGTTGTTACTCTGCACGTGCCGGATACACCGGAGACTCGTAACATGATCGGTGAAAAAGAAATGATGCGGATGAAACGGCACAGCTACCTGCTAAACCTGAGCCGCGGCAAAGTAGTGGATTTAGATGCTTTGCGTAAAATGCTTGAATATGGACACATTGCCGGCGCTGCAGTGGATGTTTTTCCTTATGAACCAGCCGGAAATGATGAAAAGTTAGAGACGCCGTTGCAACATTTGCCGAATGTAATATTAACGCCGCATATCGGCGGCAGCACCCTGGAAGCCCAGGAAAACATCGCTAATTATGTAAGCGATAAAATGGTAAATTTTATCAAAACCGGCTCCACCATCGGTTCGGTGAATTTCCCGGAAATTGAACTGCCGCGCGTTGCCAATACCCACCGTATTTTGCACATTCATAAAAACGTGCCTGGTGTACTGGCAAAAATCAACAGCGTGTTTGCACGCCGCAATATCAACGTAGAAGGACAGATCTTGCAGACCCGCGATAAAATCGGCTATTTAATTGTGGATGTGAATATGGATGTCTCTGAACAAGTTCACGAGATCATGAAACACATAACCGAAACGATCAAGGTGCGAAGAATTCTCTAGAGCGAAAATCATTTCATGCCTCAAAAATTTACAATAACATTAACTGTCCGCAGCTACGAAATGGATTCATTCGGGCATGTAAATAATGCAATTTATTTCAATTATCTGGAATATGCCCGCTGTGAATATATGCGGCAGCAGGGATTGGGATTTGCAGATTTTCATAAATGGGGCACATACCCCTATGTAACACGCTCGGAAATAGAATACAAATCCCCGGCGCAGGTGGATAACCTGCTGGAAATCTGTGGTGAAATTACTGAATGGAAGAGAACAGGGTTCACTATGGAATACCAGGTTGACAATAAATCAACCGCCCGGTTGTGCGCCCTTGCAAAAATGAGCTTTGCGTTTGTGGATGAATCCGGCAGACCAACGCGAATTCCGGAGCCATTTCGGGAAAAAATGGGAAAATAATGCCGGAATTCGAATTGTTGTACTAACCGGGATATAAAAAAAGGAGGACTCGTGAAAACAACATTAACTTTTTTAACGGTTGTTATACTATTATCATCACTGCCAAAATCGGGGTTGGCATGGCAGCCGGACAGTGTTTTAATTGGTACATGGAGCGGCAAAGCGGAAGTATTTGCCCCTTTTAAAAAAGGCGAATATCCCAGTACATACCCGGAAGATTATATGGAAATCGTTATAAATATTGATGAAAATGGCAATGTTACCGGCCATGTTGGCGATGCGGTATTTACCAATTGCGTGGTCACAAAAAACCGCGGCTGGCTGTGTAAAAAACTCAACTGGCGTACTGATTATATTGTCACTCATGGCACTCTGGACGGCCCGCTTGTTCCGGCCGACCAGGAAACCACACGCGATTTCACCATTCCATTTAACATTGTCGACGGCAAACTCGACGGCGGATTTATGTTGAAAAAACCCTGGAAGTATCCTTATCCCATGCTGTCCAGGCTAGATTTGGTGAAAGGGGATCGTATTGATTCAGAAAGCAAAAATGAATAGTACTTTTCCGTAATACCTTTTCAACAATGGTCGATGACCAGCACTGCGCCCCCAATAGCGCTCGCCCTGGATTTCTTTATCCAGGGCGCACAATAAGGGGCTGTATCAAAAGCACAAAAAAAGTATAATAGGTTACAAATTTTAGTAAAAAAACCATTCATGTCATTCCGAGGAGCGAAGCGACGAGGAATCTTTCGTATTTAACATATTGTAAAAACAAGATTTCTCGCTTCGCTCGAAATGAAAAGTTTGTTTTGTTTGTTTTATGTTTTAAATTACCTTTTGTAA
>CAYNSO010000150.1:0-7155 GCA_964399735.1 uncultured Cytophagia bacterium
GACTTTCAAACAATCAAGATTTCTCGCTACTCTCGAAATGACAAAAGCTTTGGAGTGCATCCCCTTTATGGGATGCTGTAAACGCATTGCATAAAGGCAAAGCGTTCCGACCAGAAACTATTTCTCCGCCACATAAAACGTCACATTATCGCCATTCCACACATCGCCGGGCGGCAGCACGTTATCAAAATGGCCAACCGATGTAAAATGACTGGCGGCAAGAATGGGCTGCAGATCGGCATACTCATAATACGTACTCCAGAACAGGCAGGTTTTGATTTCATCCCGTTCGTTCATAATAATATGCTGGTTCAGCAATACGCTCTGCTCCGGGTAATGGTAACCGTTATTCAGCGCCAGGTAAGGTTCATTGCTCCAAAAGCCCTGCTCACATACTTCCCAGGAGGACTTTAAGGTCTTTTCAGCAATGTTTTTACTATTCACTACATCAAAGATAAACTTGCCGCCTTTTTTCAAGGCCCGATATACATTATCCAGCACAATTTTTCGTTCACCCGGCTTGAGAATACAGAAATCCATATAGATCAAAATCACCAAATCAAACTCGTTTTCGAATTGCAGATTCAGATAATTGTCACAATACCAGGTAATGCCGGAGTGGTTTTGCTCTGTCGCACTTTTCGCATAGTCGATAGAGGTCTGAGAAAAATCGACGCCGGTAACGCGATGGCCGAGACGGGCAAATTTCTCCGCATACAGTCCCGGCCCGCAGCCCAAATCGAGGATGCTCATCCGCTCCTTTTGGGTTTGCGCCAGTATCCAGTTCACCACCAGGTCGATTTTGGCGTTGCTGCGACTGGCAATGTCGTGATCGGGATTGATGTGGCAGGCCAACAATTGCTGAGCAATATAGGGATCAGTCCACATAACGGTCGTGCCGGGTGCATAAAGCGCAGGTCTTTGAGCATATTTGAAGAGTTTTTCAATATTCATCATTATCCCTACTTGATAAAAAACATTACCTCAAATTCCCCACTATCCCCACGGGCAGCCACGAGGTTGTAACACCAAACTGAGCTTTCTCCCACTCGCCATAACCAACAAACAAACCGGGGGTAAAGCGGCCAATGTGAAGCAGTCCCGGATAAATATCGACACGCAAATTTTCATAATGTGTTCCGCTTATGTACAACGAAGCGAGCAATGAATTATCGGTATCATAGAACAACCCTAATATCGGCACTGTCTCCGGAATCATCTTGCGGGCCCCCCAGCCCTGCGGTATTGCACGGACATTTCGGACAAAACTGCCTGCCCCAAGCGACAGGGAACGATGCTCATCCAGACTATAACTGCCGCCGAACACCGTTTGCGCGCCCCAGTACGCAAATAACGCATAACGACTGGAACCGAATTTTACTTTGGTAGCGTATTGCTGACCGGTGTTGACAATTTCACGGTTAGCGGGATTGTAATAAGCCGGCGGAGACCAGTCATACAGCGGCATGGTGTGCGAAAAGAAATGCTTGCCCGTTACCGTGGAAAACAACAGTAAACCTATTGGATTAAAGATCAGCATATCCGCAATCGGATCCACATTAGCGCCGGTATAAGCGCCGTTTTCCAACACTTCGTTCATGTACTGATAGCTGAAGGTAGTGACCAGCGACCACAGTTTGGGGTACGGGTAGCGGTGATGATCGTACCATTCCGCCATTTTCACATATTGCATACCATTGCCGAACACATGCAGGGTATAGTTGGCCAGAAACTGACTGGAATTGGGATCGAGATTAAAGTTCAGGACCTCGTTGGCGAAAAAATCCTTGCTGCCATAGGCTTGAACACTGCGCACCGGGTGGGTGAGATTCTCCCACACATTGCTCATGCCAGTTCGATATGGCTGGTCGAATACATCCCTGGTGTCGGTTCCGTTTCTGAGAATATCAAAACTGCCGCTAACCAGCACCGAGAGCGGATTAAAAGCCAGTTCCGTGCCGGAGTTCATTTCCGGGTGATAAAAATAATAGCGCTTTTCCTGGGCCGACAGCGTGGAAGCGAATAATAACATACACAGAAAAATGAGCAGAATCATAAGTTTTGTGGACGTCGTAGACTGGGTAGACACAATAATTCTTTCATATAATTAATAAAGGACTAGATCTAAAAATTGCTGCTTAAAATTAATTCTATCGGTAAACCGTAAGTCACATAACAACCATTCCGGCTATCACATACTAACACTTTTCCGCCACCAAAAAATAACCCAGCGGGAAGAACTTGCCGGTGCGTTTGACAATACGACGTCCCAGCCGCGTTCTGCCGCAATGCAGGGTCATGGTTTGTAGCAGCGCTAACGGTTTGCCGAGTACCGGCAGGTATTGCAGATGCCTGGCGTCAAAATCGGTCTATACTTCGGGTGAGCTGCAAGTCGACGTTAACTTCTTTTATGCTTCTTGATACTGCCAATCTGCCTTTTTTATGGATAAATTTACCGGGTTTCCAGTTGGCGGTGTTTTTCATTGTTGCGTTCCAGGATGATAATAGGTAGTTATGTCCGGTGAGATTATTTTAATCTTGGAGAATATATATGCTGTTCCTAATCTTTATTTATTTGAAACAGAGTTTCAAGAACAACTTCCCATCCAAACTGGAGTTTGGATGGGAAGAGTATATTACTTTTATATCTGCGCTAATCTGTGTAATCTGCGGATAATTCTTTTTTAATGGTGGGTCAAAACCCGCCAACTTTTAATTAAATTCCGGTAACGGGCGTTTGCTGAATTTTTGGAAATAATTCACACAGGTATCCCGCCAGATTGCGGCATCCTTTACATGTACCTGCAATTTACTCTGCACATGGTTGAATATTTCGGGATCAACTTTTCCCTCAAGGGATTGCCATTGAGCCTGCATTTTTTGCACATAATCCACACCGGAATAATAGCGCAAGCACATTTCATCCCACAAAATGCGCCCGGATGACATTTTACGATCCCATGGCACATGGTGAAACCACAGCAGGTATTTTTCAGGACAAGTGGCAAGATCATCAAACTGCTCGCGCACGGGTGAAAAATATTGTTCCGTAGCATTACTGCCGGTAGAACTTCGATCGTACCCTATGCCCATGCTATCCGCTTTATGATAATACACCGAAGTCCAGTCCTCGCGGCTGTTGGCAAAATCCGGCTGCGGGCCATAGTGAAATCCTTCCTGCATAATGTGATGCAAACCCAGCGGCGTCATATAATTTATGCATGCCTCCCACGAGCCCAGCATCATCTCCTTGATCGTGGCAATAACCGGTTCATCTTTAGTCAAAGTCATACGAATCCATTCATCGGCGATTTGTTCCGCCGACAGGGAGTGATCCCATGCCAGCCGCCCGTACGCATACCAGTTTGCCTGGGCGAATAAATGTCCACACCAGTTGCGGTCGCTGCCGATATTGGTCACTCCGGCAATGCCGGTCATTTTGTGATGCTGCGCCGAGCCATCAATAATTTTTGCCATTGTGGAACCCTGACCGTCGGCAAAAGTATCAACCTCCAGGTATTCCTTCCACATCGGCGCCAGGTACACCAGGTGTTTGGAATGGCCCAGGTATTCCTGGGTAATTTGCAGTTCCAGCATTAGCGGCGTTTTCGGCATGGCGCCGAACAGCGGATGTACCGGCTCACGCGGCTGAAAATCGATCGGCCCATTTTTGGACTGGACAAATACATTTTCCAGGAATAACCCGTCTTTGGGCTGAAATTCCAAATAAGCGCGCTTGGCGCGGTCGGGATCAACCTCGGCGTCGTACACAAAAGAGCGCCACATGACAATACCGTTGTAAGGGGCCAGCGCTTCGGCCAGCATGTTGGCGCCGTCCACCTGGGTGCGGCCATAATCATTCGGGCCGGGTTGGCCTTCGGAATTGGCCTTGACCAGAAAACCGCCGAAATCGGGAATGGCAGCATATAATTCCTGTGCTTTATCTTTCCACCACTGCCGCACCTGCGGATCAAGGGGATCAGAAGTCTCCAGGTTGCCAACGCCGCTGTGTTGATTCGGGCCCGCCGCCGGTTTTAGCGGCGATGAAAAATTGATAGACAGGAACATTTTAATACCATAAGGACGAAATACATTGGCCAGGGCGGCAACCTTGGCAATATATTCGGCGGTGAGAATGCGCGGCGTAGCGTTGACATTGTTGATCACTGTGCCGTTAATGCCCAGCGAAGCATTGGCGCGCGCATAATCCGTATAACGGGGATCGAGCTTGCCCGGTAATTCCTCCCAATTCCACAACGATTTCCCGGCATAGCCGCGTTCCACGCTGCCGTTCAGATTATCCCAGTGGTTAAGCAGGCGGTATTGGATTTTTGGCTGTGCGGCTATATTGACATTCACCAGGTCAGAGCCGGTTTGTATCAACCGCAGCAGATTATAAACACCATACAATACCCCGACATCGCTATTGGCGGCGATGACCAGCGCCCGCTTGTCGTTGATCGTTTCAGCATTGATAAGGTATCCCTCTTTACCAAGGGATTCCAGTTGTTTGCCATAGTTTAATTTTTTGATCATGGCAGAACCGTCCGGCGTGCCGAGGATCAGGGCGCCGTTATCTTTTATGGAAGCGGCGGCTTCCAATTTCATTTCCAGCATAGCGCCCAGCGCCTGCTGCAATTCATTAACGGCTATTTGCATCGCGGGAGAGGATTGCTCAGCGATTATATAACGCAGGGACTGTTGACAGGCCTGTAGTTGTGCCGCATCAGTAGTTTTGTTGTATTTGAGCCACAAGTCGTAACCGTCATCGGCGTTTACACATGCCGCAAAGCATACGACATAACAAAAAACTAAAGCTGTTTTCCAGAATTTTTTGGTAATTTTCATAACCCTGCCCTGATGGTTTTATTAGCTGGTTCGCGCCTTATGCCTTACCCGGGCGCTGCGAATTGAAATCATTTATATTGATACAAAACATTCTCAATTTTCCTATTACTTTTTATACACCCGCACATAATCGACCAGGAACGAATCCGGGAACACGGCCTGCGCTGGATTGTTGGACCAATACTGGCCGATCGCCCAGGCTTCGGTGGAAAGCTCGCCGGTAATTTTTACATACGCCGGTACCTGCGATACGCCGCCGGCATTGCTGCGCCAGGCTTCAAGGCTATCGACATAAAATACGTATAACGAGTCACTCCATTCCAGGGTAAAGGTATGAAATCCCTCACGAATGCCCGGGAATTCAGTCATTTTACCGTCGGATTTATGCGCATCGCCATAGCCGTCCCAATGCAGCGCAAAATTAATTTTATCAGTCCAGCCAAAACCTTCCATAATGTCGATTTCCGTGCCGTCCCTGCCGCTGTCGTCCACATTACCAACGGATTCGGACATTAACCAAAAGGCCACCCACCAGCCCGGCTGGGTAGGCAGCTGGCAGCGGATCTCGAATTTGCCGAATTGCTGTTCAAACTTGCCGAAGGAACGGATAGCCCCGGTTGAATAATCAAAAATATCTTTATCGCCATTACGGTTGTTAATTCTTTTCGCCCGCAGCGCCAGGTTGCCGGCGCCGTCCAGGTAGCTGTCTTCTTTCAGCCACCAGCCGTCCGGGCCGTTGTCGTTGTTTCTGCGGTTATATTCCGGGCGATCCCACTTGCGGGAATCAGGAGCGCCGCTGCCGTCAAACTCATCATACCAAACCAGCTTCCAACCGTCTTTATCCGTGTCGTTTTTTTTGGGATTATTATCGGCGGGATTTTTACAACCGGTAAATATGAATATCATTATCACCAGTACATTTAAATATTTTCCAGACATAATCATCCTCATAATTATAATTCTTTTTAATATAGAGATTTTAAAAAAAATAAACCACTTTTTTATAAGGTGTTATTCTAATTAATTCTTACCCGGATTATAAAAGATATTTCCCCTGTGGATATTTTTTACATAAAAAAGAGGACAGAATTAATTATTCAATCCTCTTTTTGTGATTCATGCTTTTTTTATTATATACCATGCTGTTGTGATTCAACAAAACGCTTTATCTGCTCAAGATACCTTTGAAAGGCTTCCCGGCCTTTGTTTGTAATACTGCATTGTGTAAGCGGTTTCTTGTGCCTGAAAGTTTTTTGTATATAAATATAGTCTGCTTCTTCCAGCTTTGTTAAATGAGCGCTTAAATTCCCGTCAGTTACATTGATCGAATCTTTTAAAAATGTAAAATTGGCGCTTTCTACAGCGCTCAAAACAGACAAGATTGCCAGCCGTATGGGAGCATGTATTAAAGGATCCAATTGCAAAATTTCTTCATGACTCATTTTTAAGCGCTCCCAGTTTCTTATACTGGCGGTTTAAAATAAAACCTGGTAATACCCAGCCAAACAGAATAATAATTTCCATAGAAATAGTTTTAGAATAACCTTGAACAAATGCCAATACTATAGCGCCAAGCCACCATATTAAACTGCTCCAATAAATATAACGGGACCCGAATATAACACCGGTTACGAAAATAGCAATACCGAATATCAGGGTGGTAAAAACCGGTATCTGACTATAGGAGATCACTTTAAGTGCAGGTAATAAAAAAGTAATGAGGAAAACAGGAACGGAACAAGCAAACCAAACACTGTAACATAAAGTTTTAAAATAGGACTTTACCCGTCCAGCATTAATTTGCGGGTTAACGGTAAAATAACCCATGATACCACCGGCAAATAACAACACTAATAATGCCGGAATAACCAGGTGTCCCATATTATTAAATTCAAGGACAGCTATAACAAAAACGAAAACCATCGTCAACAGTCCAATGCCGATAAAAAAGTACCCGGAATCGGCGGTTTCCTTTTTGGTTTTTTCGATCATATCATTGATGATTGAAATGTTTTGTTGAATTTGTTCATAATCCATATTTTTTTCCTTTCAAAAAATTATTGTCATAAAGTACTTTGCAATACAAAGTAATTTATAAATAATAATTGATTTTGTCAATAACTTTTTGTAGAAATTTTTGATAAAGGCGACAAATCACCGTCCTCTTTTGCAAACAAAAAATGTCAGCAAAAGAAAATTGATAGTGAAGACAAAAAATATATTTGGCAAGAGTGACCTGCCGGTCAATAGAGCTCGATATGGTTCGCAAAGATAAATCCCGCAAAGCGGGAGAACCTACTCGGGGAC
>CAYNSO010000151.1:0-7110 GCA_964399735.1 uncultured Cytophagia bacterium
TTAAAAGCACGAGTTAATCAATATCCCGAACATTTAGCCAGCTTTTCAAATTTCTTGAACTTTTGCACTGACATACAAGCTCAAATTGGTTAACTCTTAAAAATGGTCAATTCAATACTTTTTAAACAATAACAATCCTCTCTAAATCATTACTCTCCCCACATTTCCTGTTTCAATAATCCCGCAAAATTCGTATTTTATAAAAACAATCACTGGAGATTAAAGTGAATTTTATTGAATCATACAAAAACAATCCAACCATACTAAAACTGCAAGGGACTGTCCAGCATTACGCCTGGGGCGGTAAATCTTTTATTCCAGAGCTGCTGCATATTAATAACCCGGATAACCGGCCGTTTGCCGAATACTGGCTTGGCGCGCACCCCAAAAGTCCTGCTGTTATTAGCAATGACGGGTACTCCATCGCCCTGGATGCGTTGCTTGCCGCTGCTCCCGAAAAAATTCTTGGCCAAGCCGCCGTACAGAGCTTCGGCCCCTCGCTGCCGTTCCTGTTCAAAATTCTAGACGCCCGCGACATGCTCTCCATCCAGGCGCACCCTTCCAAACAACAGGCGCAGGAAGGCTTTGCCCGTGAAAACGCCCTGGGCATACCGCTCAACGCACCGAACCGCAATTATAAAGACGATAACCACAAACCCGAAGTACATGTAGCCCTTACAGAATTTTACATGCTGCACGGTTTTCGTCCCCTGCATGAAATCGACGCTATGCTAAACAGTATACCCGAATTTACACCACTGCGCAAGGCTTTCTCCGGCAATGATTTGAAAAACCTGTACCGCGTCATTATGACCCTGCCGCAGCAACAAGTGGACGACCTGCTCAATCCCCTGCTGGCGCGGCTGGAACCGCGGTTTGAACAGAACAAGCTGACGCCGGACAGCCCGGATTATTGGGCGGTGCAGGCGTCGAACAGCTTTTCGCTGCCGGGTGGACATCGCGATCGCGGTATCTTTTCCATCTACCTGCTCAACCTGCTGCATTTACAGCCGGGACAAGGCACCTTCCAGGCAGCGGGCGTGCCGCACGCTTACCTGCGCGGCGTCAATGTCGAACTGATGGCCAATTCCGATAATGTGTTGCGCGGCGGCCTGACGCCGAAACACATCGACGCGCAGGAATTGTTGAAAACGCTGTCCTTTGCTGCCGGTAAACCGGAAATCCTTAATGGCGACAAGGTGTCCCCTGCCGAAACCGTGTATAAAACCCCGGCGCCGGATTTTGAATTAAGTAAAATACAACTGTCCGATGAAGACCGCTGGCATGCCCCGACGCAGCATGGCCCCGATATTCTGATCGTTCTGGATGGTCAGGCCGTGATCTCATCAGCGCAAAACCAACTGGAATGCCGCCGCGGCAAGGCTTGTTTTGCTCCCGCCGGAATAGACTATCAAATAACAAGTACCACCGGAGTTGTACTGTTCCGGGCTACCGTTCCCTCAAACAAAAAAGAGTAATTATGAATATATATGCCATTATTATACTGTCCACGATTGTGCTGGAATTTATACTTGACCTGGCAGCCGATCTTTTAAATCTCAAAGCCCTTAGACCAAACTTGCCGCAAGAATTTGCCGGGCATTATGACGCCGAAAAATATGCCAAGTCGCAACACTACACCCGCGTTAACACTTATTTCGGTTTTGTAACCGGCTCTTTCGACCTGATTGTTACCCTGGTTTTCTGGTTCGCCGGGGGCTTTCAGTTCCTCGATTGCCTGGTACGCGGCTGGAACCTGCACGCCATCTGGACGGGATTGATCTATATTGGTATTCTGGTATTTCTGAAAATGCTGCTGTCACTGCCGTTCAGCATTTATTCTACGTTTGTCATCGAGGAAAAATTCGGCTTTAACCGTACCACCGTCAAAACCTTTGTTCTCGATCTGCTCAAGGGCTTGTTGCTTGGTATACTGCTCGGTACGCCGGTGCTGGCCGGAGTGCTGGCTTTTTTTCAATACGCCGGTAACATGGCCTGGTTGTACTGCTGGATTGCCATTACCCTGTTCTCGCTGATCATTCAATATGTTGCCCCCACGTGGATCATGCCGCTATTTAACAAATTCAAACCTGTCGAGGACGGCGAACTCAAAGACCGCATCATGAATTATGCCCGGTCGGTCAACTACTCGTTAAAAGAAGTGATGATCATGGATGGCTCGAAGCGTTCCAGCAAGTCCAACGCTTTTTTCACCGGATTCGGTAAAAACAAACGCATTGCCCTGTATGATACCCTGGTGGAAAAACACAGCGTTGGCGAACTGGTTGCCGTGCTGGCGCATGAAATTGGTCATTATAAAAAGAAACATATTCTCAAAGGAATGATCACAGGAATCATCCATTCCGGGGTGATGTTTTTTCTGCTATCGCTGTTCATTTCCAACAAAGAGCTGTTTGCCGCATTCTATGTAGACAATGTATCTGTTTATGCCGGACTGTTGTTTTTCGGCATGTTGTATTCGCCCATAGAAATGATCCTCTCCATATTTATGAATATTGTTTCGCGCAAACACGAGTACGAAGCGGATCGCTTTGCCGTGGAAACCACCCAAGAACCGGAAACCTTTGTAACCGCACTTGTAAAGCTGGTGGTGGATAACCTGGGCAACCTGACGCCGCACCCGTTTTATGTGTTCTTAAACTATTCACATCCACCGGCGCTGGCGCGAATAAATGCGATCAGGCTGGCGGGTAAAGAATTCACAAAAAATCAGGAATAAACAAGAAAGGAACCTCTCTTGTTTTCGTACAAATTATCCTGGAAAGAACAAGCCCTGCTGGCGATCATCGTTATTCTCGATTACCTGTATGTCAGGATCGACCAGCTTTTTATAGCCGAACAGTGCCGGGCTTTGGCTTTTGCCCTGGTATTGATCTTTTCCCTGCTGATTTTTTTCTTTTTCGTCAAACCGGCGCAGCCGTATCGCTTATCCCGTTTTCTCAGCTTGTGGCTGGGCATAATAGCGCTTATAATAATTCTGATCACCCATGTTATTATCACCTTAAATATTACCATTAAAGCGCTCATCATTTTCATAATGTCTATAATCATTCCCTGGTTAAGCGGTTTCATTTACAAAACTCTGGATAGAAAAAGATAGCTTTTAAAACTGGTTTATATTTTACATTGTCTATCTTTATGTTCCATGGGGCTTGCTCAATGTAACCATCCTGCCAATTAAAAATCACCTGGCGTCAAAAAAACTTGTTTTCATTTTCTTTTCCCTTTTACATTAACCCGGAATTTTATACATTTGTACACAAAAAAGCACTGTAATAATAAACTAATCTGGCTACTCATGTCGCACAATCCCTTTTACATCAGCCGGCAGCAGTTAATGCGTGAGGAATACACTGCGCGTATTAATCGGGTAATTGATTACGTCGAAACTCACATCGACCAGGAATTATCGCTTGATACTTTGGCCGGGGTGGCAAATTTTTCCCGTTTTCATTTTTCCCGAATTTTTCAAGCCATCGTTGGCGAAACCCTCAACCAGTTCATCCAGCGCGTTCGTGTGGAAAAAGCGGCTGCTCAGCTCATCCAGAATCCCAGAAAATCCATAACTGAAATAGCTTTTGATTGCGGATTTTCCGGCTCGGCGACCTTTGCCCGCGCGTTTAAAGAAACCTATAACATGAGCGCCAGCCAGTGGCGCAGCGGTGGGTATATCGACTTTAGCAATTTGTGTAAAACGAATAGCAACAATTGCAAAACGCCCGGCAAGGATGGAAAAGAATATAACGCTTCCTTCAATTATATTAATAACGAATCAACTACAACCAATAATTGGAGGAATACCATGCAAAACAAAACACAAAACTATTTGCCGATCAATGTAGTAGTAAAAGACCAGCCGGAATGGACTGTCGCTTATATCCGGCATATTGGCCCTTACAAAGGCGATGTTGAGCTTTTTGGTAACCTGTTCAACAAATTATTTAAATGGGCGGAACCGCGCGGCTTGCTGCGTTTCCCGGAGACCAAAGTGTTGTCGATCTATCATGACGATCCGGAAATAACCGAAGAAAGTAAACTGCGGCTAAGCGTTTGTATAACGGTACCAAAAGATACGCCAGTTGAAGGTGAAATCGGCAAGATGACTATTCCGTCCGGCAAATATGCATACGCACATTTCGAAATTGCCGGCGATCAGTTCCAGCAAGCCTGGGACACCCTGTGCGGCGGCTGGCTGCCGGAAAGCGGTTATCAGCCCGCCGACGGCCCGACATTCGAGCTGTGCCACAACAATTGTAATGAACACCCGGAACACAAATTTATCGTCGATCTGTGTATCCCGGTAAAACCACTCTAAGATGTAGAATCAAGTGCGCCCCGGATATGAACTCCGGGGCGCTCAATAATACAGGATGTTCGCCCTGTTTAAAGAGACATAACCGGGCAAAAAGCTTTAATGCTAATAAGGAGTATGGAAATGGGAAATTTATCAATTTATGATACAACAGTAGAGAACATTACTCAATTTGGCGTGTGCGGGTACAAAAACCCGAAAAAAGAAGGCTTGCCCGAAAAGCTTGGCTGGTTCGAAAAACGTCTCGCCGAAGGTTTGCGCATTAAAACCCTGTATTCGGAGCAAGACGGCACCCAGGGAATGATCGAATATATACCCGGACAATACTGCTGGCGGCCCATAAACGCCGCGGACTATATGTTTATTCACTGCATTTTTGTGGGCTTTAAAAATATCCATAAAAACAAGGGCTATGCCACCCAATTGCTTAATGAATGTGAACAGGACGCCCGGCAGCATAACCTTAAAGGCATTGCTGTCCTTACCCGCAAAGGCTCGTTTATGGCCGGCAAAGAACTGTTCATCAAGAACGGTTTTACTGTTGCCGCGTCCGCCAAACCGGATTATGACCTGCTGGTTAAAAAATTTGATCCTTATGCAGTTAATCCCTCTTTCCGCGATACGTCCGCTACTCTGAAAAAATATGCCCAGGGACTGACGATCATCCGCGCTTTTCAATGTCCCTACACAGTGAAAAATGTAAACGAGATCTGCAATGCCGCCGAAAAAGAGTATGGTATTATCGCGCAAGTTGTCACTTTGGAAAATTACCAGCAAGCGCAAAACAGCCCCTGCCCCTTTGGTACATTTTGCATTATTTATAATGGCGTAGTTGTTGCAGATAGCCCTGTCAGCAAAGGGCGGTTCGTAAACATTATGAAAAAATTGCAAGCTGAAAATAAATTATAATCCATATAGCGCCATTAAAAGACCTGTAAACCGACATGATCCAAATCAATTTCAACACATTTATCGACGAGAATGAACTCGTCTTTTCCGCTTCGCGCAGCAGCGGCCCGGGCGGCCAGAATGTGAACAAGGTGAGCAGCAAAATCACCTTGTCCTTTGATGTGCAAAAATCAAACAGTCTGTCCGAAGAGCAAAAAGCGCTTGTTATGGAACGGCTGGCGGCGCGCATCAACAAAGAGGGGATCTTGCAGCTATCGGTACAGGACAGCCGCAGCCAGTTCACCAACAAAAACGTAGCCATTATCCGTTTTACCGAGTTGTTGGCGGCAGCGCTGCAATCCAGAAAAAAACGTCGTCCTACCCGGCCCTCTATGGCCGCCAAAGTGAAACGGCTGGAATCGAAAAAACACCGCAGCCAGGTCAAGTCAACACGGGGAAAGGTAGATTATTAGAATCAAGTTCTTTATTTTTTAGCGGGGTTGGATTTATCATGCTTTCAGGACGGCTAGAGGCGTTTATCTGTAAATGATTACTAAAAGAGAGCGCGGCTAAAAGTTTGTCTCTTGTTTTTCAAGGTACGCATTAACCGGCGGGCTTTATTCTTTTAATAAATCTCCTCGCGGCAAGCTGTGAGGTATTGCAGAAACGCTATTTTTAACCAAAGCAATCTTTGTGGAACTAAAATAAAGAGCGTAAAGACGTTGACAAGCCGATTTGCATAAACCATCAAGTTAAAAATACATACAAAAACCGCCTGGTTCGCATAACCGGGTGAATGCGCCTGAACAAAGTAGAAATCAAAAAAATTGACCAGAGAATACCACAGCTATCAGAGTCATCCTTTTTTAATGCTGCTTTAATACTGTAATAAAACGCCGGCCTGGAATTGGAAGAATCAAGGCGTCCGTTGGCCGGACACCTTGATTATCTGATTAACGCCAACTGTTTGGTTAATTCAAAATCTCCGGCTTGAATGCGATAAAAATATACACCGGCGGGTACAGCCATGCCAAAATCATTCAACCCGTTCCAAATTACCGTATGCGAACCGGCGCTTACAGTTTGGTTAACCAATGAACGCACCTGCTGTCCGGTGGTATTGAAAATATCTATCCGAACCTCTTGTGTAAAAGGAACACGATATTGTATACGGGTTTCGGGATTAAAGGGATTGGGATAATTCTGTGTCAACTCGTATGTATCAACCGTATTACCATTATCATTAATGCCGGTATTGGTCTCTTCAATAATTAAAAAACTTCCTTCCTGCAAGCTAAAAGGCAATTTTTGATTATATTGATCCATGATCGTTACTTCATGGAAGCCCAGAGTGTACACCTGGCCTTGCGGCGCTTCTTCGGCAACAGAATAGGAAATATTCAGCAACGTGCCTTTATTGGGCAGAATAAGACGGTTTTTGCTAACCAGTAATATAATTTGAATGGATTCATTTGAATAATTATAACTTAGAATTTGCGGATTCGTGCCGGTGGCTATCCATACCGAGTCCACGGTAATAAATGGCGTTAAATCGGTAACGGCCAAGCTAAGACCTTTCAGGGTATCTTGATTATCCACCGAAAGAGTAATCAGGTTATCCGTGCTGCCCGGCTTGCCACTGCCGGAACTGAGAAGCAGAGTATTCTCACCGGCAAACGCTGTACACGCTGCCAGTATTAACAATAATAATATCCCTTTTTTCATGATAACTCCTGTTGCTATTTATTGCTTCCGCCAAAGCGGCATTTTAAATGATCTAATCTCGTTTCCGGCTGGTTTTAGCAACCAGCCGGAAACTTTACTTATTTAATCCATATTTCGGCAATACTCTGCCGCAGATTTACTATTATGGTAATTCATCAATAACC
>CAYNSO010000152.1:0-5753 GCA_964399735.1 uncultured Cytophagia bacterium
CTTTTTTGGCGGGATTCTACATCAGCCTGATTAGCTGCAAGCTGCTGATGGCGTACCTGACTAGCAAATCCAAAGCCTTTATGTCCGGCAAAGCATATCTCATCATCAACCGGGTAATGGGGATTATCTTGTTTATCCTGGCGGCGCTGTTTGTGAGGGATGGGGTGAGGTTTTTTGGGCAAAAAATAAATTATTTCTGAACAATTTGTTTTCTTTTCCACAAAATACTGTATTTTCCCCTTGACAAATTTCACGAATATACGTATAATGTTTTTGATATTCCCGTTGAATAATACTTTCACTTGGGTTTTATATTCGACTTTGGGGGAATATTATACCAAAAGTAAATATTATATTGTTGGATTGATTTTTTATAGATAAAGAATTAGATTATGAAAAACATCTTTATTTTCTTCCTGATACTATTAATATCCAATTCAGTTTTTCCCCAATCTCCGGAATGGCGAAATTATTCATCCAACCAAAGAATAGTTGATATTGCAAATGATGGCGACAATATGTGGATTGCCGGTAACGGCGGGTTGTTTCTGCTGAACAAAAAAACCGTAGAAGTTACTAATTATAATAACGCCAATTCCGGTATTCCGGATAATAATATATATTCTTTAAAAGTAGCCTCGCCCGGGGTTGTCTGGTTTGGCACCATGAGTAGCGGTATCGGTAAATTTGACGGTAATAAAGTTACTATCTATAATACCAAAAATTCCGGTTTACCCCACAATCAGCATAATCGGGTTATGAATATCGATTCCCAGGGAAATCTGTGGGTTGGCTCTCTCGCGTATTTATCTAAATTTAATGGTAAAAAATGGTATAATTATATTACCGGGGACTCGATAAGTTCTAATTTAGCAATATTCGCTATAGAATTTGATCAAACAGGAACAACCTGGGTGGGCGCTTCCTGAGGATTGGGCTATTTTAACGGCGAAGGGGTAGTGGAATGTCCGCAGGTAACCAGAACAGTCTATTCCCTGGCCATAGACAAACAGGATAACATTTGGGCCGGAACCGGAGGGAGCGGTCTTATCACTTTTAACCAAAATACAAATACCTGGTCCAAGCGCGATACTTCCAATTCCCCCATCCCCGGCAACATTATTTATGACCTGAAATTCGATTCCCGCGAGCGCCTGTGGCTGGCTACCAACAAGGGTCTGGCTTGTTTCGACGGGGTTAACTGGACAATCTATAACACGGAAAATTCGGATCTGCCGCAAAATTTTATTATGGATCTGGAAATTGACGAGAATGACGTCCTCTGGCTTGGTTTATTGGATGCCGGACTGATGCGCTTTGACGGCGCGGCCTGGCGGCGTTACGACCTGGGGCAATCGCCGCTTCCCGCCGGTAGTGTCTTCGCCATTGAGGTCGACAATGAGCAGAATGTCTGGCTGGGCGGCTATAGCGGTCTGATAAAATATGACGGAACAAAGTGGCATAAATTTGGCGCCGAACCCGGTTCGCCTCAATCCTCTTTAAACTGTCTGGAAGCGGATTCCGCCGGCAGCCTGTGGTTCGGCGCAACGGGCGCCAATCCCCTGGGACGTTACGATGGGACAAATTTTTTCGTCTACGATTCCACTACCGCGCCCTTTAGCCGGGAACAGGTTAATGTCATTTATACCGGTAAACAGGGCAATATCTGGATCGGTTCCAGTTATTCGGGTTTGTACAAATTTGACGGCAATGACTGGATATGTTTCAATACTGATAACTCCCCACTGCCGAGTAACATGGTTTATTGTTTAAAAGAAGATCCTCTGGGGAATTTATGGATTGGTACTTTTTGTTACGGTTTTTATGCTGATGACGGATCGATAGTTTTCTGGGAAGGCGGGCTGGTAAAAAAACACGGCGACGAGTGGACGGTTTACAATAAAGACAATTCCGGTCTACCATTTAACAGCATTTCCGATATGGAATTTGCCGCGGACGGCGCTATGTGGATCGCCGCCCGTGATGATGAAGATGTTGTCGGCGGCTTTTACGGCGGCGGGCTCACCCGGTATGACGGCCAAAACTGGTACAGCTATAACATGGACAATTCTCCCTTGCCGGGCAACACGATCTTTGATATGTGCATCGATAAAAATGATAATTTGTGGCTTGCTACCTTCGATAGCGGCCTGGTGAAATTCGACGGCGCGGAGCAATGGACGATTTACAATACCACCAATTCCGGCATTGCCTCGAATGCCGTCGCCTGCGTAGCCATAGATTCCGCCGGGCACAAATGGATTGGGCATTTGTATGCCGGTTTATCTGTGTTCCGCGAGGGCGGGGTGTTGGTGACCGAACCGGTTAACGGCAACATAACAGCGGAAGGCTTTCAATTACTGCAAAACTTTCCCAATCCCTTTAACAACGCCACCACCATTGCCTTTTCGCTGGACAAAGCCTCTCGTGTCAATATAACCATATACAATATTCTGGGACAACAAGTCGCCAAGCTTTGTGATGCAAATTACACGCCGGGCGTTTACACGTTGCAGTGGTATGGAAAAAGTTCTACCGGCGCTGCCCTGCCCGGCGGCGTGTATTTCTATTCGTTAAAAACTAACGTCCGCCATTTAACCAAAAAAATGCTGTTGCTGAGGTGAGGGGCTGTTTTTAAAGTTACAAGATTATTACCCATTATGGTTTTTTATTATTAGCAGGAAATAAAAGGGATATGTCAAAAGTGAGACGTGAGACGTGAAACGAGAGACGGGAAACGTGAGACGGGAAACGTGAAACGGCAGACGTGAAACGGCAGACGTGAGATGTGAGACGGCAAAAGTGAAACGTGAGATTTGAGTTGTGAAATGTAAAATCTCTGATCTGAAATGTGAGACATGAAAAGTGAAATGTTAGACGTAAGACGGCAAAAGTGAAAAGTCAGACGTGAGACGTGAAATGATGCAAACCGGAATAACGCCACATTGTAGTTCCCCCCTCATCCCCCAATCTTGAGCAGCACCTTTATATTATTTTCCGGCTGTTCGGCAAGCAGCGTAAAGGCGCGCTGCTTTTCTTCAGATCGCCCTGAATTTCATCAAACTTTTCTAATCCAGGGCGGATAGTCAGACGAGGGGCATCTTGTCCCGTATATACAGGTTTTTTATAAAATGGGGCTGTATCAAAAGCACAAAAAAAGTATAATAGGTTACAAATTTTTGTAAAAAAACCATTCATGTCATTCCGAGGAGGGAAGCGACGAGGAATCTTTCGTATTTAACCTATTGTAAAAACGAGATTTCTCGCTTCGCTCGAAATGAAAAGTTTTTTTTGTTTGTTTTATGTTTTAAATTACCTTTTGTAAATTGGGGCTTTTGATACAGCCCCCTACGTTTTCTTTTACTACCTCACTCCACGCCGCGGATTTTTTCCAAAAACTGGGCGCGTAAATAGCCTTCGGGAGTTTGGGTACGCGTAAAACTCAGCTTGCCGCGAAAATCCCCGATCTGGTTGAATTTATGTTTTTCCATCCATTCGGACAGATCTTTAAGTATTTCCGGAATAACCTCCAGGCCCTTTTGATACAGCACCGAGCCCAATTGCACTGTAGCCGCCCCGGCCAGCAACATTTTGATCACATCGGCGCCGTTGCGAATGCCGGTGGTCGCTGCAATATCGCACTTTAACTTGCCGGAGAGCAGCGCCGTCCAGCGCAGGGTTCGATACATTTCCCATGGCGCGCTGAATTCAAACGCAGTTTTCAGTTCCAGTTTGTCGATATCTATATCCGGCTCGGTAAAGCGGTTGAACAACACCAAAGCATTCACACCCTGTTTGTCCAGTTCCGCGGTAAAATTGGGCAGGGCGGAAAAATTGCACCCAATTTTCAAGGCGACCGGTATTTTTACTCTAGCCTTTACTTCCGTCAAAATATCGAAATATAACTTTTCCACCGCAGCGCTGTTTTCCGTAACCTCTGTTGCGGTTTTAAAAATGTTCAGTTCCAGGGCATCGGCGCCGGCTTTTTCAATTTGCACGGCAAAATTTGGCCACCATTTGGCAGACACACAATTGATGCTGGCAATGACCGGTATTTGTACAGCTTTTTTAGCTTCCTGTATCAGGTCACAATAATCGCGCGGGCCATATTGCATTTCCAGTTCAGCGCGCAGATAATCATAAACCTCGGCATGATAATGAGTATCATCGGCCAGGTTAAAATCTTCACGGGCCAGTACTTCTTCAAACATACTTTTCAACACCACTGCTCCGGCGCCGGCTTTTTCTCCGGCCTTGATCTTGTCCACGGTTTTGGTCAACCCGCTGCTGGCAATGATCACCGGGTTTTTCAGGGTCAAATTCATATATCGGGTAGATAAATCCGGCATAATTTTCCTTTCATGTCTTTCCTGGTTATGTCTCGATGCCATCAATTTTTCTGCATATACAAGAATATCACTAATTTTATGTTTAAATGCAAGATTGAATATTACAAATTTTGTATTTTTCGGATTTTTTTAAAATTTTCTTTTCTGTGAAACAATTTCCTTGCTTGTATGCTTTAACCTTTATACATTTAAATTAATTTGTTTTTATCCAGGAAAAAGCGAGCATTATGACAGGCACAATAGAAAAAGACAATACAAAAACCGGATTCGAGGATATTGCTTTTGAATATATGGATTCGTTGTACAGCACAGCCCTGCGCATGACGCGCAATACCCAGGAAGCAGAAGATCTGGTGCAGGATACATACCTGCGTGCATTTCGTTTTTTCGACAAGTTTGAACCGGGTACAAATTTTAAAGCCTGGATTTTTAAAATCCTCACCAATACCTTTATCAACCGCTATCGCAAAAAAATCCGCACCCCGCAGCAAATAGATCTGGAAAAAGTTACTTATGGATTGGAAAACGAAGAAGAGACCGATCTCAAAGTTGAATGGACCGGCTATGATGAAGAAAAATATGCCGAGTTGTTTGACGATGATATAAAAAGCGCGCTGGCCCAGTTGCCCGAAGAATTCCGTATAGTCGTCATGCTGTCCGATGTTGAAGATTTTACCTATAAAGAAATTGCGGAAATCATTGACCGGCCCAGCGGCACCGTCATGTCCCGGCTATTCCGCGGCCGGCGTATGCTGCAAAAAATACTGGAAAAATATGCCAAAAAAGAGGGTTATGTTCGCAGCACCTCTGCCTAGACTAATAAAGAAACCAATACCGGAATTTTAGCGATGCTAGTTATGTGATGTATCGCTTTTTTTTTCAATATGAATATTATAAAGGAGAATGCGATGAGTTTTCAGGAACTATTCCAGTCTGCAGATTGGAAAAAAGAAAAACACAGCCCGGTAATTGAGGTCATTGCCGCTAAAAAGGGGCAACCGGTTACTATCCAGGTCAACATTGGCAAGGAAATACCGCATCCCAACACTTCCGAGCATCATATTAACTGGATTGATGTTTATTTTCAACCGACCGGCGAAAAATTTGCCATTCAGTTAGCCAAGTTTGAATTCGCCGCGCATGGCGCTTCCATAACCGGCGCCAATTCCAGCACCATCTATACCGAACCGGATGTTACTTTAAAATTCAAGACCGAAAAGTCCGGTACTCTGTATGCCTCTTCTTATTGCAATATTCACGGTTTATGGGCCAGTTCACAGGAATTAAAGCTGGACTGATTTTTGCCGGAGTGCCGCGCCTTTATGCGCTGCGGGTTATAGATTTTGATTCATCACCGCATTCCATAAAGGGAATGCGCTCCGGTTTCTACTCTTTTCGGAGTGC
>CAYNSO010000152.1:5853-6963 GCA_964399735.1 uncultured Cytophagia bacterium
CGCTTTTTAAGTACAGGAGCCCATGCTTATGGACTTTTACGACGGCATTGCCGATTTTTATGACGATATGACTCGCAATGCTGAACGAATCGGCAAGGAAAAACCGATTTTTCAAAACATCCTCAACTCTTTTCCATTCCATACCGCTCTGGATATTGCCTGCGGAACCGGCTTGCATACAATTGTCCTGCATGAATTGGGCGTGCGCATCACCGGCATGGATCCCTCGATGGAAATGCTGCGCCTCGCTACGGAACACGCACGGGCGTTGGGGTATGATATTCCTTACCTGTCCGGCTCAATGCAGGAACCGGCCGCCGGACTCGACCCTTGCGACGCCCTGTTCTGCCTGGGCAATTCCATTCCGCATATATTAAACCGGAATGAACTTGAAAAAACACTAGCAAACTTTTCCCGGCTGCTGAACAAGAACGGCCTGCTGGTTATTCAACTGTTAAACTATGACAGAATTTTACAGGAACAGAACCGAATTGTTAATATCAGTAACCGGGACGAAAATGAGTATATCCGCTTTTACGATTTTCTTGATGAATTCCTGCAATTCAATATTCTGGTGATTAACCGCAAAGAGGATAAAGTATCGCACCGGCTCAACAGCGTTCTGCTGAAACCCTGGCTAAAAAACGATTTCCTGCCGCTGCTGGCTGCGTATTCTTTTACAAATATTGAATTGTGGGGCAATTTGGCAATGCAACCATTTGCGGAAGCGAGTTCTACCGATTTGGTGATTAAAGCGATAAAAGCATGATATGTCGGTTGCTTATACAAAAATGATTGCTGGCAGCATAACAATTGTCTATATTGCAGGTTAAGGGATTTTTTCAAAATACATAAAAACGCTATATTCGCAAGGGGAAAATAGCGGTTTTCAATTGTAACCCGTTTTTCCTGTTTCTAAACTTTGTTTTATTTAAATTCCCGCGAAGAACTTTTCAGTTATTTGAAAGCCTTTATTATCAATTATTTTTATTTATATTGAAATAATCATCACCCCCCTCCATAAATAAAAAATCACGAAATACTAAAATTTTTATTGACAAAAACAAAAATTACTATTATCTTTAATTGTGGGTTGACACGGGGTATTCT
>CAYNSO010000153.1:0-6863 GCA_964399735.1 uncultured Cytophagia bacterium
ATGATGGGGTATCTGTATTGTCATTACTTGCAATACCTTGATCCCATGTGTCAAGTTTACACCCGGCAAATTACCGAAAAAACCCCATCCTGCCGGCTGATAGCTGAAAGCTGACAACTGACAGCTTTCTGAAAAAATTTCCCTTGACAATAATCAAATTATTCATTATAATATTGCACGTTCACTTGCAATTCATTTTTCAACAAAAGTATACGTAAAGGTACACTATGAACCAAACAGCATACGTACTGGAAGAGTTCCTGCAAAAAGCCGGAATAGATAAATCCACTCTGGAATTGTGGGAAAAACTAAAACTGCTCAAACCCGTCGGCTTTACGGAAGACAAGAACCCGTTCTATTCCCATGCCACTCTTGAACAGGTTGCGCACATCAAAAAACTGGTTGAACTGGGCTATGGGCCGGAAGAAATTCAAAAAATCATTCGCAAGATCGGCCTGCCGAAAAAAAGCGCGGCGGAGGCTAAAAAAGAAAAAAGTACCCGCTTTTTAACGGTGGGCGCCCTGGCAGATAAAGTGCAGGTCAGCCCGCGCACCATCAAGCATTGGGAAGACAAGGGCATTATCGACGCCGATATGCGCAGCGAAGGCGGCTTTCGTATGTACTCCGAGCATTATGTCTATCTCTGCCAGCTTATCCAGGATCTGCAATTGTTTGGCTACAGCCTCGATGAAATTAAAACCATCTCGGATTATTTCCGGGATTTTATCAAACTCCAGTCCAATCTCGAATCCGCTTCTGCTCAGGAAATTACGCAAAAGCTGGAAGACATGACCCATGAAATTGCCCTGTTACTGGAAAAAACCAACCAGTTAAAAGCGGGCATTCAACGCTGGGAAGACCTGTTGAAAAAAAAGAAAAAAGAACTCGCCGCCCTGAAATCACAAAACCAGAAGAGATTCACCGGTAAAGAAGGAAAAAACCATGAAAAAGATGATCTTCATTGAGCCCAAATCACCTAATTTCCATATATTTAGCCAGTTTCAAATTCCACGCCTGGGCTGTTTTATTTTGGGCGCTATAATGAAAAAACGCGGCTGGGAAGTGGAAATTATCGTCGAAGAGATGCAACGAATAAATTACAATAAATTAAAAACAGCCGATTTGGTGAGTATTTCCACCATAACGCCGACCGCACCGCGTGCTTTTGTTATTGCCGACAAGCTACATTATATGGGTAAACCTGTTATTATGGGCGGCCCGCATGTCACTTTTCTTCCCGAAGAAGCCCTGCAGCACGCCGATTTTGTTATTCGCGGCGAAGGCGAAGCTGCATTAACGGCATTTGTTGATGCATGGGAGAGCGATAAAAATTATACCGCTGTACCCAATCTATCATGGAAACAGGGCGATGTAATCCATCATAATCCGCAAGAATGCCATTTAAAAGACCTGGATTCCCTGCCTTTTCCCGACTTTTCTCTAACGCAAGCGAAAGCCAAAAATATCGCCGGGCGGCGCATTATTCCCATCCAAACCTCGCGCGGCTGCCCGTTTGATTGCTCTTTCTGCTCGGTAACCGGCATGTTTGGTAAAAAGTACCGTTTCCGTTCCACCGCAAATATCATCGAGGAATTGCGCCAATACGACGACCGGAAAAACTTTATTTTTTTCTATGACGATAATTTCACCGCCAACCCGGCGCGCGCCAAAGAATTACTGAATGCCATGATCAGTGAAAAATTCAAATTCCAGTGGTCTACCCAGGCACGGGTCGACATTGCCCGGGACCTGGAGTTGGTAAAACTGATGAAAGCTGCCGGCTGTCATACCCTGT
Source organism: uncultured Cytophagia bacterium (assembly GCA_964399735.1). GTDB lineage: Bacteria > Zhuqueibacterota > Zhuqueibacteria > Residuimicrobiales > Krinioviventaceae > Fontivivens. Next base: position 1,796 of record CAYNSO010000153.1, read on the forward strand.
TTATCGGCTTTGAATCAGTCAACCCCGCCAGCCTCAAAGAGATGAAAAAAAAGCAAACCGTTGCGGATATCAGCCGGGCGATCAAAATCATTCAGAATCACCGTATCCATATTCATGGTATGTTTGTATATGGGTTCGATAGCGATGACTGGCAGACCGTTAAAGAAACGGTACGGTTTGCTAAAAAGGCGCGGTTAACATCAACCCAATTTTTACTGCTTACCCCGTTGCCGGGTTCGGAATTCTACAATACTCTGAAAGCGGAAAACCGTATCTTGTTCGACGACTGGTCATTGTACGATACCCATCACGTTGTTTTTGAGCCAAAGAACTTTACTATGGCCGAACTTCAAAAAGCGCAAATTTACAGTCACAATAAATACTACTCCATCCCGGAAATTATCAAGAAAATCACTCGTTGCAAATGGGTGGATATGAGCCTTGCTCATTATGCCCGGCATTTAAATATTATCTGGCAAAAGAAAAACACTACATTTATCAAAGTTTTGGAATTATTATCCTGTAAAGGCAAAGCAGTTATCACCATCCGCTACGAAGAAAAAATTATTCTGGATGATGAACGCCTGGCTTTACATTCATGAAAGGAATAGAAAATGGCAAAACCTCTGCGAGAACCGGTAATTGGACTGACTCACTGTATTGGAACCGCCCTGGCAATTACCGGGTTGACTTTATTGGTTATTATAGCCAGTCTGCACGGCAGCGCCCGGCATATTGTTTCATATAGTATCTTTGGCGCCGGACTGGTACTGTTATATACGTTCAGCACTCTGTACCACTGGCTCAATTTAAGCGAAAAAGGTATGAAATTCTTTCGTATTATGGATCATATCATGATCTTTGTCCTGATCGCCGCAACCTATACACCCATCTGCCTGGTTGCATTAAACGGCGGCTGGGGCTGGACGCTGTTCGGTCTGGTGTGGGGACTGGCAATTTCGGGTATTCTCTTTTCAATATTCTGGATACATGCGCCGCGCTGGTTATCAACTACCCTTTATATTTTAATGGGTTGGCTGGTTATCATTGGTTTTGTGCCGCTGGTTCGTTCCATGCCCCTGGGCGGTTTATTATGGCTGGTTGCTGGCGGCCTGCTCTATACCATAGGCGGAGTGATCTATGGCTACAAGAAACCCGATCCCTGGCCTGTAAAATTTGGTTTTCATGGCCTTTTTCATATATTTGTAATTTTGGGGAGTTTTGCCCACTTTGTTGTCATGTATTTTTATGTAATAAAGCTATAATCCCGATCAGTAAAATCTAAAACTTGAAACAAGCCCGGCTCCGCCTGTCAAACCGGGCTTGTTTATTGGGTACAAATTCTTACCTGTAGTTTAATGCCTGCCATTCCGTGAATCGAGATTGAATTTTGCCAGCAACTCTCTTTCCCCTTTAGCCATATTCATAAACATACCGGAAAGATGCGCCACATTCTCAAGTTGTGCACTCATGGTTTGCGTTGAAGCGGAAACCTCTTCCACTCCGGCAGCATTCCGCTGACTAACTTCAGCTACCTTTTCCATAGCGCTACCCACCAGGCTGGATAAATTTTGCATATCCGCACTGGCTACTGTTATTTCATGAATACGATCCTGGTCTAGCAGTACAGATTGCTTGATCTTTTCAAAAGTTTTTTTGACCTCATCGGTCAGGCTGGAAATATTATCAAACTTTTGTAAATCATCATCCATTAATTTATTCACTTTATTGATTTCGCTTAATATGGTTTGCACTACCTCCTCAACATCTTTGGTAGCATTGGCGGTATTATTGGCCAGGTTACGGATCTCATTAGCCACAACCATAAAACCATTTCCATATTCACCGGCACGCGCCGCTTCAATTGAGGCATTGAGAGACAACAAATTCACCTGGAAAGCAATATCGTTGATCATTTTTAAAATTCCATTGATCTTTCCTGAATGTTCTTCCAGTTCTTCAACAATGCGCCAGGTTTCACCAAACGACGATCGAATGATGTCGATGCTGCCCAAAGTGTTTTCCAGTATCTGCGAGCCGGACTGGATTTCTTTGGTTGTATCCTCAACCGCATCGGCGCTGTCGCGCGCTTTGTCGGTAACCTTGTCAATATTCTCCAACAAGGAAATCAATGAATTGCGGGTTAAATTTACCTGGTCATTTTGCAGCATAGAGTCTTTGGCCATTTCAAACATGGATGAACTGATCTGCATGGTTGCTGTGCTCACTTCTTCGGCGCTGCCGGTTAAACTCATGCTTGACTTGAGAATATCGCTGGATTGATCATATATCGTCTTTATAAGACTACGCAGGCTGGTCGGCTCGCTATTGGCAGTAATAACCGGAATACCGCTTTGCACCGCCCGGTTGATATAGGGAACCAGGTTGCGATCTACCGATACCAGCGCCAAACCGTCATAACGTTTACTGATGACGGCTTCAACAGCAGGTCCATAGGTCGCAGCGCTGAAATCCTTTTTGCTGCGCGTTCCCTCAGGCACAATCCATTCCACAACAACATTCCTGTTTCGTAACGCTGAAGCAGCATCAAGAACGCCTTTTTTAACCGGCGCCCAAAAAGCGGAATCCTCCCGGCCTAGCACCGCAATCTTTAACTGGCGATCCGGCTTTTTTTGAGCCGGTTTTGCCAAATGTTCCAGGCTTTCGCGAGACTGGATCATGCCGGCGCCCTCTCGCCAGAATTGTTCATAGTTTTCTTTATTTACTACATCCATTCTGGTTAGCAAGCGCGGAGATACAGGGCGCCAGTTATCTACTATTGCATTATAAAGATGGATAACCGGGTCATAACCCTGGGCATAGGGATCTTGCCCCAGGGTGCCGGAGATTACCCCTTTTTTAACATTGATCATTGTATCATCAGTCAAATCATGGCCCACAATTTTTATCATTCCGGCCTTGCCCGCGTCACTAACAGCCCGGGCAACGCCGCCCGGTGTGGCTCCTTCAGTAACATAAATACCCGCCAAATCAGGATATTTCTTTAGGCTTGCGGTAATTAACCTGTAAGCTTCACCGGCATCTTCATGGTTCTCCAAAACTTCGACCACTTGAATTGCGCTATGTTTTTCTGTTAAAAAGCTCATAAATCCCTTGCGGCGTAATTCCAACCCTGAAGAATTGAATGCCCCGGTGGTAATAACTACCTTGCCTTTACCTTCCAAAAGCCCACTCAGCGCTTCACCAGCTTTGCGGCCTTCCAGGAATGAATCGGCGCCAACATAACACAATCGCAAGCAATGAATATCAGTCAGCTTGTTAAACTCTTCTGCCGCATTACGCAGACTGTTGATAATCGTATTCAGCGCATCAATGGTGGGATTCAATTCCTCGTATTGCGAACGCGGCAACAAAGTTGACTTTATATCCAGATGTACCGATAAATTACCCTGCGCCAACTCAGCCATGGCGGTGGTAAACTCCCGGCAGTCCCTGCTGATTGAGTCGCTGTCGATCTGGATAATTTTGTTGCGAGATTCTTCCTCTAGTCCTCTGCTCAGTATAACAAAAAATATCAGGTCTAAAGTCAACAGGGAAAATCCGGTAACCAGCAACAGACTTGGCAGCAGTAAACCGGAAAAAGCGGTAGAAGGAACCTGCGTAGAGCCAATTTCTCGTGCCGCAGATAATGCCATAATTAAACCCGTCAGCATTATACCCGCTGATAAAATGCTCAATCCATACATCGCTGCCAGATTCTTTTTGACCCCGGCAAACAATACTATTTTTCGTAACATACTCGTACCCTTTTTTTAACAAAATAACACTTGATGCTATACAAAAATCTTCCAGTTATATTAAACCGGGTAGATACTTGAAAGAAATTGTCTTGTTATAATATAATATATACTTTTTACATCACGTGGCAATATATAAACACTTTTGACAACATAAAAAAACACTGCATTCCATAATGTCTGTAAACGAGGCGGGGACAGTACATATTACAAGTACAGGGCAAAAAGGGTAATGAGTCATATCCTGATTTTCAGGTATTATTGTATTTTAAAAGGACATACGAACAATTTAAATGTTTAAATCATTTGCATAAATTAAAGTTGCAAATTTTACACCAGCGTTAATAAAAAACAGCAACATGCGGATAGCAATTATTGATTGATTTGTTTAAATATTTTTAAATAAAACAAGGAATTTTGCGTTAATACTGTTGAACGAAAAGCAGTTACAAGGCCACAGGTTAAAGGTGTTGCCCCTGTTCCCCGCTACCGGGACATTTTTTCCACAGATGTTAGCTCGCGCCGAACACTTATCCGCTGTGTATAATGACGCCGTACTTTCGTCCGGGGAAGTAAAATATTTTTAGAGCCAAAATCAATAAATTATGGAATTGAAAAAATTATTCCAGACTTGGCCACATAATGGTATTTTAAAAAATCAGTTCAGGTTGGTTCAAACGACCACAACATAAACAACGTGGCAATAATATTTAAATTTAAAAAAAATTATCACAGAGGTAAAGCATCTGTTCCTGACGGAGCAGCATTTATGTGCCAGGCATCTGAATCCTTGCAAGATATTATAAAACTTACAGCTTTCTGCGCCCATACTGGTATTCAGGTTTGACATGTTTTAGATGCGTAGTACAGTAATTCCCGGAATCATTAGTAATTAGTATTTCGTTATTTCCTTTCGTCTCACGTCTCACGTCTCATTTAACAACTGATAGCTGAAAACTGACAGCTTTTTACTTTACATACGAAATCTTGAACGACTGCGCCTTGCCGCCCACCTGCATGCGCACAAAATAAATACCCGAAGCCACGCTGCGGCCGGTGTTGTCGCAGCCGTTCCACACCGCGCGGTATAAACCGGTTGCACGACACTCATCCACCAGGGTTTGCACGCGGCGGCCGAGCAGGTCATAGATGGCAATCTGCACCGGGCCGTCTTTTTCTACGCTATAGTTGATGGCGGTCGATGAGTTGAAAGGATTGGGATAGTTTTGGAATAATGTGGTTTTATACGGTACATTAATTTTTGTTTTATTTGTGATTTTTGTTTGGTTATCTTTATAAATCGAAACTCC
>CAYNSO010000154.1:0-1830 GCA_964399735.1 uncultured Cytophagia bacterium
GGAAGTTGCCTTTGAAACTCTGTTTCAGGTTTGCTTGTCTAGTATTCGATAACAGAGTTATCGGTTCAGGTTCCGTCCCAAAGCGGAGTTTGGAGCGGAGATAACATACCATTTTGAAAAGCGCCATAATCCAGCTCACTATTTCTAAAAGTATGGACGACATTGACCAAGTGTACAATGGTATAATATCATTACTGGTTATTAGGTTACATTAATTTTGAGGCAATGATATAATAAACCAGGATTAATACAATTTTTGGGGTATTCACTTCATGGATGTTTGCAATCTGTATATGCCTAATATTTAAGGGGTTATAATTTTATCGACCTTATTAGGTTTAGTATCCATAAAATCAAATAGTTAGCATAAGGCAACAACACTCAAGTGAATACCCCCATTACAATTTTTATAAATTTCTCCCCCGCAATTCTTTTTCCAAAAAATTTGTTTGTTATATTACCGGAATTTATTATAATAAACAAAACACACATTCAACCAGGGCATAACACCATGAAAATGAAAAATATTATTATTGCATTATTATTCCTCATTCAGCCGCTAACCGCGCAGCTCCTCACCTGGTCGCCGCTGTTTCCGACGGCCGACGATACCATCACCATCATCTATGACGCTGCGCAGGGCAATGGCGGACTGGTTGGCGCGTCCGAAGTCTACGCTCACACCGGCGTTATTACCGAGCAAAGCTCCAGTCTCACGGACTGGCAGTATGTAAAAACCAACTGGGGCGTTAACACGCCCGAAACCCGGTTAGAGTCGCTCGGCAACAACAAGTGGCGCATCAAATACCACATCCGCAGTTATTACGGCGTGCCGGAAGCCGTTAAAATTTCCAACCTGGCGTTTGTCTTCCGCAACGCCGCCAGCAACATGACCGGCCGTGAGGCGGACGGCAGTGATATTTATTTGCCGGTGTACGAGCAGGGTATGAACGTGGCGCTGATCTCTCCATCCGCCATGCCGATTTTTGCGGAATTGCATGACGAAATACCACTGGTCGCAGTCGGCTCCAATACGGACAGTCTCATTCTGCACATAAACGGCGAGCGGATACTGGGTGTTGCCGACGATACGCTGAAATATACCATCCATGCCGATGATTACGGTAAAAAGCGGCTGGTTATTACCGCCAAAGACGCCACCGGCGCAAGCAAATCGATTTCCACTTATTTCCTGGTTAATCCGCAGATTATAAACGCAGCTGCCCCGGCGGAGACCCGCGACGGCATTAATTACAGCAGCGATACCCAGGTCGTTCTGCAACTCCACGCGCCGTTAAAAGAGTTTATCTATGTCATTGGCGATTTTAACGACTGGGAAGCGGACACCAGTTATTTTATGCGCCGCACCCCGGATAATGAACGCTGGTGGCTGACTGTGAACAATCTCCAGCCCGGCCAGGAATACGCTTTCCAGTACCTGGTCGACGGTGTGCTGCGCATTGCCGATCCTTATACCGAAAAGATCCTTGATCCCTGGAATGACGGTGAAATCAGTGCGGAGCTCTACCCCGGTCTCATGCCGTATCCTGCGGACAAGACCACAGACATTGCCGCTGTGCTGCAAACCTCACAAACCGCTTATGCCTGGCAGGTAACCGCTTTCCAGAAACCGCCGGTAGAACAGTTGGTCATTTATGAACTGCTGGTGCGCGATTTTATTGAGGAACACACTTTTGCCGCTCTTATCGACACCCTGGATTACCTGCACAATCTTGGCGTTAACGCCATTGAACTGATGCCGGTTAATGAATTCGAGGGAAATTCCAGTTGGGGCTACAATCCCTCTTTTTATTTTGCGCCGGACAAATA
>CAYNSO010000154.1:1930-6846 GCA_964399735.1 uncultured Cytophagia bacterium
TTTACCAACACCCCCGGCAACGGCTGGTACTATGACGCCGCGCGCATTGCCATCCTCAAACGCCTGGCCGACCGCGTTTGGCAAACCAATCCGCATACCTATCTCATTCTTGAGCACCTCACCAACAATACCGAAGAAAAGGAACTGGCGGAATATGGCTTTATGCTGTGGGGCAATATGAATTCGAAATACAGTGAAGCCGCCATGGGCTATCATGAAGACGGCAAGTCCGATCTTGGCGGCGCGTCGTACAAACAGCGCGGCTGGAGCGTGCCGCACCTGATTTCTTATATGGAAAGTCACGATGAAGAACGCCTGATGGATAAAAACCTGCAATATGGCAATAGCAGCGGCAGTTACGATATACAGGAATTGCCCACCGCTCTGGATCGCGTGGCAATGGCGGCGGCGTTTTTCTTTACTATTCCCGGTCCTAAAATGCTGTGGCAGTTTGGCGAACTGGGTTATGATTACTCCATCGATTACAACGGCCGCACCGGCGAAAAGCCGGTTCGCTGGGATTATTATACAATCGAGGAACGCCGGGCACTGTATGATATATTTGCTGCGCTGATCAAGTTGAAAACACAGCATGAGGCTTTTAACAGCAGTTCCTACGTCCTGTCCGTAGCCGGATCGCTTAAAAAAATCAAAATCGAACATGAATCCATGGATGTGGTCATACTCGGAAATTTCGGCGTCGGCGAAGGCGCGGTAATGCCCAATTTCTATCACACCGGTCGGTGGTACGATTATTTTTCCGGCGATTCGCTGGAGGTTTCCGATACGGCGGCCAACATCAGTCTGGCAGCCGGCGAATTTCATATTTATTCGGATGTACGGCTCGCCAAACCGGTGATCACGGATATTCGGCAAACGGCGGTAATTCAACAGCCTGCGGAATATAACCTGGCGCAGAATTACCCCAATCCCTTCAACCCGGCAACGACTATAGAATATGCCCTGCCCGCCGCCGCGCAGGTTACACTGGAAGTGTACAATATTATGGGACAAAAAGTAACCGGTCTGGTGCAGGCACAGCAGCAAGCGGGTGTATACCAGATTTCCTGGAACGGTCTGGATGCAGCCGGACGGCCGGCAGCAACAGGTGTATACCTGTACCGCTTGCAGGCCGGGCAGTTTATTGCGGTGCGGAAAATGGCGCTGGTGAAATAATTAAATTGCTAAAAACTGGAGCGGGCAGGTTAAATCGGTTCCTGGAGCAAAGCAACAGAGGATTTTGCCAAAGCGTCTTTTTTAATGGAGGATCATTTTTTAAGAAAAGAGAGCCGGGAGATCGTTCTGGTGTGGATAACGCCCCCGGAGCTTAGCGTAAATGCAGGCATTTACAGATTTTTGTTGTGTTCCCGGTTTTTATTTTCAGGAAATAGACGCCGGAGCCATGAGAAAGAGTATTCCATAGCGCCTGGTGGACGCCGGGTTCAACAAAGGCTTCTACAAGAGTGGTAATCAGTTGGCCGTTGATATTATAAACAGAGAGAGTTGTCCATGCTGCATTTGGTATTTGCATGGTTATGGTCGTTGTGTGGCGAAAGGGATTGGGATAATTTTGCACAAACAGTTGATTTTGCGAGTTATTTGTGGAAAATATTTTATTGAGTAACGTTGCGGCTGAATCGGTTTGCGCGCAAAACAGCAGGCTGGAAATGACATCGAGTTTCGCTTGAACCGCCGGGTTGTTTTTATGTTCTTTTCTGAGGGTAAAAATTTGCAATGGTAATTTGAGATCATCGGGGCTGCCGGTAAAGGTTGTATCGATGGAGGTTTTTTTACGTTCCTGAATGATTTCGAGGTATTGATAGCCGAAATCCATGGTGGGTTCGATAATTGTGCCTTCGCCATAATCATTCCAGGTGACGAGCTGGATCACATCGGGGTTGTGTTGAATTGCTGTATCCAGTGTATATTTAAAGGTATTGCCGGAGGCAGCGTCAAGATAGCCATAGCCGGAGCCGGTTCCTGCTTCTTTATAAATATCATTAAACCCGGGAAAGGCGCTGGTCACCAGCACATCCCATGAGGCGGCCCGGTTATAAAACATGGTGAAATAATTGTCCAGAGCTGTTTGTGTCAAAATACCATTTTTACTTGCCCACATAGGCGGCCAGGGGTAGGCGCCCGCAGCAACGGGACTCAGCCGGTTATCCAGAGTAAAGAACAGGGGAGCTTCTTGCAGAACCGAAAAAACCAAATCCCAGTCCGAACTGGTAGAGAAATACTCCGGGCCAAACACCAGCACTAGCGGGCGGTTATTGATCCGCAAATATGTGTCATCACCAAGCCAGTTATTTTGTACATATTGAAAAGCCTGCTGCGCTTTGGTAATAGCCTGATTTTTAGGTATGTGAGCGTTTTCAACCATAATTTTAATGGTTCTGTCTTCATAGCACAAGGAAAACAAGAGGCCGGTTTTTTGGCACCAGGTGAACAATTTTCCCGTGGCCTGATTTAGAGTACCGTAATCATTAAAAGCGTCATTGCCGTACCAGTCGACAATAACGCCGTCGATACCGCTTAATTTCATCAGTAAAAGTTGGTATTCCAGAATATCATCATCCATCGAGTCATACGGGCCGGTGAGGGGATAGTAATGGGAAGCGATATTGCGGCGGTTGTTTGCGGCGGTTGTTGCCGGGTCATAGTGATTCATGGTCCAATGCCAGCCCCAATAACCGCTGATATCCGGGGTTTGATACCAGGGCATATAATGCGTCATAAGCAGGGGAGATTGCCGGGCGGAAGTGTTTTGCTGTTGTCCGGAAATAGCCGACAGTGGTGAAATATACGCTATTATTAAAATCAGCGCCAGTTTAAAGATAGATGATTGAAAATTGGATACCTGCACTTGTTTATCTCTCTAATTTTAGTCGCTCCGGTTTAAAGAGTTTTGTTCTGTTGTCTTTATACAAGACCATTTCACCGGATAATAATGTTTTTCCTCGTTCCTGGTCTGGAATGAGAGCGGTCAGGAATTTCTTGTTCCTTTCAAGCGGTTATTTAATTTTTGGTATAATTCTGTCATTTCAAAGCAGAGATTATGTACAAGCGGGTCCACAACCTGGAGATTGGGAACCGGAAGATAATGTGTACAAGTATAGAAAGTATATAGACAATTACAATTTTCATAGATTATTCAATAAAAAATTTACCGGCAACCGGGAAAAGGATGCCGGTACAGTTAATTTTACTTTATAAACAACATTTTACGAGACATTTTAAAGCTGCCGGCTTGCAGAGTATAGAGGTAAACGCCGGAACCGACGGATAGTCCGTTCACATCGCGGCCGTTCCAGGTATATTCATGGGTTCCGGCGGAGCGGTCGCCCTGCCAGGAGATTATTTCTTTACCCAGCATGTTACAGATCGTCATTTTCACATTTTCACTACGTGTGAGAGAGTATTGAATATGAGTCACCGGGTTAAAGGGATTGGGATAATTTTGTAAAAGCTGATAGCTATCGGCAATTTCCGGCTGCGGTTCTGCAATAGCGGTCCATTGTTTGTCAATTACCTGGACGGCATCGAGGTAGAGAGTAGTCAGATTACCGCCGATGACAAATTTAAACATAATTTTATCATCATCGACTTCGCAATTGTAGGTATAGGGGCCATACAATTTTAAATCATCAACTGTGATTTTCTGGTTCCAATACGATGACCATGGATCATAATCTTGCGAGAAAGTGATTTCAATATCTTTGGCGGCATCTGCCATTGCGACAAAGCTGATTTCATAAGTGTGGCCTTTGATCAGCTTAAAAGTTTGCATTAATTGTACGCCCCAGGTTTGAGCGCCTATATTTGTAATTTGCACCATGGCTGCGGAAATATCATCGGTCATTCCCGCATCAGGAAGAAGAGTAATAGCGCTGGCAGCGCCTTCATAGTTATCGAGCCGCCAGGGATTAATGCTACAGTTAAATTCACCATTGGCGATCATATTTCCTTCCTGAACATTGCCAACATATATAATAACGGGATTCGACATGAGGGTATTACCCTCTTTATCCGTTACTTTGGCAGTTAAAACATACATTCCGGTTGGAACATTGGTCCATTCTTTTTCATAGGGAGCTCTGGTATCACCACCGATTGTTTTATCATTTTGATAGAAATCGACTCTTTTAATCTCCCCGTCTGTAATAGTAACAGCAGCGGCGATTAAAATTGAGGAACAATGATCAAAATGACTAGAACGCGACGGACTGGTAATTGCAACTGTCATTTCCGCTTGTGCAATTTCAGGGATGCTTGCCCCCAGTGTTAACAAAATCAGTAGTAAAACGTTTAATTTAAGTGTTTTCATTTGTATCTCCTTCATTTGGATCTAGTCTGTATGCTCCATTAAAGAAAAGCAAGGGTTATAATATTGTTTGAACTAGAGAAATGTACAATGGATAATTTTCTTTTACAATAAAAAAAATTTTGACAGCGGAGAGCATTGAACCCCGGTTGATTTAAACGTAAAACCATTATTATGCAATTTCTATTGCAACCTGGAATATTGAGCTGATCGCTCGCACCGGGTTACAGCAAGCTGATTGGTTTATTTCAAGTGGGGAAAATGTTCAGGGTTTAAAGTGTTTGTGGCGGAAAGCTCTTAAACCTGGAGACAGTGGATGGGATTATTCTGGGGATTTTTAATTTTTTCCGGAAAAATGTTTTGATAATATATTGTTATTATTTGCTTTGCGTGGTTATTGTAAAAGATAAAAAAAAGATTTTTCACTTTTTTAGCGGTCTCCCAAAAAGGGCCGGAAGGTCTGGAATCAGCACAGCGGTATTTTTTTTGCGGGACAAGATGCCCCGCTTTATTTTATGCCCTGGACAGGGATGTCCAGGGCGATCAAGACTTTGGGCTTGGCGGTTGGTAGAAAGTTTTATCTGATCAACAC
>CAYNSO010000155.1:0-6841 GCA_964399735.1 uncultured Cytophagia bacterium
GCGTTTAAAGCCGGTATCTATCCCAATCCTTTCAACTCATCAACCACCATCAACTATAGCGTAGAAAAAGACGGCCCGGTGCAGATTGCCATCTATGACCTGCTCGGCCGCCGCGTGCAAACCCTGGTGGATGAGTGTCGTGCAACCGGTTTATACCGCGCGGTGTGGAACGGCTGCGACAACACCGGCCGCAGCGTGGCTTCGGGTATTTATTTTGTGCGCATGCAGGTTGGCGGCAAGGTGCAGTCGTTCAAGATTTCGTATGTAAAGTAAAAAGCTGTCAGTTTTCAGCTATCAGTTGTTAAATGAGACGTGAGACGTGAGACGAAAGGAAATAACGAAATACTAATTACTAATGATTCCGGGAATTACTGTACTACGCATCTAAAACATGTCAAACCTGAATACCAGTATGGGCGCAGAAAGCTGTAAGTTTTATAATATCTTGCAAGGATTCAGATGCCTGGCACATAATTGTTACTTTTTCAAAAGCAAATGCTTTGCCTGTTCATCGAATAATCGCTAGCGCGGGCCAAGCATTTTACGGTTACTATCTGCTATGGTGTCTGCTGCGGGCATGATAAATTTTTATTCTAGCCGCCCGCACGCAGTGGGTAACAACCTTGAATTGATTTTCTAGTTTTCTTTTTCAAGACCCTTCTTGTCAAATCCCTGCAAAAGAAACTTTTCCTCTTTTTCTTCGTTCATAAAACATAATTCTTTTACATAAATTAACATTCTACCGGGATTGCTTTTATGCAAAAAGTCACTCTATTTATTTGCCTGTTATTAACAATTTTTGTATCAATGGCTTTTGCGGAACCACAAATAATTATTCATGGTCTGGTTACCAATAACAGTACCGGCGAGCCCCTGCCTAACGCGAATATAGAGATTGTCGGCGCTTATCGCGGCACCATTACCAACAACGCCGGTTTGTATCGCCTTGAAATTACCGATCTGCCGGCTGTCATCCGCGTTCGCTATATCGGCTACCGTTCCGTTACATGTCAAATTGACCAGAACAGTCCCGCTGCACTGGATATTGCGTTACAGCCGATTGTATTGCAAATGCCGGAAATAGTGGTTACCGATGAAGACCCGGCGGTGGAGATCATGCGCCAGGTGATCAAAAAAAAGCAACAATGGCGAAAGCAAATGCAAAATTTTAAAACCGACGCCTATACCCGCTTTTCGCTTGCCAACGACACCAGCGTTGTGGTGTTGATAGAAAGTACATCCGAGTTTTACTGGGATGCTCAATCCGGCAGCCGTGAAATTATTAGATCCAAAAAAGTCACCAAAAACCTGGCAAAAGATTTTCCGGCCATTCCGATTAGCGCCATTCAAAACTTTTACGATGATGAATTGCTTGTTATGGAGTCCCGCATTCCCGGCCCGACCCACCCGGACGCGGTAGATTACTATCGCTTTCGGTTGATAGGGCAGCGCTCACTTGACGACAAGCTGGTTTTTGATATCAGCATAACACCGAAAAACAAACTGCAACCGGGACTAGTTGGCACACTCTCGGTACTGGATGGGGATTTCGCCATGCTTGCTATTGACGTCCAGCCATCCGAAGCGGTACGCTTTCCTTTTCCCATTTCTCATTTAACCGTAACTTTTAAACAACAGTTTAGTAACTATGGCGGCGAGTTCTGGCTGCCGGTGGATGCGCGAGTTGATGGCAGCCTTGGTTTCAAAATTCCTGCCCTGCTGGAATTCCCGAACATCTATTTTCACCAGATCGGCAGACTGACCAACTACCAAATCAATACCACACTACCAGATACACTGTTTAAGGACAAAAAAAAGAAACAAGAGATCGTTCAGGATCAAGCGGTCAGCGATACTTTGCTAACCGATAACCTGCAAACCATTCCCCTGACCGATGCGGAAAAACAGGCCTACACTCAAATTGACAGCGCCCGGCCAATTATTGCCAGTTTTCCCCCGCGCGGGGTTTTGGCGCGCATGGTAAAATTGCAATTGCAGGTAGAGGACGAAAAGGGACGGAAACATGATTTGAGTGAACCAGCCGGACAAGATTCCACAGCAATTGCTTCTCAGCGCCGGTTTGGCGTTAAAACCAGTTTTTCGCCGGCATTCCATTTCAACCGCGTGGAAGCGTATCGACCCGGTTTGCAAACCAGATTGATGTTCGGAGAACGTTTTGCCCTGCAAACCGGCATCGGTTACAGTACCGGTTTAAAAAAATGGGACTGGGGTGTGAAAGGGACTGTTTATTTTCAAAAACACGGGCTATTATTTCTAACGGCAGGATATAAAGAGGGCACAGAACAACTTTATATTTCGGAAATTTATCCGCAGGCATACAATAGTATACTGGCGCTTGCCGGTTATACCGATTATTATGATTATTATTATAACAAAGCCGCCAGAGTAAGCATTGGCAAATCGCTTCCTGCATGGCAGAGTAAAGTTGAACTGACATTGAATGATGAAAAACACTCTCCCCTGGCAAAACAAACCGACAAGAACTGGCTAAAGCGAAAAATTACCCAGCCGGAAAACCCTGCAATAGAGAATGCGACCTTGCGTTCAATATCCCTGCAGGCACAATATGGAGAGGATTTCAGTCCTCTGCCGGTCATTATTCAAAATCGGGTGTTGGTTAATGTTGAATATAGCGACAAGAGCATGCTAACCAGTGATTATGATTATACCCTCTATCGTTTGGCGGCAGACTGGCGCATACCAACCTTGCTGCGGCGGCGGTTCATGCCAATGGTTTTGGATGTTCGACTCACTGCCGTAACAAGTGACGGTAATCTGCCAATTGAAAAGCTGGGCGGACTGGATGTAAGTACCGGGCTATATTCGCCATTTGGAATTTTTAAAACCCTGCGAAAACGTCCGCTAGTCGGCGAAAAGGTCTGTGCCCTGTTTTGGGAGCATAATTTCCGCACAGTGCCTTTTGAACTGGTGGGACTGAACTGGATTGCCGATCATAACATCGGCATTATCCTGCACGGCGCATCCGGAAGAACCTGGAATTCGCATTCAAACCGGCTGGATGCAAATTTTTCACCGCGCATAATGGACAAGTGGTATCATGAAGCAGGGGTGTCGATTAACGGTCTGTTTGGCTTTTTCCGTCTGGATGTGACCCGCCCGGTTGATAAAAACGAGTATTATTTTGGCATCAGTGCGGCGAGAATGTTTTAAAGTGAAACGTCAGACGCGAGACATGAAAAAAGCTGTCAGCTATCAGTTATCAGATGCTGAAAGGGGAAAAAGAGAATTGAGAGGTTAATATAATGAAGGCAGTGCAGATTTTTCGGTTTGGCGGGCCGGAGGCGCTGGAATACGGGGAAGCGGCAATGCCCGAACCCGGCATCGGCCAGGTTTTGGTGCGTGTAAAAGCCTGCGGCGTAAACCCGATTGATACAAAAATCCGCCGGGGCGGCAGTTTTGTAGCGGAAAAGATCAAAGACCGGCTACCGTGGATTCCGGGGTATGATCTGTGCGGTATCGTAAAACAGGTTGGCAGGGAAGTGATGGAATATAAACCGGGAGATAGCGTGTTCGGCATGGTCGGTTTTGCAAACCGCGGCGGCGCTTATGCCGATTATGCTGTTGCTGATGTCGATGAATTGGTATATAAACCGATAAATCTTGATTATTACCAGGCTGGCGCAGCGCCGTTAGCGGCATTGACGGCCTGGCAGGCTGTTCACAAAATAGCCAACGTACAAAAAAACCAGCGGGTAATGGTATTGGCTGCTGCCGGCGGCGTGGGCCATTTTGCCGTTCAGTTCGCCCGGCTGGCCGGGGCGCATGTCACAGGCACGGCTTCTGCCCGTAACCGCGAATTTTTTTTGAATACACTCGGCGGTAATGAATTTTTAGATTATAACCGACTGCCCCGCGGCGGAGAAATTGCAGCTATGGATGTAATTATCGACGCCATTGGCGGCGAGGCGGGCAAACAAGCGTTGCCGCTGTTGAAAAAAGAAGGCGTTATGGTCACTTTGCCGACGGTAACTGCGGCGCAGGTAATGGCTGCGGCCACGGCACAGTGTTTAACCGCCAGGGGCATGGTAGTCAAACCAGTTGCCGGCGATTTGCAGGCAATAGCCAGTCTTTTAGCCGATGGCCTGGTTAAGGTTCATGTGGAGCAGGACTATCCCCTGGCCGCTGCCGCACAGGCGCATGAGCAACTTGAAACGGGCCATGTACGGGGAAAACTTTTGCTGACAGTGGATTAAATGACATCTATTGGAGAGCAATGCCTTTATACATTATTTTTACCAAGGGCTGTATCAAAAGCCTAAAAAAACCATTCTTGTCATTCCGAGGAGCGAAGCGACGAGGAATTTTTTATCGCTAACATATTAAAAACAAGATTTCTAGCTTCGCTCGAAATGACAAAATAGTTTTATGTTTTAATAACCCTTCTCAAATTGGGGTTTTTGATACAGCCCCACCCCGGTTTTCATTGAAAATTGGCCTTTATAAATTATTTTATAGGTATTTTCTGTCTCCGGTGAATCCCTCCAAAAGAAATGATTGCATGTTTGGCATAATTGCTTATATTTAATGCTGTTAGTCAAGTATAATGCTTCTGAATGTTAATCATCCTTTTGAAGGGAAAGCCTCATGTCGAAAAAGACAATCATAATTACATTATTTTGTGCGGCGTTATGTTTTTCCGCAATTATTGGCTGTTCCAACTCCGGTTCCGGGGGATGGGTATCGTTATTTGACGGCAAAACTCTTGATGGCTGGCAAGTTAGTGAAAATCCTGCTTCAGCTCGGGTGGAAGACGGTGTGCTGATTTGTAACGGTGAACGCGGGCATGTGTTCTATACCGGTCCGGTCAACAACGCCAATTTTAAAAATTTTGAATTGATTGCGGATGTAATGACAAAACCGGGCGCAAATTCCGGCATTTATATTCATACCCGCTACCAGGAACAAGGCTGGCCGGAGACAGGATACGAAATTCAGGTGAACAACACCCATACCGGCAGCGACGGCTATTACGAATATAAAAAGACCGGCAGTTTATACGGCATTCGTAATGTTTATAAACAATTGGTAAAAGATCATGAATGGTTTACCATGCACATCATTGTCCGCGGGCAACGGATTATGGTTTATGTCAATGATATGCAGGTTGTGGATTATGTAGAACCGGACAGTTCCGCATTGTACGATCAACTCGGCGGCAGCAGGTTAACCGGGGGTACGCTTGCCCTGCAATGCCACGACCCGGAGAGTACAGTATTTTACAAAAACATAAAAATTAAATTGTTGCCAGACGACATTACCGAGCCGGTGGAACAGCCGGCAGTTGATAGCGCCTTTGTGCAGATCGTGCAGCTGGGAACCAATAATTTTCCACTGGTTGATTTTCATGTGCATTTAAAGGGCGAATTAACCCTGGCGGATGCCCTGGCGAAATCCCGCCATGACGGTATTTTTTACGGTTTGGCGGCAAATTGCGGCATGGATTTCCCCATCAATACCGATGCCGGACTGGTACAATATCTGGAGAGCATGAAAAATGTACCGGCATTTATCGGCATGCAAGCGGAAGGCCGGGAATGGGTTAACATGTTTTCCCCGGCAATGATCGCCAAATTCGATTATGTGTTCACCGACGCCATGACCTTTACCGATGATAACGGCAAGCGCATTCATTTATGGATCAATGACGAGATAGAGATAACCGATAAACAGGCGTTTATGGATATGTATGTGGACAAGATCATTGGAGTAATGGACAACGAACCAATCGACATCTATGTTAACCCTACCTTTTTACCGGAGGTGATCCAGCCGGAGTATGACCAGTTATGGACTGCAGATCGTATGTTAAAAGTGATCGATGCGGCAGTCAAGAACGATGTTGCTATCGAAATCAATAACCGTTACCGGATACCGAATGCGGCGTTCATCAGGCTGGCTAAACTGGCAGGAATAAAGTTCTCCATTGGCACCAATAACGGCGGCAAGGATGACCTGGGCAAAGCGGAATTTGCGTTGCAGATGATCAAGGAATGTGGCCTGACCAATAAAGATATGTTTATGCCCAAACCGGATGGTCAGAAAAAGGTGCAGGTGAAACAATAGTATACTCAACTGGTTCCAATCGTCTGATTGAAACCAGGTTGTTTGAAATTTTTAATTTTGTATTAACACAAATAGAAAGCCTGAAAATAATATAGCCGAGTTGCGGTTAATAAACCCATTTCCAAGCCCTCTTTTTCAAACTAGAGTCAGGCTTTGGAGATGAGTTTAGCCGCATTGAAAAAGGATTATCGTAAAGTGTACCAAAGGATCAATCGTTGTATAACTTGGTACAAATCACCTGCCGGATTGCATTCACCCATTTTTTTGCATTTTAAAAGTAACATCAAGCAAAAAAAGGGCTGTATCAAAAGCCTAAAAAACCATTCATGTCATTCCGAGGAGCGATGCGACGAGGAATCTTTTATCGCTAACATATTGAAAAACAATATTTCTCGCTTCGCTCGAAATGACAAAATAGTTTTATGTTTTTATAACCCTTCTCAAATTGGGGCTTTTGATACAGCCTCTTTTGATTGATCGTTACCTACTTTTGTAATACCAGCTTGCGCGTCGTCGAAAAACCGCCGGTTTGCAATTTGTAGAAATAAACACCGCTCGGCAGATTGTTGGCCGTCCAGGGGATGAAATATTCCCCGGCGGGAACATAACCATCAACAACTGTATCCACCAATCTGCCCGTTGTATTGTAAATTGTCAGGGTTACGTTACCCGATTCTTTGATCGTATAATTGAATGTCGTTGACGGGTTGAACGGATTGGGATAATTTTGCAGCAG
>CAYNSO010000156.1:0-6736 GCA_964399735.1 uncultured Cytophagia bacterium
TAGTATTATATTCAGCGCTGTTTATGTCAATTTGATTTTGCAACTCTTTACCTCATTTCCATTACCTACCGAACGGTAAGTTTATAGAGACGAGTGTTGATGGCAAAAAGTTTCATAAAAAAACAATTAATTAAAAATATTTTCAGGAACGATTCCTCTCTTCTCACTCTTCTGCCGGTCAAAATCCGCCATTGCTAAACCTGTTTTAAAAACAACAACCCGGTTTAATCCATCCTTTGCCAGACTCTAACTGTATCTGATTCATTTATTTCCAGGTAATGAATAATCAGGGTTTTTCCCGAGACGGCCTGATCAGTGGGTTGAATTTAATTATTCCCCTGTAAACAAATTTACCCGGAATTATCTGCTTATCTTTACATACACACCGAAATTATTATATTCTTATTTATTACATAACTAGTTTGCCTAACCTTTAAAATTCCAAAAATCATCAGTGTTAAATTCTAATGCGCCAATATGCCATAAAAATAGAACTTTATTATTTCATCGGCCATGCCTCCGGTCGAATCATACATTTTTAGCAAGTTTTCATCTTTTCCGGCTTTAAATAACAAACCAAGCATATAGTTGATAAACTCGGGTTTGATATCCGGTCGTATATCGCCGTCTTTTTGTCCCTTTTTAAAAATTTCGATAAACTTTTTCATAAATGCATCATGCTGGGTATCGAGAACTTTTTTAATTTCTGGCGCCGGGTTTTCTACCAGTTCGTGCCACAAGTCCAGGCACATAAACTCGGTCTGTCTCTTTTTCATATCAATCAACAGACGCACCTTGTCGGGAAACGATATATTGGCATTGATTATTTTATCAAAATCTTTCATTCCATTCTCATAAAGAAGCTCCAAAAGCTTTATTATGAGGTCGGTTTTATTTTGAAAAAATTTATAAAATGTCATTTTACTGACATTGGCGGTCTCGCATATCTCTTCAATTGCAACCCTGCGGATGCCATGCTTGTAAAACAACTGTTGGGCCGCATTCATTATCTGCTGATATTTCACATTTGAGGTTATTTCACTATTTTCACTCACTTACTATACTCTTCATTTTTTACGATTTCTGTCTTTTTTTACAATTTTCGTATATTAATATAAAAAACGTAAAAATGAATTGCAAGTAATATTTTTACATTTTTATAAAATTGTCTCCCCATGTTTATACAAATAACATTATTCTGGTAATTTCTTCACACCAATCCGCCGCAGCGCCCCGGTAGTTTTCCAGGTGGCAATTCCAAATGGCCGCGAAGGCAGCACTTCTCCCCGCAGTGACAATCGGCGCTCCCCCTTGACAAATTCTATTACCTGTTGCTTATCGATCCATGCCTTGATGCTATCATTGGCAACCCGCAGGCGAATATTGTACCACCGTTCTTGCGTAAAGCGCTTCATCATGCCGGTGCTATTTTCCGAAGCATCGCGGCCATCGATGCAGCTCAGGCCGACAACCGAACCGCCCCAGCCGCTAACGATGAGACTGCAATACTCTTCACCGACCGGAAAGGTCATGCCGCAAAAAAAATCATTACCTTCGATGCGTTTGGCGTCCAGGGTCACCTCATAGTTACTCTTGGGAAAATCCTCAACCCAACGTATGCCGGAGCAGGTAACGCCTTTTTCAATAATGATCATGCTGTCTTGCACGGTTATTTTTCCACCGCCGGTAAAATCCGATACTTGCCAGCCTTCTAAAGAAACGCCATCAAAAAGCGCCTGTTTATCTGCTTTATCAGTATCCTTGGCATACAGGTCATTTGCTCCGCTAACAAAACCAACAAAAATTGCCATAAACAAAATTGTGAAAAACTTTATACAATACATTTTAACCTCACACTAAAAAGGGACAAAGCCAGAGTCAGCTTTATCCCTTAACCCGTTATATTGCTTGTCCGCCCCGTTCTTCAGTACGGATGCGAATACATTCTTCCAGCGGGGTAATAAATATTTTCCCATCGCCAACTTTGCCGCTGCCCGAAGACTTGGCGGATTTTATTATCGTGTCCACGGTAATATCCACAAACGCATCGTTCACGGCTATATCGAGCCTGATCTTGGGCACCAGGTTGGGGATAACCTTTTTGCCGCGATATATATCTTGATCAACCTGGCGGCCATGCCCTGAAACCCGGCTGACTGTAATGCGTGAAATTTCAGCTTCTATTAATGCTTCGCGCACCTGGTCCAGTTGATCTTCCTGTATAATAGCTGTTATCAGTTTCATATTTTTATCCTCTAGCTTGGGTTAAGCATTCCATAACCATGTTCGCCATGGTAGCTGCTGTCCAATCCGGCCATTTCCTGTTTGGCGCAGGAGCGGAAGCCAATAAACTTTTCAAGCACAAACACCAAAATCAGGGTAATTGCTGCAGCGTATACAATGGCCAAACTGACGGCTATGGCCTGAACGCCTAATTGCTGCAAAATACCCCAATGACCGCCGGCAACTGCCGCAGCATCTGCCATCCAGCTTTTACGGATAAAAAATGACAACATGATCGCGCCAACAATACCGCCAACGCCATGCACGCCAAAGGCGTCCAGGCTGTCATCGTAACCAATTTTATTTTTCAGAACAATTGCCTGGTAACAAACAAAAGATGCAATTGCGCCCAAAGCCAACGCGCCAATCGGTTGCACCACTCCGGCTGCCGGTGTTACTGCAACCAAACCCGCCAAAATTCCGCTGGCAAATCCCAATGCTGTGGCTTTACCCTGGTGAACGCCCTCAATAATCATCCACATCAAAGCGCCTGAAGCAGCGGCAACCTGGGTAGCGGTCAGCGCCTGGGCTGTGCTTAAACCGCTGGAAATACTGCTGCCGGCGTTAAACCCGAACCAGCCAACCCATAACAAACCGGCGCCAATCATGGTTATAACCAGGTTGCTCGGCGGCATGGCAGTTGTGGGATATCCGCGCCGCGCACCAAGATAAATTGCGGCAACCAGTCCGCTTACACCCGCAGATATATGCACAACTGTTCCTCCCGCAAAATCTATTGCTCCCCTGGCGCCCATGTTAAACAAAAAGCCGTCCGACGCCCACACCCAATGACAGAGGGGATTATAAACCAGCAAACCCCACAATGCTATAAAAATACAATAGGTTTTAAAACGTACCCGCTCGGCAAACGCCCCGGCTATTAAAGCGGGGGTTATAATGGCAAACTTGCCCTGAAACATGGAAAAAACATATTCCGGAATACCCGCTTCCATTATAGAATTATCAATACCGGACAGAAACAGGTAACTCTTGTTCCAGCCAATCCAGCCGCCCAGCACATTCGGGCCAAAGCACATACTGTACCCGCAAATGACCCATAGAACGCTCATAATTCCCATGGCGGCAAACGAGTGCATCATGGTGCCCAGTACGTTTTTGGTGCGAACCAGTCCACCATAAAACATTGCCAATCCGGGGATCATCAGCAGCACCAGGGCAGTGGAGGTCAGCATCCAGGCCGTAGCGCCCGTATCAATTCCATCTCCCTGCAAAGCAAATGCGGAATTGGTAAAAACGACGAACAGCAGGCAAATTGAAAAGAAAACAACCCTTTTGTTTTGTTTCATTGTACCTTCCTTTTGTAAATTCAGGTTTGTGTGATTTAGTGTTTCCCGTCGGCTATAAAATACATAAAATATGGATATTTTCAAATTGCAAAATATTTTAAAAAAAGATTGTTGTTTGGGATAAAAATGCAGGTTTATAAGATTTTTTTTCTCGGAGAAACAAACCGTTCACCATTTCGTATAGCTCTATGAACTCACACCCAACTTTTTACATCAAAAAAACCATAACCCAGGGAGTAAAAAATGAAGAAACTTTTACCGCTTTTATTAATGCTTCTTTTATTATCAAGTACCCTGTTTGCCGGCGAGGCGGATTCGCTGTCTTCCGGCTCATCCCCGGCCCTCAACCTTAGAATTAACAACTGCGGTTTGAGCATCGGCAATTCCAGCCGCCATACCGGTCTACGCATTAACCTCGTCGATAAAAATCTGGATGAAATTAACGGCGTAAACATCACCTTGTGGAAAGCCGCTAAAAATCCCACCGGTGCAATTAACGGCCTGGCTATTGGTCTGATTGGGCCGGAAGCGCACGAGATCAATGGCTTATCTTTTGGCGGTATCGGCGCGGGCGCCGATTATATTAACGGTTTTTCTTTAGGCTTGCTGGGTACCGGCGCCGGCAACAATATTAAAGGCATTGCCATCGGCGGATTAGGCGCCGGAGCCGGAAATAATTTTAATGGTCTTGGTTTTGGACTGCTCGGCGTCGGCGCCGGGAAAAACTTTAAAGGCATTGGCCTGGCCGGTATGGGCATTGGCGCAGGCGACAATTTTACCGGCTTTGGTCTGGGCTTGCTCGGTATTGGCGCCGGAAAAGACGCTAAAGGCATTATGCTTGGCGGTTTGGGCGCCGGTGTGGGTGAAAATATGAGCGGTATAATTATCGGCGGCCTGGGCGCAGGCGCTGGCGATAACCTGACCGGATTGGTATTGGGGCTGCTTGGCGCCGGCGCCGGTGAAGACCTGACCGGCATTGCCATTGCCGGGTTGGGCGCGGGTTGCGGCAGCAATTTGACCGGCTTGGCTTTCAGTCCTGTGGGGGTTGGAGCCGGCGACAAAATCAAAGGCATTGCCATCGGCGGGTTACATGTGCGCACCCCGGAACTGGTCATCTTTGGCGCCAGCAGTTACCTGAAAGCAGAAAAGTTGACCGGCGTCGGCCTGGGCGGACTGGTTAAAACCGATTACAGCAACGGCCTGACAATTGCTCTCATCAATGTTACCGATAATCTCAACGGCGTTCAGCTTGGCGTCTTGAACTGGGCTGGTAATAATGCCAAATTTTTACGGCTGCTGCCGGTGATAAACATGCACATATAAAACCAATCCAATCTCCTTATAAACAATAAAGCCCGGAACTAGCCGGGCTTTATTGTTTATGCTATTTATACTGAAGCGATATATTCCTTAATGCTCTCCGCTATGGTATTCCAGGTCCACAACCGTTTTTCATCATCGCTTTCCAGCATGGTAATGCGGAAACCGTAACGGCTGCAGCAAAAACCGGTTAGCGGCACTACACAAATGCCTTTGGCGCCCAGCAAATAATACACATATCGTTTATCCGGCTGCACATCCTGAATCCGCTCTTCAATAAACTTGCGAATCCGCTCATCCTCAATCATTAAACTTTGCCGGTTATTCAACACACCCTCGTTAAACAAAATGGACATATAAAACGCGCCCTGCGGCCGGGTGACATATATTCCTTTCACCCTGGAAAAAACCTCATAAGCCTCGTTCACCCGCATTTCAAACATCCTTTTACGCATT
Organism: uncultured Cytophagia bacterium; assembly: GCA_964399735.1. Taxonomy (GTDB): domain Bacteria; phylum Zhuqueibacterota; class Zhuqueibacteria; order Residuimicrobiales; family Krinioviventaceae; genus Fontivivens. The sequence continues at coordinate 5,367 of CAYNSO010000156.1, forward strand.
TCCAGGTGAGGAATATAACGCGGGTCTCCCATCACCCGTGGAATGGAATACTGCGGCAAACTGGTTGAGCACACTTCAAGCATCTTGGCGTTGATCAGGCTTTTAATATAGCGCTGAAAATCGGGATAACGCTGCTGGTTAAATACTTCAATCCAACCGCAGCGGGAACCGGGCCAGGGATATTCCTTGGAAATGCCGCGCAGGGCAATGCCGGGTACCTCGCCGATCACCTCGCTGAGGTGTACAGATTTGGCGCCGTTATAAACAATGTGCGCATAAATTTCATCGCACACCACAAACAGCTTGTACCGCCGGGCAATATCCACCATTTTCAGCAACAACTCTTTAGGGTATACCGTTCCCGTCGGATTATCGGGATTGATGATGAGCATACCGGCAATGGAATCGTTATACTTGATTTTATTCTCTAAATCTTTTAGATCCGGCATCCAGTTTCTCTGCGGATTCAGTTCATAAGTAAGATGTTCGTAGCCCGAATGGGCTGCTTCGGCGGAAGAATGCGTAGAATAGGCGGGCGACGGTCCGATCACCCTGGCTTCACGCTTTAGAAATCCGAACACCTTGGCCACGGCGTCGCCGAGACCGTTAAAAAACACAATGTCGTTCATGGTTACCTGGCAGCCGCCGCGTTCATTGACTTTTTGTGCCAAAAACTTTAACGTCTCCGCAACTCCGCGGGTGGCGGCATAACCATAGGTACTATCCTGACTCACCAGGTCGATAATAATTTCTTTAATCCAGTCCGGCAGTTTTTCGCCTTTCTGGATCGGGTCGCCGATATTCTCCCAGACAATGTCCAGGCCCATATCTTTTAGCTGCATACCCACGTCAACAATCTCTCGTATCTCGTAGGTTAGCTGGCTGGACCCTTCGTGTACAATGTTTCTACGCATTTTTTAACCCTTATATAATGAACCGTCGGCAGGCGATTACCAGTCGTTTACCGGTATTTTCTGCCGTTAAAAAACTATAATATACTATTATTTATAACGTAAAGCAATGCAGAAAAGAAAATTTCCCCGGATTTAAATTTTCCATCTTCCAATCTCCCGTTTATAACGATAAAACCGGATCATACCAGGACAAAAACCAGGGCCACATCATAATCGTGGGTTTGGACACGAAAAATTCAAATTGTAAGCCAATCCGGTCGTCGAGTAGTCTCGCTGCTTCACCTTTCGGGACGTATCGAGACGCACCGGGAAAACCCGCTCTCCCGCCCTCTCGATTCGATCCGCTTTGCGGATTTACTCGGGGACCGGCCTTTGTAGGGACAGGTCGCGACCTGTCCCTACAGCCCAAATTTTGCTCGTACCGGGGATGCGCAGCTCGGACCGGGGATGTTCCCC
>CAYNSO010000157.1:0-6717 GCA_964399735.1 uncultured Cytophagia bacterium
CCCCTTTTGCATATCTTTCAGCCGGAGGCTGTGAATTTATGCTCCAAGCCGGGAGGTCTGGAACAATGTAATAACAGGTTACTTGGTGTCTTTGTGGTTATTTTTTATATAATAATCGCAGATATGGTTAACCGTTGTTTCTAAATGCCAGACCACAAGCACAACTTACGAACTCATGGTTCCAATGATTTCCCCGTTACCAGCCCCTGCCATGCTTGAGCCACCCGCAGCGTCGGCAACCAGGCGGTGGGGTGGGTCGGGATTTCGTTGTTGCCAATTTCTGTAAACATCCCGGTTTTGAGATCGCCGAGGAAACCGGATTTTTCTTCTATTGTGCGCAACGGCAGCGCCTCCGGCGACTGGCTGTCAACAGGGAGACGCAGGGGCAGGACCTCGGCAAAGAATATCAGGCTCATTTCCAGCGAGCGGCCGATTTCATGTTCGGCGTTTGGTTCTTCGGCAAGCGCCCACAACGCTCCGGCGCGGCGGTTGACGGCAAACAGGCCGATGATCGTGTTGTTGCGGTATTCAATGTCCTTGCCGCCGATAAACAGCATACCCGGCACATTCCGGGCTTTCTGTGATAGCAGCGCCGAGTAATAAATGCCGCCCTTGTTGACGACAAAGGCAATGACCCGCTCCGGTCTCCAGGCTGTAAACTCGTAATTAAATTCTCCGCCGGCGGAAATACCCCACAACAGCAGCGGCGCATTTGCCAACTCGGCGTGACCGGACTGTTTGGCAAATGATGTCAGCGCATCCAGCAGGGCCTGGCCGGAGCCTTGAGAGACAATGGCGTATTCCTCAATAAACCCCTGCTCATGCGGCTTGTCCGTATAATAGCAACCCACCAGCGCCAGGTTATGCCGGACGGCAAAAGTCTGCCACACGGAATCCTCAACCATTCCCCGGCCGTCGCCGTTGGAGCCGGTTACAAGAATGAGCGCGCCCCGCAACGGCCCGGCGTCATCAGCATACCACAAGCGAAATTCTGCTATGTCATAGTTGCTGCCCGGCGGCGCTGAATGTTCTAAAGTCGTGTCACTGATTAGCTGTCCATGCGCAGTGGGAATGAGGGCAAAGGCTGTTAATAACCACAGCATTATTGTTAACTTGAATTTTACTAATGTCATATTTTTTTTGTAATGGCAGTTAACTTGTATTTATTCCAGGCAATTCGGCAGCATGCCCAGAAACGGCAGGCATAGATCATAATTCAATTCATAATAATTTGCGCCAAGGTTGATGTTTTCATAGTACTCGTCGCGATGGTCTTTGTAATACTTTTCCGAGGGAATTTTCCAGAATTGTTCGCCCAGAATTTGACATAAAAACCATTTTTCCAACAGGCGTCCGCCGCGGCCGTTGCCGTCCAGGAACGGATGAATGTGCGCAAACATTAAATGCAGCAGAGAAGCGTGATAAAAAGCTTCTTCAATGGCAAGACCGGAATTTAATAAAGCATCAATCCCTGTAAACAACTCTTGCATTTTTTCTGCAACATAATCGGGTTCAACAGCCAGATATACCTGACCTTTGCTGTTGTATACCTGCTCATTTTCAATCCGATACCTGCCGCGCTGGCTTTTTATCAGCAATGTTTTGGAATACAGGGCATGGCATTCCAGTAAAGCGCTCTCATCCAGCTTGTTACTTTGTGCGTATTCATACGCCTTGACAAGATGATCAATCTCTGTAACTTCGATCGGTGGTCTTGATTTCTGCTGAATTTGTTTGTAATTCATAAAAGAGTTGAGGTCAACCATATTATCTTCAATATTTGCCGAATAAACCGCTGCGGATTGGGTAGCGCAGGCAAGATCGGTTTGGCGTTCATTCGATTTCAAGTTCTGAACCAGATTCCCGATTTTATGACCTATGAGCTTTTGATACTCTGCAAGATATTTTTTTTCTGTGACTTGCATTTTCATTACCCGTTTTTTATAATACTGATTTCCTGAATTAGTTTAAATCAAATTACTTTACCAATCTGTTTTGTCTTGATTGATGCATAATACCTGACTGACAGACAACGAGTGGTATTATATGCTAATAAAGTTTACGGAGACAAGCAAGAAGTATTTTCATTTTAAACGGGAAAATCTACAATACCGGGTTTACACAAAAAGTGGGGTGAAATAATGATCTAACAGCCAGCCTTGCAGCAAACCAGCTTTTTTTTGCAAAAGGCAGGGCATACCTGAATAATGCGAATGATTGGTATGCCCTGTAAATTTATATGTATCTGTTAATATCACCCTTTAGAAATAGAATCCAGAATTTCCTTGCCGAACGCCAGACACTCATTGCGTTTGAGGTTATCGTAATCTTCCATGCTTGCCATCATTTGCGCGGTTTGTGGATCCATCAGGGCTTTGGTGATTCTGCCCAGGAAAACATGTTTGGGAACAGCGCTGACCTGGCATAATTGCGCCAGATGATTATCTATCAATGCAGTAATTTGCTCCGGGCCGACCGGCTGCTTCATGTTGCCGCACACCGCAAACAGTCCCCGCACCTTGCCGCTTAACACGGACTGGTTTTTGTTCAGGTATTCCTGCAGTTCCGGCCCTGTTGCCGCCATGCGAATGGCGCCGCCGACAATGATATGCTCAAATTTTGTCAGATCCGGGTTTTCGCGGACGTCAAAAACATCGGCAATACCGCCCATGCCCTCGCAAATCCATACGGCGGCGTCGCGGGTACTGCCGCACCAGGTGCTGTAGAGAATGGCGATTTTTTTATCCGACGGCATGGGATAATATTGCAACGCCCACAGTTTGTTCGTAACTACCAGGGCGCCTGCTCCGGTCAATCCTGCTTTAAAAAACTGTCTTCTGTCCATCTTAACTTTCTCCCTTGATGATTGGTTGATTCTGGTTAGATAGTTATCCGGGGAATGGCGTTCATTGCGCCCCGGCGGTTTGCAGTAACTCTTTTATATATTGAATTGTTTTATTCGGGTGTTCCTGGTGAATATAATGGCCGCCTGTTAATTTGACGTGTTGGCAGTTTTTATGTCCCTTGATGATCTTTTTATGATATTTATACCAGTTCCAGGCGGTGGCCGAAACCAGGATAACCGGCATCTGTTCCGGGATTTTGATCGACCTCATGTATTCCACATTGGGCAGAAATGCCTCCCATTCCTGCTGCTGTCCCCTGGGGCGTGCTTTATACACTTCATCCCCGCCTCTTTTATAGTCCTGTAATTCTTTGGCGGACATTTGGTACCACCACGCCTCCGCGGCGGGGTCGAGCAGCAGCAGACCTTTTACCTGGCCGGGATATTGGGCAATATAGCATCGTGTAATAAAGCCACCTAACGAGTGCCCGACCAGAATACAGGGTGGTGGAATTTTTTCCTGGTTGAGCAGGGCATGTAATTCCTGCACCTGGTTGGCCAAGGTTCTTGGCGTTGTCGCGGAATCGGATTTGCCGATGCCAAGCCGGTCATACAAGAAAACCCGGGCTATTTTGGCGACAGAATCCGGAATACTCTGCCAGGTTTCAATGCTGTCGGCCATGCCGCACTCAAAGATCACAGTTATGTCGCCTTGTCCCATTTCTTTAACGCGGTATTTTTGGCCGTCCACGATTACATACTTTTCCCGGGCATAAAGACCGGATGTCATAATTACAATTATAAGTAAAACTAGTATTTGTTGCATGGCGGTCTTGAGTTTTTTGTAATTTATAATTTTATTTTTACAAATCAAGGTTTCTGTTAAAAATCATACCTGACGGATAAATATAGATCATAAAAGTTTTCATTTATCCTGTAATTATTTGAATTTTTATAAGACCATTTGCTGAATTCAAAAGCAAAATCAAAAGAGAAATGACCTATTGGGTATCCGGCGCCCACAGTATAACCGGTCATTGCTGCCGGATTCTTTACCTTTTCTGTATAGTCAACTTTTTCCGGATACTTGATCGGTAGACTTGAAAATCCGAACCGGATGGGGATGTTATGAAAAGTTTTTGTTTCAATACCGCATTTATAACCATAACCATCTTTTAATTTTTCATAATATCTGTCTTGGCTGTTTAAGGTAGACAAATTTATATACTGCATTTCAAAAGCGAGTAATAGTTGAGGAACCGGTTGACAGGTTACCCCGGCGTTGAGAACCCCGGGGAATTTTATTTTTTCATCAGCATGTTTAACGGGTAGTTTTTGATTTCCTGTTGAACCATCTACCCACTTGAACTTGAAGGGTAATTGATATGTAATGCCGGCTTGTAAATTATCAAGTACTGAATAATTGACGCCCAATAACCAGAACCCGCCTTTATATTGGGTTTTCTCATTCCAGTAACAATTTCCCCCGGTACTGATCATATTGGAATACTGTTCAAACTTGCAGTCTATTAAATGGTGATAAGATATACCAAGTTGAATTTTGTTTTCCACGTTAATTCCGCCCCCGGCCGATATTGTTCTCAGTCCGCCTTTACAGCCGGAGGTGGTTTTACTTATCCCATCTTGTGATATAATTGTACTGTTCGTTTCGGCATCATCAAAATAGGCCCGGTGATAGCCGGCGGCAATAGTAAACTGTACCGCTTCACTGGATAACTTGCCTACTGGCCGGGCCAGCGATATTTGGTAAAAAGGAAATTGTGTTTCAATATCACTCGAATATTTTATTCCTTCCCGTTCATAGATATTTTCCATCTCCTCCTCTTTATATGAGCTGTTCCTGCAGCCCGCGGTTGTATGCACGGAGGTTTTGCGAATGAGCGCCAGGTTGGCCGGATTATCGAATAATGCTGTGGGTGAGTAGTTGAATAGTGTAACATTACCCATTGCCGCGGACCGGGCGTCGATTGGATTTTTGTAAAAGTAATGCCAGTTGTTGATGACGATAGCATGACCCGATGAAATCATGCACAGTAATGCCAGGATCAGCACTTTTTTCATTTTGATACCCCGTTATGTGTTGTTGATTTCCCTGTTGTTTTTATTACCTTATTTTAAACTTGGCAAATTGAAAAAAGTTCTTTAAAATGTTATAATTTTTTTTATTTTGTTGAAAAGATGATTTAAAAAAGTTTGACAGAAAAATCCAAGTTTTTTACCAATCAAGTCATTCCAACAGAGCAAACAAATTCCCCGGGCTGCGCTGTTTAATTTGCGGGTTAAATAATCCGAATGCCTGCACGGGACAGGTTTGCCCCGTGCAGGAGAGGTGAGTTATTTTAACAACATTACATTCTGGCTTTGTGTTTCGGTTACGGTTTGCATACGGATGATATAACTGCCGCTGGCAACTCGCATGCCTGTATCATCCATTCCGTGCCAGTACAGCTGATAGCTGCCGGCCGGCTGTTTGCCGCTATAAAGAGCGCGAACCTGGCGGCCCAGCAGATCATAAACTATGATATTAACATCCAGTTCAGCAGCAAGATGATAGGTAATACAGGTCTGTGGATTAAAGGGATTAGGATACGCATTTTCCATGTTTGTAGTATTGGGCAGCGCATTGCTCTGCACGTACAGCGGGGCATACCATTTAACTACTCCGGCTATGCTGACATCGGCGAGTCGATAGTAATACCCCTGATCTTGCGCAACCTGATGATCTGTAAAAGTGTATACGGTACGGGAAGAGGTATTGCCGCGGCTGCACAGTTCCTGATGAGTACGGAAAGAGGCAATCGTTGTCCAGCGCTGCCCGTCATTCGACCTTTCCAAAATGTATCCCAAATTGTCAGTTTCGCTCTCTGTTGTCCATTCGAGAATTACTGACGACCCCTGGCCGTGGGCGAAAAATGCGGATAATTCAACAGGAAGGGAAACATCCCCGCCATTCTGCCAGGAGAGGAAAGGATAGCCGTCATTAATGACAGTCGAGTAATCCATATCCCAGTAATTGTTTGTACCGTTAGCTGTTTCAATTTCAAAGTCCCAGCCGGCATCGGTAAAGGTAGTATGAATTTTCATATCCGCAGTACTTTTACCGGTACAACCGGAAGTAGGTGAACTGGTTGCCTGGCCGGAGGTTTCTGTATCCCAAAAACAGCTTTCTGTTGTGCCGTCGGAACCACCAGCGCCGCCCCTGCCAACACAACCGCCGACATACGTACCGCCGCTCACCGCGCCGGTAGAATAGGAATGATCAATATAACCCCGGATCAATATACAGCCGGCCAGTCCGCCCACGCGGGTAGTACCGCTGCCGGTTCCGGTCAGCACATCGCCACAGGCGTAACTATTTTTGATCCAGCCTTTTTCATTGCATCCGGTCAAACCGCCGATTTTGTCTTTGCCTGCTGATTCATTTCCAGAAAAGTAAACATCAATATTGGCATAACACTCTTCAATACGGGGGTGTGCGTCCAGGTTTGAGGGATTTTCAACATAACTGTTGTTAGAGCCCACCAAACCGCCGGTAGCGCCATCACCGGTTACACTGCCGCCAAAGGTTGAGCATCTCTTTATTAGTGTATTGCTATTGCCGGTAACCCTGCCGACCAGGGAGCCGCTGCCACGCGCGCCGGCTATGGTCGTGTTGCGCACATGAACATTTTGGATCGTTGTTGTTGCCGAACTGTTGCCAACATGACCGAATAAACCAACATTGTTTGTATTGGGACGGTTAGCCCACACATTGTAAATTTCATAACCCTGACCATTATAGGAACCGGTAAAGGAATTGGTAATGTCTACTCCAATGGGCGTCCAGCCCTGGTTGGTATCCCAGGTATTGA
>CAYNSO010000158.1:0-6691 GCA_964399735.1 uncultured Cytophagia bacterium
AAGTGACCTTGAAAAGAGTATAAGTTGAAATTTTAATAAAAGGAATATATTATCTGGTTCGTTTTTTTATTAGTGATAAACTCCTTTCAATTTCAACCTTTAATTGGGATTCGCCTGTTAGCAGTTGTTCATGTAAAAAAGAAACGCTTTCCGGACAAGCTCTCATGGCGCGGATTATTTTCCATTTTATCAAATTATTATTGCCATTTCGATAAAAGCAATTCCGGAGCAATTGAAAAACCTCGGGTTGGTAATCATAAAAACAAATAAAGCCGATGGTATCGAGCGCCTCGCTTAATTTGAGCAAATTGTCTGTTTCCAAAACCTTAAATAATTCTGGCAATGCCGCGGTTCCGATTCTGACAAGCGTTCTGCCGGCAATATCGCGGGGCAAGGGATAACTGACCTTTTTAAAATTTGTTTCGGGAATCGTGGTGTGTTGGTTGCTGCCAATTTTACCAAGTAGTTCAATTAATGGAATAACCGAGCGCTTTCCATAAGAAACAAGCGAGTTGCAGATTGCAATTTTGGTGTATAGCTTGAATTCAATTTTTAGAGCGGCAATTAAATAATCGATAGCGGACAAATCGGCATTATTCGCCAATAACCTGGCGCCAAGCGTTCTTTCTGCGGGAATTTTGCTGTTTAGTAAAGTTACCCGTTGACTGTATGTTGCATCAAAATGTTGATTCTCAACTCCGGGCTTTACAAACCCCCGGCTTGCTAATTGTTCAGACTTGCTTTTCATTTTCTATTGATCATTTATATTTCTATCAATCTGAGCAGCCACAGCTTTTATAATACCAGGATGTTTTGGCGCCGCAGTGGCAGGTCCATTTCTTGTTCATGTATTCAAGCCAGTTCTGTTCGCCAATTTCTTTTAACAATTTCAGGTTACTCAATACTGCACTATGATGCGGTTTGCCGTCATTGTTAAAATTGATAATTTTATCGCAGGGCAAATCGGGGCATTCATCACAGTGATTATAATTTTTATTGATGGCGCAATCCCGTATTTGGCATTCCCCACATTTGTTTTCCAGTCTGCAACCGGGACAATATTCCAACGGGTTATTTTTGAATTTATCATAATATGAAGGCATATTTGTTATATGATTACGATCGTTTTCCTGAGCGGCCAGCCTGAAACTGCAAGCGCCGCAGTAAAGTCCACAGTAGGCAATTAATTCATTTGACATTCTGTTCCTCTATGTGTTAAAGAATGATCAGGTTAAATCTTGATAACAAGTAGCACAAAATAGTAAAATCTTGTAATAGCTAAAAGTTATTTTTTAAAATATTTTAAAAATTTTGGTTCCATGTGGTTTTTAGTGGGTAATTTTACCGATTGCCCATTGTTTTACCAAGAAAAAAACTAACAAGATATATAGTTACTCTCAAGTTATAATAAATAAAAAAACATAAAACAACGATACTCTTTTTCTCCTCTGCGACCTCAGCGGTTTCAATCATTTTCTTTAACCGCAGAGGCCGCAAAGAACGCAGAGGGAAACATTAAATTATTGAAATTATAGTACTTACTGACTTTTATTTATTCATGATAAATTTCTGATATAGTTATTTAAATGGATAGTAATCAAAAATTTTAATTCCAGAACAAGTTATAATACGCTTAATTCGAAGCAACTTAAATTTGCATTAAATATGACTTTTGAAACAGACTTTTAAAAATCGTGTACTCAAATTAAGTTTGAGATCTACCCACTGCAAACAATATAGAGCCAAAATTTTATTATTGTTGCGGGAATGCTGTTTGGGGTTTACAGCGTCCAGGTCAGGTCTGTGGCCCGGGGGCTGTATCAAAAGCCCCAATTTGAGAAAGATCATTTAATCTGCGAAAGCACACAAAACAAACCTGTCATTTCGAGCGAAGCGAGAAATCTTGTTTTTACAATATTTTAAATACTAAAGATTCCTCGTCGCTTCGCTCCTCGGAATGACATGACTGGTATTTTTTACTCAAACCTGGAACCTTTTCTACTTTTTTTGAGCTTTTGATACAGCTTCTTTAATGTGCGGACTGGGGAACATCCCCAGGGCGAGCTTGGATCAGCAACATAGTGGGTAAAGACCCGCCATACCGTTAACGCACTAAAACCAGCTTGTGGATTTCTATATTCGAATTAACTTGCAGGCGGCAAATATATTCACCGGTGGGGGCATTCGTTGCATTCCATATTTTTATGTGATTACCCGCCGGCAAGTCGCTATTCACAAGTGTCGCTACTTCCTTGCCCAGCAAATCATATATTTTCAGTGAAACTTGAGCCTTTGCCGGCAGGGTAAATGTTATATTGGTTGCGGGATTGAACGGATTGGGATAATTTCGCAATAAAAATGATTTTTTCGGCAAGGCGTTTTTCTGCTGCGGCGCAATGCCCGTACCCTGTTTGGCTGCTTCGATAATGGCTTGAATGATTTCCGGGTATGCCTGGGCGCCGGTGGAGCGGGTAAACAGTCCCGAAGCATTATTTCCTGTAAAACCGCTATCCCAATAGAACGGCACCAGGCCATGCTTGCAAATGGAACCGGTAATATATTCTATATAATACAGCCGGTATTGCGCATGCTCTGCATTTAACTCATCGCTGCCAAGCATGGTACGAGCCTGGGCCCCATACTCGCCCAAAATGACGCCATAACCCTTGTCGGTAAATTTGGTTTTCATTTTATTGAACTGGCCGTCCGCATAAGCCTCGTTGGCCCAGGTTTCCGTTTTTGAAGGGTCGGTGGCATTTTTCCCCCACTGGATGACGTTGCTGTTGGAATTTATTGTAAAATTATATGGATCGTAATAATGAACCTCAACCATCAACCGGTTGTTGACGACATCTTGCGGGATGACAAAAGTGCTTATGGTATAGTTTATATTTGTATTAAATCCCTGAACCACCAAATGCCGGTAGTGATTACACCCGCCGGTTGAACGCACTGTGGTAACAAAAGTCTGGTTGAAACTGTTTTGCACCGTGTAATACTCTTTGGTGGGCGCTCCGTAATTTCCTTCTACCAAAACTTCATTAGTACCGGCGAACAGGAGATGGTCGTCATAGTCCCGAAAATGAATGGCAATTTGACGCCAGATTATAGCGAGGCGGTTGTTAACATACTCTTGTTGTGCATAGGTCGGCTGCATCCAGCCGCCGTCCCAGTGAATATTGATAATGGCGTACATGTCATTCATCAATACATAGTTGACCACATCTTCAACCCGGTATAGCAAAGCCTGATCAATCTCAAAGGTTGTTGTATTCATATTATTGCTCCATGCCACCGGTATTCGCACGGATTTGAATCCTGCGGCTTTGACCGAGTCGATGAACTCCTGGGAAACCGGGGGATTACCCCAGGCGGTTTCGCCGCCAATCGCTTCCAGAGAATTGCCGAGGTTCCAGCCCGGCACCATTTCTTTGCTCAATTCCACCGAAGTTAAATTACGCATATTGGATGAATCAGGTGGGAGGCTGTCTGCTAATGCCGCTGAGGATTTATAGATCTGTGCAGCATTACCGGGTTGGTGTTTGGTTATCTGGGCGATGCCGGAAACGGCAAAAATAAGGATAATCACCAAATAAAATGTGGGAATAGACAAAGGCTTTTTCATCGGATTTCCTCTAGTATTTCTTTATGGTATTGTTTTTTGACACTCGTAAATTACCGCTTTGTATAAAGAAAACAAGATTTAAGGAAATATGCAAGGAATATTTGCAAAAAAGCTGTCAGTATTCAGCTATCAGTTGTCGGAAATGAAAAGGGATCTTGCCATTATTCAGGGTGAAGGAACGAGCCCCTGCGCCATCAAATTCTTCACCCTGCAGAAGCATCCGGGGGAAGGAGAGATGTTCACATCGGTAGCTTGCGCAGGGTACGGAGTACCAATCCGCTACGCAGGAATATCCAGATCGCGGCAAAACCGCCGCAGATGATGGCGAGCCACGTAAAGTCTGGCATGTAGAGCATCCAAAAGCCGCGTGTTGCCCCCAGCAAGGGAAGCAGGGTGAGGGTGACCAGCAGATTCGGGATCAGCGGCAGCAGGATATGCAGCGCCCACTTGCGTACACGTCCCGGGCGGCGCATCGGCTCTTGACGCCAGCGGCGTAATCGCCGCAGTGTGCAAGTAACGCCAATGATTTGCAAAAGCGGGATGAGCAGCAAGCCGCGCTGCACCCAAACCATAATGCTAGCCTGACTCGGTTCAGGCTGCTGGCTGGCGAGCAAGGCGGTTACGCCGGCGCCAACCTCCGATAAAGCCGGGGTCATCAAATAACCGTAGGTATTAAAAAGCAGGATAACGCCTTGCTTGTGCTCCGGTAAAAGCGCCATATAAGAGAAAAAGTTGGGGACAATGCCGGTGTGCCAGGCTGTCTTTGTCCCACCGATTTCATCGACAAACCATCCCATGCCGTACTTGCCGAACGACATGCCCATCTGGGTGAATTCCGCCACTCCATGAAGCAACTCGTCAATGCCGGCGGGAGAGAGGATTTGCGCTTCCCCATAGCAGCCCCCGTTCAAAAGCGCGATCATATAACGGGCCATGTCTTCTGTGCAGGAGATGATCTGTCCCGATGGCAGCGAGCCGTGCGGGACGGACAGGCCGGGAGCAGCAACAGGGACGCTAAACCAGTAGCGGTGACCAGTCGCCAGGTCGTTCCGCTTCGCCGCGTCCGGTGAGGTCGTGCTGCGACGCATATCCAGCGGGGTAAAGATGTGGTTTTGGATATTGTCCGTATATGATTCTCCACCGGCCGCTTCGATAATCAGTCCCAACAGGTTGTAATTCGCGTTGCTGTATTCGAACGCCGAACCGACCGGGTGTTTGAGCGTCTGGGTTGCCAGCGCCCGCGCCTGGCGTTCGGTGGCGTCAGGGCTCGCGTCGAAATCGACCAGGGGAATCCTGCCGGATGCCTCGGACAGGCCGCTAGTCTGGTTCAACAGGTGGCGTACTGTTATTTGTGCCGAGGCCCCGGCATCGGCCACCCGGAACCAGGGCAGATAGCGTTGGACGGGGGCATCCCGATCTATCTTGCCGGCTTCTACAAGCTGCATCACGGCCAGGGCGGTGATTGATTTGGTAAGGGAACCGATAAAAAAGAGAGTCTGTGGAGTTGGCGCTTGCCCGTCCGGGCCAGCCAGCCCAAAGCCATGCTGGTGCACAATTGTATCGCCGGCAACGATGGCGAGAACGGCGCCGGGGATGTGCAGACGATCCATTTGCTGTTGGATGTAAGCGTCTACCGCATCATATATGGTATTGCCGGAATCCGAATTTGCTGAAACGGGCGTGGCGAAGAGCCGAAAATTCAGCGCCAGTATAGAGAAAACAAGCAGCGATAACATGATGAATTTTTTGATATTCATATTTATATCTCCTTGTCTGTTATTGATCTGTTGCGGCGAGGCGCCCGCCGTTTAACGAGAAAGACAACTGCAATGAGGATCCACAGCGCTGCGCCCCGTACAAGCATATAGATCAAGAGATTTCCACCTGTCAACGGCGGTTCAATGAATACCAGGCCGGTCAGGGTTGCATGCATGAGGATTGCAATGAACAAGCTTTTCGTATGATCGTAAACCCATACCATGAGTATCCGGTAGGCCGGCAGATTAGCGAACAGGCGCGCGAGCAAGAGAACCAGCGGGAAAATGCCGGAGAAACTGTCGCTTTCCCAGAACACAATAAAGTGCCACGCTCCCCACAGCAGGCCCACAATGAGCCCGGTAGCAAGAAACCCGTAACGCTGCCGCAGCCGGGGAATTGCGAATCCCGTCCAGCCGAGTTCTTCAAAGAAACCGACCACTAGTCCCACCATAATAGCGGTCAGCAACTGGGCAGCCTTGTCAGCCGATGTGAAAACAGGTGGGAGGAAATCGGGAGAGAGACACGAGAGCGCCAGGAGAATTACCGCCGACAAGAATACAATGGTCAGAATTGCGACTGTATACCAGTGAACGCCCACCCGCCACCTGCGCAAGCGGGAAAAAAGTTCGCGCAGGCCCTCTTTTCCGGAGGCGAGGCCAGTCAACAGGATGCCTGCCAGACTGGGGCCAAGCAGCATTGCCAATCCCACTATTGTTATATGCTCCACAGGTATTGGAACTTTGCCGGCGACAATAATAACCGCGCCCCACGAGATGGCGAACGCCAGTACAAAGTAGGACATCACTAGATGTTTGTTGAGGAAAGCTTTAACGGGTGTCATGTTGTTTTCCTTTCAACATGATTGAAAAGGCATTAATTTGTTGTTAATTAACGGCTTGACAAATTTTTATCTTCTTATAGCTAAAGCCTTTTTTCTTCTCGTTGCCCCCAAAATGCCCGAATCGTCCGGGGTTTCATAACCCCGGAGGGGGAATGTCTTTTAAGGTTTCCAACCCGTTTTCAGAATTTAATAGGATGTCAGGGTTTGAAACCCTGTTTTATTCTCCGCGCCGGGATCTGAATCCCGGTGCGATCAGGGTAGGTCGGGCCTGCGGCCCGGCAGGACAATATGTCCTGTTTTAATGTGCGGACTGGGGAATATCCCCGGTCCGAGCTGGAATGTCTTTTAAGGTTTCCAACCCGTCAACATTACTAAGCATTACACCAGGGTTAGAAACCCTGGTGTATTTTCAGCGCCGGGATCTGAATCCCGGTGCGATCAGGGTAGGTCGGGCCTGCGGCCCGGCA
>CAYNSO010000159.1:0-6660 GCA_964399735.1 uncultured Cytophagia bacterium
GACAATTTCCCATCCAAACTGGAGTTTGGATGGGAGAGGTATATGATCGACGCAAAAGGTAACAGCGTCTTGTGCGGTTATATTTTAGAATCTTGAAAAATATCCGGCATCACCCTGATCACTCCCGCTTCTGTATTTGATAAAAGCGGGCCGTAATATTATACAAACAGAGCCTATTTCAACTTGTTAATCACCTGGCGGGTGATCTGCTCCACCAGTTCCGGGGAAACATCGGTCAATTCACTCTGGTTCACAGCGGCGGTAGGAATGCGGCATTCATCGGATTCGCACACCGGGGCGTCCGGGCGAACGCCGAATTTTTTACGCAGGTCGATCAGTTGTGATACCGCTTCGCCTTTCAAGGATTGCACATTGCCAAGCTGGTGGGCGACAAACATGATCTTGGCAAAATGCTCTATGGTTTCCATCTTGAAATGCGCATTGGTCACGCTATTGCCAATGGTAATGGCGCCATGATTTTCCAGCAATACGGCGTCGTAGGTTTTCAAATACTTGACCATTACATCGGCCAGTTCCTGGGTACCGGGCGTGGCATATTCGGCAATGGGAATGGCGCCAACAGAAACAACCACTTCCGGCAGCACGCATTTAGTCAAAGGTATTCCGGCTACGGCAAAACCGGTGGCTGTCGGCGGATGGGCATGCACTACAGCGTTAATATCCGGCCTGGTTTTGTAAATTGTCAGGTGCATCTTGGCTTCCGAGGAGGCTTTGCGGGTTCCTGATACTTTATTGCCGTCGGCGTCCACGACCACCAGGTCGGACGGCAGTAAAAATCCCTTGCTCATGCCGGTCGGGGTCATTAAAAAATGGCCGTTATCCATGCGCGCGCTGACATTGCCGTCATTTGCGGCGACATAACCGCGCTCATAAATGCGGCGACAAATTTCAACAATTTCTTTCTTTAATGAGAAAATCGAAGTGGCCATAATACCTTTTTATCCTTTTGTTTTCGCTTGTTTTACTATACTCATACTATCTACATAACCGACAATGACGCTACGCACCGGCGCCTGTTTTATGCCCAGTATATCGCTTGCTGTTTTGCCTTCCCGCGCCACCAGCACAATATCGCCAATCCCGGCATTCACGGTATCTACTGCCATGGTGACATTACCGTTTTTACATAAATTCAAATCCACATTTTCAACCAGCAACAACTTGCATCCTTTGTAAGCCGGGTTTTGAATTGTCGAAGTAATATTGCCGATCACTACCGCCAGTTCCATGCGCTACTCCCGGCACTCATGAATATTTTTGGCTCGCCACTCTTGCAGTCTGTTCTCCAGGGTGGTTAGATTCTCTGCAAAGGTATTGTCAACAATACCAACAATAGAAGCGTCACTAGGGATTTTTTTGCCCGTTATGGCAAAAGTTGCTTCCCGGGAACCCACCCAGTACACCAGTTCACCCTCGCCGGCGCCGACAGCGTCTGCGGCAATTAAAGGCTTGCCCATTTTTTCGCGTTTTTCATTCACAGGCTGCAAAACATATAGTTTAACGCCTGTCAATTGCGGGTCTTTTTGTGTGGCCCATACCTTGCCAACTATGATTCCCAGTTTCATCGTTTTTGCCTAAACAATCCGCAAATAATCAACCATGGCACAGCGGCGGCGGCGGGTAAATGTGCGCGCCGAGGTTATGCCTTCGCCGGTGGGACTGGCAATGCTGTGCGTCAGGTACCCTTCGCCGCCTACGCCGAGACCTGCCGAGGAAGGCCCGTTCTTGACGAACAAAGTACAATTCATAAGCCGGCCCATTTTCGTCATATTCTCTATATTTTTTGAATGCATGATGGCAGTGTGTCTGAAATCGTGTTCCACTTTTTGCGCCAGCATAATCGCGGCGTCCACATTGGGACTGCGCAGCATCGGCAGACAGCACATCATTTGCTCGGCGTTGACAAATGGATGATCGACCGGGGTCTCGCCGAACAACATTTCTGTATCCGGCGGAATGGTAATATTCAGCGCTTTGGCCAGCACATGAGCATCCCTGCCGACATAATCGCGGTTGACGATCGGCTCTTCTGTGCCGCGTCCGCCGTCTTTAAAGACAATTTTAGCCAGGTCGTCCATCTGTTTACAAGTCAATTCAAAAGATTTATGCGCAATCAACTGCCGTTTAAATTCTTCGGCGACCCGCTCGACGACAATAATAGTCTTTTCCGATATACAAAGCAAATTATTATCAAAAGTAGCGCCGGCAACAATTGATTTGGCGGCATTTGCCAGGTCGGCAGTTTCATCGATAACAACCGGGGGATTGCCGGGCCCGGCGCAGATCGCCCGTTTGCCCGCTTTCATAGCGGCTTTTACCACGCCGGGTCCGCCGGTAATTGCCAGAATATTCACCTTTGGATGAGTGAACAGTATTTGCCCGGTTTCCATCGAGGGCACCCTGGCACAGGTAATGAGATTGGCCGGTCCGCCAACATCAGTAATCGCCTTGTTTAATAACCCTACGGCATAATTGGAAACCTCTTTGGCTGCCGGGTGCGCATTGATCACCATGGAATTGCCGGCCGCAATCATACTTATGGCGTTATTCAGCAAGGTCGGCACAGGATGTGTGGACGGCATAATAGCGCCGATTACGCCAAACGGCGCCAGTTCTTCTATCGTCAAGCCGTGGTCGCCGGACCAGGCGGTGGTTTCCAGGTCTTCCACACCCGGAGTGAGCCGCGAGGCAAGCTGGCATTTTAAAATTTTATGATCGACCCGGCCCATCTTTGTCTCCGCTACGGTACGACGGGCAAACTCTTGCGCATAGTCCTGACCGGTCTTACGGATAGCGGCAATTATATCTTTGCGCTTTTCGATTGTATCGTTAACCAACTGTAACTGGGCTTTATACGCTGCTTCGATAGCGTCTTCAATTTTATCAAAGATACCTGCATTACATGTTGTACAGGCAGCTAGAGTCGAAACTTTACCCGTTTTTTGTAAATCGTCAATAACCCGTTGCACAATGGCGCTTATTTGTTTTTCATCCACCTGAAAATACCTTTAAAATTTTTTATTATTTATCCGCAGCATATTTCTGAAAAACAATTTTCCCTTCGTATTCGAGGGTATCGATTATAGCGATAATCGCGGTATCCGTAGGCACAGATTCCATATTCAGCGCCTGGCGAGCGGAACTGCCGCGCACGATTAATACCAGTTCGCCAACCCCTGCGCCGACTGTATCTATGGCAACCACATGTCCGGCAGTGGGTTTGCCGTCGGCCGAAACCAGGTTTACCACCAACAGTTTGCTGCCGGATAACTTTTTATCTTTAACAGTCGCTACAACCGTACCGACAACCTTGCCTAATTCCACTCGAGCTCCTTGTACAAAAATTATGATGATGATATTAATCCGTGATCGGCAAAACTGTAATAACTGTCTTTGCCAATGATAATATGATCGAGAACATGAATTTCAAAAAAACTGCACGCTTTGATGATCTTTTGCGTAGCTATTTTATCCTCAGCTGAAGGATTGGGGTTGCCGCTGGGATGGTTATGCATGATGATCACTTTAACGGCCGAATACTGAATAGCCAGTTCCACCACGTTGCGGGCGGAAACCACACTTTCCGTTGCGCTGCCTTGAAATAATACTTTTTCGGCAATAACATCATTGTGGTTGGTCATCAACACCACCCGAAACTCTTCGCGGTTCAAATCGCGCATTCGCAGACGGACATAATGATAAGCATCTTCGGAACTGCTAATCTGTTCCCTGACGCTCATTTTTTGCTGCACCAGCCGCTTGGCAATTTCCAGCGCCGCCTTGATCTGGCAGGCTTTGGCCAAACCGATTCCTTTTACCTTACAAAGAACACTCACCGGCTGTTGATCGAGTTTGCGCAATCCTTCAAATGTGCTCAACAACTCGCGCGCCAGGTCAACAGACGTTTTTCTGCCGCTGCCGGTCCGCAGTAAAATGGCCAGCAATTCCGCTTCGGACAGGGCTTCCGGGCCATGGTTCAGCATCCGCTCGCGCGGGCGCTCATCCTGCGGCCAGTCCGGTATTTTTGTATTATATATCCCCATATATGAATTGAAATATAATTGATAATTATAAAAAAATCAAGGAACAAATAGTAAAACCTGCTCCGCTCATTGACTCGGCAAAAATGTAACAAAAGTTGAAAATCATATCATTGCCTTGTGATTTATTAAAGAAAAAAATTGGCAACATAATTAAAAATTAAAAGACAAAAAAGAATCGTTAGCGTATTGATTTGTATTAAAGTAACCATTAACATTTGAAAAACAAATCAGCGCCGCATACTCCAGGTAGACAAAAACCAAACGATATAATTTAAAAGCCGATACATAAAAAATTATCTGCAATAATTGAAAAAACACAAACCCTCGCACCATAGTGTCGTCAATGTCATTCATTAATATCCTCATTGCCCCCCCAAAGTCTGTTTCGCAGCATCCATCGCCAAAAAAACAGCAATGCTGCGGCAAGAGCAATATAAAACAGCGATTTGCTGACCGGGAAATAATGCCGTTTACTAAAGAAATCTCGTGTAAAAATGATAACTGCGGACATGAAAGTAAAGATGAGTATTGCCTGGGTAGATTGCAGCGCGGTTTTATTCATCCGGTATAAACCGATTCCCAGCAGCACAAATACAAAACCCAGGCCGGAAATAAACAATTTTGGTATCAATGAACCGGGCCCGATGCGGGAAGCTGTAAAGAATTCCATAAACAGAAACACGCCGCCGGCAAGGCACACTATTGCAAACGGGGTCAATTCCAAAGGAACCTGCTTTTGCTGAACGAAATTGGTTTTAAAAGAATGCAATATATCGCGGCGATTTAGCAAAATGATAATACCGGCGCTGCTCAGCAGAGAAACCAGGGTAGCCGGATTCAAGCTGTCATAGCGGGATAGCATATAATTAACCGAACCCAAAAATGATAATAAAACAATGCCGCATAACAGAGCCCAGGCCCATTTTTTTTTCATAAAAATTCCGCCAGTAGCCAGAGCCCACAACGCCACGGGAACCAACTGCAGCGCAACTTTGGTGGCGTATTTCCCGTCAGCAACAGCTAAACCCTGATTTAGCTGAACGATTATCATAACGATCATGGCGATTAGAACCAGTACACAGATCACTTGCACCAGGCGAACCACCACCGATTGCTGCCAAAAGGTGGAAAAATTCATCATCACCTCCAATAAAATTACAGCATGATTATCAAAAACACTGCAATACCGGCGGCCAGTATGGCGCCGCTATAAAATATTCCACCAATCCCCCACAATACATAAATAGCGCCCATGAGCAGCGGCCCCATAGTCTGCCCCAGGCGCAGCACCATACCATTGAACGACATAAAGACGCCGCGATACCGCATCGGCGCTTCACCGGCAATTAACGCCTGTATAACCGGAATATTGGCGCCGTGCGCCAGTCCAAATAACAGTATAGGTAAAACCAGCTGCCACAGATTGTGTACAAAGGGAATTAGTAATAACCCGGCGCTATAAAGGAAAAAAGAAATTTTTAGCAAGCGCCGATCTGTAAAAATTTTAACCAGCCGGCCAAGCTGCGTTGAGGTAACTGCAGTAACAATCGACATGGCGGACATGACCAGACCGATCAGCGCCGGCGAAGCATTAAAACGGCTGTTGATAAAAACAGGCAAAAACGTTAAAAAAGCGCCGTATAAAATGATAAAGGTAAATAGATTGGCCGTAAAATAGGTTAATACGCGCAGGTTCTTCATGCTTTTCCAGGCGGCATGCAGGTAGGGAAAAAAATCTTCGGTAACTTCCGGTTCGGGATTTTTCAGCGTAAACAAAGCCAACAAGCCTACAGGAATAGCAAACAGCGGCAGTAAAAACGGATATTGCCAGCCAAACAACGCAATTAATCCGCCAATAGTCGGATAGGTAGCTGTGCCAATACTCAACACACTGGAATTATACCCCATGGCAATTATGCGCTTTTTACCGGTATACAAATCGCCGATAAGGGTTGCGTTCAGCGAACCAATGGCCGCCGCACCCAGTCCCTGCACAAACCGTAAAACAAGCAATACCTCAAAATTCTGTGCCAGGGCGCAGGCGCTGCCTCCCAGGGCAAACAAAAAAAGCGAAGGAATCAGTATTTTCTTGCGTCCCAACCGGTCGGATAAAATGCCGAGCGCCGGCGTCAAAAAAATTCCCGGCAATGTGAAAACTGTTACCAGCAAGCCAATGGATTGCGTGGATATATGCAACTGCCGGGCAATTATGGGGAATACCGGCGTTATACTGGCTACACCCAACACAGCCATAAGCGTGACAAGAAAAATTATTTGCAGGTTGCGATCACGGTATACAGATATATCCGTATCCTGAACGTGTTCCCGGACCGGTTTTTCCTTTATCATGTGAAATATCCAACTCTAAAATAACCTGCCCGAATTTACAATTTTTCAGTTTCAATTGCCACACAATTTCTTGTGCAGACCGGGGAACAATTAGTAAATAAAGAAAAAATATTCGTTTGCATGTCGGGTTCAAGATCGGCAAGACCAGGAAAACAAGCTGCTAAAATAACAGACCTGTCGTTGAATAATAAATTGGCTCTATATTGTTTTTAGTGGGTTATTTTGAAAAAGAAAATTAAATTTTAAA
>CAYNSO010000160.1:0-6514 GCA_964399735.1 uncultured Cytophagia bacterium
GATAGCGGCCTGGGCAGCATATCCTCGGTTTTGGGCAGCACATCTACATCGCCATATATTGAGGAGGAAGAAGCAAAGACAACCCGTTTTACTTTGGCGTCTTTGGCGGCATCCAGAATATGCAGCACGCCGGTAACATTAACCTCGTTGGTGGTTATGGGGTCTTTGATCGAACGCGGCACTGAAGGCAAGGCGGCCTGGTGTAAAATAAAATCAACACCCTGCATGGCTTCCCGCACAATGTGATAGCTGCGAATATCGCCTTCAATGAGTTCAATTTTATCCATAAAAGGGACAAGATTCTCGCGTTTGCCGGTGGCAAAATTATCCAGAACCCGGACTTTATCTCCTCTTCTTACAAGTTCTTCAACGATGTTCGAGCCGATAAATCCGGCGCCGCCGGTTACCAGATATAGCGCCATTCTCTTTTACCTTCCAAAAACTTCCTGTTCCAATATACTAAATTTTTTTGATAATGTCTTTTAAAAACGGATGACATTCCTGATCTCGCGCTTTGATCATAAGCGCATGACGAATATTATAAGCCAGTTCAATCGAAGGCCGGGCAGCATCAACGCCATAGCCCTTGCCATCCAGAATGTCTTTATAGACTACGGTATGCAAATCCGTAAAACCATCGGAGAACTCTATTTCTTCATTATCCATGGTAATGGAGCGAAAAGTAGCTTTTCCGGCGTTACTGACCTCGGCCGGCAGATCGTTTTTATCAATCGATAAAAACCAGCGGACATCGGCATTTTCCAGTTCGATAAAACCGCCGGCCTTTTTTTCATCTGCATAATGAACATCAGATTTTACAACCTTGCCGAAAATCCAGATCAGCATATCAAAGAAATGGATGCCGATATTGGTCGCCACTCCGCCGGATTTACTAATATCGCCCTTCCAGGAATAATTATACCAGTTGCCTCTGGAGGTGATATAAGACAAATCAATAGAATAGCGTTTATTGTTGTTACTGGCAATTTTTTTCTTTAATTCCAAAATAACCGGATGAACGCGCAATTGCAAGATATTATAAACTTTATGTCCAAAATGATTCTCGATTTCTTCCAGGGCGTCACAGTTCCATGGATTTAACATGAGCGGCTTTTCACAAATTGCATCGGCATCGGCGCGCAGGGCAAAACGAATATGCGCGTCATGCAGGTAATTGGGAGAGCAAATACTCACATAATCAATTTTCTTGTTCGAGTCCAGCCGCCGCAACATTTCAATGTGACGATCAAATCGTTCAAATTCAGTAAAAAAATCAACATCATCAAAATACCTGTCCAGTATTCCAACCGAATCGCTTTTATCAACCGCGCAAACGAGTCTATTACCGGTCTCCTTGATCGCTTTCAGATGCCGTGGCGCTATATAGCCAGCGGCGCCAATCAATGCAAAATTTTTAATAGTCATTCCTTTCTAACACCTGGTTGCTTTATCAAATAAAATAATTGCCATATTAATAAGTATGCTTTTTCCTTTTTCGGCGTTCCACTTTTTTCTTTTTACGTTCGCCATCCGCTCCATAATAATAATGATAATAGTTATAATAATAATATGAACCATAAACATTAGAAGCCTGGATACCATTCAGCAGGGCGCCCAGAATAGGCGCTTCAACCCGGTTTAATTGCTCTATTGCATGAATGACAGCTTCCCGCTTGCTTTGTCCCGAACGAATGACCAGAATGACGCCATCCACCATTGTGGAAAGAACCGAGGAATCTGTAACAGCGATGATAGGCGGGGTATCCACCAAAACCATTCCGTATTTACTTTTTGCTTCGGCTAATAATTGCTTCATTTGTGCGGAACCTAATAATTCAGCAGGGTTGGGAGGTAATATACCGCAGGTTAAAATATCCAGATCGGGTAAATTTTTGACATTTTTTATAGCATGGTCAAGGTCATCTTTACCAACCAGAATATTGGTCAGGCCGGATTGTTTTTCCATACCAAACAGTTTGTGAAGCATGGGCCGGCGCAAATCCGAATCAATCAACAGGGTTTTGGTTCCCATTTGCGAAAAGGTGATGGCCAGATTGGAAATTGAAGTTGATTTACCTTCTTTAGGTCCGCTGCTGGTAACCATAATGACCTGTTTGGGGTTATCGGGCGCAGTGAATGTGATATTTGTTCGCAGAGTCCGGTATGCTTCGGAGATTGGTGATTTGGGTTTTAAATGAGTGATGAGCCGTTCATTAATATCCCTGGCTTCGGCATCATCAGCAGGACGAATTTTTTCCAACACCCCATTCGATTGTTCAGGTTTGATATACGGAATTGTTGCCATGAGCGGTATTCGCAACCGTTCAACATCCTCCATTGTATTAATAGAATTATCCAGATAATCCATAACAAAGGCAATACCAATTCCAAGACCAAGACCCAACAAGAAACCCAAAATCAGGTTTACTTTTTTCTTGGGTTTTACCGGTTTATCGGGTTCCTTGGCCCAATCGATAATTCGCACATTACCAAGCTGACCAACTTCGGTAATACGGGATTCCTGATACTTTTCCTGCAACATGATGTATATTTTTTCCTGCACCTGGGCAGATCGAATCAGCCGGGCTAATTTGAGACTCTTTTCCGGTAAAGCATCCAGCTGCTTGTTGTACCTTTTTAAAATTCTTTCGAGTTCAGTCACTTTGGGCTGCAAAGCCTGCAATTCCGTTTCTACTTCAATTTTACTGGTAACCAGAGAACCGGATAAAACAGATGGATCAATAAATTCTGTTGCGGCAATTTTGGTTACTTCTTGTTTAAACTTTTCTTTCAAGGCATCAATTTGTTTTTGCAGTAACTGAATGTCAATATTTTCTTTTTCATCAACTCCAACCATAATCATTGACGCGGTTAATGATTGCAAGGTAACTTCTTTTTCAGCTATCTGACGTCGCAGTTCTTCCAGATAAGGCCGGGAAGAGATCGATTCCATATCCAGGTTCACTTGCTGCCTGGTCAGTTGCTTGTCAATATAAGCCAGCCTTTGTCTGGCAGCTTCCATATCTGTTTTGGCTTCATTATATAAAGTTTCAAATTCGGCCAGTTTGGAAATCAGTTCCTGGGTTTCCTGATCCAGGGCAACGACTTTGGCGGTTTCACGATAATCCTTTAAATCTTCTTCAGACTGGGTGAGGTCCCGTTCATATTCATTCAATTGCTTTTCAAGGAAATCTTTAACCTGCCTCACTTCTGCCTGGCTTTGAGTTTGATTGGTACTTTCATATACCGATGCTACAGCGTTGGTTAAATAAGCCGCTTCCTGTGGAGAAAATGCGCTCAATTTTATTTCAATCATATCCGTGTTACGAATAGGTGTTATGCTGATAACATTTCTCAGTTCCTGTACCTGGGTATGAAAAGTATCTTCGTCAGTGATTTCTTTATCGTCCTCATCACGAATAATATTTTTTATAAAACTTTTAACGGCTCCCAAAATATCTTTTTTGGCTTTAACACCTTCGGGAAGATTGCCCAATATTCTTAACTCGTTTGCGTATTCCGAGGTTCGTAATTTTTCAATTACCTGCTCCGCCAACGTCCTGCTCTTTAATATCTCCACCTGGTTATTGATCATGGTCTCTTTTTTCATCATGGAGGTAATATCAAATAAAGATTCCCCAACCCCGGTTTGCTGTTCGATCATAATCTTGGCGCCGGCTTCATAAACCGGTTCGGTTGTAAATGTATAATAGATCGTGGCAAACATAATCAATAGAAATGATATAAGTATGATAAAGCGACCTTTATAAAAAACACGAATATAATCACTCAGTTTAAATTGTGAATCCTGATCATCTGTGGAATGTGTGGTATATGTTCCATTACCATTCTGAGGATTTGTTGATTTAAAATTTTGCATCATTTTTTAGAATCCCGATTTTTTGGTTTATTTATCTCGTGTTGTATAATAGTCAACAAGGGCATATATTTGTACCAAAGCGGCAAGACGACTGACAAATTCAAGGCTGTTACGAACAAAATTAAAAGTTGTTCCGGTAACAACAACTGTATCGCCGGGTTTTAAAACAGGTATTTTACCATTATTACCCAATTCAATATACTCTTTTACATCCACTTCAATAACCTCCCCCTCTTTTTTTTCAGTATCTCCCCCGCGCACAACTTTAATACTTTTAATTTTTGCCTCTTCACGGGGTCCCCCGGCATAAGATAATAAAGAGATCAAATCCGTTCCATAAGGTACCATGTATTGTCCGGGTTTTGAGACAAATCCCCATACATTAACAGCCATTAATACCTGATCCTTACTGCCTAAAACATATTGTGCGGCGCTGCCCTGGGATACTGTACTCTCCTGGGCCTGGATAGAATATACCATTGAAAAAAGAATTATTACAACCGGCAAATATTTCTTCATTAAAAGCACCCTTGTTTGATAAAGTATTGATTATGTGCTGATTGTCAATTTACTGAAAATATCAGCTTATACAAAAACCGGACAATATTTCAACACTTGAATAATTCAAAATATTCATACAATTTAAAAAACTGATTGCAGAACAAAAAATATATTTGTCAATATAATAATTATTTCTATCTATTTAAACAAAAAAAACCAGTATAGTAATAATAAATTTATTAAATCGAAATGCTTTATGTATATCAGTTAATTTTTAAACCATAAAGTATGCTTGCTTATCTCACTCATTGTATCAATCATTCACCACACATACTACCCCGTTATCCCATCACCTCCAAATAAAACTGTAATAATATAATAAACAAATATATAAAAACAAAAATAATTTCATTTGCGAAATTTACAGACCGACTCGCTTGCTTCTGCGTTCCAACAATACTACATCCCGCCAATTGTTTTCCATTTTACCAATCTTTTCACGGTATCCAACTATCCTGAAACCTGTTTTTTTATGCAATTCAATACTGGTAATATTTTCCGGGAAAATACCGGCCTGTAATGTCCATATCCCGTGTTTTTCCGATTCGACAATCAAATTTTGTAATAACATTTTACCCACGCCCTGTCCACGATAATCTTGAGCGACATAAACGCTCAATTCCGCAATCCCCTTATAAACACACCGACTGGATACCGGGCAAGGCGCCGCCCACCCGACCAGTTTGTGATTGACAGTACAAACCAGGCGGCAAACTGACAGATGTTCACGGTTCCAGTGTTCCCAGTCCGCAGCTTGGTTTTCAAAAGTGGCGTTGCCGGCAGCAATGCCTTGCTCATAAATTTCTTTTACGGCCGGCCAGTCATCCGCCGTCATATTTCTTTTAATAAAAGCCAAAACGGGTATTCCCTGGTGTTAGTTCTTTGCGAAATAAAGTTACATGTTTTTTTATTTTCTTTAAAGAAATTTTGATTATTTTCCACTTTTTTTCAATCTCGCATATTTGATTATTGCAGACAATATCCCCCTCAAAAAAAAAGATGGCATAAAACCAATATTTTTCATAAAATTCAAAAACTATCAACTAGATGAAAAGTGGAGAACAGGCATGAAAAAAAGCGCTTTATTATTGCTGGTTATGATTATACTGCCCGGTTTGGGTATGGCAGAAAATAATGAAATAAAACTCATTATACGCGCCGACGATATCGGCTGTGCCCATGCTGCCAATATCGCCTGTATTAAATCATTCAAAGAAGGAATCGCCAAATCTACAGAGATCATGGCGCCCTGCGCCTGGTTCGAAGAGGCTGTACTCATGCTGAACGATACACCCGGCCTCGATGTCGGCGTGCATTTGACC
Source organism: uncultured Cytophagia bacterium (assembly GCA_964399735.1). Taxonomy (GTDB): domain Bacteria; phylum Zhuqueibacterota; class Zhuqueibacteria; order Residuimicrobiales; family Krinioviventaceae; genus Fontivivens. The sequence goes on from CAYNSO010000160.1 coordinate 5,764, forward strand.
ATAACCAGCGAATGGTCGTACATTAAATGGCGGCCGGTTGCCTGCGCACCCAGTCTCACCGGCAAGGAAGGATATTTTTTCCCGTTCCTGTGGACCAATAAGAACTATCCCCCCGGCAATGCCTTGTTGGAAGCGAAATGGACAATTGAAGATATTGAAAAAGAATTTCGCGCGCAAATCGAACTGGTTAAAAGTAAACTGCCGCAAGTTTCTCATCTCTCCGATCACATGGGCTGCGCCAACATCACACCGGAAGTAGCTGCTATGACCAAAAAACTGGCCATTGAATATAACCTGGATATTGACCTGGAAGAATATGGCGTGCAATACGCCGGCGAGTATGGGACCAAAAAGGCTGAAACAACTGGCGATAAAATCAATAATTTCATCGACATGCTCAATAATTTACAACCGGGCATCTGGCTGTTTGTTGAACACCCGGCTCTGGATGTTCTGGAAATGGAAGGGTACGGGCACATCGGTTATGAAAACGTCGGCAAGGATCGCCAGAGTGTGACTGATATTTTTACCAGTCCCAAAGTTAAAGAAGCCATTGCCAAACGCGGTATCAAGCTGATAAGCTATGCGGATCTCAAAAAAGAAGTAAAGATAAAACCAGCGAAATAACGGAACTTTCCCGGGCTAAGGTATTTTCCGCGGCCCGGGTTTTTCTGTATTTCAATCGTGTGCACTAAAAATTATCTGAATTTCAGAATTGAGATCAAGCCAATTTAAACTCGGACTAGTAAAA
>CAYNSO010000161.1:0-6511 GCA_964399735.1 uncultured Cytophagia bacterium
TACCCACTACAAACAATATAGAGCCCTTTATTTGCTGTTTTGCTCCAATGCTTTTTTCAGGGCATTCCACGATAACATGGCGCATTTTACACGGGTGGGATAATCGCAAACCCCCTGAAAAGCGGCCAGTTCATCCATATCCTCTACATCCGCAACACCTTCGCCTTTGACCATTTTGGTAAACTGCTCAAAAAGATGCTGCGCATCTTGCAGAGTTTTACCCTTGATCTGCTCGGTCATCACCGAAGCCGATGCCTGGCTGATGGCGCAGCCGTGTCCCTCAAAAGCCACCTCGGTAACGATGTTGTCTTTGACCTTTAAAGACAGCACAATTTCATCGCCGCAAAATGGATTCTTGCCATTGATTTTCACATCGGCATCGGCAAGAGCGCCATGGTTGCGGGGATGTTTATAGTGTTCCAGAATGATCTCCTGGTATAAATTATCTAATTCCATTTGCAAAAATACTCCCTCGCTTTTTCAAGACTGTTAATTAATTCATCGATCTCTTGTTTGGTGTTATACAGATAAAAACTGGCTCTGGCTGTTGCCGGCACATTCAACCGTTTCATGATCAATTTGGCGCAGTGGTGCCCGGAACGGATGGCAATATTTCGGCTGTCCAGAAAGGTTGCCAAATCGTGAGGATGGATAGCTGCCAACGAAAAAGAGATCACAGGGCCGCGCTCTTGCAAAGGCCCAAATATTCTCAAACCCTCAACATGCTGCATTCGGTGCAAAGCATACTCGGTCAATTCACGGTCATGCTTGTTTATTCTTTCCAATCCGATTTCTCGAACAAAATCAATTGCCGCACCCAGGCCAATGGCGCCGGGCAAATTTTGCGTGCCGGCTTCAAATTTCCAGGGGATATCGTTCCAGGTTGAAGAGGTGTAATCCACATCGCTGATCATGGAACCACCGAAAAAAACCGGCTCCATCCTCTCCAAAATGAACCGTTTGGTAAACAAAACGCCGGTTCCCATCGGGCCAAGTATTTTATGGCCGGAAAACACATAAAAATCGGCATTCAATGCAGAAACATCTATTGCCATGTGCGGCACACTCTGGGAACCATCAATCAAAGCCAGCGCCCCGGCGGTATGCGCTGCCTGGATGACCGCTTCAACATCCGGTATTGTGCCCAACACATTCGACATGTGCGTAACCGCTACCAGCCGGGTTTTTGGAGATAACAGTTTATAATATTGTTCCATATTCAACCGGCCAAATTCATCAAATTCGATAAACTTTAATATCGCGCCGGTCTTTTGTGCTACCATTTGCCATGGCACCAGGTTGCTGTGATGTTCCAACTCGCTGAGAATGATCTCCTCTCCGGCTTTTACGTGCTGTAAACCCCAGCCATAAGCAACAAAATTGATAGCTTCGGTAGCGCCGCGCACAAAAACAATTTCTTCAGATGACCCTGCGCCAATAAAATTGGCCACTTTGGCGCGGGCTTTTTCATATTCGTCAGTAGCCTTTTCCGCAATCCGGTAAGCGCCGCGATGACTATTGGCATTGTACTGTACATTAAAACGCTGCCACGCATCCAAAACCTGTTGGGGGCGCTGTGCAGTTGCGGCGCTATCCAAATAAATCAAATCACGGTTTTCCGGATGCTGAAAAAACGGAAAATGCTCCCGGATTCCATCCAGATCAACATGGCTTGCACTCATCACTTTTGTATTTGCAATACCCATCTTTATTCCACTTTCATTTTGATTTCAATCATGCCATTATGTATGCGAACCGGCCAGGTTTTAACATTTTCAAAAGCCGGCAATGCCACAGCTTCGCCGCTTCTTATATCATACTGCGCGCCATGATAAGAACAAACCAGGCGCTGCTCATCCAGCCAGCCATCGGACAACGGAAACTCTTCGTGCGTACAGCGATCGTGCAACGCATACACCTCATCACCCTGACGGATCAGTACAACCGGCTGCCCGCCAACCTCAACATGACGCATAGCTCCGGCGGGCAGGCTGTTTAATTCTATTGTTGGCACATATTCATTCATTATTCCACTCTTTAATTTTACATCATATCCAAAATCAGCCGGGCTTCTTCAGACATTTTTTCCGCATCCCAGGGCGGATCCCAAACGATTTTTACGTTTACCTGCTCAACGCCTTCCACAAAACGCACCGCATTCCTCACTTCGCCGGGCAGAGACTCGGCGACCGGGCACATTGGCGAAGTGAGCGTCATAGTAATTTCTGTATTTCCCTCATCATCAAGGTCAATGCCATATACCAGGCCAAGATCATAAATATTTACCGGAATTTCCGGGTCATAAATTTCCTTTAATACCAGAATAATATCATCAATGACGCGTTGTTTTTGCTGTTCTACCACGCTGCTTCTCCTTATCTATTCCGTAATATGGCCTTTGGTAAATCTCTCTTTTAACATGCCATCAACCAGGTTATGAATCTCTTCATTGCTGATCGTACGGAGAATCTCGCCGGCAAAGGCCTGGATCATCATTTCCCTGGCCAGTTTTTCATTTATGCCGCGTGAGCGCAGATAAAATACGCCATTCTCATCGATCTGACCTACCGTGCTGCCATGCGTACAACGAACATCATCAGCATAAATTTCCAGCTGCGGTTTGGTATCCACAATAGCGTCTTCAGAAAGCAGCAGGTTCTTGTTACTTTGAATAGCATCGGTTTTTTGCGCTGCCGGGCGGACATGGATTTTGCCGCTGAAAACCGCCCTGGCTTTGTCATCCAGAATGCCATGATACACCTGACGGCTGCTGCAATGCGGCTGAGCATGCTGAATAAGCGTGTGATTGTCGACCAGGCGGCTGCCGCCGGCCAGGTATAAACCGTTCAAAGCGCTGCTGCATCCCTCACCGTCCAGCGCTACGATCACATCGTTGCGAACAATGGCGCCGCCAAAGGAATACGAATGTAAATTGACGGTACTGCTGCGCTGCTGATGAACAAAAATTGCTGCAACATGATAAGCGAGCAAGCTTTCCTGCTGAATCTTATAATGCTCAACAACTGCATTTTCACCGGCAATCACTTCGGTAACCGGATTAGTGAAATACTTTTCATTATCAGCGCCGGCATAGCTTTCCACTACGGTAACGCTGGAATTTGCTCCGGCAACGATCAGATTGCGCGGATGTGCAGCAATCTTATGCCCGTCACCGCTGGTTACATATAAAATATGCACGGGTTTTTCCACAACCACTCCGGCAGGAATGTAAATAAACACACCGTCATGCAGAAAAGCCGTATTCAAAGCTGTAAATTCCCGGTCACTGTAACCGGCATAGCGGGTAAGATACTTTTGCACAAGCTCCGGGGTATTACGCAGGGCGTTCGCTATGCTATGTATCTGTACACCTTCCGGGGCATAAATTGTTGACATTTCCGGAATGTATTGTCCATTCAAAAAAACCACGCGACTGTTCTGCGAATCGCTCAGGTAAAAAGGAGTAAACAAAGCCGTGTTAACCCCGCCTTTTTGGATTTCATCGGCAAGGCGAAATTCTGTTTTTTGCAAAGACGAAACATCAGTGAACCGCCATTCTTCCTTACGCAGGTTCGGAAATCCCATTCGCGTGAAATGCTGCATAGCCTCCCGGCGGATCTTGTGCAAAGGTGAATTCGATTGACCGTTTAAGCGCTTTTCCAAATCGGCAAAATTCACTTCGTACCATAGTTTATCGGTTATCGGTTGATTCATATTGATTCCTTCCTAAGCCCTGACCGTTTCAAAAACTCTATCTTCTTTCAGCCAGTCATAGCCCTGTTTTTCCAGTTCATGAGCCAGGTTCTTATCGCCGGACTTGACAATTTTGCCTTTATACAGCACATGCACAAAATCGGGCACAATATAATCAAGCAGCCGCTGATAATGCGTTACCACGATCACGGCATTTTTATCGTTTTTCAGGGTATTCACACCCTGTGCGACAATTTTCAGGGCGTCTATATCCAGCCCGGAATCGGTCTCATCCAATACCGCCAGCTGTGGCTCAAGCGCCGCCATTTGCAATATTTCATTGCGTTTTTTCTCGCCGCCGGAAAAGCCTTCATTGACCGCGCGTTTTAAAAAACTTTCTTCCATCTGCACCAGTTTCAACTTTTCCCGTATCAGTTTCAGAAATTCCATAGCGCTGACCGGTTTTTTGCCTTCATGCTCTCTTTTTTCGTTCAGGGCGGTGCGCAAAAAATAGCTGGTATTTACACCGGGAATTTCCACCGGGTATTGAAACGCCAGGAACACCCCTTCACGGGCGCGGTCTTCGGGAGATAATTCAAGTAAATCCTTACCGTTATACTCGACCTTGCCTTGAGTTACTTCATATTCCTTGCGGCCGGCCAAAACATGCGCCAGGGTGCTCTTGCCGGAACCGTTCGGCCCCATAATGGCATGTACCTCTCCGGCATTGACTTGCAGATCAAGACCTTTTAATATTTCATTTCCTTCTACGGAAGCATGTAAATTTTTTATTAATAACATATTATTCTCCAAAATTATATTAACCTACACTGCCTTCAAGACTGATACCCAACAGCTTTTGCGCTTCAACGGCAAATTCCATGGGCAATTCGGCAAACACCTCTTTGCAAAAGCCGTTGACGATCATGGAAACCGCATCTTCGGTGGAAATACCGCGCTGGTTACAGTAAAAGATTTGATCTTCGCCGATACGCGATGTAGTAGCTTCATGCTCCACCTGCGCGGTGCTGTTTTTTACCTCGATATATGGAAAAGTATGCGCGCCGCACTTGTCGCCAATTAGCAGCGAATCGCACTGTGAATAGTTGCGCGCATTTGCTGCGCTTTTTAATACTTTGACCTGACCGCGATAGCTGTTTTGTCCATACCCGGTGGAAATGCCTTTGGATACGATGGTGCTCCTGGTATTCTTGCCGATATGGATCATTTTCGTGCCTGTATCCGCTTGCTGGCGATTGCCGGTAACGGCTACGGAATAAAACTCGCCAATCGAATTTTCGCCCTGCAAAATGCAGCTTGGGTATTTCCAGGTAATCGCCGAACCGGTTTCCACCTGCGTCCACGATATTTTGGAATTAACGCCTTTACACCAGCCGCGTTTGGTAACAAAATTATAAATGCCGCCTTTGCCGTCTTTATCTCCGGGATACCAGTTTTGCACGGTGGAGTATTTGATCTGCGCGTTATCCAGGGCGATCAGTTCCACCACCGCAGCGTGCAACTGGTTTTCATCGCGCATCGGCGCGGTGCAGCCTTCCAAATAACTGACATAGCTGCCCTCTTCGGCAACAATCAGCGTGCGCTCAAACTGACCGGTATTGGCAGCGTTAATGCGGAAATAGGTGGAAAGCTCCATCGGGCAGCGCACGCCTTTGGGAATATAGGCAAACGAGCCGTCGCTAAACACCGCCGAATTGAGCGCTGCAAAATAGTTATCGTTATAGGGAACCACCGAGCCCAGGTATTTTCTCACCAGGTCGGGGTGGTTTTGCACCGCTTCAGAAAACGAACAAAAGATAATGCCCAGCTCGGAAAGCTTTTCCTTGAATGTGGTTGCAACCGAAACGCTGTCCAGCACCGCATCCACCGCCACGCCGGCCAGCTTTTCCTGTTCCGCCAGGGGAATGCCCAGCTTGTTGTACATGTCCAGAATGGCCGGATCAACATCATCAAGTTTCTGTGGGCCGTCGCCTTTGCTTTTCGGCGCGGAATAATAGACAATATTTTGATAGTCGATCTTGTCATATTTCACTTTAGCCCAGTTTGGTTCGGTCATGGTTTGCCAGCGCCGAAACGCCTTGAGCCGCCACTCCAGCAGAAACTCCGGTTCACGCTTTTTGGCCGAGATCAGACGGATAACATCCTCATTCAGGCCGCGCTCTACTGCTTCACTCTCTATATCAGAAACAAACCCGTATTTATAGTCACGGTTTGCATATTCCTGTAAAAAATCATTGTCAGACGCCATCTATTGTTTACTCCTTGATAAAATCAGCCAAAGTTATCCTGTTCAACTGCTCCTTGATCCCGTCCTGCACCGGCGCAAATTTTTGTCTCAGGGTGCAGCGGTCTAGATGTGAGCAACAGGTATCAACATTGTAACAATCGGTTACATGCAGCGGCCCTTCAATCGCTTCCATTATTTGTATCAGAGCGATCTCCTCTGCCGGATGCTTCAAAATATACCCTCCCTGCGCTCCTTGTACAGATTCAATCAGCTTGTGCCGCACCAGGGATTGCAATATTTTGGCCAGCAGCGTTTGCGAAATATCGTAAAACCCGGCTATCTCACGTACCGTTGCTACATTTTGTCCGCCATTTTTAACCATGTACTGCAGCGCCAGCAGACCATAACCGGTTTTTTTTCCAATTTTAAACATTCTTGCCTTTTTTAAATAGGACTAATTTTGTCTTATTTAAGAAATATAACATACGAATAATTTTTATTATTCCAAAGGAAAAAATTTATTTTTACATAAATTGCTGTGGTGAAAATAGCCCCTTAAACAGTAGTGGA
>CAYNSO010000162.1:0-6409 GCA_964399735.1 uncultured Cytophagia bacterium
GAGCCTTTTAACCTTTTAACAATGGTTCTATCGAAATAATTACCCACAGAAAAGCTTATAGAACCTTAAATTTTAACATACGAAAAATTTCTTAATTTTTGTATGCGAAAAAAAATTTTTTCAGTATTATTGAATAAAAAAATGGTTTTAACATTGTTCTGGTTACAAATAATCAATAAAAAATTTGCTCCTAAATTCACCCTGGCAAAATTACAATTTCAAGAATCATTATCGCACATCTTTCCGGTTATATGGTTATAGGTAAAGCATTTATTAATCAAGTTGAGGAGGCATTATGAGTTTTTGTAAATCCGTTTCACTTGTCGTCGTTGCCATGTTACTGGTTGTGTTTGCAGCAAAAACCGACGCCGCTGGAGACGATTGTGTTTTTATTCATCACTCCTGCGGTGGAAACTGGCTGGATAACAGTTTAGACACCGCACTAGAGAACAAAAGTTACATCGATGAACGCAATGATATTTATTACGGCACATCCATGTCTCCCGATGCCGGCCGGCCTGCTTTTACAAGTGGCGCTCCGGGCGACAATACCAACATGAATCACTGGATTTTATGGTTTAATGACTACCTGGAAAGGGTAAAAACCTTTGGCTGCGCCGATGGCGAAAACAAGATCATCATGTTTAAAAGCTGCTACCCGATCAGCGATATTGGCAGCGATGGCACCGAACCGGGCAGTCCGTTTAGCGGCACCCAAAGTATAGTTAATTACAAATCTGTTTACCGGCACCCAAGTGGCTCAGGAAGTACCTATACAAATGGCGGCTATACCTATTATCCCCTGGAAGATATTTTTGCCGCTAATCCCGGCACCTTGTTCATAATCGTTACCGCGCCGCCCCTGTGTTACGGCTGCACAGATGACGACAATGCGTTGCGGGCGCGCACTTTTAATAACTGGCTGAAAAACAACTGGCTGGGTGATTATAACGGCAATCACCCCACCTATAAAAATGTCCGGGTGTTCGACTGGTTCGATGTGCTTGCCAACGCCACCGATCATGCCACTTATCCCAATCGTCTGAAAGAAGAATATGGCGGCTCCGGCGGTGATTCGCACCCCAATTCAACCGCTAACGCAGCATCAACAGTTATCTTTGCTTCCGGCTCTGAAAATGTCCTGGACGACTGGTGGCAGGAATTTCAAGACGCCGCTCTGCCGGTAAACCTGGTATCGTTTCAGGCAGCGCAAGGCGAAAATGGCGTCCGCCTTACCTGGACGACCATGTCCGAAGACAGAAACCTGGGCTGGAATATCTATCGCGGCCTGACGGACAATTTTTCTCAGGCTGTCAAAATCAACACCAGACTGCTGCCCGGCGCCGGTACTTGCATGCAACAGCGCGATTATCACTTTCAGGATAAAGTGGAATTAAAAGCAGGGCAAACCTGTCGTTACTGGCTGCAAAGCATCGACCTGGACGGCCTGGCGGAAACCCATGCGCCCATAACGGTTACGGCCGCATCTACCTCGACCGTTACAGCCATTCCCCAAACATGCGCCCTTTACCCCAACTATCCCAATCCTTTCAACGAAGGAACCTGCATAAAATACGACATACCCGCCTCCGGCCATGTACGCCTGGATATTATAGATGCCCGCGGCGCTCTGCAGGCTACTTTGATCAACGGACAGCAGCCGGCCGGAACCTATTCCCTGAACTGGAATGCCCGCGGCCTGAGCAGCGGCGTATATTTCTGTATTTTATCCGCTTCGGGTGTCAAAACCATGCAAAAGCTGTTGTATATCAGGTAAAACAAAATAGACATAACTATCAAGCCCTCTTTTGCTTCGTGCATAATGAGGGCTTGATCTTTCCAACACGATTCTGCCGGCATAATGAAATATTGGAGATATTTTGTAAATAATATAGCTCTACATTGTGGGTAGTGGATAATTCTTGCAATATTTCAAGAACAAGAATGCAGTCAAATCAACTTTAAATGACCTGGTCGTTGCAACTTTTCGTTGATTAACAATGAAAATATTAATTTTGAGTTTGGACAAAAATATTGCCTGCCATCCATATAATTAATTTTCAAACTAGAATTTATATAGAATACACTGCTATCAATAAACCTCATAATAACAATTGTTTGAACGCTTTTCTCCGTGCTCTCGGAGTCCTGGTTTTTGCGGTAAGATATAAGAATGAGACCGCAGAGTTCCCCAAGGACGCAGAGGGTAAAAGAATAAAACCTTTCCATGTCTTTTATATTTAAAAAAGAACTTGATACAATGTGTTCACATTGAGCCTTTTAACAATGGTTCAATCGGTAAAATAACCCCCCAAAAAAGCATATAGAACTATTTTTTTATTGCGCTTGACAAAAATTTTTGTTTAAATATAGCATACAAAACATTCATTTTTTATGGAGAATTTAAATGCAGCATAAAACTTTAATTTTACTGGTATTATTGGCAGTGTTCACAACACTTGCAACTGCCGCAGATTTTCAAGCCGATACCATCAAAACATCCGGCGGTAACCTGGTCGTCACCAGCATCGGCCACGGTACGCTGATGTTTACTTTTAATGACCAAATCATTCATATCGATCCAGTTAGCATGTATGCGGATTACAGCTTGCTTCCAAAAGCGGATATCATTCTGATCACTCACGAACATGGCGATCACCTGGATAGTAAAGCGATAGAAAAAATATCGCAGGACAATACCAAACTGGTAGTAACCGCTCAAGTAGCAGAAAGCCTGGGTGAGGGAATTGTTATGCAAAACGGCGATAAACAAACCGTAAACGGCATTACAATTAAAGCAGTGCCGGCCTATAATATCGTTGCAAAAAGAGATAACGGCCAGCCCTTTCACCCCAAAGGCATTGGCAATGGTTATGTATTGTCCTTTGGCGATAAAAAAGTATATGTGGCCGGCGATACCGAAAACATCCCGGAAATGGCGGAACTAGAAGATATCTATTGCGCCTTTTTGCCCATGAACCTGCCGTATACCATGTCCCCGGAGATGGTTGCTGCTGCAGCCAGGATAATCAAGCCGGCTATTCTTTATCCTTATCATTTCGGGTCAACCGATACCAATGAATTGCTAGAATTATTAAAAGATGAAAAACAAATTGAAATACGCATCAGAAAACTGCAATAACCTGAAAACCAGGGGGCTGTTGCCTGCAATGTTTCATCAAACTTTCGTTACCTGCCTGCTGCTTTACCTGCTAACGCAGCCGGGTTTGGGTCTGCCGGACATTGAAAATTATGAAATTACCATCCCGGTACCCGACAGTTCAGAACTTGCGCCAATGGTCTTGACTGTAAAGCCGCAGGTATATAACCGGGATAACTTGTGGGAGTATATTAACGGCGCAGCCCCGGCGTATGTTCATTATAGCTTTCAGCAGGTTGTTACTTTTGTGGTCACGAATCCCGACAGCGCCGAAGCGGTTGTGGATATTTATAATATGGGTGACTCGCTGAACGCCTTTGGCATGTTTGCCCGGGAAAGATCACCCAACGGAGAAGCATTATTCCTGGGCAGCGGCGCAGTGGGTTACAGCAACTCGCTGTATTTCTGGCAGGACTGCTATTACATCAAACTCGTTGCTTATTCTACATCTCGGCATATACCCGTTTTTTTAACCCGCCTGGGAGAACTCATTTCCACCAGGCTGCCGGTCAGGGGTTCCCTGCCGCAGATATTCGCTCTTTTCCCCACGCAGGACAGAGTCCCCGACAGCGAAAAATATCATCCGCAGGATGTTCTCGGTCTGGCTTTTCTCAATAACGGTTACAGCGCCGACTATGCCGCCGGAAATGATAAATACAGCATTTTCATCATTCCTTGTGCAAACGAAAAAGACCCCGGAGAAAAATTTGCCCTTTTACAAAACGCCAAATCACCGTCCGAATCGGTTCCGAAAATTCTGAACAACTATTATACCGATGTTTTTATCTATAAGGATAGCTATTATGGTTCTGTAACTGTTGCCCGGCATAATCGCTATATTCTGGCTATTGCGGGCGCTTTGGCTCCTGAATTGGCCTTCAGGTTATTGGCCTCTTTTCCAACCGCAAATGATCACCGGTAAAACGACTGTTTATAAAAATGGCTATAAACAACAAATCCCTTTTAGCATATCGCGTCAAGGGATTTGTCGTTTAATTAAGGAAGAACTGTTTATACTTATTTTCTTTCGCCAAGCTGGTTATCGATCATCATCATACCGTGACCGGCTTCGCCAACCCGTTCCAGCTTGCTGACGATTTTGGCCATGTGATCTTCTTCTTCTACCTGTTCTTTCACAAACCAGTGTAGAAACTCTTTGGTGGCATGATCATTTTCTTTGATCGCCTGATCCATCAATTTATTGATGCTGTCGGTAATGAATTTTTCATGCTTGAGAGAGAGCTGAAAAATTTCCAGGGGATTTTTAAAAGCTGCCTGCGGCTTTTCAATCGCCTCCAAAATTACCCGCCCACCCTGCTCGTTAATGTAATTATAAAATTTCATGGCATGTTCCATTTCTTCCTGGGCTTGAACTTTCATAAATCCCGCCATACCATCCCAGTTTTCGCTCTCCAGAAATGCCGCCATAGCAAAATACAAATATGCGGAATAGATCTCTTTATTAATCTGACCGTTTAATGCTTTTTCCATTGTTTTCGAAATCATTTTTACACTCCTTTTTAGAACAAATTTTACTTATTCTGTTTTTTCTATCCAATGTAACAACAAATTTTTATTTTTATTTCTGAAACAGACTTGAAAGAGTAGAAATTTTTTGATGGCCCCGGACTTGACAACCCCAGAGCCGTGATTGGAAACGGGATTCTATCCCGATGCATTAATGTTCATTACAAAATTATTACAGAACAAGATGTCCTGTTCCATTTTACGGGGCTGTATAAAAAACCTTAGAAAATTTGATTTTTTTTATTTTTAATAAAAACCCCTTTTTTGTCATTCCGAGAAACGAAGCGACGAGGATTCTTTCGTAGCTAACATATTGAAAAACAAAATTTCTCGCTTCGCTCGAAATGACAAGTTTATAGTGTGCGCTTTTGTGTAATGAATGAGTTATCTCAAATCGGGACTTTTGATACAGCCCCGATTAAAAAACACAGAACCCGGTTATACTAAATCAAGACATACTGCGCTTTTACTGATAGCTGATAGCTGTTACTAAACTCACCTTGCTACGTCTCTCCTTTCACGTTTGACCTTTGACGTCTCACGTCTGACTTTTTACGTCTCACATCTTCACCCACTCTTCGCGCAGCTTTTCGCCACGGATGCTGATCACGATCGCTTTCACAGGTACTTTGCGAGTGGAGAGTTCAAGAGCTTGCTGTATCAGCCGCAATAAACCATTGCAACAGGGTACCTGCATCATCATAACCGTAATGGTATTAATCTCGGCCTGTTCGAGCAGCGCCACCAGTTTGTCCAGGTATACCTGCTGGCCTTCGTCCAGCTTGGGACAAGCGATTGCCAGTACTTTACCGCGCAGATAATTTTGATGAAAATCGCCGACGCTGAACGCCACGCAATCCGCCGCCAGCAGCAGATCGGCATTGCGGAAATGTGGCGCATTCGGCGAAATCAAATGCATTTGCACCGGCCAGGTGGTTAACTGCGAAGGCCGCGAACCCGCCGTGCTTGCCTTATCTTCCGGCTGTTCAGCAAAACTTGCCGAACGTAAACCCGGACACCCGCTATGTTGCGCGGTATCCTGGTTGTGCGGCTCGTCATGACCGGTAATAGCGATATGATGCTGCCGCAAATATTCCAGCGCCTGGTTGTAATAATCGGTTTGACCATGTTCTTGCAAATGTTTTAAATGCGCTTTAATGGTATTCAACCCTTGAGGCGCTATATTTTCCATCACCTTGTACTCATTATATGGCCCGGCCTCGCGCTCTTCAATGGTAATGGCTCCTTCGGGACAGTGCCCCAGGCATGCGCCCAGACCGTCACAAATCAAATCGCTCACCAGCCGGGCTTTGCCGTCAATGAGTTGAATAGCGCCTTCCGGGCAGCCGGGTATGCACAACCCGCAGCCGGTACATTTTTTTTGATCTATATTGATTATTTTTCTTTTCATATTAGCCTCTTAAACTTTAATACAATGGCCATTTGGCCAATAATGCTGATGCTGACAATATAATATAGACAGAATCCATTAAAATATCCTTGATATGCGTCAAGATATTTTTGGTTCTATATGCTTTTCTATGGGTAATTATTTCGATAGAACCATTGTTAAAAGGTTAAAAGGCTCAATATGAACACATTGTATCAAGTTCTTTTTAAATATTAAAGACGTGGAAAGGTTTTATTCTTTTTCTCCTTTGCGTCCTCCGTGACCTCTGCGGTTTCATTCTTATATTTTACCGCAGAGGTCGCCGAGAGCGC
>CAYNSO010000163.1:0-1510 GCA_964399735.1 uncultured Cytophagia bacterium
GCTCCTCGGAATGACAAGAATGGTTTTTTTTAGGCTTTTGATACAACTCTATAAATTTAAAACAAGATCATTTATTCTTTCTCTGCGTTTTTCTTTTTTATAAAGAAGCAAAGACTTTTGTTACGGGCATGAACCCCGTTTTCATTTTCGGCCCCGGACTTTTAAGCCCGGGGTTATCTTTATCATTAACGCGGCGTATAAAGGCGCCGCTGTCTGGTTTTACCGATTAGCAAGCGCTTTTTCCAGCCTGTCTATCGCTTCCGTTAACCGCGAGCGGGGACAAGCGAAATTCAATCGCAGAAAATCGGGGTCGCCAAAATCCGCGCCGTCGGAAAAGCCGAGTCCATGTGCTTCAAAATATGCGGCGGGATTTTCCAGTCTCAGGCCGCGCACATCAATCCAGGCCAGGTAGGTGGCTTCTACATGCGTCATATTGATATCCGGAATTACAATATAACTTTCGCAATTTAAACAGGGCATCCAGATATATCCGCCCTTTGATATTTTCGGCATTGCAGCAACCCGCTCTTGCAGCAGGTCGCGGTTTGCCGCCAGGTATGCCAGTAACGCCTCTAACCAGGGGCCGCCGTCGCGGTAGGCTGCCAGCGCCGCGGTATAACCTAATGTATTGATATACGGGACAATTCCCTCCATCGTCCGGCGGAATTTTGTCCGCAGTTCGGCATTGGGTATAATAGCGTAGGCGCAGCCGAGGCCCGGTATATTGTAGGTTTTGCTCGGAGCCATCAGCGTTATAGTCCGTGGGGCAATCGCATTATCCAGCGAGGCTATGGGAATATGCTGTTTATCCGCATCCAGCAGCAGGTCGCAGTGGATTTCATCCGAACAAATGACCAGATCGTGTTGTTCGCAAAAGGCAGCCACTTGTTGCAGTTCTGCTTTGGTATATATTCTACCTGTCGGGTTATGGGGATTGCAGAATAAAAATAGCCGGGTCTCCGGCGTAATCCTGTTGTTCATAAAATCAAAATCCATCACCCAGCGGTCATTTTCCTTGCTCAACGGCGCGGTAATCAGTTCCCGTCGAGATAATTCGGGAGCAGACAGGAACGGTGGATAGGCAGGCGTGGTCGTCAAAACGGCGTCGCCTTCATTGCCCACTGCCCGGCACACTACATTCAGGCCGGTCACCAGACCCGGCAGCCACACCAGCCACTCAGGCTCAATCTGCCAACGATAAAGACGTTTCAATCGTTCGATAATAACCTGCACCAATTCTTCCACAGGGTGTGTATAACCGAACACACCATGAGCGATGCGTTTTTGCAGCGCCTCTATAACACACGGCGGCGAGGCAAAATCCATATCCGCCACCCATAGCGGGATGATATCCTTGCCCTTGTACTTGTCCCATTTAAGGCTGCCGGTATCGCTGCGGTTAATAACCCGGTCAAACTCTGGAGTATAATTCATATTCTTGTAAAATTTCCTGTCTGTCAGTTACAAACTTGATCTCCGGTGTTCTGCCCGGAATAATATTCTGAATATA
>CAYNSO010000163.1:1610-6226 GCA_964399735.1 uncultured Cytophagia bacterium
CTATAACACCCGGCGGTAATATGCCGGAAAGTTGCTGTGGCCGCTAAAAACCTGTTATCATATCGTCAATTATTACAATCACTTACAAAGTTTATTTTTTCGGCGTAAATCAGGCTTGCGGGTGCGATGTTTGCAACGGCGCTTTTGTTACTATTATCAACCCAGGAGAGATTGTATAATGAAAACAAAAGCTAAAGTCACATTAAATAAACTGTATTCCCTTTTCTTTATAATTTTATTTTCAACGTCGCTGCTTTATGCTATCGAAGTGGATGACCTGCAAATTGTTCCCAAAGTAGTGTTGGACACTAACGGTTATGGTTCCGATATTGCTTTGAATCCAACCGACAAAACGCTGCATGTCGCCTGGGCACGCGGCGGCGATTTATATTATTCCTTTCGAAATGTTGTCGGCAACTGGTCGGTTCCCGAAAAAGTCCCGGATGGCGGAATTGTGTTATACGGTGAGGACGATCATGGCAACGAAGGCACCTGCTCAACAATTTCCGTTTCACCGGATGGTACGGTGCACCTGGTTTATACCGAACGCGCCGGCAACGTCTGGTATGTAAAGGGAAAAGCCGGTAACTGGAGCGCCCCGGTCAAAATCAGTTCTTCTTCCTCGCTAAAAGCAAATTTTGATATGATCGAAGCTAACGGCAGCTTGTATGTTGTTTGGGAAGAAGGCGTTGCCGATTATCAATATATGTGTTCTAATATCAATGGCGTATGGGGAGCGCCTAAAAATTTGGGCCGCGGCGAATATACCTATTTGACCAAAAACAACAATGGCCGGGTGTATTTTCTGGGCCGTTCCCGCGACACGATCCGTAACGCCCGTTTTGGTTACCTGGATGCGGGACAAACGTCCATGACCTGGGTATCCGGCGCCACCGATGCCGTTGTGCGCCTGTGCGACGCGCCGAATGTGGCAGTACACAATGGCAAATTATACCTTGCCTGGGGTGATGTTACCGGCGGCGACGGCCCTGAAAAAGTAGAGTTATATTGCGGCGCCGCTAACGAACCCGGCACAACCTGGAACACCAAGTTGGGCGGCAGCGATCCGCTTTATTATGAAAACACCGGCTCACCGCATCCCCGCGTTGAAGTTTTTAAAGACGGTACGGTTTTATTTATGAATGGCCGCAGAATGGATACCCGGTTTATGATCTGGAACGGTTCACAATGGAGCGCCACCCGTCAAGCCCCATGGCTCAGCGGCAAGCCAAACCTGGTAAGCGATGGTGAAACCGTTTGGGTTACTACATCTGAATTACCCGGCACTGAAGTTTCCGTTTCCGGAATCAGTCTGCCTGACCCGGATATTTCCGACAATTTTCAAATTATCGCTAAAAACATATTCGACAATGGCGGCTTTAGCGGCGACATTGCCTTAAATCCATTAAACGGTCAAGTTCAGTCCGCCTGGGTGCATGACGGTAATATTCGCTTTCGTATGAGAACGGCTGACGGCGATTGGGAAACAGTATCCACAATACCTGGCAACAATCTTGAGGTTTATGGACAAGATGAATACAACCTGCCCCAGCAATGCCTGGCAATAGATATTGATGCACAGGGCGTTACGCATCTGGCTTTTACCACCAATGACGGCGATGTTTATTATATTAGCGGAACGCCGGGAAACTGGAGCGCTCCAGAGTTGGTTGAAGACAGGCAGCCTTTTACCCTGTATCCTGATATTATTACTGTTGATAATTACATCTATATTGTTTACCAGGACATAAGCGGCGGCGCCATTCGTATGGCGGAAAAGAAAAACGGCGCCTGGCAGCCGGCGGTTGCTATCGGGCCGGGATCGTATCCATCTCTGAGCCGGGGCGGAAACGGCCTGGTTTACCTGGTCTATCGTTCTGCGAGTGGACAAAAGAATGCCCGTTTTGCTTATCGTGTGCCGGGCCAAACAGAGTGGATTTTCAACGACAGTATAACCGACGCCGTAGATGAACTGGGTGGCTCTCTGGCAATGACCGCAGGCCGCGATAAAATCTTTCTGGGCTGGAATAATAATTCTGAACAAAGCGGAGATTTCAAATCGCAAATCTATTGCGCGGTTGCTGATGAACCGGGATTGACCTGGACCAGTAAACTGGGCCAGGTTACGCCGATCTATTATGAAAACACCTCCATGCCAATAATCAGAACAGCAGTGTATTCTGATGATAACCTGGTTTTATTCAATGGCCGCCGGAAAACCCCCCGTTTTACAGTTTGGGATGGCTTGACCTGGAGCAAAACCAGGGGGCTGCCATGGAAAGAGGGATACACACAAATTGTTTGCGATGGCAGGACCGCCTGGGTTATTGCTTCCTGCATATCCACTCAAGCCGATGAAGTATCGGTTACCGGCATACGAAATACCGACGCCGCCAAATATAATTTTTCCAATGCCAATCCTGTTATCACCACAAATCCGGATACCCTGGCGGCCGCCAATACCTTATGGTTGTATTCGTGCAACGCCACCGATGATGACGATACTCCATTAACCTGGTCCCTGGTATTTCATCCAACCGGCATGACCATGAATGCCGTAGACGGACAGGTTTCCTGGACGCCAACCGCGGCGCACATGACAGAAGATGCCTGGAACAAAGGCGCCGGAGTTCACCTGGTGGGCGTCAAAGTCAAAGATACGGAAGGCGGCTACGCAACTCAGTATTTCTGGCTGCATGTTACCGAAACAAATCATACTCCGGTTATCACCTCAACGCCGGTACCCCAGGCTTTTGTTGATTCACTGTATCAATATCAGGTTACTGCTGAAGATCAAGACGGCGACGCCATAACTTTTTTGCTGCAACAAGGGCCAACCGGCATGAGCATCAATTCTGCTTCAGGGTTGTTGACCTGGACGCCGGATGATGCGCAAACGGGCAATCAAGAGATTACCATCAAAGCGCGGGATTCAAAAAGCGCCGAGGATACGCAAAATTTTACCATTACTGTTACAAAAATCTATACGCCGCCAGTAGCGCAATTTGTTGCCGATAACACCACAGGCCTGGCGCCGTTTACGGTATCCTTTACCGATCAATCCACCGGCGATATAACTGCCTGGCAATGGGATTTTGGCGATTCAACAACCAGCAGCTTGCAAAACCCGCAGCATACCTACACAACCCCCGGTGTTTTTACCGTCACCTTGTCGGTCACCGGCCCTGCCGGGAACATGTCAATAGTTAAAGAGAACTATATTCAGGTTTTTAGTTCTGTTTTAAATGCTAATTTTTCTGCTTATCCGGTAACCGGCCCGGCGCCGCTTACTGTGCAATTTGCAGACAGTTCGCATGGCGACATCACAACCTGGCAATGGGACTTTGGCGATTCTACAGGCAGCGCGATGCAAAATCCCCAACACACTTTTACATTGTCCGGGTTATACACTGTCAAGCTAAAAATTTCCGGTCCGGCAGGGGTGGATTCATTAGTAGAAGTAGATTATATCAATGTGCTTGGCACAGAGCTCGTTGCGGATTTTGCCGCTGTTCCACGGCAGGGTCTTGCTCCTCTTACTGTGCAATTTTCAGACAGCTCACAGGGTGAAATCACTTCGTGGTTGTGGGATTTTGGCGATTCCAACCAGAGTACCTTGCAGAACCCGGAACACACATTTACCGAGCCCGGAGCCTATACGATCAAATTAAAAATAACCGGCCCGACCGGCAGCGATTCGCTGCTGCGGCAGGATTATATCAATGTTTACAATGCTGAAATGGTGCCGGCTTTTGGCGCTGCCCCGCGCACCGGGATTGTTCCACTGACCGTACAATTTTCAGACAGTTCGCAGGGTGATATTACTGCCTGGGAATGGGATTTTGGCGACTCTCAAACCAGCGCCTTGCAAAACCCGGAACATACCTATACAACAACCGGTTCTTTTACGGTACGGTTAAAAATCACCGGGCCGGCAGGGACGCATTCACTGATCAAGGAAAATTTTCTAGTTGTAACCCTGCCGCCCCCGGTAGCTCGTTTTGGAGCCGCGCCGTTAGAAGGCAGTGTGCCTTTGTCCGTGCAATTTGCCGATTCTTCACAGGGCAATATCACTACCTGGTTTTGGTCTTTTGGCGACAATACTTTTACCTATAATCAAAACCCCCAGCATATCTATTTTGGTGAGGGCTTGTTTACTGTAAGCCTGGTTGTTTCCGGACCGGATGGCGCAGATACTCTGACCATTCCGGATATGATTCATGCACACCCTTTTAACGGTATTCAAAAAGACGAGGCGCTGCCAACCGAATTTGCGCTTTTGCAGAATTATCCCAATCCGTTTAATTTGCAAACAACCATTGAATATCAACTGCCAAAAATTAGCCGGGTGAGTATCCGGGTGTATGATATAAACGGCAAGTTGGTGAATGTGTTGCAGGAGAGGCAACAGTCCGCCGGCGCATATAAACTTGACTGGCATGGCGTTGATTGGGGCGGCCAGGTTTGCCCATCGGGTGTTTATATCGTCCAGTTGAAAACCAACGGGTTTACAGCAGAAAAAAAAGTGATTTTGCTTAAATAGGTATTACCCTGTCAGGGGACAAGGGGCAAAAGCCCCTTGTTCCAGGGTAAGAAACCCTGATTCATTTCCCGCA
>CAYNSO010000164.1:0-5889 GCA_964399735.1 uncultured Cytophagia bacterium
TCAGATTAATGATTTTTGTATTAAAGATTATAGTGTTTTTTATAGAATTCCAGGAACTCGCCGGTTTTAATTTTGCTCCACCAGTCATGGTTTTCTTTATACCAGTTAATCGTTTTGGTCAGCGCGCTGACGAAATCGTATTGCGGTTTCCAACCAAGAGCTGTTAATTTTTTTGTATCCAGCGAATAACGGCGATCATGCCCCGGTCTGTCTTTGACCCAGGTAATGAGGCTTGCCGGTTTTTCCAGTTTTTGTAATATCAGGCGGGTAATATCAAGATTGGTTTTTTCATTTCCACCGCCAATGTTATAAACCTGTCCATGCGAACCATGGGTAATTAAAAAGTCAATTGCGTCGCAGTGATCCAAAACAAAAATCCAGTCGCGTATGTTTTTACCATCGCCATAAACCGGCAGCTGTTTATTTTCCAGGGCGTTTGTTACAAACAGGGAAATCAGCTTTTCCGGGTATTGGAACATGCCAAAATTATTGGAACATCGGGTGATAATAACAGGAATGTTGTATGTAACAAAATAAGAAAAAGCCAGTCTGTCTGCCCCGGCTTTGGATGCCGAATAGGGGCTGGAAGGTTCCAGCGCGTCTGTTTCTTTAAACGAGCCATTGAGAATGCTGCCATAGACTTCATCGGTGCTGATCTGTACAAATTTTTGAATCGGGTGTTTGCGCGCAGCTTCCAATAAAACAAAAGCGCCATAAATATCGGTTTTGATAAAATCATCCGGGCTGCCGATAGAACGGTCTACATGGCTTTCGGCGGCAAAATTCACAATGATATCCACCTGTTTAACAAGCTCATTAACAATCGCGGCATCGCAAATATCACCCTTGACAAATTGATAGTTCGGCCGGTTTTCAACATCCTTCAGGTTGTCGGGATTTCCGGCATAGGTCAATTTATCCAGATTGATTACATGAACATCATTATCATATTTATCAAACAAATAGTGGATATAGTTACTGCCAATAAAACCGGCGCCGCCGGTTACAAGATAACGTATCATAGAGTATCCGAATTTAAAAAGTAAATGTTATTTGAAAAATCAATATAGAATGTACAAACCGCATCTATAAAAGTCAAATTCTTTTAAAATTTTTTCCAGGCATATTAAATAACCCGGCACAAATAATAGCAGTTGAGGAGTAGTTATTTTGTTTAATAAAAAAATCTACTTTTTTATTCAAAAAAGTGTTATTAAAGGTGTAACAGGGAAAGCTGTTTGAAATTCCGGAAAAATTGATTATTTTCTGGAAAGAGAAAATTAAATACAGTGGTTTTATGTTGCAAACTATGGGCCTTTTTCAGAACAATAATTGCCGTTAAACAGGCGACAATATTTAGCAGGATGATCTGTTATGAATAAAACAAAAGCGTTACGACTTGCATTGGGACAATATAATTTTACTGTAGGAGATTTGCACGGTAATGCCGATAAAGTAATTCACGGTATACGTCAGGCTGTACAGTCAGAATGTGATATGGTCATTTTTCCCGAGTTATGCCTGACCGGCTATCCACCCGAAGATCTGTTATTGCGGCGGCAGTTTATTCATGATCAAAAAAAGGTTTTGCAAGAAATTACCGGGCAGGTGGGAGAAATTACCTGTTTGTTGGGGTTTGTGGATGAAGATAAGAATAATCTTTACAATGCCGCTGCCATAATACGAAATCATAAAATATGGGCGGTGTATCATAAAATTCATTTGCCCAATTACAGTGTTTTTGATGAACAGCGTTATTTTAAAGCCGGAAATGAACCGTTGATCATTATTCAAAACGATGTATGTATTGGTATTAGTATATGCGAAGATATCTGGATTGAAAACAGTGTGGTGGAAATGGAAGCGTTAACCGGTAATGCCGAAATACTTGTCAACCTTTCCGCTTCTCCTTACTATATGGGCAAGTTAAAAGAACGTGAACGGCTGATTCAAGCGCGGGCCAGGCGGTGTTGCAGTTATATTGCTTATACCAACCTGGTCGGCGGTCAGGATGAACTGGTATTTGACGGCCAAAGTATGATCGTTGACCAGAATGGGCAGATCATCCGGCAATGCCCCGGTTTTATCGAGGACTTTATATGTTGTGATATTGATGTTAACACAATTCAAGGCTGCCGGGAGCAGAATATATCCTTCCAGATGGAAGCAGTTCATTACAGGTCGTCATTTCCAACACTCAAAACGGTAAGGATACCCACTGGTCGCCAGGTAAAAAAGTCTCCATTAATTCCCCCTGCCGAACCAAAAGAGTTAAATGACGCTGAAGAGGTTTATAATGCGCTTATTTTAGGATTACGGGATTACGTATACAAAAACGGTTTTAAGCAGGTGGTTTTCGGACTTAGCGGCGGCATAGATTCAGCGCTGGTTGCGGTTATGGCGACCGATGCGTTGGGCGGAGAAAATGTAAATTGTTTGAGTATGCCTACCCGGTTTTCTTCGCAGGGCAGCGTCGATGACGCCGCCTTGCTGGCAAAAAACGCCAATATCAATTTTCGCCTGGTGAATATTGATAATATGTTTGAATCTGCATTACAGTTATTCAAGCCGGTTTTTGCAGATTTACCCTTTGGTGTAACGGAAGAAAATTTGCAAGCCCGGATACGCGGCATGGTGGTTATGGCGTTATCGAACAAGTTTGGCTGGCTGGCCCTTACTCCCGGAAACAAAAGCGAAGTGAGTGTTGGCTATTGTACGTTGTATGGCGATATGGTTGGGGGATTTGCGCCGTTAAAAGATGTATCAAAAATGTGGGTTTACAAGCTGAGCCGCTATCGCAATGAATTGGCCGGCTATGACCTGATCCCGCAGACGATAATCGACAAGGCGCCATCCGCAGAGTTACGCCCGGATCAAAAGGATGAAGACAGTCTGCCGCCATATTCTGTGCTTGACCCGATCCTGGAATTGTATGTGGAAGATGAAAAGAGCCTGGAAGAGATAGTAAAAGCAGGATTTGACCGCGAAATAGTAAAAAAAGTGATGCGGATGGTCGATTCCACGGAATATAAACGCCGTCAGGCCGCGCCGGGAGTGAAAATTACCCAACGCGCTTTTGGCAAAGACCGCCGGATGCCGTTGACCAATAAATATCATATTGAATAATAGGCGCGTTAAAGTTTTAAACCGACAAAGACATACCGGTTAAAAAAAGGATGGGAGACAAACAATTGAGGGGGAAAAGGGTATGAATAAAAAAGGCGGCAAAATTAAACTTGCCGCCTTTTTTAATGCGTATTATTTTGCAACACCCAGGGGTGAGAAATAAACCATAATCGCAACAATGATCAATAAGATGATAGCGGTTAATATCACATCGAGTTTATTCCAGCTGGCGCGGCTTTCAGCTTTATCTTTTTCTGTAAGCGTTGAATAGCACAAACCTTCCAATTGTTTTTGAGAGGGCTCTTTGGTTGCAAAGCTGACTACAACCATTAGAATAACTGAAATCAAAAACAAAGAGGGGGCAAAATATAAAAAGTTTACATTTGCATATTGCAACAAAATACCTTGTAAGGAGGAATCGCCGCCAACGAGCATTTTTTGAATTGTATCAATCGCGAGTTTGGTCATACCTACGGCAAAACCACCAATCAGGCCGGTGAGAGCGCCCTGGTGATTAATGCGTTTCCAGAACAAACCGAGCAAAAAGACCGCAGTGATCGGCGGAGCAATATATGCTTGTACATTCTGCAGGTATTGGTACAAAGAACCTGAAAAACCGCGCAAAATCGGGATCCACAAGATACCCAAAATAACCACAACACCGGTGGCAATACGACCGACATGGATCAGGGAGCTTTCGGAAGCGTTTGGTTTCAGTTTTTTGTAGATATCCATAGTGAACAAGGTGGAACAGCCATTAAAAACTGCCGCCAGGGAGCTCATCAAAGCTGCCAGTAACCCGCCGGCAACCAAACCGCGAATACCGACCGGTAATAATGTTTTTACCATGGTTGGAAAAACCTGGTCGGCAACTTCGAAATCTAATTTGCCGCTTTGTTTTAAGGCCAGGGCGATCATGCCGGGGATGAGAAAAATAAAAAACGGCGTCAGTTTAAAAAATGCGGCTAAAATAGTACCGCGGCGGGCATTGGTTTCATCTTTGGCTGCAAGGGTTCTTTGTACAATACATTGATCCGTACACCAATACCAGATACCGACAATCGGGGATGCCAGTAATAGACCCAGCCAGGGGAATTCAGAATCCAGGGGCGGGAACATGTTTAATTTTTCGGGGCCAATTGCTTCAACAACATTGCTCCAGCCGCCAATTTTATAGAGACCGACAGACGCTACTACAATAGAGCCAATCAGTAAAACGGCGGAGTGCATGGTGTCGGTGTAAACGACTGCTTTGAGACCACCAAGGGCGGTGTATAAACCGGTAACAACAACCACAATCAAAGCGCCAGTCCAGAATTCAATTCCCATCAGGGTTTGGAATACAACCGCGCCGGCATATACGGTTACGGAAACTTTGGTCAACACATAAGCCAGTAACGAGATGATGGATAGAAACCAGCGGGCTAACGGTGAATAGCGTAATTCCAGGAATTCAGGCATGGTGAAAACTTTGCTTCTGAGGTAGAACGGCATAAAAACCCAGCCTAAAAGTAGAACGCACCAGGAATGCAATTCATAATGGCCAAGCGCAACGCCGCTATTGGCGCCGGTGCTGGCAAGACCAACAATGTGTTCCGACCCGATATTGGATGCAAAAATAGAGGCGCCAATAACATACCAGCCAATATGGCGGCTGGCAAGGAAATAATCAGCAGAACTTTTTTGCTTTTGTCTAATTACCCACCAGGCAATGGCGCCAACGGCAATAAAATAAAATGCGACAACCACCCAGTCCCATGCTAAAAAGGTAATTTTGTCAGCTGCGGTCTGTACAACTTCAACAGCTGCGTTCAGGGTATCGTTTCCCATTCGCTAACTCCTTGTAATGTAAATGGTTAAAAAAGTGAATGAATTTATTAAATATATTTATTATGTTGACGTAGGAGTATATTGAAATAAAATAAGCAAGAGAGAGTACAAAGTCAAGTATATTTATAGTATGATGAATAAAATGTTTTATTAATATGTAAATTCTGAATCTGTATTTATTACCTGCGAAGACAGTAAACAATTGTGCCTGAGATAAAAGGCCATGGTTTGGGTTTTCAAACCGAAACCGGCCTTTATTGTATTAAAGGCCTGAAACCTGCATGGTGATAGAGTAAAGTCCGGTGCGCGCAGTAATGAACAGGGTGTTTTTATCTATACCGCCAAAACAGACATTGGCCGGAATTTCCGGCACACCAATCACACCTAGTTTTACACCATCAGGCGCAAAAACTGAAACCGCCCGGTTAGTGAGATAAACATTGCCGAGGCAGTCTATGGTCATGCCGTCCGAGCCTTCGGGGGCGAAGAGCTTTTTGTTCGTTAGAGTTCCTTCATCATTGATGGTGTATGACCAGGTTTTGCCGGCGGCAATATCGGCAACGTATAAAGTTTTCCCATCCGGGGCGCCGATGATGCCATTGGGCTGAACAAAGTCGTCAATTACACGAATAACAGATTTGCGATCCGGTTTGAGATAATAAACACATTGGCCGTCAATTTCCGGTGCGGTGCGTTCCCACCAGGGCCGCTGGTAATAGGGATCGGTAAAGTAGATGCCGCCATTTGCATGCACCCACAGGTCATTGGGCCCGTTCAGGCGCTTGCCTTCAAAGTTATCAACGAGCACAGTCATTTGCCCTTGTTTGTTAAAAGAGACCAGTCTGAAATATTGATCGGCGCAGGCCAGCAGGTTGCCGTTCAGGTCAAAGAACATGCCGTTAGCGCGTTCCGGGGAGTCGTGAAAAACGGTCA
>CAYNSO010000165.1:0-4063 GCA_964399735.1 uncultured Cytophagia bacterium
CCCCGTTGGAAGGGCCGTGAATGGCTGACCGGTTTTACCGGTTCGGCAGGAACTGTGGTTGTAACTGCAAAAGAAGCAGGTTTGTGGACTGATTCGCGCTATTTCCTGCAGGCAGAGATTCAACTTCAAGATTCAGGGATCGCCCTGTTTAAAGAAGGTCTGGCCGGAATTCCATCCTATACACAATGGTTAAGCGAACAGCTGCCGGAAAATGCAGTAGTTGGTTTTGACAGCCAGGTTATGTCTGTAACCCAGGTGCAGGAGATGGAGGGCAAACTGGCGGCAAAGCGGATATTCTTTGCTTTGCATACCGATTTGATTGACAAAATTTGGAGTGACCGTCCCGGCATTCCCGGGAATCCCGTTTATATATTGGAAGAAAAGTTTGCCGGTGAATTGCGCACCGCAAAATTCAGCCGGATTCGTGCGGAAATGCGCAAGCACCAGGCTGACGTGCATTTATTAGCTGCCCTGGATGATATTGCCTGGACGTTCAACATCCGCGGCAGCGATGTGCAATACAACCCGGTTGCGTATTGCTATGCAGCAATTACTAAAACCGAGGCGCGGTTGTTTATTAATAAGGACAAGCTGGCTCCGCAGGTACAGCAAACCCTTGTTAAAGACGGGGTGACGATTTTGGATTATGAACAGTTTTCAAAATATCTTGCGCAATTGTCAAAATCGGCTGTGCTGCTGGACCCCGGTAAAACCAGCCAGTGGGTAATGGACGCTATTTCACCATTCTGCAATGTGTTGCAGGCGTCGAGCATACCCTTTGAACTCAAAGCCTGTAAGAATGAAACCGAATTACAGGGCATTCGCCAGGCTCATATTCGCGATGGCGTGGCGCTGGTGAAATGGCTGGTGTGGCTGTATCAAAATATCGGCAAGCAGGAACACACGGAAATAACTGTTGCCGACAAGCTGGAAGAATTCCGCAGTAAAGGTGAAAATTTTAAGGGACTCAGTTTCGATACCATAGCCGGTTACAAAGGAAACGGCGCCATTGTACATTATTCCGCCACCCCGGCAACAGCGGCTAAAATACAGCCGGAAGGCATTTTGCTTATCGACTCCGGCGGCCAGTACCTGGACGGCACCACTGATATTACCCGCACCATTACCCTGGGCAAGCCAACTGATGAAGAAAAAACCAGCTTTACCCTGGTGCTAAAGGGTCATATCAACCTGGGACGGCTGGTATTCCCCAAAGGGTATAATGGCTCACAAATTGACGCACTTGCCCGCGCTGCTCTGTGGGAGCATTATATGAACTATGGGCATGGTACCGGGCATGGTATTGGTCATTTTTTAAACGTCCATGAAGGTCCGCAGCGGATACGTCCTGAAAACCAGGTACCGCTCAAGCCCGGAATGCTCACTTCCAACGAACCCGGCTTGTACCTGCAGGGCAAGTTTGGCATCCGCATTGAGAATTTGATTGTTACAGAATTACGCAAGGAAAACGAGTTTGGCGTGTTTTATGGTTTTGAAACGGTCTCTTTTTGTCCCATTTGTTTGGACCTGGTCAAGGTCGAAATGTTGACCCCGGCGGAAAAGCTATGGCTGAATGATTATCACAAGGCTGTATATGCCAAACTAGGCCCGCACCTGACCCCGGTTGAACAGGAATGGCTGAAACGCGAGACCCGCGAAATATAATTCATACAGTAGAATTAGCAGAGGTGTAATTAACCGAGTGAATAAATTTGTTACAATAGTTTGTTTTTTTGTTCTTTTTTACGTCAACATACTGAGCGCCCAGCTTGAAGCCACAGTATACTGGAACATGCCCAAAGGTCAGTCCACCGAAAAATTGCTGGGCATGAACATCTGGCAAGGAACCGATCCGCAAGTAGCCGCCGATTACAGCTATCAGGATCAGCTTGATGTTATTGCGCCGCAGTTTATACGGTTATATGCAGCAGAAACCCGGCTTGATTCCCGGCAGTATGAGCGGGGGTGGGTATTGACCACGGCAAGGCGCTGGGATGCGGAAAAAATTAACGCTACACTTGCCGCTTTTCCTGCCAGGTATCGCAAGCACATGCTGATAACTATTGCCGGCTGGCCGTCATGGATGGATGAGAATGGCGATGCTGTACTGGATGCCGATCAGATTAATGCTTATGCGGACTGGTGTGCGCGGCTGGTTAAAATTGTCAATATTGAACAGGGGTGGAATATTCCCTACTGGGCGCCCTTTAATGAAGCTGAAGATTATGTGGAAAATGGCGCCGCTGGACTGGCCGAGCTATATCGCAAATGCGCGGTTGCTATGAAAAAGGCAGATCCAGCTATACGGGTTGGCGGCGGCGAGTTTAAGCATGCCTGGGATAATGAGTTACTGGATACATTTATCAGTAATACCCGCGCGCATCTGGATTTTTTTACCTATCATCATAATATCACCCCGGACAATACCGATATAGACGCCGTTGTTCATGATGGCGCTGCGGCAGTTGCCGGATTGAGCAGTTCTATACGCGACAAGCTGAACCAGTTCGACCTGACGGGCATTCCATTATGGATCACCGAATATAATATTTATCTTTCCGATGAACTTGAACAGCAGCGTGACGGCAAAGATATGGTCTTTCATGCCCTGGTTCTGAAGCATCTGGCCGAGCGCGGTAAAGTGAATGGCAGCGCTTTATGGAATGATTGCGATGACCGGGTTGGGCTGATGAGCAAGGATTATGAACTGCGCCCGTCCGCCCGATTACTGGCGTTGAAAAGCCGGTATCTGACCGGCAGCCCGGTCAAAGTTATCTCTCAAAAACCGGCGGCAGTTAATTTATTTGCTGTGGAATACGAGGGCAGTAAATCGGCGCTTTTGATCAACCAGTCTTCCGAGTTGCAGTTGATTGACCTGGTATTTGACGGCTGGCAGCCCGATATTAGCGAGTATGATGTTTTTACAGTAACTACCGACAAATATGATTCAACCCGTCGCACACCGGGAATGGATTTTGGTAAAAACCTGGTCATGCCGGCACATTCTCTGTTGTTATTAAATTTCCAGGCCCGTACCCGCATTCATGAAATGAATGATGAACCCGAACTTCCGGTTACTTGTGATCTTTCTCCTGCTTTTCCAAATCCCTTTAACAGTACGGCTGTTATCCAGTTCAGTGTGGTTGAAAGCCAGAATGTAAAATTACTGCTTTTTAATGCGCGTGGTCAGCTTTTGCAAGAAATTTACCAGGGATGGGCAGAAGGTGGTTTGACTTATACGGCAAGTATAGACGGTTCAAACCTGGCTTCCGGCCAGTACCAGGTCTATTTAATGGGTGATGATGCTTCCGCTACCCGCTCGTTAACGTTGTTACGATGAACAGGAGTTCCCTGTGCCGCGGGTGATTATTTTTGCAAATGGAATTTCAGGCCCTGGTGAAAAAAACCGGCGATATATTGCCGAGGGAGATTTTATTGTGTGCGCCGATGGCGGAACCCGCTATGCCCTGGCAATGGGACTGCGCCCGGATTTGATTGTGGGGGATCTGGATTCGCTGTCTCCCGAATTGTTGAAACAGGTGCAAAAACTCGGTATTCCGGTCGAAAAATACCCGGCGGCTAAGGATGAATCGGATTTGGAACTGGCGTTACAGGCGGCGCAACGGTTTAATACGGATGAAGTGTTGATCCTGACCGCCCTGGGTGGGCGCATGGATCAGTTTTTAGCCAATATTATGCTGCTGACCCGGCAAAAGTGGTCGTTTCGGGCGCTGCGTATTGCCGACGGCGACCAGCAGGGCTGGGCGCTCACCGGCCCGGCAGAAATGCAGATTGCCGGTAAATCCGGGGATATTCTTTCCATTGTTCCGGTATCGGAACGCATCGAACAACTCGATATTAGCGGCGTGCGCTGGCCGCTCAGCGGCGCTCTGGTAGAGCGGGGTTCGACCCTGACGTTGAGCAATTTTATGACCGGAGAAAAAGCGCTGGTCAAGTTTGCCGTGGGAATTTGCCTGGTTGTGCATATAGAAAACCGGAATGACCGGCAAGAGTAATATTTTGTGTGAAAGTTGCAGGAACCAGGCGCTATAACCTCGCGCCA
>CAYNSO010000165.1:4163-5829 GCA_964399735.1 uncultured Cytophagia bacterium
GGAACCAGGAGGAAAATCACCGCTTGAAATTTTCCACAGGGACAGGTAGAGAGAATATCCTGACTGTAATTATTGTGATTGAAAGAAGGAAAATTTATTGAATTTGTCCCTGAAAAGTGTTAATATGATATAGAAGAGAATACAATAACCGGAACTTGTAACAATATCAAAGCTGATCCGGTTATGGGAGTTAAGGTAAAAAAAGAGGAGCGGTTATGAAAGTTAAGTTTAAACTTTATGTATTTTTATGTTTATTTTTTATATCGGCTGCGGCATTTTCGCAAACCATTGCCGAACCGTATAATGTTGCCACCTGGCACGGCTTTCGCGCCAGCGCTGTCAGTTTTACTTTTGATGACGGCTGTGCCAATCAGTTTGCCATCGCTATCCCCATGTTTGATGAGTTTGGTTTCAAGCTAACCATGTTCACCGTAACGAGTCCCACCTGGCCGGATCTGCACTGGGATAAATTATTGAGCGCATCGCAAAACGGCCATGAAATCGCCAGTCACTCTGTGACGCATACAAATTTTAGTTCGCAAAACGATTCCCTCCAAACCTGGGAATTAAAAACCTGCAAGGAAGATATTATTGCCCATATTCCGGGCGAGCAATGTATTACCCACGCTTATCCTTATTGTGTTAGCGCCAAGAAGGCGATTATGCAGCAATTCTATGAAGCCGGAAGAACCTGCTCCGGATCGATTGTATCGAAAAATCCAGCGGACTTTTTCGGCATCAGTTCAATTATTTGTGGTGATCAGGGATCTATAAAAACCACTGATCATTTTATTTCCCGGTTCAATTCTGCTATCAAAACTAAAGGCTGGTGTGTATTTCTGCTGCATGGCATAGACGGGGACGGTGGTTATTCACCATTACCCTCCACCGTGTTACGTGAAACGCTGGAATATATCAATGACAATCAAAACGACCTGTGGGTAGAGACTTTTGGCAATGTGGTGCGTTATATCAAAGAACGGAATTCCTTATCGGTAGCGGAAATATCAGCTCAGGATACCTGTATAACAGTGCAGGTAACCGATACGCTGAACGATACAATTTTCACCTATCCGGTTAGTATTCGCCGCCCGTTGCCTGCAGGGTGGGCTGCTGCAACTGTAACCCAAAACGGCAAACCCGTGGCATTTCAGATCATCGATACCGATACTACCGATTATGTGCAGTTTGACGCCATCCCGGATAGCGGTGATGTGTTGATCACCAAAAGTGGTAGTACAGGCATTAAAGATCATCATGGCATGGCGCTGCCGGTGCCGGCTTTGCATGTATATCCCAATCCGTTTAATCCATCTACAACAATTAATTTCCAGTTACCGGCTGCCCAGCATGTTACATTAAAAATATACAACATTCTTGGCCGGGAAGTACAAACCCTGTTAAGCAGCAGTCTTTCGGCTGGCGACCATTCAATTCGGTTCGATGCCGCAAATCTGGAAAGCGGCGTGTATTTCTGCAAATTACAGGCAAAAAATGTGCTGGTATCACGGAAAATGCTGCTGCTGCAGTAACTGCTCAGGAATATGACAAACCTGTACCAATGATAAGAGGTTTTTTGCTACCGTAATTATTTTTTAATTCCCGCTGTTACAATAATATGTTGATGATAAAGCGCCCCTGATTGATAATCAGGGGTTTTTTTTAC
>CAYNSO010000166.1:0-5765 GCA_964399735.1 uncultured Cytophagia bacterium
CAATCCAGCAGCGCACAGAATTGGCTAGCGGGTGAGGCAATCATCGAGCCTGGCAGTCAAATCCAACAAACATTGTCAGGTCATAAAATTATATTGACAATTACTAAAAAAATTCTTATATCATTTATTATGAAAACCGACTAGTCCGGTTTTACTTTACAATGCAAACAGGTTAATGTCATCATGATTACCAACGAGCAAATAAAGACAATTTCTTCTTTGATAGCGGCTAAATTCCCGGTTAAGGACATATTTTTATTCGGCTCCCTGGCGCAGGGAGACGCAAACAACGATAGCGATCTTGATTTATGTTTGACTACCCGTTTGGGGAATAGCAGAAAAATAGATATGCTCCGGGCTATCCGCAAAGAAATCAGCCACCTGGTCAACATACCCCTCGATATACTGATTTACGATATTGATGAATTTCAGTCAAGAGCGGTTCATAAAAACACCCTGGAATATAAAATTCTTAACCAGGGAATTCTGCTCAATGGATAACATACATCTTGCCAGGGAATGGTTTGATATTGCCAGGAGTAATTTGGCTTCTGCGAATCACCTTATAACAATGCTCCCCTGCCCTGTTGAAATAATCTGTTATCATTGTCAACAATCCGCAGAAAAATATTTAAAAAGGATTTTTAGTATTAAATAATCATGAGGTGGTAAAAACTCATGATTTAATGATGCTGAATAAAATGTGCTGCGAATATGATGAAAATTTTTCTATGCTGGTGGAAGAGTGTCTCAGGTTAACAGATTATAGCGTAAATGTCAGGTATCCTTACTCTTTTGATTTGGTTGAAGAAGATATGAATATGGCTATCAAAGATGCCCAAAAAGTGCAAGATTTTATTCTCCAAAAATTTACCGGATTCAGTTCGGGATATAAGCAAAAGGATGGGGATAACAAATAAATTTCAGTTGTCAATATGGTTTGCATTAGCTCCCCTTATTAACAGTCCCGCTTTTATATTTAAATTTCTATCCCTTATTTTTCAGCAGAGCAGCCAGTATTTAGCAATCCAGCAGCGCACAGAATTAGCTGCCGGGTGATGGTAGCAATCATAATTTAATGCGCGCAATTTCCCGGGGCTGGCAATCCCAAAACAGCGGACGAGTGGAATTTTTTACGAAAAAATAAAATTTTACTTGCTTTTTTCCTGAATTTGTTTATTTTTATCTAGAGTATCAGATGATCTCATGGACCGGGGCGGAGCGGATTGACCGGAAATTTTTGTTACAAAATATTTACCACAAAAAAACAGAGCATAAAACGGAGAATGTTGACATGAAAAAATACTGGTTTTTTATTGTTGGCAGCGCGCTGCTTTCCTTGTGCCTGGCTTGTCAGAAAGACATGGACTCATTAACGACTCCCGGCAATTTCGAATATCCCGATTATGAAGGTCGTACTGAGCCTATAGACTCGAAAATCAATGTCAATCTCGGCAAAGAGAGCGAACTGGCGGATGCAGATATTTATCTTGTTTTAAACACCGAGAAGGTTTACCCCTGCGGCGGCTGCCAGATAATCGGCAGTACAATCAAAGACGGCAATGCCTACAAAATTTATTTAAAAGAAATATGGATACCTGATTTGGCAACGGCTGTTCTGTCGTACGCCACTGTCAAGTTCAATTTGCAAACACCTGCTCAAGGCAGGTATGCAATAGAAATTATTATTAAAGGCGTTAAAGTCAGAGGTACACTGGTTGTCACACAAAATTCACATACATTAACATTCCCGGCCAATAATCATATCGGTTCGGTTAACGAAAAAATATATCGCATTCCGGAGACAGTGATATGGGGACAAGCGGAATCCATTAACCCGGCTGTCTATCAATCATTCCTGGATTCGCTGGTTGTTTGTGGCGCACAGGAGCAGCAGTTGCAGCCCGGCGATTACTACTTTTTCAAAATCGACGATCAGGGTAATTTCACAATCAATTCCGCATTGGGTTTGACAAATGGCCAATACTTTATCTATAACTTTCCGGGCGATACCATAATTGCCCGGAACCTGGTCAAACGCTTTGCTAAAAGATATGCGGATTCAATTTCCATATACCTGGTCGGCGGCAGAGGCGAGAGGTTTATCAGTACTGTTTTGGGTAAAGAAACCTGGTGAACAAACTGGTTATTACAAGCCGGAGCCAGGGTTGGAAGCATTAATAAAAATTATGTTTTTTAATCCAGAAAGGTTAGGGGAGTAAAATGCCACGTCATATTATCATTTCTGTAATTATTTGTCTTTTGCTAACGAATGTTTATTCCACAGAAAAATATACAGCCAAAGGATTATTTCAGAAAGCTGATTCACTGGCACGGGAATACCTGACTTTGCCGTGTTTAGCGGATATACAAAGCACAAAAGTTGACACAACCGGCCAATCTGATTATTGGATTTTCAAACATGATTCAATTACAGTATATGTCTCGTATGATTCTGTAAACGTAAAATCTTCAAATTTATACAAATACATCGGCTGGTCCAGAATAAAAAGTACCTGGATAGACAGTGATTCTGCATTAGCAATAGCGGAATTAAATGGTGGAAAACAGTTCCGTCAAAAGCATGATAATATTAATATTGAAGCATTGCTTTATGGAGATTCATCATTTTTTTTCTCTGTATGGGAAATAAAATATTATTTAACAGATTCGCCAAATATTTCAAAAACAATTTCTATTAATGCAAACACAGGTTTAATTGCGGGAAATACTCTTGTAAAAAATAAAGAAACATATTTTCAAAAAGACTTTACATTATTACAAAATTTTCCAAATCCATTTAATTCGGTAACAACAATTTCCTTTAATTTAATTGAATCCGGCCTGGTTTCATTAAAGATTTACAATCTATCAGGACAACTCTTAAGCACGCTAATTGATGGATTTCTGCAAAAAGGAAATCATCAAGTAATATGGCAAGCTTTTAACTATCCCAGTGGAATATATTTCTACCAGTTATGTACTCCTGAATTTAAAAGTATAAGAAAAATAGTACTTCAAAAGTAACAGTCAGTGTATAATGCCGGGTTTGAAAACGGGATTTTATCCCGTGTTTTTATAGCAGCTATTCATGTACAGGTCGATGCACATCTCCCGGTAAAGACAACGGGCGGTGTTGCCTATTATGAATTTGTAAAATATTGCAATCGATAATTTTTTAGAGCGGACTCGGATAAATGATAAAAAATTATTACTCAAGTAAAACATATTCATAATATTCTCGTACATAGTATAAACTGAAATTGCATCAATTCTAAAAATAGCATGTCTTACAATTATCTTGCCTGGACACCTTAAACTTGAAAAATCTTTGACTATGATTAAAAGAAAATCCCGTATTCCTGTTCAACAAAAATCGCCAAGACTTTGGCCGGGGATAGTTTCGGCAATACTCATCCTGGTTTTCAAATTCGTTACCCCGCTGATCGTTCCCGACGCTATGCCGGTTACCATTTTAGGTAGTGCGTTATGCGGACTACTGGCGCTTGTCTGGTGGGCGTTTTTCAGCCGTCTGCCCCGTTTCGAGCGCTGGAGTGCGCTTGTTTTGATCATTGCTGCATTAATTGCGGTTCGCCCCTTGCTTCACCAAACAATTGCCAATGGTGGAATGGGGATGCTGTTTCCCATTCTGGCCTTGCCGATATTGAGCCTGGTTCTGATTGCGTGGGCATTGGCCGCTTCCCGCATTGCCAAGGTTACCCGGCGGATTACTTTGGCTGCCGCTATTTTGCTTGCGGTTTTTGCATGGACACTTATCCGCACCGGGGGAATCGATAATGCGGGTAATTCGGATTTTGCGTGGCGATGGAGCCAATCTGCCGAAGAACAATTGCTGGCACAGGCTGGCAACAAGCCAACGACAAGTACAGCTATAACAGTAACGGAAACAGTTCAATCCTCCTGGCCCGGTTTTCGCGGCCCCAATCGCAAAGGCATTTTACACGGTAGTAAAATAACAACCGATTGGACTGTCAATCCCCCGCAGGAACTCTGGCGGCGACCGGTAGGTCCGGGCTGGTCTTCTTTTTCAGTGCGTGGCGACTTGTTCTACACGCAGGAACAACGTGGCGAAGATGAGGTGGTTTCCTGTTATAACCTGAATACAGGTGCGCCGGTATGGATACATAGAGATAAAGCCCGCTTCTGGGAATCGAACAGCGGCGCTGGGCCGCGTGCTACACCGACCATCAGCAACGGACTCGTTTATTCACTCGGCGCTACCGGTATTTTGAATGTGCTTGATGCCAACGACGGCAGGATGGTCTGGTCGCACAACGCGGCTGCCGATACTGATACTAAAATCCCGATATGGGGATTTTCCAGCTCTCCCCTGGTCGTGGACAACCTGGTTATTGTTGCCACCGCCGGTTCGCTCATTGCTTACGATCTGGTTAGCGGTAAGTCACGCTGGACTCTACCCGCGGAAGGCAATGAATGTTACAGTTCGCCACACCTGTTACAAATTGACGGCGTTACCCAGGTTTTGTTGCAAAATGCCTTTGGCGTAATTAGCGCCACGCCGGGCGACGGAACCCTGCTCTGGCAGCATGCCTGGAAAGGCGCATCCATTGTGCAGCCGGCAATGACTGCCGACGGCGATCTGCTGATCAGCGTCAATGAACGGGGCGGGATGCGCCGCTTGACTGCAACTTTAACAGACACAGGCTGGTCTATTCAAGAACGCTGGACCTCGGCAAGGATTAAACCCTATTTTAATGATTCTGTTGTTCACAATGGTTATATCTATGGTTTTGACGGGCCAACACTCGCCTGCATCGATGCGAAAGATGGCGTGCGCATGTGGAAAGGTGGACGCTATGGCCGCGGCCAGTTTGTGCTGCTGGCAGATCAAGATTTGCTGCTGGTAATTTCTGAAAAAGGTGAATTGGCGCTGGTAAATGCAATACCGGAGCAGTTTACGGAACTGGCGCGGGTACCGGCCATTACCGGCAAAACCTGGAATCACCCGGTACTTGTCGATGACATTCTGCTGATCCGTAACGGCCAGGAAATGGCGGCATTCAGATTGGCGCAAAGTGAATAAAAACTTTACATGAGGCAGTGTTAAAAGCCTGAAAACAAGGTATGTATTTTCATGTTTGAGAAAAATCATCCTTGTCATTCCGAGGAGAAAAGCGACGAGGAATCTTTCGTATTTTACATATTGTAAAGAACAAGTTTTCTCGCTGCGCTCGAAATGACAAGGATGTATTTTGTGCTCTAGTGTTTTAAATGACCTTTCTCAAACATGAACTTTAAATACAGTCCGGTTTATGTTAATATCACCAAGACATTCTACTAGTCAATCAATTTTCAGGGTAATACAATGATCATAAAAAGACAAGACCACGAGCCGCCCCCGGCTATAACAGAATGGGGCTGGCGTTATCATCATATTGGCATTCCAACGACCGGGCCGATACAAAATGAAAAGTATCTGCCGCAGTTTAAATTTTATGTAGGCGGATTCGACAGCAGTCCCTTTGGCATTGAATGGATGCGCTTTGAAGATGACAGTCCCATTCTCGAATTGATCAAAACAGTCCCGCATCTTGCCTTTGAAGTCGATGACCTGGATGAGGAATTACGCAAACATAACCTGCAAATATTAACACCGCCCAACTCTCCCGGCGAGGGTGTGCGGGTCGCCATGATCGAACATAATGGCGCGCCGGTTGAACTGATAGAATTTGCGAACCAGAGCACTCGATAATGACGATTATTTATTATCCTGCTTTTACAGG
>CAYNSO010000167.1:0-5587 GCA_964399735.1 uncultured Cytophagia bacterium
CAGATCATGATGGTTTTGTCTATGCCGCTAACGGGCAGGTCTTTATCCGGGTGCCCAGGCTGCTGGTACAAAACAATTACCCGCCTTACCCGTCATTCCCCATAAACAAGGTAAGAAAATACTTTATAGAATGTAAAAAAATTTTGCAAACAGCCCCGGTTAAATTACAGGTTCATGATTTGCAAAAAATGATAGAAAACAAAACAAAAACCCGGGAGAAAAACGCTAAAACCGGCTTGTTCAAACTGGTCGACTGCTATTTCCCCCAAAAGGGTCTGCGGTTATTATTAAAATCGACTGAATACCATCATTTCCCCTTTGTCAATATGTTGACGGATCGACCTGCAAAGCCCAATTTGTTTACCAGCGGAATTGCACAGATCATTCTCAACCCGGAATGCCCGAACAATAAATAAATTAAAACGATTATCACCGGCGCTGGCTAGCGGTTGTCTGGGTGGAAATCTTTTATGTTGTTTACTGTTCGAATAACTGTAGCATTTTATTATGAACCAGGGTTTTTAACTCATTCGCTTCCAACTCACAGGTATCAGCATATAAAATCGGCTTGCCAAATCGCAATATCATTTGTCCGGGACGAATGAGCGGGCTGCCTTTGTGCTTGATTTCAAAAGCGCCGATCATAACCATGGGGACAATATCCGCCCCGGCTTCTTTGGCCAGTAAAAAAGGTCCTTTTTTAAAGGGGCCGAACTTGCCGGTCAGGGTACGGGTGCCTTCAGGCATAATCATTATAGAAGCGCCGCCGGCAAGGGCTTTTTTGGCCTGCATTAAACTGTTCATGGCGCTGCGGGCGTTAGTGCGGCTGATGGGGATCATTTCCATACGTCGTAAAACCCATCCCCAAAAAAACCATTTGAAATGGGTATCCAGTTCTACCCCGCGCGCGAAATTGGCGATATACCCATACAAAACAATTCCGTCGAACTGGTTAACGTGGTTGCACATAAAAATATAGGTGCGGCGCGGATCAACATTTTCACGGCCCTCGACCCGAATTCTGATGAATAACATGCGCATGATAAACCGGCAGCCGGCTTTGATTAAACCGTCAAAATGCCGGGGATTAATAAAAATGCCCATAAAGAGCAATAAAATGCCGACCAGCAGAAAAGCGCTAAAACCACATATCCAGGCAATAGCGGAAATCAAATTTTCAACAATTCTTTTCAATATGGTCATAATGAATCAAACACCTTTATTTTGCCGGGAATTACAGATACCGATACAGGCGTTCTGCCGGTAATCTCGCCATCCGGGGTAAGTACTTTATCGACAGCGGGTACAAACCGCATGGTGCGGCCCTGAAAGGTCTCGATTTGTGAAATTTGTACATGAGCGCCCTTGAAGATTTTGGGCAGGGTAGACAATATCCCGAACCGGGAAATTTTATTCAAAACAATAACATCCAGCAAACCATCATCAATTTTTGCGGCCGGCGCCATGATCATATCGCCGCCGGTTTTGGTGGAATTACTGATTTCAACAAAAACATTTTCCCGTTGATATGCCTTGCCGTCAATTTCAAAATCCAGTGAATACGATTGCAGATTTTTGGTAATGATGAATACGCCGATAACATAGCTGAGGCTGCCCAATTTTTTATATAGAGACGCTTTTTGCGCCACATCGGCAACAAAGCCAAAACCGAGAATATTGATAAAATAAAATGTTCCGCCCTGATAGTCACATCGACCAAGGTCGATTTTACGGGTTTTTCCACTGCTAATTGCCTGTACCGCATTTTCCAGAGTATGCGCATGCAAGTCCCTTGAAAAAGAATTGCCGGTGCCGACGGGCAGAACCCCTAATGGAATCGGCAGATCCGAATTGCCGCGCATCATGCCGTTGATCACCTCGAACAGGGTGCCGTCGCCACCGAGAGCGGCGATTCCGTCCCAGTTGCCGGTCACTTCGCATGCGGCGATTTCGACCAGGTGCCCGGCATATTCGGAATAAATGCAAGTGACATCGACCCCCTGTTGACGGAAAAGTGTCAGCGTCTTTTGTGCCGCCTCCTTGCCGCGCTTGTGCCCGGCGGCGGGATTGACCAGTAACAGAATTTTCATGGTTTGTTCGCTTTCTGTTCTTTGCAATTTACAAGAATTGCTTAAAATATTAAATCAAATTTTAATGTGCATTGTAAGAAAAGCAAACCAATTATTCAAGAGTTTTTTACTCTTTCTGCTCTTGTAAACCAGCCAGATAGTAATAATTCAAGTATGATTTATTTTAGACAGATGACATTATTTTACTCTGCTTTCCCTCTTGCAGTTATCTTTATATTGCAGGTAAACCCAATCCGGTATATAAAAAACCCCTTGCGCCATATTGTTTTTTTCTTTACTATTTTACATGGCCATTCATACAAATAATTTTTCTATGAAAATACCGTTATCTCTTGACATTGTGAAAGGAATCGACTATATTAATAATCGGAATGATTATTAAAATTAATTATGCAAAAAAAAGAAGAAAAAACTGCTTACAAATCCAGCCGGCAGCGCACACGCATTCTGGAATTGCTCCGCACCACCGGGGAACACCCGACTGCGGACTGGTTGTACGCACGCCTGAAACCGGAATTTCCCAGGCTAAGCTTGGGAACTGTATACCGCAATCTCACAATTCTGAATGAGCAGGGTTTGGTAAAAAAAATCCACTATGGCAGCACCTTTGACCGTTTTGAAGCAAACATCAAGCCCCACCA
Source organism: uncultured Cytophagia bacterium (assembly GCA_964399735.1). Classification (GTDB taxonomy): domain Bacteria; phylum Zhuqueibacterota; class Zhuqueibacteria; order Residuimicrobiales; family Krinioviventaceae; genus Fontivivens. The sequence goes on from CAYNSO010000167.1 coordinate 2,732, forward strand.
TCATTTGATATGTGAAGAATGTGGCGCGATCATTGATTTTATAATGCCCAACTATGATGAAATCAATGCCTCAGCCGGCAAATTGACAGATTTTACTGTACGGAGCCACAAAATAGAATTCTTTGGAATATGCGCAAATTGTAAGAAAAAGAGTATAGCATAATAGGTAAGCTGAATTTTGCCATTCATTTACACAATAATCATTCCCTTGAACACTCAACCAGGTTGTGAAAGGAGTAAACAATGGCTAAAGAAAAAAAGCTGACGACTGCTGCAGGAATTCCTGTAGACGACAATCAAACCTCATTAACCGCCGGCCAGCGCGGCCCCACCTTATTGCAAGATCATTATCTTTTGGAAAAGCTGGCGCATTTTAACCGCGAAAGAATTCCCGAAAGAGTTGTTCACGCCAAAGCCGCCGGAGCGCATGGCGTTCTTACCATTACCAACGATATTAGCAAATACACCAAAGCCAAATTGTTTGCTAATAAAGGTAATAAAATTGAAATGCTGGGCCGTTTTTCTACGGTTGCGGGAGAAAAAGGCTCGGCCGATACCGTCCGCGATGTGCGCGGCTTTGCCCTGAAATTTTATACCGAAGAAGGCAACTGGGATATGGTAGGCAACAACACCCCGGTGTTCTTTATCCGCGATGCCATTAAATTCCCGGATTTTATCCACTCACAAAAACGCGACCCGCAAACCAATACCCGCTCCGATACCATGCAATGGGATTTCTGGTCGCTGGCGCCGGAATCGTTGCACCAGGTAACGATTTTATTTTCCGACCGCGGCATCCCCAAGGGCATACCCTACATGAACGGCTATGGCAGCCACACCTACAGTTTCATTAATGCCAAAAACGAGCGGTTTTGGGTTAAATTCCATTTCAAGACCAAACAGGGTATTCAATGTATGATGCAGGATGAGGCGGACCGGCTCGCCGGTCAGGATGCTGATTACCATACGCGGGCGCTGTTTGAAGCCATAAAAAACAAAGACTATCCCAAATGGACTTTTTATGTGCAGGTGATGCCGGAAAAAGAAGCGGAAACCTATCGCTGGAATCCGTTTGACCTGACCAAAGTATGGCCGCACAAGGATTATCCGCTCATCGAGGTTGGCGAAATGGAAATGAACCGCAACCCGGAAAATTACTTTGCCGAGATTGAACAGGCGGCGTTTTCTCCGGCCAATGTAGTGCCGGGCATATCTTTCTCGCCCTGCAAAATGCTGCAGGCGCGTATTTTTGCTTATGCGGATGCGCACCGTTACCGGCTGGGCGTAAATTTTGAGCGTTTGCCCGTTAACCGACCCCATGTGGAAGTGCATAATTACCAGCGCGATGGGCACATGCGGTTTGACGACAACGGCGGCGCCTCGCCAAACTATGAGCCGAACAGTTATGGCGGCCCGTTAGCTGACCCGGCATACAAAGAACCGCCGCTGAAAATCTCCGGCGATGCGGATCGCTACGAGCAAAAACGCGGCGTGGATGACGATTATATCCAGCCCGGTAACCTGTTCCGCTTAATGCCGGCGGATGAACAACAACGCCTGATTGCCAATATATGCGGCAGTCTTGGCAAAACACCAAAGAGCATCCAGGAAAAAATGGTAGAGCATTTCCGCCGCGCCGACAAGAATTATGGCGATGGTGTTGCCGCCAGGCTGGGGTTGAAATAAAGACTTTTTTCAAATCAACCAGAGCCACTCCAGGCCTGTAAATCCAGCCGGCAATTGATACCCCGGCGCTTTTTTGATGAATTTTGACCAAGTACAAGGGCGGCCAGGTATGGACGCCCTAAAAAACTTGTTGTAAAAAAAATTACACTTTATTAAATTACCCAGGCGATAGAGTTCGCCTTTAACCGTCCACAATTTCTTCGGGCTGATAACTCTTGTTGTACTGTTAACCAATAAAAGATAACATTATGCTAAATTATATTCTGGTAGCAATCGGTGCAGCGTGTGGAGGCGTATTCCGTTATTGGGTAACTAATGCCGTGCAAAAAGTATCTCCTGTTCTATTCCCGTTTGGCACCTTGTTTGTCAATTTTATTGGCAGTTTTCTTCTTGGAGTAATCATTTTTTATCTTGATGCACAGGAACTAATTTCACCTCAAACAAAATTATTTCTTACTATTGGTTTTTGTGGCGGCCTCACCACCTTTTCCACCTTTTCTTATGAAACATTTGCCCTGTTACGCGATTCGGAAATTCTTCTTGGATTATTAAATATGCTCCTGAACCTGTTTTTATCGTTATTGGCTGTTGTATCAGCATTCTTTATTTCAAAAATAATCAGCAGAGGTTAATATGCATATTGAAAATGCCAGACTATTACGTATTTTTCTGGGCGACTCGGATAAAATTGCCCATATCCCGGTTTTTGAAAAAATTGTTTTAGAAGCCCGCTCTTTTGGTTTGGCTGGCGCTACAGTTTTTAAAGGGTTTATGGGCTTTGGCGGAACCAGCAAATTGATTCACACAGCAAAAATTTTACGCCTCTCTGAAGACCTGCCGGTTGTTGTTGAAATTGTTGATGACTTGATCAAGATTGAACAGTTCCTGCCAATTCTGGATAATATTATTGAACAATCACAATGCGGGGGATTGATAACGATTGAAAAAACACGGGTGATTAAATATACATCCAACAAACCAAAGACATGAGACGCTGCGTGAAAATTCCTCTCTGCGGAACGAGAACGCTTTGATTAAAATAATTGTCCGGTTTTTTAAGCAAAGGTTGCTTGAAAAAACAAAATTGCACCAGCGACCAATAAGCAATGGAAATTGCGGGTCAATGACAACACCTGTTAAAAGGGGTAAAAGTTTTTCAGAATGTTAAAA
>CAYNSO010000168.1:0-5568 GCA_964399735.1 uncultured Cytophagia bacterium
TGCCGCCAACCTGCATGCGCACAAAATAAATACCCGAAGCCACGCTGCGGCCGGTATTGTCGCAGCCGTTCCACACCGCGCGGTATGAACCGGCGCTGCGACGCTCGTCCACCAGGGTTTGCACGCGGCGGCCCAGCAGGTCATAGATGGCAATCTGCACCGAGCCGTCTTTTTCTACGCTAAAGTTGATGGTGGTTGATGAGTTGAAAGGATTGGGATAGATACCGGCTTTAAACGCTACAGTATCCACTGGAACCGGGGTTTCCGTTTGTTCAGCAATATAGGGTTGCGGTACAGGTATGGACGCTCCGCGGCGGTGCGCTTTGGTCTGGCCTTTTACCTGGGTAAAGTCGATCCAGCCCTCCAGGGCCGCTTCCAGTTCCATAGCCAACACGTCATTATTATGCCGCTCTTTGAGTATTTCCGCAATGCGGTTGGCGTTTTTCATGTCTTTTAACGAAGCGTAATACGAGCATATATCCAGCAACAGCGTGCGTTCATACGAAGAACCTTTGGGGACTTCATCCAGCAGTCTTTCCGCTTTTTTCATGTCATTACGGCTGGCGTACAGATAACATAGCCAGTTACGACTGTGGTATTGAATCTGCGGGTCCTTTTCTTTTTTCAGATCGCCCAAAAACGCTTCCAGTTCGCCGAGTTTACCGATCTTGCGGGCGGCTTTGCCCAGACGGAATACCGCCTGGTCGGCTTTGACGGATGTTTTATCCTGTTGCAACATCTGTTTGAGGTCTTGCATGGCTCCGGCGTAATCTTTTTGCCGGTATTTTTCAAAACCGGCATTAAAGGGAGAGGGTGAGGCAGCGGTTTTGAGCAGTAGCGGTCCGGCCGGGGGTTCGCTGCTCAGTTTGGGCAAGAAATCAACGCTGCCGCCGTCGGGATTATAAAATGCACTTGCCGGGGTGCCGTTAGCCCACCAACTTAATTCGGCAATGATATTGCCCGGCGTGTCGTTATAGATATAATAGCGGCTGCCGCGGTTTTTAAAAATGTTGTTGCCGTTAATATTTGGATAATCGCCAAACATTGGATTACCGCCGCCGATAAAAATTGCCTGGGTAGCTATGTGCGACATATCAAACATATTGCCGCCGGAATCGGCAAAGCTGTAGAACTGTGGTTGTGCGGAGGATGAAAATACAAACACGCCGGATTCGTTGTTGGAGCGGAACTCGTTGCGACTGAATGTGCCGTCCGCGCCCCAAATTCGCGCTCCGCACTTGCCGTTCCCGTAAAAACGGTTATCCACCAGGGTCGGGTCCGCCTCGCTCAGCATCTGCAGCGGATAGGTGCCGGTGAGATGGATATAGCATTGCCTGATCTCCGGCTCCGCGTCGATGCCGATGATGTTAAAGCCGCGTTTTTCCATATTAAAAAATTCGCTGGTTTTTATAAGCGGACTGGAATTGATGATGGTAATACCGTCCACGCAATCCCGAACTATACTATCGGTAATGCGGGACAACGATGCGCCGCCGCCCTCAAAGATAATGCCCTGGGCTTTGGTGGTATCGTTGCCAAAGTCCATAGTACAGTTATCAATCCATAATTGGCCGTAGACGAGTAAACTGTCACTAAAAGAGGCATTACCGTGGTCGATATAAAATGTGGCGGCGCTGTCAATAACACAAATGTCGGCAAAAGATGCAATTGCATCGGCGCCAAGGCTGTAATGAGCGCCTGCTAAAAATAAAACAGGAGCATTAAAAGAATCGATAGATCCTTCATCACCGCCATGATTTCCTTCAACAATAACACTGCCATGATAATTAATATGTGTATAATAACGAGGTACTTTATAACAGTATTGATGAAAATGGGCCAGATCATCAAAATCAAAGTTTGAATGATTGCCGGTATCAAGTACTCCGTATAAATGAAAATCATCAAAAAACCTTACAGTGGCATAATCCCTGAACATGCATGAAGAACCGGAGTAAATGGTTGTTAAACCATGAAAGTTAACAACAGAATTGAGACCAAAACTGAAATTTACTCCAGTATTCATTGTTAAATTTTGATTTAAATCTACAATTAAATTATCTCCAAATGTGATGTTTGTACCAGAATCAGGAATACAAGTAGAATTAAAAGTGATTGAAGAACCTTGGCCACCTAAAAATGTAATATCACTCGCAATTAACTGCCCATGAATAGTCAAGTTTTTATTATCAGCTAATTGTATAGTAGAATTTGAGCCGATATTTAAAAAGGCAGAAGATGCAATTGTACAATCATCATTAAATTCAATTGTGGAGCCATCACCGACAGTCATGGTTCCACTTGCCAGGTTAAAGTTGGAATTAAAAGTAATGTTTGCACCAGCAACACCGGAAAATGTAACATTTGCCGTATTCATAGTTCCATTTATGATTAATTCTGCACCAGTATCAAATATAACATCTGTATTATCTTCGATTGTTATTACTACACTTGGGTCAACTACAATATCACCAAAAATGTAATATGGACTCTTATTTTCTTCCCAGATTGCATCAGAGGAAAAAATTGTGTCACCCCAGTAATTTTGAACAATATCAACTAAAATTCTGTCAGGAGGAATTCTGCTTATATTTAATATTGCTTTATGTGAAATAATGCTTTCAGGGGAAGTTCTGGTATTACCTGAATAACTATTTGAGCTAGGATTGGTTGTTGGGGTTATACTTTCATACTTTCCACCTGACAGATAACCTGAAAAAAAGTTTTCTGCACTTCCCTTATAATTTGCAAAACTATTATCATCAAAAATATCTGTTCCATAAATTGGGTCCGGTGTATCTCCAGTCCATTTCCCACTAGCGCTTTCAATGTCCCAAATCTTGCCTGGCCATTCTACAATATGCCAAACCAACAAACCTGTTCCAGGATATGACTCATCAAAACCAGTGCCTTGATGATTGGCAAAAAGGAGATGTTCATCTCTATGTAAATCTGAAGTTAAAGGAAGTTTATAACATTTATAACTTGTTCGAACATCTTCAATTACAATTGGATTATTAAGTATATTATCTTCTAAAGTTTCACAACTTATCCAACCAAGTTCAATTAAATTTCTTACACCAAGTGGATTTGCTCCACCACCCGGTCCTTGATTATACATCAATTCATATCTTCCATAATATTTTCTAGCACTATTATTAGGTGGGTGATCTAATCCCAGTTGATGAGCATACTCATGTGCTAGTGACCATTCCAGACTTTTTTCATCCCAAAATTCCTGTGTTGTTCCTATTAGTTCATTAAATTTATAAGGTTCGTCAGCCAATAAGGGTGCATTTTCTGAAGATAAAGAAGCATAACCGCTATGATGAGGAAATATATTACCAGTTACATTGACAAAAACCATATCCACCATTTCTGATGGATCATATTGATTTATAAATACATTGGGGTTATCATTATACACTTTTAATAAAATTTCATTATTTAATTCCGTTAACTTTCCAGTATTAATCCATTCACAATTATCATCGGCAAAACATTCCAAATAATGAATATCAGGATATTCAGCTGTAAACATTTTCCCCCCTGCAGTTCTTAAATGTACATGATGAGTACTGTCTGACATTTGATTAAAGAAGTTATAGATACTTGCTGCAACATTAGAATCAAACCCTGGCAAAGCATCTCCACCCGGCGCTTCACCTCCTGGTACTATTGGAAAAGTTACATAAATTACTAAAACGTCAACATCGGTTTGTGTAGGGGGAATATTAAATGTTAAAGATAAAGAAGAATTATTTTGATTTAATCGATAAGAAACATTATTATTTGTTTCAATACATTTTGTAATTTCATCTGAAAACAATAATGAATTAACAAATAAAACTATTATAATTATAGTCAAAATAGCAAAAAATTTCATGTTGAATACCCCTTTCCTATTTAAGTAATAATAATTTTTTAAAAATTTTCTTCTGTTCACTGATTATTGAATAGTAATATATTCCGCTTGGTACAATTGTCCCCCAAATATCTCTTCCATCCCACTGTTCCTGATAAAAACCACTATATAAGTTACTATTAATTAATGTTTTAATTTCCTCTCCTTTAATATTATAAATTATCAATTTTACTGGAACTGGTTTTTCAGTATTAATTGACCAACAAATAGTGGTTTCATTATTAAAAGGATTTGGATAATTTTGATCTAATTGTATATCAGTAGCTATTTTATTGGGAGCCCGAGCAATATTATTAGGTATATTAATACTTGTGTCTCCAATCACGATTCCATTAATATTTGCTCCATATAATATTAATCCTTCTCCTTCAGATTCAACTAATACTTTACCAATATTAGGTGCATACCAGTTTCTAAAGTCAGTATGAATTTCAACTATTTCTGTTTGAAAAAAATAACAATGGCTAAACTTCCCAGCAGGTGTATATATTGTTTCGTTTGTATCCATTAAAGTTATTGTATGGGTAAAAGTTGTCGATGAACCAATTTGTAAAATTATTGTCTGCCCAAGTGGATAATTGAATCCTAATATGATTTGTTCTTTGTTGGTTCTTGAATTATAACCCCATAATTGTTTTAAGGAATCAAGATGCCAGTAACTAAAAGACTTTAATGAATATCCCCAATAACTACCAGTAATTTCTGAAGAATAATAATATTTTTTATTATTAATTTTTACAGTATCGACAATTTCAATAATATTAAATCTTGTTGTCACTTCTTTTGGTAATTCTGTATGCTCATAAATCCATTTATCCCCAATATGTAACGGAAAGTAATTAGGTTTATCGGATTCACCAGCAGTAATAGTATAGAATGATAATAAAATTAAAACTATTATTATTTTTTTTAACATTGTCAGACCTCATAAATTTATTTCTTAAATTTGGCTAATAAATGATATTTAGGTTAGCAATAAAAATATTAACAAAATCTGAGGCGCTTCTCATGTACATGATTTTTCTCCCTGTTATGCTTTATAGTAAAACAACAAATTAACCCATTCCCGCGCAGCTTTAATATAATATATTCTCGGTCCCATGTCATCATGTAAATATTCCCTTTCTGTTACTGCACATCCCTGAGTTGCAGTGTGGCGGAAAATATTTACAAAGGAAAGATAAAAAATAAAAATGCAATTGTCAAGAAAAAAGAGTAAAAAGCGTTAAAATTTTTTTATGGGGGGGTAAAATTTACTGCTGGTAATTTTTTTTGATTGCGCCGCGGCCTGGACATGGGGTGATCATGCTAAAACCCCGTCAGGGGTGAAATGTTTCTAGCTAATCCGAAAGTTTATAACAAGCCACGTTAGTGGCGGAACAGTTTGCAAAACGGGCCGGCACCGTTGCAGTATTGCAGTGTGGTCCACCTGGAGTACGAGTCTGTTATAAAAAAAGGCGATGAATTCGAACTAGATCAGGCATGTGCCGTATTTGCGGCGAGGTGGGCTATACTTTTCCAAGCTCGTTAAAGACAAGGGGCAAAAGCCCCTTGTTCCAGGGTAAGAAACCCTGATTTATTCTCCGCACCGGGATGTGAATCCCGGCGCGATCAAGAGATTGCCGGGTGAAATTCTATCTCAC
>CAYNSO010000169.1:0-5556 GCA_964399735.1 uncultured Cytophagia bacterium
GGCCCCGGATTAGAGATAATAAATCCGGGGCTTTTTTTTATTTACATGAATTGTATTGTAAAACCGCCTTTTCCTCATCGCAAACCAGTTGCGTTAATATATTTCCTCTCTGTGTATTTATATAAAGTGGAATAAATACATTCAAAAGTGAAAAATCCTGTATGATCCTTTTATTTAAACAGAAAAATTCCTATATTAAGAGCTTTATGTTTTTGGGTTTTCAGGAGTATTATGTCAACAGCGTATCATGCAAAATATTTCGCCAACGAGTTATCACGGCACCACAATGCCGGCAGCGTACAAAAGTTAACGCATTCCCTTTTCGATGCATGCATTGATCTGAATCCACACCAGATTGAAGCGGCATTATTTGCGCTGCGTTCACCGTTATCACGCGGCGCTATTTTGGCCGATGAAGTAGGTTTAGGCAAAACAATCGAAGCCGGGCTGCTGCTATGCCAATACTGGGCCGAACGCAAACGTAAATTGCTCATTATTTGTCCGGCATCGCTGCGCAAGCAATGGAGCATCGAGCTGCAGGAAAAGTTCATGCTGCCCAATGTTGTTATTGACGCCCGCAATTATAATCAGGCAGTGCACAGCGGGCAATCGAATCCTTTCGATGCCAATGTTATTATTATAACCTCAATTAACTTTGCCAGCCGTTACAGTGTAAAAATACGTACCATAGACTGGGATCTGGTGATCATTGACGAGGCGCATAAACTTCGTAATGTGTTTCGGGCCAAGAATAAAATGGCCCAAAATATCAAATGGGCTCTTGAAGAACGAAAAAAAGTGCTGTTAACCGCCACCCCGTTACAAAATTCCCTGCTAGAGTTATACGGCCTTGCCTCTCTCATTGATGAACACATATTTGGCGACCTGGAAGCTTTTCGCTCCCAATATATTAACCGGGATGACGGTTTTGCCGAACTGGAAGAACGCCTGGCACAAATTTGCAAACGCACACTGCGCAACCAGGTTACCGAATATATTCGCTATACCAGTCGCCGGACTTTGACTGTGCCCTACTCCACTTCGGATGTTGAACAGGAATTGTATGAACGAATTTCCGAATTTATCAGCCGCGAAGACACCTATTCGATCCCCTATGGGCAGCGTCATTTAATGACCCTGGTGCTGCGAAAAATTCTGGCTTCCTCCACCTATGCTATTTATGGCACTCTGGATATTATGCGCAACCGCTTAAAAGCGCTGGAAGCCGGTCAAACCATAGCCAATGATAAAGTTTTGGATACTCTTTTTCAGGTGGAAGAAATCGAGGATGAATACCTTGAAGAGGATACACCGGAGGAAAACTATGAAAACGGAACAGACGAGATTGATCCAAAAAAATTAAAAGCCGAGATCAAAACTTTGAATGACCTGATCAAACTGGCCAAATCCATTCCCATCGATACCAAAGCCGAAACCTTGCTGACGGCTATTGACACCGGCTTTGGCGAAATGGAAAAGATGAATGCACCCCGCAAAGCCATCATCTTTACCGAGTCACGGCGCACCCAGGAATACCTTGTGGATCTATTGTCGCATCATGGTTTCAAAAACAAACTGATCTTGTTCAACGGCTCGAATAATGATAAACTTTCCAACGATGTGTATGAACAATGGGTATCAGAAAATAAAGATACCGGGCGGGTCAGCGGCTCTCGGGCGGTGGATATGCGCACCGCGATTGTGGAATACTTTCGCAACCATGCCGAGATCATGATCGCTACCGAAGCTGCTGCCGAAGGCATCAATCTGCAATTTTGTTCGCTGCTCATCAATTACGACCTGCCCTGGAACCCGCAGCGTATCGAACAGCGTATTGGTCGCTGCCACAGGTACGGACAAAAATTTGATGTGGTGGTGGTGAATTTTCTCAACCAGCGGAATGAAACGGATTGCCGGGTTTATGAACTACTGGAAGAAAAATTCAACCTGTTTGAAGACGTATTTGGCGCTTCAGACGAGGTGCTTGGCAATATCGAGTCCGGTGTGGATTTTGAAAAACGTATTCTGGATATTTATCAAAAATGCCGCACCAATACAGAAATCGATGCCGCTTTCAAGGCCCTGCGCCAGGAACTGGATATAACCATTCAGGACAAGATGGCGCACACCCGGCAAACCCTGCTCGATCATTTTGATCAGGATGTGCACTCCCGCTTCAAAACGCAGCTTGAAAACGCCCGCGAACAGTTGGATCGTTACGGCGTTTATTTTTGGGAATTGAGTAAACATGTTCTGGAGCAAAACGCCCGCTTTGACGACGCTGCCCTGAAATTTGACCTGCTGCAATCGCCCATGCCGGTAATCAAAACCGGTCAGTACCGGCTGGTCTCCAAAAATAAAGAAAACAATCCCGGCGAGTTCTTGTATCGCTTATCCCATCCCCTGGGCGAATATGTTCTGTCTGCCGGTAAATATGCGGAAACCCGTTCTGCGCATCTTTATTTCGATATTACCAACCACCCGGCCAGGTTAACAGTAATCAAGGCGCTCAAAGGCAAATCCGGCTGGATGACCGTACAGTTATTAAAAATTGTATCTTTTGAACCGGAGGAATACATTATTTTCACCGGCTATAGTGACGACCGCAAACTGTTGGATCAGGAAGTCTGTGAAAAATTCTTTGCCTGCCGCGCTGCGGTTGCAAATACGACCAAAGTTCCGCCGGAGGTACAGCGCAGCCTGGATCGTTTCAGCCGCGACCAGGTGCAGGAACAGTTGGAAAAATCACGCCAGTTGAATAATACTTTTTTTATTGAAGAATGTGACAAGCTGGATAAATGGGCCGATGATATGGTCATCGGTGTTGAAAAAGAGTTGCAGCAGAATAAAGCCAGGCTGAAAGCGTTGAACCGGGAAGCGCGCATAACCCGCGATACGGTGGGGCAGCACCAGTTGCAGGTGCAGATCAAAAATCTTGAAGCTGAAAAACGCCAGATCAGAAAAAAATTGTTCGACCTGGAAGACGAAATCATGCTCAAGCGCGACGCTTTTATCGAAAAGTTGTTACTGCGTATGAATAACGAGCACAAGGTGGAAACGCTGTTTACCATCCGCTGGTCGGTCGTATAAACAAGCGGAAAGGGGCTGCCTTTCCGCTTGTCATCTTCTCTGCTATTAATGAACCAAAAGCATCTTTCGGGTGAGGGTTTGGTCGTTCACCGTCATTTTATAAATGTACACACCTGAAGCGGCACCGACGCCAAAATCGGTCGAGCCATCCCATGTTACGGTATGAGTTCCGGCGGTTTGCGAGGCGTTAATCAGGGTTTTAATTTTTGCGCCGGTTATAGTATACACTTCCAGGGTTACCTGGCCGGGTTTTTCCAGGGTATAATCGATCTGTGTTGCCGGGTTAAAGGGATTGGGATAGTTTTGCGCCAGAGAGAAACTCAACGGCATTGATGTTGATTGCTCCTGCACTTTTACCGGTATGGAGCCGGTCAGCAGGCGGCCATAAATATTTCCCAAAGTGGAATCAGCGGCATCATTGAACGTATAAACCATCAGAAATTCATTGCGATAGCTGTTATGGGCAACGCCGACCAGATTCCCCCCCGTAAAGAAAACGGTGGTATCTACAGGGATATTGCGCAGCGAATCCGTCATGGTCTGATGATCCAGTCCCCAAAAAACCATGTGCGAATCCGGGGCAACATGTAACCTCTGGCAGTAAAAATCAGTGTTGTTTTGAGCAACATTCCTGTTATCCGGCCAGGCGACCAAAAATTCATTATCCTGTGTACTCCAGGCAATATCCGGAGCGTTTTGGAATTCCGGGGCAACACAAAGCGGAAAAACCGCCAAATCTTCGGTATCTCCATTTATATTAACTGCTGCAGCATAATAACTCAATGTTGAATCCTTCCGGGCGACAGTCATTGCCGAATTAACGGGTGGGGCAGGGAAAAAAGCCAGCCGCTGTCCATACAGATCAATATTACCGGCCAAGTTCTGTTTCCAAACAATCAGGCACTCATTCAAACCGGTGGCCGGAACCGCAGGATTATCTTCTCGCAGATATTCATTATTAAAATGTAGCCGGGGTTGCGCAGGATCGGCAGAATAATGAGTATCTTCTTTGATCATAAAAGCATCGGTTCCATGCGTCCCATCTTTTTTTATCAACGTTCCATCAAAAGCAACTCGTTGGGCTTTAATATCGCAATTATCCCAGTCTCCCACAGCAAACACTGCCAGCCATTCGTTTGTGGTGTTGTTATAAGCAACCGCAGGTACATCTTCAATATCTACCGCATCGTTGCTTATTGGAATATTAATCGCAGAATCGGTTTGGTAGATAAAGTCGCCGTTGCTATCGACAATTTGGCCGTATATATCCAGGTTAGAATTGCGGTTATCCTCCCATACCACCAGGAACGTGCCGGTTTGAAAATTATAAGCAACATCGGGATAGTGTATTGCCCCGGCAGCTTTGCTGATCCCGAAACATGTATCAGCTTCGGATGTGGCAGTGGGAATGTGCTTGCCATTAACATCTAACAATGCGCCATATACATCATAGTTATCGTACCATCCTTCGGTTTCAGCGTTGCGGTTATCTTCAAACACCACCAGGTACCGTTGTGTAACCGGGTCGAAATCAACATGCGGCCACCATTGGCTGCCGGAATCGGAACAAACTGAAAATTCTTCTCCTTTCAACTCGCCATTTTCTTTGATAATTTGCCCCCAAATATCACTTTGAGTGCCGGGAATATTGCGGTAATCTTCCCACACGACCAGGTATTCATTATCAATACAATTATATGCAACCTCTGAAAAAGACTGTTCGCCCATGCTGATACAGATTGGTATTGCCGGGTCTTTGATATTCCCGGTTGCTGTCAATGTAATCAGCAGGCACAGAGTAAATAAAAGTATAAAGTTTCTCATCTTTTTCTCCATTTTTATAAAGAGTAAACGATGTGGTTTGTTCACAATTCTTACACTGTCTAGTTGTTTGTATAAAAAAGAATATGGTAATTTTTTAGTATTTTGTCAAACAGAAAATCCTTTTTATATAAAATAAAAAGGAAATGTAGAAACTCAATCAAGTGATTGTGCAAATATCAAACAAAAAAGCCTCTTGTATTGGTAATTTCCGAAAAAACCTCAAAGACAATATCTTGTCTTTTCCAACACTAACCTCATTCAAAATTTGAGAGGATAGAAAAGAAAATTACAAAAATATGACTGGATCAGGGATATTCTTGATGCCTGGCAAACCATATTCCCGGTACAGCCGACGTGATCGTCAAAGGGGTCTATACCATCCGCCGGGAGCTGACCGGCTAGTATAATCTGAAAATATGGCTCGATTGCCCCGCCGATATATGCCTGGCGCGGGGCATTGCCAGGGATGGAGAGGCGATGAAAGAGTATTGGAATAATGTGTGGATGAAACAGGAACAGCGCTATTACCGGCAGCTCTAGCTGTAATTACTAGCCAATATCATTATCCTTGCTCATAATCCCTGAACCGGACAAGCAGGTAAATGTTTTATAATGGACTGTTGTTTTTTTATTATAATTTTT
>CAYNSO010000170.1:0-4310 GCA_964399735.1 uncultured Cytophagia bacterium
GTATCCCTGTTCTTAAAATAGCGGGAGAATTACCCACTACAAACAATATAGAGCCCTAAAAAATCGGTTTGATATTACTTTTTGCAGGTTATTTCTAAAATTAGTTATCCTTTTCTTGCTGTTACAGGTTAAAGATTAATGTTTGAAATGGTGCGTTTTTATCATATCAGTTTTTGGGGTAACTATTCAAAGCATAAAGATTTGATTTTTCAAACTGGTTTTCGGGCAGTTATGGATTGTAATGAATGAGTATATGCCTTCCCCGGTCATTTTATAGCGCCGAACAGATGTTGTCCGTGCATGATTTGCAATACAAAAAAGAAAAAAAAGTAAAAAAATGAAAAATTTTATTTGACAGATATAATTTTCGTATGTATATTGGTTTAAAGGTTTAAATCAATCTGTTTGCGAACTAGGATTTTTTTTCAAAAATCAATCAAGTAAATAATCCAGTGCATATTTGAGGAGAAGGGAAATATGAGACGTTTATTAACCATTCTTAGCATGCTATTGTTTTGCTTTTTTTGGGGTACAAGTCTCCTCTTTTCGGGAACGACCGGCAAGATTGCAGGGACTGTGACCGATAAAGAAACAGGCGAGACCCTGCCAGGAGCCAATGTGGTTATCATGGAAACAAATCTGGGGGCGGCCGCAGATGTTAACGGTCAATTTACAATCTTGCATGTCCCCCCGGGAGTGTATGATGTGCAGGTATCTGTTATTGGCTATGGAAGGATGAAGGTGAGCGATGTTCAGGTACGCATCGATCAAACAACGCGTCTTGCTTTTGCATTGCAAATGGAAACGATTGCGGGACAGGAAGTGGTTGTGGTAGCCGAACGTAACAACATAAAACCGGATGTCGCAACAAGCGTAGTATCAGTAACTTCACAGGAAGTTGAAGAACTACCTGTTTCTACAGTGGATGGAGTGATTGGTTTGCAAGCTGGAATACAGGGAGGTTTGTCAATTCGTGGCGGTGGCGCTGAAGATGCTCTTTTTATGTTGGACGGCGTTACCATGCGTGATCCCCGTAATAACCAACCCGTCACCAAAGTTCCGCTTAGTTCTGTTAAAGAAATAAATATAGAGCGTGGCGGTTTTAATGCTGAATATGGCCAGGTGCAATCGGGCCTTGTTAACGTTGTAACCAAAGAGGGTAGTCGCCAGCATTATAACGGCAGTATCTCTGTTAAAATGAGCCCCCCGGCGCCAAAGTACTGGCGCGGAGAAGGCATACCCGATGTTCTTGATGCCAATTCTTATTGGCTGCGTCCTTATCTTGATGATGAGGTCTGCTGGGTTGGCACCAGCAATGGCGCCTGGGATGAAGCCACCCAGGATCAATATCCGGTTTTCAAAGGCTGGAATGAAATTTCCAATATTTTAATGACGGATAGTGATCCGAATAATGATTTATCGCCCCTGGCTTGTCAACGGGTGTTCCTGTACGAAACCCGCAAGAAACAGATCAATGATGAACCGGATTATGAAATTGACGGCGGTTTTGGCGGACCGGTTCCTTTTATTTCAAAGCAATTAGGCGGATTGCGTTTTTATACTTCTTATCGCCGCGACCGGGAAATGCTGTTGTTCCCGCTGACCCGCCCCGATTATGTGGATTATGACTGGACGATGCAACTAACCAGTGATATTAATGAATCTATGAAACTGCGAGTTTCCAGTTTATTTGGCAAGCAGTATACAATGGAATCCAACTGGGCAGCAGGTTATTACCCGCACTGGCCCCATGAGATTGTTGATGTTGCCGCCTATTCACTGCAATCCATGTTTTCCGATTGGGATTTTTGCTTGACCGATATAAAGCATCGCTCCCTTGCCGCCAAGCTGACCCATACGTTGAATCCGACAACTTTTTATGAAGTGTCGATCGAAAATTTTAGCCGTGATTATTATACCCGGCCGACCAGCCCGCGAAATACCGGCAAACTTTATGAAATTGTTCCAGGTTATTACCGCGATGAAAATCCATTTGGTTATTACCCCGAAACAGTTGATGGGCTGGTAGTTGGTTCAACATCACATGCTTCCAAGGCGCGTGATTTTACAACCGTTAGCACAACTACCTTTAAAACTGACTTTACAAAACAGATAAATTTTAGCAACCTGGTTAAAGCCGGTTTTGAGTTTGTGTATAACGATCTTGATTTTGATTATGGTGTAATTGCTTCAGCAACCCAGGGAAAATCTTATTCAAACCGTGTTCAGATGCGGGTGTTCCCCATTCGTTCTGCATTCTATTTACAGGATAAACTGGAGACCAATGGTTTTACCATGAATGCCGGCTTGCGTCTTGATTATAGCGATTCGAATACAGAGTGGTGGGATATGGATCCTTATGATCAGAATTTCTTTAGTTCCAAATATAATGCCAACCGGGTATTCTCAACTGCGCCATCCAAAGCTCAATGGCAGTTAAGCCCGCGTCTTGGTATTTCGCATCCGATAACCGAAAGCTCTAAATTATATTTTAATTATGGTCATTTTAAACAAATGCCGCAATACGAAACTCTGTTTCGCGTTGATCGTTCGGCAGACCGCAAATTGAACCGAATTGGCGACCCCAATCTCGTATTAGCCAAAACAATATCTTATGAACTGGGCTACGACCACCTGCTGGCAGATAATTATTTGTTACAGTTGGCAGCATTTTACAAAGATATTACCGATCAACAGAATACAACTGAGTATAATTCTATTGGTGGTATAACTTATAATAAAGCAACCAGTAATGCGTATGAGGACATTCGCGGCTTTGAACTGACCCTGCGTAAATCGACAGGGCGGTGGTGGTCCGGCTTTGCCAACTATACTTACCAGGTTACCAGCAGTGGTAATTTTGGCAGAGGCGAGGTGTACCAGGATCCATCCTTGCAAAAAAAGTATGATGAAGCTACGGTTAATCTGTATCAGCAGCGGCCAATTCCGCGGCCTTATGCCAGGGCCAACCTGAGCTTTTTTACCCCGGAAGATTATGGCCCCAAATTGGGTAATCAACATATTCTGGGTGGTTTTCTTTTTAATGTATTAATGGACTGGCAGGCCGGGTCATGGATTACCTACAATCCTAAAAATGCTTCCGGTGTTATTAATAACGTCGAGTCTGTCGATTGGTTTAATACAACATTACGTTTTTCCAAAATAGTCACTTTTGAAAAATTCAAGGTACAGTTCCTGGTTGACATGAGTAATGTCTTTAATACTCTGCGTTTAACAGGTACCGGTGACAAAGATTACCAGGCGTCACTGCATTTGCCTGAAAATAAAGCGTATGATAATATCCCCGGAACAGATAAAATTGGCGATTATCGCAAACCAGGCGTTGCCTTTCAGCCTGTTGAAGCGCGGGAATCGATCAACCGTCAAACTGAACAAGGCAAAGATTACATGGTATATTATGAAAGATCTACCGGTGTATACCTGCAATACAAGGACAATAACTGGGTTGAAATGGAAAAAAATGCCATTACCAAAATATTAAATGACAAAGCTTATATTGATATGCCGAATGCCTCAACTTTCTGGTTCCTCAATCCCCGACAAGTATACTATGGTATTCGCTTGTATTTCGATTTGAATTAACAAACGGGAAATGAATATGAATACATTAAAAATTAATTTTCGACAGTTGTTAACAATGAAATTTTTGATATTGTTATTTATACTGGCAGTTTGTAATCAAAATAAAGTATTTGCCCAGGAATTTCGCTGGCTGCGGATTGGCGAATTGCAATGTTATTTTTCCGATCGTGGTACTGAAGTTGAGGGCGAAGGGTATGATGGCAACACCAATTTTTTCTCCTGGCCGGCCCAGTATGGGGCTGTTGAGCAGACCACAGCCCGGCAAAAATGTTTATGGATTGGATGTAAAAATTATTTTGATACAAGATTAAACGCAAAATTAGATCATAAAGTTGTTGGAATAGGACCGCGGGAAAACGAAGAACGGCAGTATATGATCTTTGAAGAGAGCATTAAAGTGTTGGGCAAGCAAAATCATCCTGCGGTGATTGTCGATGGGCAGAATGCAACGGTTTTATCCAGTTATGAGCAACTGGATGACGCCAATGCCGATATCCCCTGCGACCGGATGATCATTATTAAATTCAACACTTCAATCGGCGTTTCTGTTACCAAAAAAATTATTGCCTTTAGCCAGCCGGATCACAGTAATTATTTTATTTATGATTATACCTTTAAAAATACCGGCATTGTTAGCCGTGAGGGCGATGTTTATCCACAGGCTCTGGAAGATGTGTATTTTTATTTTGCCTATCGTTATGCTTTTA
>CAYNSO010000170.1:4410-5554 GCA_964399735.1 uncultured Cytophagia bacterium
GTTCGGCCAAATATGCCGGCTGTGTGACCCTGCATGCCGATAAATCTGTTAGCGACCGTTCCGACAATCTTTACCAGCCGGCAACGACATGGTATGTTTCTTCAGATGAAGGGGTGTGGAGCGCCGACGTAAGTCAAACCAATCCCATTTATTTGCAGCAGCGGTATCGTTTTATGGCGGAAGGGCACCCACCCCAAAGTCATGCCGAGCTCATTGCTGCAAATTATAAATATGCGCAGGAATTCCAGGAAGTGGATTCAGACCGGAATGTTGGCGGCGGCACCAGCCAGGGGCAGGGTTATGGCCCATACAATATGGCAATTGGCGACAGTGTTCGTATTGTTTTTGCCGAGGGCATTGCCGGTATCGGCAGGGAAAAGAACCGTGAAGTGGGAGGGAATTGGCTGCAATATTATAAAGGTAACCGTACTGCTACACTGCTAATGCCGGATGGCTCTGTTACCAGCGATCATAATGCTTATAAACGCGCCTGGGTTGAAACCGGCAAGGATTCAATATTGCAAACATTCCGCAATGCTATAAACAATTACGAGTCCGGTTATACCTTACCGGCTCCGCCCCCGCCGCCAAATTTCTTTAATGTTGCTTCCGGCGGCGACCGCATTCGCCTGAGTTGGGATCAAAACGCGGTTACAGCTCCGAATTTTAACGGTTATGAAATTTACCGTTCCGAAGGCAATGTGATGGAACCAAAAACAGTGTATCAAAAGATTTTTGAATGCAGCGCTGCGAATGTTGTACATACCTATGACGATACATCAGCTGTGCGCGGCTTTAATTATTACTATTATATCCAGTCCAAAGATAACGGCGCTCTTACAAATGGCAAACCGTTAAAAAGTGGTTTGTTCTGGACGGTTACCAGCCTGCCTGCCTACCTGCGCCGTCCGGCCGGAGAAAAGCTGGCCGATATTCGGGTGGTTCCGAATCCTTATGATATGCGGGCCCGGGCTTTGCAGTTTGGTTCGGACTTTCAATACGACCGGATAGCCTTTTATGGTTTGCCGCCGGAATGTACGATCAAGATCTTTACCGAGCGCGGCGATCTGATCTGGGAAAAGGAGCATGACGACGGTTCCGGCGACGAGTTGTGGGATTCGCTAACCTCGTCGGGTCAAATTGT
>CAYNSO010000171.1:0-5449 GCA_964399735.1 uncultured Cytophagia bacterium
TTGGTAATGTCTACTCCAATGGGCGTCCAGCCCTGGTTGGTATCCCAGGTATTGATTGCCGGGTCGGCGTCGCTGAAATTTATCGACGCTGTCTGGATGTAATATTTGTCCCATTCACTGGAATTCTGACTGATCCAGTAAAGATTTTGCCAGGTGGCAATCTGGTAAGGTGAACCGCTCGACCCATCGCCTGCTGAAGGAGCAACTGCCGATTGCCCCCATAATAATGGTATTATAACAAAGGTCGAAATAAAAAACGTTAGCATTTTTTTCATATTTTTTTCCCTTTTTAATATAATATTACGTAAACAGTACATGAATTATTCTCATTTTCAGGAATAGACGCTCATCCGTTACGTCGTATGTTGCTAAAATCATTTCCATAACACATCGTATGCAAAAAGTAATCCATTTTCTTGATAATATTTCCCCGGGCATGGTTATAGAAAATGATTTGGCTATAAAAGGAGGGAAGAGACTCTATTCTGCTGAACCTGGATTTCATAATCCAGGGCGCAAAATGGGGCAGCACATCTTGTGCTGTCGGGCTGCAGGCCCGATCGGCAAACTTTTATGAACAAATACGGTTTTGTTACAATATAAGCACAGGATTTGACCCCGCTTTCATTCCCGGCCCCGGTTGAGGATACCCGTGGCGGGCGGGTTTTGAAGGTGGTGCAGAATAAAGAATAAAAATTTCAGCATTTACCTGTGTCTTTACCACAACTAAAAAGTCCATGGCACAATAGAGGGCCAAATATGGGTAGCCACAAAATAGCTGTATAAAAGCAATATCGCCACCGCCTCGATCCTGTTGAGCTTTGCCCGTGTGGTAATAAATATCTGTACGACAATACCGGCCAGAATGAGGAATGTTATATCAACATGGATTACCCGCGCATCGGCAATTTGCAGCGGGTTGATCAGGCAGCAGATACCCAAAATTCCCATGGCAGTGAAAATGTTGGAAGAATAGATCTCGCCCATACTGATTTCGGCTTTTTTCTTGAGCGTGGCCGAAACCGCAATGGCCATCTCCGGCAGCGATGTGCCGAACGCAAACAAAATGGCGCCGAGTAGCAGGTCGGGCATTCCCAGATCTTGGGCAAGCGCCTGGCCGTGATCCAGGCTGAATTTAGCGCCGAATACCACTCCCGCTATCGCCGCCAGTTCGATAACCAGGGCGCGCCACAGCGGGGTTTTAATGGTTGTGTGTGACTCTTCATGCCCCGTTGCCCGCATATCGCGCAACACCGAAATGACATAGGGCACATACAGTCCAATCAGGATCAACCCGTCGATGCGGCTCAGTCGCATATCCATCGCCAATAGCATGATAACCACAGTAGACAGGATCATCCAGCTGCTTTCGCGATCGCGGATTTCCTGGCGCATGTTGATTGGCGCTATCAGCGCGCAGACTGCCGTAACCAGGGTGAGGGTGACAAAATTGGAGCCGATTACATTGCCCAGGGCAATTTCCGCATTACCATTATACGCCGAGATCGCCGAAACGGATAGCTCCGGCAGCGATGAAAAAACGCTCACCCCCAGTATGGTTACGGTCAGTTCATTAACGCCCAGCCGCCGGGCAATGACCGGTATATTGCGCACCACCAACTCTGAACACAGCCACAACAGCGCTATGCCGATGATAAATAAAAACAGATGAACTCCCATTTAGTACTCCTGTTTCACTTGATTGTTGGATATTTAACTGGAATGGCTTTTGGGTTCCTTCCACCAGATACTATACCTTATTTCCTGACAATACCTGATGTTTTCAAAAAAAATTAGCAGGAGGTCTGTTTCCAACTGCTACACTCGGTGCGAATCTCTTTCAGATTTTAAAGACGTTTTACAGTGACACATCCTGCCAGTAATTGAATGTGCAGCTTTTCGTTTTTTCAACCCCTTTTGCATCTTCTGACATGGATAAATAGTCCGGGGTCATCATAAACAGGATTCAGGATAACTGTTTTCTCAGTATTGGTTATTTCACTCAAAATTCAAGTCATCTTTTTTTAATTTTGAATGTGATATTATTATAAGTAAATGAAATTAAAATTACAATAAAAAATAAAATTCTTTCATACTAGAATATTCTTTCCCGCCAGGTAACATAGATGTAAATGGAGAAGAACCAGGCCTGGCACAGGCCTGTTCTGTTCGCCCTGGAATAAAGTTACGCCGCCGATGGATTTCCTCTGTTCGCCCTGGAACGCAGATTCGCCGCAGGCGGATTTCATAATCCAGGGCGTAAATTACTGTTGGGTTTGTAACCTCCAACACATCTGGCTCCGGGTCTCCGGCCCGGCGTCGTAGCAGCCCGGCTCTGCCGGGGTACAGTTAATGTTTTATGATTTTCTATTTACCGGCTTTTCCAGCCCGGAGACTGCAAATTTACGCGCCAAGCCGGAGACTTACGCGAGGGAAACCAAGTTTTTTGTTTTCTTCCCGGGCTTTTTTTATTGCCTGGTCGCCAATTTGCTTAAATTCAATGGCTCGCTGATAAATTTCAATATTATTAAATTTTTTTACTACCAAATTTAATCACCCTATTTTTAATCACCCTGATTTATCTTATTGTAATGCCGGAATAGCGGTCTGAAACCTAAACTGCTTAATATAAGACTTGAGCATCAGGTTTCACATACACTTTGGATTTCAGGGTCACTTTTTTGCCTTTGTTTTGAATTTCTTTGTCTTTCAAATCACGATAGATTTTTTCACTATCATAATTAAATTTTGCCGCATGTTCTTCCCGGTATTTTCGTAGTTCGGCAATTATTTCATCTTTACACATATTTACTCTCCTGTCAATTCTTCCGGGGTACAAATTATTGGATTTATATATCCATTATCATAACAAATAGTTTCAATTCTTTTTCGAATTACTGCATTGGCAATATGTTTACAATTCCAGGTTAATAAATAATCCATTCCATGAACTGTTGCTATGGCAATATGAAATGCATCTTCAATAAACTGCCGGGGAAT
Organism: uncultured Cytophagia bacterium; assembly: GCA_964399735.1. Lineage (GTDB taxonomy): Bacteria > Zhuqueibacterota > Zhuqueibacteria > Residuimicrobiales > Krinioviventaceae > Fontivivens. The sequence continues at coordinate 3,001 of CAYNSO010000171.1, forward strand.
TACCTCCGCTTGAACCAGGTTTTGCGCTAATACCAATACATTTTCATTTAATTCCAGTATAAGAAGATTAGACAATAATTTTATTCTGGCCTGCGCCGCAAGGGGATCGCCTTTGCTTGCTTCTTCATAGACAAGCTGTGATGTATATAACTGGTAATGTTCTCGTTTGGTATCCCACTATTCATGAGAAATCTGTTGATGGGCCGCTATGATTAAATCTCTGCCCGGCTTGGCGGTTAAATAGCTTATAAAACTTGTTTCAATATATACTTTTGGTCTTTCCAATTCACTTGCTCCATTTTCCATAAATATAAACAAATTATCAGAGAAAGCAAGTCCTATTATCGGCGCCGAATTCCCGGACCTGTTGTACAACTGCCCAGCTCTGCCGGGGTACCGGTAATGTTTTATGATTTTCTATTTACCGGCATTTCCAACCCGGAGGTCTGGAGTTTACGCGCCAAGCCGGAGACTTGGTGCGAGGAGGAATCGACAACGGCCATAAGCGCATCATTTAAATGCGCATCGATGAGTTTGAGATACCGGTCTTTGTTTACATACTCTTTTATGGTCATTCTTTTGCCGTTATCCAATGTATACAGCGGCTCGCAGACAATGCGCAGCAGTTTTCTGTAATCATTCTGCACCTGCTGTATGGTGGCATTCTTTTGCGTTATCGTAGCATTCATGAGCGCTATGGAAACCAGCGCAGCAACCAGCAGAATAAGACAAAGCAGAAAACCAATATTTTTTATTTGCTTAAATTTCATTACTACCACCCATTTTAATAAATTCTATTACCCGGCCCTGTATCGCAGCCGCCCGGCACATCAGGGGAAAAATCTGTTTTGCAAGGTACAGGATGGAAAACCGTGTCCGATTCCACCCATTACTTTGTATTTTTAACCACAGGACTGATTCGCTAACGAGGATTTGAAATATTTTCTTCTGTAATAACAATTCTTTCCTTTTTGCTTTTCAATTCTGCGGAACGGTTTGCCCAGTATTTTAATTCTTCCTCTACCGAATAACCTTTAATTTTTTCCTGAATTATTTCCGCCCCTTTATGTTTCATGTCGACACAATTAAACCTATTCTTCATATTTTATTACCTCCATTGGAGAATATATAGCTATCTGGTTATAGCCCTGCAAAATATTAACAGCGTTATATAGTGGTATTTTAAAATTGAAAGACATGGAAGAATCATAACACACCCTATTTTGCCCTATTATAAATATACGGAATCAGATCATTTGAACTTGATAACTTTTGCCGGCTTCTCTGAATTCCGATACTTGTTCTTTTTCAAGTTTTTTGCGAATCTGTTCAAAAGTTTCGATAGTCTCTTTACTATATAACCGTTCTCCGCAATGCAAACATACTTCTGCCTTGATCTCTAAAATAGCGGTATTATTTCCACCCTTTAAAATCTTTTCGACCAGTTTTTCCTTGATCTCTCCGCCACATACAGGACATTTATTAAATGGTAACATTTTTTTTCCTTATTTTCCAATCAATCCATTTTTCCGGGTCCGGTTCTCCCGGCCTGGCAATGTAATGTTGGCGAAAAATAATTATACAACATGATTTTAGTCTATTTTAATATCAACGCCCGCTGATTCTTCTTTTTCCGTTTTTTTGGAAATGTTACCTGCCTTATCCCGGAAATATGCAATTATTTCCTGAGGAGTTTTCCCTAAAGTATCTTTACTTTGTTGGTCGCGGATAGAGCGGACAATATCAACAGCATCAATCTTTTTCATAACTTGTAACCTCGCGGGGCGAATGTATATTCAGGGTATGATAACCTTGCTCTAAATTAACTGCATTAAACTGCCTGATATGATCATAACGTACAATATGCTTGAAATTCCAGCTCACAAGTATATCTACATTTGCAATAGTGGCTAATGCAATATGCAACATGTCGTTTCGAAATCGCTCTGATAGTATTTTATGCTCAAGGTAAACATCAACCAGCGCTAAAGCCTCGGTATTGATTTTCAAAACTTCCGGATTCATTTCAAGATATTCAAAAAACTTTTCCTTGACATTATCAGGCGCATCGGTAATTTCCGCTTTTACTATCTCTGATGTCACTCCTATGAATATTTTATTTTGAATATCTTTCATAATAGAATTGGACCACAAGGCGAATTCTTCGTCAAAGCATCCACCAATTACTGAGGTGTCGAGGTATATGCGCAGAGTTTTCATTAATTTAAATATAAATATTTTTATGTAGAAAATCTACTAATGAATAACAATCCGACAATATTTTAAACCACATAATCATAATCAAGTTCCGGTTAATTCCGGTTCCTGCTCTCCGGTGTGGCGTCGCAGCCGGGGAAGAATGATGGGACAAAGCCCCGACCTGCGAACAGCCCGGCTCTGCCGGGGTACAGTTAATGTTTAAGAATTTCGCATTACCGGCATTTCCAGC
>CAYNSO010000172.1:0-5370 GCA_964399735.1 uncultured Cytophagia bacterium
ACTCATTTTTATGAAAGGGGAAAAAATGAAACAAATTTTATTTGTATGTGCTTTTACAACTCTAGTATTGTGCCTGGCAACCTGCAACCGCGATATGTCGGTTGATACACCGGCTAAAGAAAACGGGGGATTTTTCACATTCAGGAGCAATAATCAATTAGAGTTTTCGAATCACCAGATTAGCAGAAATCTTGTTATAGAAAATTTGGAACAAAAGGCTATCAGGGTAAAAATAATCGGCATGGCTGATTGGTTAAACATTGCGGATAGCAGCGGTATTTTACCACCCGGACAAACTACATGGATTTTTTCTGTGGATACAACAAAAGCCATCAAAACCGAAAGCCCTTTACACTTTACTATTGAAACCGGGGACACGACTAGAACCGTTTATTACAATTATTTTTATATTCCACCCTTTCCATCACATATACTTGATGCTGCTAACCAGTTTGTGATTTCCCAGGTGGGTGAAGAGTTCTTTAATGATAATGTTGAGATTGATAAACATTGGTGTCGGTTTTATCCTCCGCTTGAATCTTGCCTCGACTCGCCTTTTAATTGCGCTGCATACCTGCTGGATTATTATTATAAACTCCAGTATTATATAAAATCACCCAACATCCCGGAGCCGGGAGGGCTGATTGAGATAATTATGGATACAACCGGTGCAATTTATTACCCCAGGAACGGGATTGAAGGGTTGCCCGATTGTATTAAAAATCCCGGCGAGTGTCAGTTCCCGATTTCTGAAGCGGACGCCCTGGAAATTGCTAGAAATCAATTAGAAGGTGAAATTACTTATAGCTATGTAAAATTTTTCTGGACAAGTTTATATGAACAAACATATATTTGGGAGGTGAGATGTACAGTCCGGGTCGAAAATTCTCAATCTCAGAGTGGTTTTTCATCTTCCAACCAGATTGTCGTTATCGATGCTAATTCAGGAGTTGTTCTTGCCATTAATGGCTGGGCGGTCATTCCTTAGATTTAATGAAAGTGCAGGTGAGTAATTAAAACGCTAGTTGACCGGTCGAATAAATTTCTACAAAAAGCTCTTTTTTTAAGATCATTGAGCCAGGTACGAATTTTTGCCATTTTTTTCAGTTCAGCTTGTGGATAAAATGCTTTTTTATAAACATTTGGCCAGAAGATGAAACCCCCGGCGCTTGATTCTCGCCAATACCTGCTCGCCTCATAATTAATAAATTGATTTAAATTTTCAAGCTTCCTGAAGAGATTTCCAGGTTCAACGCTGTGTTCTTTTATGCCGGGTAATAAAAAAATCATTAATTGATTTGATAATTATAAAAATAGATTGACATTCAACAATTATTTTATTATATTTAACTCGATGAATATCGAATTAATTAACAGGATGTAACTCTATGAAAATGATTGACAGTATAAATACCCTCAAAGCCCTGGCGGATCAGTCCCGGCTGATGATTGTCAATGCACTGCTGGAAAAGCCGCAATATGTTGAGGAACTGGCACAAAGATTTGGCCTGTCCGCCTCTACGGTTTCGTTCCATCTAAAAAAATTGCAAAAAGCGGGGCTGGTATTTAGCGAAAAACAGCAGTATTATGTTATCTACCAGGCAAATCCACAGGTGCTTGATATGCCGTTACGAAGCTTGATAAGCGTCGACGCAGAGACGAGCCAGATAGAGAATGAACGCATTGATCAGTACAAGCAAAAGGTGCTGAACAGTTTTTTCAGCAATGGCCGTCTGGTAAAAATTCCCACTCAGCACAAAAAAATGTTAATGGCGCTGGAAGTAATCGCCTCCAGCTTTGACATGGATATAATCTATACGGAAAATGAAGTAAATGATCTGATCGCGGTGATCTATGATGATTACTGCACCATCCGCCGCCTGCTGGTGGATGAGGGATATATGAGTCGCGATCAGGGTCTGTACCGGCTTTTACGCGAACCGGACAGCGTACCGGATAAAGAATGGAAAAATTACAAGAGTGAAAAAATGACAAGCAGAAAAGAAGAATTGAAAAAAGCCTATAAAGAACGAGAACCGGAGATGGGCATTTATCAGATCAGAAATATCAAAAACGGCAAGGTATTTATCGGCAGCAGCCAAAATTTACCGGGAATGTACAACCGTTACAGTTTTCAGTTAAAATTAGGCAGTCACCGTAACCGGGATCTGCAAAGCGACTGGAACGAGTACGGCGAGGACAGCTTTGTGTTTGAAACGCTGGATACGTTAAAACCGAAAACCGAACCCGGCTGGAATCCGGAAGCGGATTTGAATATGCTGTGCGAGCTTTGGCTTGAAAAAGTGCAGCCATATAACGAGCGGGGCTATAATAAAAAAGGACGAAAATTCTGAAATCTAGCAGTGGGGGCTGTATCAAAAAGCTTCTGGTTTCCGTTCGGGAGGTTTGCAACCCGCTTGTAGAAAATCTTTGATTTGAAATGTAAAGATCATATAAAAAATTAAAATAACTGCTTGAAAGGAATAAGAGATTTCTGACCACTCTCTTTCCTGATCAGGAGATCAGGAAAGAGGAGAAAACAAGAAGGACTTTTCGAGCATAAAAATAAAACCACTGTATGTCATTCCGAGGAGCGAAGCGACGAGGAATCTTTTATCGCTAACATATTGAAAAACAAGATTTCTCGCTTTTCTCGAAATGACAATCTATTTGTTAAATATCACTCTCTATATTAAAAATATCGCCCTGGACATATTTTCCCCATACATTTTCAAACCACGATTCTTCCTGCGGCAGTTCCCGGCGGCGCTTCCAGCGGGAGCTAAAAGCCCCCTTTTCGTCCATTACTGTTTCCAGAACCAACTCGCGCAAGGCCGGGTCTTCCGGTTTATAGCGCCAGCTATCGCCAAGACTTTTCAGCGCCGTTTCACCCCGGGCATCCATAACCAGGTACGAACCGCGGCTGCCACCGCCTTTTTCAAGATAGGCGCGGATAGCTTCCAGGTATGCGGCGTGCGCTAAAACCAGGTGGCGATTCTGTAACAAACAGGGCAACTCGTCCAGGGAACTGATGCGCTGCTGCTCAAACTCTTGTACCTGCTTATATGCGTCCTGCAGCGCTTGTTCCACTTGCTGCCGGTCACGAATGTGCGCGCCATAGCGGGTCATGCGCTGCTGGAACTCGCGGCGATAATCCATAATTGTACTTGACGATTGCATTGTGCCGGTAAAAGCGCTCAGCAATTGTAACATCTCCCGGCCCTTTGCCTGAGCTGCGCGGCTAAAATCGGACAAAGATACAGGCTCCTGAATTGCTCTATGCGCAATTTTTTGCGCCGCGCGCAGCGAGCCGACTTGTCCCGAATTGAGCGCCGCGCCGCCCGGACGATAGACGCCGTGGCTGCCGTTCACCTCGCCAATGGGAAACAGGTGTTTGATATTCGCTTCCCACCAGATATCTCCGGCCAGGCCGCCGTTATTATGCTGGGCGCAAACGGCCACTTCCAGGGGCTCTTTGTACAAGTCAATGCCGTTTTTGGCGTATAATTCAATGGCAAGGGGATTCATCTTATGCAGGCGTTCGATGGGTGTGCCGAACAGCGCGGCGGATTTTTCCAGGTAGGTGTAGGCTTCCGGTTCCAGATCAGTAAAGCTGAAAGCGCCGATGCGTGCGTCGCCCTGGGGATTGCTGCGGAAATCCATATACACCCGCCGGCCGCGGGCCACGGTTTCGATGTATACCAATATGTCCACCAGCGATGAGCCGTAATTGCTGATTTTGCGCGGATCGAACGGCCATTGGTAGCCTTTGAGGAACACATCCGTCGCCAGTTTGCCCATAGTGGGAAAATAGTCGTTCAAAAACTCTTTTTCATCATTGCCGTTTTGATTCGTACTAATATAACGGGGAATGACCTGCTGGTAGGTGCCGGAGACATTCCAGCGAAATTTGGTGGAAGCCAGGCCATATTGCGATTCGGTGAGATTGCGGGCCACTGCGCCGATTTCCAGCGCCAGGCCGATGGCGCCGGTATGCACCTCCGGGTAAACCGAGGTCTGATAAAGTCCGCCGGGACCGCCCACGCCGAACACCACATCGTTAGCTTTCAAGAATACCAGGCCGAAATCCTGATCGTTAAGGCGGGTTTTGTCCATTGCGATCAAACCCACCGCACGGTTATTATCTGCAAGCAGGGCGATCACGTCATGGTTGTCAAAAATTTTTATGCCTTTGGCGGAAACTTGCTTTAACAGGCATTGCACTATATGGTGCGAGGTCCACGGCCCGGCCGAGGTGGCGCGCTGGCGGGGATCGTGGTCGGTTTTGTAGCCGACATAGCCGCCGTAAGCATTATGCGGAAACGGTACGCCGATTTGCGCCAGGTGAAAAAACCCCTGCGCGGACATGCCCGCTTCAATCAGCGCCAGGTCGCCGTGCATGGCGCCGCCGTCGAACAGGGATTTGGCCATATCAAAAGGCGAATCCGCTTCCTTGCCGCTGACGGATAGTTTATAGTAGGTCTGCTTGTCCGAGCCGGTATTGTTGGAGGTGCCGCCGCCGATTTTTTCGGTAATCAGGGCAATGTCTGTTTTTCCCATTGTATGCAGGGCGTCCGCACAGTTCAGCGCCGCCGCACCGGCGCCGACAATAATGACGTCCAGTTCGTACAAGGAAAAGTCAATATTATCTATGGTAATGCTTTTTTTCAGCAAGATGGCTCCGTAATATTTTTACAACCTGGGAATATGAAACCCGCCGTCCACTTCAAAAACCTGACCCGTAGAATAGGGGAAATAACCCAGTACAATACCGGCTACAGCCTGGGCAATATCATCGGGCTGGCCCCAGCGTTTAAGGGGCAGCAGGCCGCCGGCGATGAGCTTGTCGTATTTTTCCTGCACCGTTGCGGTCATGTCCGTAGCGATAATACCGGGGCGAATTTCGTAGACAAGGATGCCATATTCCGCCAGACGATCGGCGTACAGTTTCGTCATCATGCTCACCCCGGCTTTGGAAAGACAGTACTCGCCCCGCGCCGGGGAAGAGGTGTATGAGGACATGGAGGCGGTGTTGATGATCTTGAATTCGCGTTCCGGGTTGGTCTTTTGCTGTTCGATCATCCAGTTGGCGACGAATTGGGTGAGGAAATAGGGACCGCGCAGGTTGATGTTCATCACCCGGTCATAGCTCTCTTCTGTGGCCTGCAAAATATCCATACGCACTTGAGGGGCCACGCCGGCGTTGTTGACCAGCACATCCAGGCGGTTGAATTTGGTTTTGATTTCCTGGATCAATCTCTTTCTATCCGCGGTTTGTGAAATATCCGCTTGTACATACAGAACATCAGCGCCTTTTATTTTAACGGATTGCAGGGTGTCGTTTATATCCTGATCATTAAAAATATCATC
>CAYNSO010000173.1:0-5340 GCA_964399735.1 uncultured Cytophagia bacterium
ACTAGTAAGGTCTACTAACTTGTTAATTAATTGTGGGATAGAATTCTACCCTGTTTGCTTGTTGGAATCGATATTTTGCAGCATGGTTGATATACTGACCGGAAAACTTAACAACTAGAGAGTGGCAGTTATAAAAATACTATGAACAAATAATACTTTCAATCAGGCGTGATGCCCCTGCCGGTTTCCGGGAAAGGTTATGATAATGTTCATTTATTTAAAATCACACATAATACAAGGCATTCCTTGAAAAAAAGTCAAAACCGCACGCCCAAAAAGAACATGGGCGGAAAATAAAAAAATGGATTATCTTTGGCGTGGTCTTTAAAGGATTGCGGCTTGGCGCTGTCATCGGTTATCAGAATAAACCCGAACGGCCATTGCACATTAATAAAAGCCGGCACGGAGGCTACTTTAAAATCCCATACATAACCCAGGCGGAACTCGTTCCACAGGTCGAACCCCAGAGGATAAGTTTTGTTTTCATTCTTTTCATAAAAATGATCCCATTGCGGCATAAGCTGGTAATCCAGGTGCAGCGCTTTCCAGAAATAATGGCGGTAACCGACAATAAAGCCCGGCGCATTGGTGTTGCCGATATCCTTGTAATGGATATTGGCATAATATGGCCCGGCAATGAGTTCGCTGTGATCGGTTATTTTGCGACAATAATGAATGGCATAAATTTTAAATAGCGGCGACATGGGACATGTATCAATGGAATTTTTATATACCTTGTGTGTTGGCGTATCCGCTGATTGCGCGAACAGGTTTGCACCAATAACCCCAAACAATACAAACAAAAGGGGGAAAATCAGGACCAGGCGATTGCGCGCAGTACAACTCTTCATCTTTACAACTCCTTTTGGTAAACTTTTTTTGCCCCTTATTCCCGGTAAAAGCAGGGTGGGTTCTATACCACCTTGATGATTTTAATATAGGTTTCAAAAATTACAGGATATACATTATAATTCAAATACAACAGGATAGTTTTATCAAGTGCGATGTTATTAAAAAGTATTTGAGCTTTACTAAAACCCAAATGCTGGATTTATAAAGGGGAATAATTATTACAACCTTAAAAAAATATTACTTGAATATAGATTAACCAAAAAAAATGTATTTTAAAATTATGGTAATTACTTTTTTTCATTCACAATGGTAAATTCTTGCATAATTTTATCTAAAGGAAATTTTATTGTTAGTGAATCCGGATTTAAAAACACTGTTTTACCATCATCATTTATCACCCACATTTCCTGACCACTGACTTTATGTTTCAGGCGATCACCTGGCTGCAATTTTGGCATTTCAACTCCTCCCTTTAACTCTTTAATTTTAGCAATTTGATCGACTATTTTTGTATCACTCCAATCAAACAATTGTCCGCCATGAATTAATTGAACCCCGTCAGATATCATTTCTTCAATATAATTAATCAGTTTTTCATATTCTTTTTCAAACATAATAATTCCTTTATGGTCAGGTTTCAATTATTTCAAAATCAATTTCTATTTTTTTGCATAAATCTGCCAGTACTTTTAATCCTCTTTCCCTGGCGTAATGACTTTCTATTGTATAACCATTATATTTTACAGGATAAAAGAATTCCCTGCCGCTTGGATGCTGGGCATTTTCTTCATTAGTGATAATATATCTCTGATTGCTAGTCCCCCAAGGCAATGGTAATTTATCCATTAATTGATTATCAACAAGATACTTTAAAACATCTTTAAATAATAATCTAACCGTTTCATTTGAAAATACTTTATTATTAATTTTAATTGCCAGCTTGCCGGTATTTTTTTCTCTTGTGGTTTGTAAATCTGAGGTACTGTAATCAATAGCTCCCGTTGAAACGAGAGCATCGTAAATTGAATCAAATACATCACTGTATTTTTCATACAATGCGATAGCCATATTTTTTTCTTCATTGGTGATTGCCATTTTTATCCCCTTATGAGGTATTTTTAAATTTTTTATATACTGGATTATAAAGGGTTTAACTTTTTCATTCAAGTTCGGATGATCTAATAACGGCAAAAGGAATTTATCATTTAATAATTGATAATCAATACAATACCATCTGTCATCACCTACAGTAATATTTGAATTATCTAGCAGGTTTGGTGTCAGATATACTAAAAAGTTATCGTCATTCCTATGATTGTTATATAACCAATCGGCATATTTTATTGATTGTAGTTTATCAGGATTAGAATCGATTTTTAATTCAATAATACAATTTAAATTTCCTTCGATATTATTTAAACCTTTATATTTAGCAGAAATAATAATATCAAAACGACCCACACCAGTAATACTTTTTTCCTGAGGAATATTTTCATTTGGGGTTACTTCAATATCTGAAAAATCTACAGTAGGTAAAATTTTTAATAAAAGATTACTTACATGATCTTTTGATTTTAAACAACGTTCATCCAAAAGAACCAATAAAAACCTGAGCAGAGTATATTGCGAAAGAAGATGAGAACCACCGGAATCCAGCAACCATCCCAGAAAACAGGAATGCCATCGTTCATAATGAGTTCTGCCAACTATTTTAAAGAAATTTGGCTCTTTTAAAATGTTTTCCAGTTTGATAAATTGCGGTTCTGAAATAAGATGCAATAATCTTTCGGTGAATCCTTGATTACTCTTTTTCTTTTTTATCATACTATTTTCTATATTGATTGTAATTTAAAATATTTCATTGATTTACAGTATAATAATACAAATAAATCATTTATCCAGTTTCCCTTCCACCTAGGTTTCATCATCCCGTATGCAATGCTAATATTTACCACATTTCCCAGAGATATGCAAGAAAATTTTTTATTTCCCCATTAAATTTTTAAAAATAATTGCAAACAAAAAAACGCGCCAGGCAAATCACCTGACGCGCTTTTATAAAGAGGAAACAATAGGTTTTACTTGATAACAAGATTACTTTTGCAAGACCAGCTTTTTGGTTTGAGTAAAAGAACCAGCCTGCAGTTTATAGAAATAAATGCCACTGGCAAGGCCGGTTGCGGTCCATTGTACATCGTAAACGCCGGCGGTATGGTATTCATTAACCAGGGTTTCAATTTGTTTGCCGGTAACATCGTAAATAGTCAGGGTTACATTTTCAGCTTTGCTCAGAGAATAGCTGATTGTGGTAACCGGGTTGAACGGGTTGGGATAATTTTGTGCCAGGGTAAAATCGGCTGCGACAACGTTTTGATCTTTTTCCACAGCAGTTGCAGCAAGGGTTTCGGCAGGGCCTTCACCAGTGGGTTGATATTCTTCATCAGTTGTAATGATGATTTTATCAATTCTATAGCTGGGTTCGCGCATATAAACTTCAAAAATATGTTCGCCGGCATCAGATACATTGATCACAGCTCTTTCCTCATTCATCATGTGTCCGACCCAGAACCAGGCATTGATAACATCCTGCGAGATAAAAGACCAGGGCTGATCTCCTTCAATCGCGTTGTCAAAACCAAACCAGACGGAATCATCATAGCCATCATTATGAGCGGAACGCGCCCAAACATAATGAGTGCCGGTTTTGACAAAATTAATCGAATACTCCATTACCGGAGCATTTTCCTGGGCAAAATCCAACACTTTACAATCAGTGTTCTCAGCAGGAAAACATTGCATGTAACCGGAACCGGTAAAATCTACCGGTTCATCCGCGAGTTCTTCCCAAGACCACTCACCGGTTGACTCTCTGTTAGCAGAAAAATTCTCTGCTTCCATACAAACAAGTCCATCCGCTTCCTGTTGCTGAAACTTGGCGCCATCGGCAAAGGCATTCATGCTAAAAATAAATGTTAACAAAAAAAGAAGTGAAAATATGCTAGTTATATTTTTACTTTTTGACATCTTTACTCTCCCGTTTTAAAGGTTATCGTTGATTAAACTTGAAACAAAGCCTTTAACTGTTTGCTTGTCACCTCCTTTCACAATATTTAAAATTTTAATTATTAAAAGCCTGCCATTAATTTTAGAGTCTGGAACAGAGAAATATAAACTATCTATAGTCTGATTTTTTATTTGTAATGGAACGTCTATAGTCAACCAACGAAAACGTTTAAGTACTTGCTTATTAATTTATAGCATTCAACTTATTTGAACCGGTTTATACAATTAAGACACTATATATATAAGATTTTAAAATAAAAAATGCAAGTAATTTTTTTCTTTTTTTTCATTTTGTTAAAAGCGTCCATCCTCCCCGGATTTATAATAATTTAATCGGTTCAAATTTTTATGTGATATGAAACAAATTAGCGTGGTTTTTATAACTATTCAAATAAAATCACCGGAAACGGCTTTTGCTATGGATGCAGTTTCTTTATCGTCCTGTGATTGCTTATTATAATAAATTGAGTAATACCGGTTTGCAGATATTTAATCGTATTTACCATACTGCCGCGTCCATTGATCGGCAAATGCAAAAAACCGGTCGTAACCATTGGCGCTAATAAACTCCAGCGCCTGGCGATATTTTTGATATTTATAACCATTCTTGTTTAGAAATTCCTGCAATACAGCGCACGTTGCATATAATTCACAATCGGCACACGTGTTAAAATTTTTTCTGATGCAACACATCTTCATCTTGCATTTGGCTTTGGCAAGATCACGTTCGCCGTTTTTATAACCCAATTTACAACCGCGGCACAATTGCTCTTTGTAAACCGGACAGGTTTTGCAGTAGGCGCCGCAGCAGCCGAGTTCTTCCACACTCATAATTATCCTGTATAATAAAATTACTCTATAAAAATTATAAAATAATATGATAGAATTCAAGTTGAAATTAATACTCTGAATATTATCGAAATTCTTGAAAAAAAATATTGCTTATAGAGAAAAGAATTTTTTATTGTAAGTATAAATGTACTGACAGTTTAAGGAGTATATATGAAATTTATAAATATAAAAGAATTGAGCAAATCGCCTTCCAAATATATTAAAAGCGCTAATGAAGAAGGAGATATAATTATTACACGCAATGGCCAACCTTATGCATTACTATCCAAAATTGACGGCGACGAACTTGACTATATTCTGGCCCGTCATTTTGACCTTGAGAAACAATTTCCTAGTGCCCAACAAGAATTCGAATCGGGCGCTACAATTCCGGCCAGGGAATTATTAGAAAAGCTTTCCCGGAAAACCGCTAATGATATTCAAGGTTGAATATACTCATAGAGCTGTCAGGGATTTGTCAAGTCTAGCCATTGATGTGCAAAAAAAAATTGTGCAAGAGACAATTTTGCTTGAAACAAATCCTTTTCCGTTCAAGGATAAAATAAAACGTATTCAGGGTATGAAATTCCCCTG
>CAYNSO010000174.1:0-5267 GCA_964399735.1 uncultured Cytophagia bacterium
AGATCGAATTGGCGCGGTTACAGGCACACCTGGAAATCTGCCCGGCCTGCCGGCAGGAGCTTGCTTCCATGCAGCAATTCGGTAAACTGCTGCAAGAGAGTCAACTCACCGCGATCCAGGAAAGCGCCCTGAAAGCGCTGCGTAATGTAACGCGTCTTAAACTGGAGAGCGGTCGAATAGCGCGGCCGGCATCGTTTTCCTTGTTAACGTTTAAACCGGCTCTGCAGTTTGGGTTTGTCATTCTCCTTTTTGCTTTCGGATTTTTAATCGGCAGGCAAAACCTGGCTGTTAACAAACCGGGGACTGGTATTGATCCCTGGCAGCAATTGCTTACCGCTTCTAATTCAATTAAAGTCGAAAATGGCGCCGTTCATCCGTATTTAATGGGTGTAGAGCGGTTGAAATTTAATCCGGATAACGGCAGCATTGAAATACAGTATAGTATGATGAATGAAATACAACTCTCCGGCAATCTCGACAACCCGGCCATCAAGGAACTGCTGGTTTATACCATGCAGAATGAAAAAGATCCGAATATCCGCCGTCATGCCGTAAAGGCAATGCAGGCGGCAGCGCAAGGCCGGCCGGCCATGAATATGGATTATTTACAGCCGTTGGAAGAGATTTTACAAAGCGAAGAAAACCCCGCTATAAAGCTGATGGCCCTGGATGTTTTAAAAACAATGCCTTTAAATGATCAAATCAAGAATCTACTGGTCAAAGTATTGCTCTACGATTCCAGTACCCCGGTACGCATCGATGCTTTTAAGACTTTAACCAGCAAGCAGGTAAACGAAAACGATATTCAAAGCTTTTTACAAACTGCAATTAATGATACCAGTAAATATATCAGTTATAAATCAGAACAATTGATAGAATTGTTAAAAGAGCAGGAAACCTCTAAAAAAGGACCTTACGAGTTATCAAGAAAGGAAAGACAATGAAAAAGTATATGATGATTATTGTAGCCTTGTTGCTTGGCGCCGGAATATGGCATTATGCCTCATCGCAGGAACTGACCAAAGAGGGCAAATACTATAAAACCACAATAAAAAAGTCGTTTACTGTAAATCCGGGCGGGACTTTGACAATTACTGATGTTCATAGCGATATTCAGATTACTACCTGGGACAAAAACAGCGTGGACATTCAGGAACATTTGGCATTAAACGTTTATACCAAGGAAGAAGCGGAGGAACGTATAAGCCGCAAACAAAGCAGCTATAAACAAAATGGCAACAATGTGACCATCACCGGAATAAATGGCTGGGATAATGACGGCAGTGATTTTGAGATCAAAGTACCGCGTAAATACAATCTGGATCTGGAGTGTAAGAGTGGCGATGTTACAATTGCCGGTTTGGAGGGCAATGTTCAAGCCCAAACCTCCGGCGGCGATATTGAACTGGTCGATATGACCGGTGTGCTGCGGGTATCCACCTCCGGCGGTGACATGTCTTTCCGTACCATTTCCGGCAAGCTGGATGCCAATACCTCCGGCGGAGATATTGAGTTAAAAGATATTTTTTGTGAGTGCGCGGTCAATACCTCCGGCGGCGATATTGATCTGGTTAAAGCAACACAGCGGGTATCGTTGCAAACTTCCGGCGGCGATGTGCAAGCCATCGGTGTGGAAGGGAATCTTTCAATCGGCACCTCCGGCGGCGATATCGTTGTGTCCAATTGCAGCGGCTCTACTATATCCCTGCATACCAGCGGGGGAGAAATTGGCATGACAAATATTAAAGGCAGAATCTCCGCCAATACCAGTGGCGGAGATATTGAAGGCAATACATTTTATGCGCCGGTCGATGTAAAAACTTCCGGCGGCGATATTGTAGTCAATGATGTTCAGGCTTCGCTAACGGCCTTTACCTCCGGCGGAGATGTTGAAGCGGAAATTACCCTGCAGGATTTCAGCAAGCCGCACCGCGTGGAATTGCTCACCAGCGGCGGTGATATTGATTTAACTATACCGGCCAAAATGCCGGCCTCGATTACTGCGGAAATCAAGCTGGACAGATCCGGCAGGGTTTGGGAACGCTATGATATTTACAGTGATTTCCCCCTGACCAAAACCAACCCGGACGAATATGGCGACAGAACCTTGCGCAGCAGCGGTGATATTAACGGCGGCGGCGACCCGATAGTGCTTAAAACCAAAAGCGGGAATATCTCGATTCATAAAGCAAATTAAAAAAGCCCTGCTGTAACAATAGTATAAAATATTCGTATAGCAAAATATATCTTTAAGGAGAAGCCTCATGAATGTAATGAAAAAATTTCAGGTCCTGTTTATGACCGGATTAATGTTATTAAACTTTTGCACTCTGGCGAATGCCGATATTGACGCCAATTTAAAAGAAACGTTTGATGTAAATACCGGTGGAACGCTGTTCATTGATACTGATTTTGGCTCAATTGAAGTCGCTTCCTGGACCAGCAACAAGGTGCAGGTTGAAGTGTTTAGAACGATTGACGCGTTTACAAAAAATGAAGCGGAAAGAATATTAGACAAGCTCGAAATTACCATGAATAAACGCGGTAATGATGTTTATGTTGTTGCCAGGTATGATCGGGAACGGTTTAGCTGGAAGAATAACCGCATCAAGATGCGCTTTGTCGTATCCGTCCCGCAAGTATTTAATGTGGACTTGAAAACAGCAGGTGGCAGCATTTCGGTTTCGGATCTGGAAGGAACAGTATTTAGCAAGACCTCCGGCGGCAGCCTCAATTTTGGTAAAATACAGGGCCCGGTTACCGGTAAAACCTCCGGCGGCAGCATAAAATTGCAGAGTTGCGTAGGAGACGCCAATGTGACCTCTTCGGGTGGCGGAATAACCATCGGCCAGGTTAATGGTAATGTGGAAGCGCATACTTCGGGCGGCTCGATAACGATTGACAGCGCTAAAGGTGTTGTCAATGCCACCACCTCAGGCGGCAGTATCAATGTTCAGGAAGTTATGGGCAAAATAGACGCAAAAACCTCCGGCGGGTCTGTTACTGCCAACATTACCGCACAACCCGAAGCGGACTGTGCTTTAACTACCTCCGGCGGCAGCGTAAATGTGTATTTGGCTAAAGACATCAAGGTTAACCTGGACGCAAAAACCAGCGGCGGTCGGGTGCATACCGAATTCCCCGTCACAGTGCAGGGGGAATTATCGAAAACCAAACTGCAGGCTGAAATCAATGGCGGCGGCCCGTTGTTGTACCTGCGCACCTCCGGCGGTAATGTCAACATAAAACAACAGTAAATCAAGATTTTTACTCCCAAACCCCGGTATTGTTTTTTTATGCCGGGGTTTTTTGTTTCCCCCTCGTTCCGGGCCTCCCGGCGTCGAACCGCAACACCCCGGCTCTGCCGTGAAATTCAGCAATCGGTGGGTCGGGCTGGCGACCCGGCAGGATATATATCCCTGGAACAAGGGGCTGTATCAAAAGTCCCTTAAAATAAGAAGTTTTTTAATAAACGACCTCTACTTTTCATCAATTTACAAGAGGTCGTTTTTTTTATTCTAATTCATTAGTGCATGCAATTTTCTGATATTATGAGATAAACTGACAATTCCCAATTCATGCTCTACTTTTTCATTCCCTCTTAATTGAAATCTGGTGAATTCTTGATTTCCTTTTATATCACCAAACGAAGTTTCCACATCACAACCCCTTTTTCGCCTCAATAAAAGCCCTTTTTCAGAATTAAGCTTGATTCTCATTTTCTCTTTATATGCTTCCAGTATAGGACTGATCTGAATTCCTCTGTTTTTTACTGCTTTTGTACAAGATCCCTTATGACTACAATTGCTACAATCTTCACATTCATAGTATTTTAGGCAAATTTGGTAGCCCGTTGTTGTTTTCTTTTCGCGGTTTTCCAGATACTTTATTTTTTTCCCAGCAGGACAGGTATAGGTATCGGTGTTTTGATCGTAAGGCATATTATCACGATGATATAGGTTCTTCTTAAATTTTGATGTTTGTTCATAGTGAAAGGTATTATACTTTAAATAACTCTCAATATTGTAATCTTCCAAACAAGCATAATTTTCTTCAGAGCCGTAGCCACAATCACCAGTATAGGTCTTGGGTAGATATTTTTCCCCTCGTTTAGCAAGTTTATCAATATGATCTTTAAAACAGGAAATATCCGTTGCTTTTTTTGAAATCGAATAATGTACAATAAATTGATTTTCCGTACTTATCTGCACATTATAGGCTGCCCTAAGCCTGTCGTCTTTAAGCCGCATAAACGTTGCATCTTTATCGGTTCGGGAATAGGAGTTACGCTCACCCAATATCTTTTCCTGTGTCTCATACTTTTCTAACTTTTGTCTCTCTTGTTCAAGCTTGTTATTTCTGCTTTTCAAAAAACGGGTTCTCTTTTTATCCGTTTCTTTTTCAATTTTTTCATTTATTTTTTTTGCTGCATCTTCAATATCTTTTATGGTAATTCCCGACTGCTCACCGCGTTCTAACAAATCTTTATCCCCATATTCCAAATCTTCTGATTCGTTTATCCGATCTATCTCTTTGAACAGTTCCCGGACACGACTTTTTACACCTTCTTTATATCTCTCTGTATTTTTCTTCCATACTGCACTATATTGCCCGGCATTTGCTTCCAGCTTTGTCCCGTCAACAAAATAATTCTCGAATTGGATATAATGATTTTCATGTAAAAAATTCAGCACCTCTGTAAACACTTTAGGTAATACTTCTTGCAAGTATTGACTGCGAAAACGATTGACTGTGTTAAAATCCGGTCGGCTTGAGCCTGCCAACCACATAAATGGTATATCCTCTCTTAATTTCTGAGCGATTCTTCGACAGCTATAGACTTTTTGGCAATAGGCATATATTATTACTTTTAACATCATGCGTGGGTGGTACGATGGTGTTCCTCCTCCTGGAAAATTATCCTCAATACTTGAAGGAGTTATTTTATTGATAAGATTATCAATAATTCGGACTAGATGCTTTTTATCTATCATCTCATCCAAGCTTGGTGGCAAGCAGTTCATTTGATATTGATGACACTCTTTAAATTGTTTCATCTATTCGCTCAATTTTTTATCACTTTTTGTTTTCATTTCTAGTTTAATACTTTTTCTCCTATTTTCAAAGACCTTTTGATACAGCCCCTTGTTAATAACAGCTCGGCATGGGGATGTTCCCCATGCCGCATGTTAATGCCGGACATGTTGTCCGGCAAATAAAAATTGGCGCCAGCCCCTGTTCCAGGGTGAGAACCCCTGGCCCATTAT
>CAYNSO010000175.1:0-2942 GCA_964399735.1 uncultured Cytophagia bacterium
CTAATATTGAACTATTCGTCCGCTGGACGGATAAAAAAATAAACATCGATGGCGTTCTCGACGAAGACGCCTGGAATGACGCCGAACCGTATGAGGATTATTTCTACCAGCGCCAGCCCCTGGATCGCGCCCCTTCCAGCGAAAAAACCCGCGTCATGGTTTTGCAGGATGCGAAAATGATCTATTTTGGCGTGCAATGCTATGATTCGGAACCGGATAAAATTTACGCTTCAGCCATGAGGCGGGATACCAATTACGGCAGCGGCGAGGTGCTGGAGCTACTGCTGGATACCTTTCGCGATAACCGCAACTGTTATGCCTTTGATACCAATCCTTTAGGCGGCAAGGGCGACGCTATAATCCATGACCAGGGCAACCACATTAACAAACAGTGGGAATGTGTGATCTTTATGGACGGCAAACGCAATGAGCACGGCTGGGCGGCGGAATTTGCCATCCCCTTTAAATCTCTTAAATATAAAGAAGGCGAGGTGGTTGATTGGGGCATTAACATTACCCGCGAAATCAAACACCGCCAGGAGGAAACCTATATGGCGCCAATCCCGCGCGCACTGGGACATTCAGCCAAGTTCCGCGGGGAACTGTGGGCCACACTGCGTAATATCCGTCCGCCCCAAAAAGGCTTAAATTTTCAAGTCTATCCTTACCTGCTGGCCGGGCGCACCAATGTGTACGGAAATAATGAAAAGCAAAAAAACGATCTCAATTCCGGAATAGATTTCAAATATGATTTGTCCTCGCAACTGGCGCTGGATTTAACTTACAACACCGACTTTGCCCAGGCGGAAGCGGAGGAAGAGATCGTCAATGTGACGCGCTTTAATGTGCAGCGCCAGGAAAAACGCGAATTCTTTTTACAGAACGCCGGGTACTTTCAGTTCGGGCCGGGACAAAGAACGCAAAGGGATTTTACATTGTTCGACTCGCGCACCATCGGCATTTATGATGGACAACGCACACCCCTGCACGGCGGCGGCAAGTTGACGGGACGCGCCGGTCGTTATTCCATAGCGGCGCTTAATCTGCAAAGCAAAGATACTGATCTTGAAGGCGACGGCAAACATTTGTCCACTAATTACACCGCACTGCGCCTGAAACGGGATTTGGGAAAAAACTCTCACCTGGGTATTATGGCTCTGAACCAGCAAACCACAGAAAATGATTATTCCCGCGCTTTTGGCGTTGACGGTTTGTGGAACGTGAACCCGATTATCCGCCTGGATGCTTCTCTGGCCCGTTCCATCTCCCCGGATGTAAAAAACCGCGATATGGCCGGGGATTTCGGATTTATTCTGAATAAAGAGTGGATCGACGTCAACCTGCGTTATACGCATATCGATTCCCTGTTCAACCCGCAAATGGGCTTTGTACAACGCCCCAACATTCGCAAATCCAATGGCGATATTACATTTACCAACTGGCTGAACCGGGCTTACATGCAAAATATTGCCTTTTCAACCGGACTAACCTATATTACCGATCATCACCAGGTTTTACAAACCCGCGATAATACCTTTAGCATTTCCACATTAACACAAAATGGCGATGAACTGTCCATCGGCGCCACGCGCTCGTACGAATATGTGCCGGGACAAGCTTTTATCCGCAATATTGCGATAGCTCCCGGCGATTACACAACCTGGTATCAATTCATTTCTCTTAACACCTACGAGGCGCGGCCCATTTATGTTAATGCTACTTACTCGCATGGTGAGTTGTTCGACGGCAAGCAGCAATCCACCACTGTCAGCGGCGGGGCAAAAATCACCAACCATTTAATGGTTGACCTGGCCTATACCTGGAATGAACTGGATCTGCAAAACGGAGATCTCAATGCCAATGTCCTTTCCACCCGCTGGACCTATTCTTTTACGCCGGACTTGTTCACAAAAGCCTATCTGCAATGGAACAGCGCCGACGAACGCTTTTCTGCGAATTTCCTGCTGGACTATGCCTACCGGCCGCGCAGTCATGTTTACCTGGTATATAACGAAAACCACGATACCCTGTTGAATGAACCACGCGACCGGATGATCATGTTAAAAATGACCTGGCTGGGACAATTTTGAGCGGGATCATTAACAAGCTAAAGAAACGGAACAGCATGTAACAATTTTTCTTTACATAGTAAACCCACTTTGGCGGGTGGTCGGACAAAAAAAACAGGAAATACTACGGTGAAACGGATTGCATATAGCTGCTGGAAAACAAATACGGAGAATTCCTGCCCCGCGCGTGTATTGGTATGGTCGGCTGTTTGCAGCAAAGGTGATTTATTCTGGAATGACTGAAACGAATTTTATGTTAAAGCAATACTTTTTAATAATGTGAGCGTGCGCAACTCTTTATTATTCACTTTTTATATTTTATAAGGTGACAGTAAAAATCGCAATATGTAAAAAAGTACAATAATTTTGGCAATATAATAACAACCTGAATGGGAGAAAATTCATGAAAAAGTGGTTGCTGCTCCTGGTAACGATGCTTTGGGTCGTGGTGAACAACTCGCTCGCCGAAAATCAACAATTGCTAACCGGTTTGATGATCACTGTGGATAATGATAAAAACATCACGGTTATAGCGCTGAATCAAGATAACAAAAACGTCCCGGCATTGCAGCGCCAAAACAATGGCCAAACCGAAATGTTAATAACCGGACAAATGGTTACCGGCAGCTCTGAAAAGATGCAATTACAGCGACAGACCCGGGAAACAAAATTGCGAACCGGTACCCGAATCTTCCACCAGAACAACTCGTTATCATCCGTCAACGCTACTGATAACGCCCTGGCGCAAGCGGATTTGTTTATCTTTACCGGAAGCGAAGCGAACAACTATTTCAATTATAATACCGGTACAACTGAACTCCAGATCGTCAACAGTGTTGCCAATGGCGGCAACGCGGCGGCGGGAATTTTTCG
>CAYNSO010000175.1:3042-5242 GCA_964399735.1 uncultured Cytophagia bacterium
CCTATAGCGGCGCCGGTCAACCCGATCTGTCCTTTTACCAGGGCGCGAATGCAACCAATGGCTATCGTTATAATGATATGACAAAACAACTCGACATTGTCAACAGCATCGGTAACTTTGGACAAACAGCCGCCCAGGTTTTCCGCACCGGCTGGTATTTATCCACCGATTTAAATCTGACGACTGCCGATGTTATTGTCGCAGCAGAACATACAACCGAGGCGTTATTGCCTAATTATTATATCGATATCAATACCGGCGCGGATTTAAGCGCTTTAGCCTTGCCGGCCGGTCTGTATTATCTGATTGTATTTATAGATGATGATGGTGATGTTGCCGAAACGAATGAAGACAACAATGCCAACTATTTTTATGAACAATTGCAATATGGCGAAACCTCCGGTGACCCGGATATTAACCTGCAAAATGCGGTGCTCTATCTGACTCCCGAAGCCCCAACCATGCGGAAAGCGGCAGATAAATCATACACTCCTTCCGCAGCGGAGATGATCGATATGCAAGTCAAAGCTGCCCATGCTGCCGGCGAGTTGCTCATCAAGTTCCGCGATACAGTTACACCCCGGCAAATTAACGCTTTTATGCAAAAACATGGCCTCGAAACCATTAAAGCATATAAAATACTGCCCAATACTTTCCATGTGCGTATAACCGATCAGCAAACTGCCGGGGACAAGGCGCGCAGTCTGATGGCCCTGCCCGAAGTGGATATTGTGCAGTTGAACATGAAAACGCAGTTACACGGCTTTCCGAATGATCCCGGTTTTGACGGCCTGTTTGGCATGCACAACACCGGCCAAACCGGCGGCGAGGATGACGCCGATATCGATGCCCCGGAAGCCTGGGATACTGAGACCGGTTCGGGCCAGGTTATTGTCGGCGTTCTTGATTCCGGCATCGATTACGATCACCCGGATCTGGCGGATAATATGTGGATCAATGCGGATGAAATCCCGGACAATGGCGTCGATGATGACGACAACGGCTATGTCGACGATGTTTACGGCTGGGACTTTGCTTATGGCGATAACGATCCTTCGGATTATTGCGGACACGGCACCCACGTGGCCGGTACGGTTGGCGCTATTGGCAATAACGGTATCGGTGTGGCCGGGGTATGCTGGAATGTAAAGCTGATGGCGCTCAAATATCTGAATGATGAAAGCGGCGGCTGGACCGATGACATGATGACCGCTATAGAATACGGAGTTGCCAATGACGTAGATATTATACAAAACAGCACCGGCGGCGGCTCTTATGAAGAAGTATTAAAAAGAGCTATTGAAAACACCAATACCTTATTTGTTTCTTCCGCCGGTAACGATGCCAAAAATACCGATGCTGACGCCGCTTATCCCTCCGCATACAACTGCGCCAACATTCTCGCGGTTGCTGCGCTGGATCATAATAATGAAATATCGACCTTTTCCAATTTCGGCGCCCAAACCGTCGACCTGGCCGCGTATGGCACTGATATACTATCGACCAAACCCTATAATGAAACGGAGATAGATTTTGGCGCTCCAGGGTCGGGACTGGACGCGGATTATTACGGCATTATTTCCGGCACCTCCATGTCCACACCGCAGGTCTCCGGCGCGGCGGCGCTGCTGCTTTCCCACAAGCCCGATTACACCTGGCAAGAGCTTAAAAGCGCCATTATGGAAAATGTCGATGTGGTCTCTTCCATGCTCGGTAAATGCGTAACCCACGGCAAACTCAATGTTTACAAAGCGCTCAATGCTTCGGGAACGGTAACCAACAAAACCATTTTTGTCATCCAAAACCAGGGACTGCAAACGCTGACTGTTTCTACCATTACCAGCAACAAAACCTGGCTGACTGTTTCAGGTAGTCCCGCAACGCCGTTCACAATTAACAGCGGCTATTTCCAGCAGGTACAGGTGAACGTTAACTGGAACCAGGCCGGTTCTGCGCCCGACCAGGGAACCATCACCATCCAGTCCAACGACCCCGATGAGCCGCAGGTGACGGTAACGGTGCATATCAACTCCGGTACCGCGGTAGCCGAAAGCAACGCTGCCCCGGTTGGCTTTTCGCTGGGACAGAATTATCCCAATCCGTTCAACCCGGCGACGACTATTAATTACAGCCTGCCGGTACGCAGTCAAGTAAAGCTGGGCGTGTATAATGTGCTGGGACAAGAAGTGGCTTTGCTGGT
>CAYNSO010000176.1:0-5173 GCA_964399735.1 uncultured Cytophagia bacterium
GGGTTTATATTGTAATACGCCGACACGGACTGATTTTGGGGCCCGGGCGGAATTAAACACAATTGTATGTGTTGACAATTATTTTTTAGCATAATAACTCAATGAGGGAATGTGAAATGAAAAAGCAATTTTTCTTGATTATTGTTTTATTACCGGTACTTTGTTTTACTCAAGGTGAGTGGGAATGGCAAAATCCATGGCCCCAGGGCGCTGACCTGGTAAAAATTCAAGCCATAAACAAAAATAAAATAATTTCTTCTGGACAGAACAGCACTATTCTTATTACCGAAAATGGTGGAATTGATTGGCAATTGAATAAATTACCTGGCAGATCAAGTATTAGGGGGCTTTGCTTTCTAGATTCTCTTGTCGGCTATGTGATAAATGTTGATAAAACTTTTAAAACTCTTGACGGCGGTAACGTGTGGGAGGAAACCAGCCCCCAAATTTCAAAAGAATCCCTCCTATTAAAAGATATCAGGTTTTTTAATGAAAATCACGGCTGGTTATTAACGGATTGCGGTTACCAAAAATACTATGATGACCCTGTAAATAATTCCGGTAAACTTTATGAGACAAGAGATAAAGGCGATACGTGGACAGAAACGGTTATTGGCCCTGTTGGCTGTTTGATAAAAATGTGTTTCCCAGATAGTTTATCCGGTTTTATCTTGAGTGAGGAAACTACGGGATATTACCTTATCCGAACACTGAATGGTGGGGTGACCTGGACAAAAACGATGCTCCCCATTTTATCTAATGCCGACCCTAATAGTCTCTTTTTTTTATCCGCGAAACATGGCTGGTACGGAGAGTATGTAACAATTGATGGTGGGAATACATGGGATGTAGGTATTACCACGCTTTCCGCGGACGAATTTATCAATAATATATATTTTTACGGTGTTTCAACGGGCTGGATTATTACAAGATATGAAATTTATCGTCAGGAACTGGAAGTCTGGAATTTTAACTACAGAATCTTGTATACAACTGATGGAGGAGAAAATTGGGTAGTACAAAAAGAAAATCTTTTCGAAGAGATATCAGAAATCCATTTTATTGATGAACAATATGGCTGGCTGTGTGGAAAAAACGGTACCCTTTACAAAACAGAAAACAGCGGACAAGAATGGCTCAGGATAACCAGGGGCAATCCCTGGAATCTGTATGACATAGATTTTGTAAATGAAACAACTGGTTGGGCTGTGGGCAATGAAGGGACTATATTAGCAACAAAAAATGGCGGACAAACTTGGTTACGTCAGGAAAGCAATGTCATTAATTCCCTTAAAACGGTTGATTTTATTGATGAAAACAATGGTTGGGCTGCTGGTGATGTAGGAGGGGGAATAATACTTCATACAAATAATAGCGGCGATAGTTGGGAAGTACAGTTAAATGACAAGCAAAAATCGTTGCGGGATATATTTTTTGTCGATCTTTTACATGGCTGGGCTGTCGGTAATAAGGGCCTTATTTTAAAGACAGAAACAGGAGGAATTTCCTGGACACTGCAAACAAGTAATACAATTGAAACATTAGCGGAAGTATATTTTACAGACTTGCATCATGGTTGGGCTTGCGGATATTTAGGAACAATGTTATCAACCACCAATGGAGGGGTAACATGGCAACATAAAAGTCTCGATGCCGGATTTTTACGTACTCTACAGTTTACGGATAGGAATCATGGCTGGTGTTCCGATGGGGATGAAGCCAGTTTTTGTTATACAACGGATGGCGGCATAACCTGGCAGCGACTGCCTGATGAAAACTATTGCTATGATATTTATGGCTTTCAATCCTTCTTCTTTATAAACAATAATATCGGTTGGGGAGGTGGTTTTTTGGGTGGAGATATTGCCACTACAATCGATGGCGGGATGTCCTGGCAATTCCAGGAAAGGATTAACGCCTTTTCCATTAATGATCTTTATTTTATTGACGAAAATAATGGCTGGGCCATTACCGGTAATTCCATTTTACATTATAAAGATAACAGTACGCTGATAACTTCCCATAATTCAGTCCATAAGCCTAAAGTTAATAATTTCCGGGTATTTCCCAATCCTTTCAACAGTGCGACAACCCTATATTATGAACTTGACAGAAGTCAGGAAATCAGCATTCAAATATATGATATTCTGGGAAAGCAAATTACTACTCTTTACCAGGGAAGAATGGAACAAGGCCAGCACAAAACAACCTGGAATGCTGAAAATATTCCAAGCGGTATTTATTTTGTTACAATTATCGGTCAAGATTTTAAACAGACAATAAAATGTATGATGGTAAAATGAAATATGTAGACATTTAAAGAAGGTGATTTAAAATAATCTTTTGTAATCCTTCAAAACTACATATATCAGGTATGAATTAAGAAAGGAGGTGAATAAAATCAAGTATGAGCAAGTAAACAAGTCTATACTAATAAAAAACTGTATTAAAAGGAGGTTATTATGTATTCAGTTAAAAGAATTATAACTTTGGCTTTAGTTTGTATACTTTTTTTCGTTTTTAATAGTAATACTTTTTCAAAAAATTATGATTATCCACCAGTAAAACGGGGAACCGAAGAATGGAAAAAATTGACACCGGAAGAAAAATTAAAAGTGTGCCAAATACCTGAAAAGATACTTGTAGATTTAAGTACTGAGGAACTAATCCAGGATTACTTGGCTTTTCCATTCATAGATCTAATTGCGGCTTATGATGATTGGCAGACTGGGTTTGACCGGATTTACAAAGATTTTAATGGCGTTCGGGAACTATTAAACAGAGATGATGCTGGTAAAAAAATCATCTCTGTTTATAAAAATATGAATCCAGAAGAATTCAAACCAGAATGGACATCTTTTGAAAAAGGAAAATTTATTGTGCATT
This sequence comes from uncultured Cytophagia bacterium, assembly GCA_964399735.1. Classification (GTDB taxonomy): domain Bacteria; phylum Zhuqueibacterota; class Zhuqueibacteria; order Residuimicrobiales; family Krinioviventaceae; genus Fontivivens. The sequence goes on from CAYNSO010000176.1 coordinate 2,887, forward strand.
TCGTTTATATTGAAACCTTATTTGCTCAAAAAGAAATATTAAAGCAATTATCTGAATTTGAAACCAAAGAGTTTTTATTAGAAGCAATCAACAAATTTAATAAAAAACAAACTCAAATTGAATTACATGGAATCTTTGGTTTGGAATTTACAGTTTTTGCAATGGGGCGATTAATGCAAGAAAAAGATCATCAAATTGCATTGGAATTTTCACAAAACCCAGATATAGTGCATTTTCTCAATTCAGCTCAAGTGAAGGATGTGAATATACTTGATATTATTATTGAAAAGTCAAAGGAATATTGTAAATAATGGAGGATTTTATTATGTGGAAAATACTAAATCGAAATGAACAATGTATTTTATTCATTGTTATCATGTTTATTTTGTTAAACAACTTTTTATATTCACAGGTACTGACCCCGGAAGGTAAACCATTGGGGGGGCTTGCTTATACCCAAAGCGAATTTTCGAGATCTCCAATAGATTTGGTTACTTATTATAATCTAGTCGGTGATTCATGTGTGGAAGATATGGATCTTAATGCCACTAGAGTAGGTGATGCCTCTCGTACATATAATTGTCATGCTTATGCCTGGCGAGTTTCGGAAGGGGGCAGCAAGGTTTGGATTAATTCACCAGGTGATGATTATTATTGGTCGGATGAAAATTATTCCAATGATGATTTAGCTTCATATATACCTTGTATACCATCGGAAGCTACCCATGTTTCATACGTAGGGGCTAGTCATTCAGCAAGAAAAATAAAAAATTCTTATCCTTTACCCCAACAAGGTTCAAAAAATTGTGTTTCAAAATGGGGTGCTTGGGGTTTATATATTCATCAACTAGGTTCTGACCCTTATTTTGAAACTGGTTATAACTATTATAAACTCAAAACCACGCATTATGGCACTCTTTCAAACTATCCAAAAACCTGGATAGGCGCCGGTGGTAAAACTCATACGTTAACAGGAAATACAGAACTTCAAAACTATGATACCACTCTTAAAATGAAGCAAGGTGTTACAGTGGCATTGAATGGTTATTATATAAAACGCAGTGGACTTGGCAGTGGTAGTTTCACTTTTGAGAGTGGTGTTACACTTAACCCCAATAATAAACTAAACACCAACTCTTATGAATTAATGGGACTGTATCCTTCAATTGCCTCGGCTCTTGGTGATGCGTATTACAGTTATATACTTCAAGTTGGCAATTCTACTCAAACCTTGTCGGCGGATATAGAGGTACCAACAGGCATTGCCATACAATTTCTATCCGGATCCACTATAAATATGAACAATTGTAAAATTACCACTACAAACGGATTTATTTATACTGAATCCGGCTCTAATTTTATCCCTAAAGTAAAACGGATAAAACGGATAAACAGCAGTGATGTAGTTAAGGGACTTTATCCTACTATCGTCTCAGCGTTTGACGACATTAATACTACTACCGGTGATAAAATTTATCTTGGTAATATTACCTATAATGAAGACGTTAATATTATAGAGAATTGTTCATTAATTGGACAAAGCAAGAACGGCACTATCATAAACGGAACCGTGACCATTTCTGGTCAAAATAATATTAGCCTGTCAAAAATGACCGTTAATGAAGACATTACAACTGGTGGTGGTTCCGGAATAACTATTAGTGAAGTAAAAGCCAAAGATATTATCGACATGGATACCGGGTATAACCATAAAATATTGAATGTAGAAACTATTAATTCCGGCTATATTGATTTATGGCAAACCGAACCGGATATTGAAGATATAATCTCACTCAATAGTGTGAATTATGGGGTGATGGGTTGTGAAGCTGATTTCAAAATAAAAAGAGGTTTTTATGAAAATAAAAATCGTGCAGTATACAACTTTACCCGATCTGATGTGACGATCGAGAATGCTGAATTCTGTAGCAATACTTATGATATTTATTGCGGAAGTTCCAGTTCTGTCGTTGTTTCTGGTGTTTATGAGGGTTCGCCTGGCATAATTATGAGTTCCTGTCCACCGCCAATATATGGTTCTGTAACGCTGAATGATCCCTGTATGGACTGTAATTTACGTAAATCCTCTCCGGATGAAATAGTCCATGAATATTCCCTGCCCTTGGTAGGTATTGACGACTCCCCGGAAGGTCTGGAATACACGGAACTCCGTAATCTATACCACTCCATAAAAGCCGAAATAAGCGCCGACCACAAGGACAGTATTCGTTTTGACATCAGCAAATACGCGCCCAAATACAACCAGGTCATTACCGGCATGAAGGCG
>CAYNSO010000177.1:0-5031 GCA_964399735.1 uncultured Cytophagia bacterium
TTATAATCAAAGAGGAGAAAAAGATGAAGCAGTATAAATTGACCGTTTTTATAACGGAGATTTTTATCATCATAATGCTATTTTTCTCTATCAGTTGTATAAAAAAAGAATCCGGGAAAATGCCAATCTCTACATCATCAAAGCTAGCGCTCAAGTTCTACCTGCATGGAAGGGATCTTGCTGAACGGTTGCAAACCCAGGAATCCATCCAATACTTTGAAAAAGCAATCGCCGCCGATTCAAACTTTGCGCTGGCTTTTATAAATCTGGCTTTTGCTGTTCCCAATGTTAAAGAATTTTTTGTCAACTTGAACAAAGCGATCGCCCTGGTTGACAGTGTTAGCGAGGCAGAGCGTTTATTGATACAGGGAGTACAGGCAGGCGTAAATGGCAAACCATTGCAGCAGCAGGAATTATACAAAAAACTGGTTTACGCCTATCCAAAGGATGAGCGTGCTTTGAACCTGTTGGCTACAAATTATTTCTTTATGCAAGAATGGCAAACAGCGGCCGACCTGTATTTACGGGCAACGCAAATAAACCCCAAATTTTCTCATCCCTATAACCAGTTAGGGTATACCTACAGGTACCTGGAACAGTATGATAAAGCTGAACAAGCCTTTAAAAAATATATCGAGCTCATTCCAAATGATGCCAATCCATACGATTCCTATGCCGAACTGTTGATGAAAGCCGGCCGGTTCGATGAATCCATCGTCTCTTATCAAAAGGCGCTGGCGCTGAATCCCAATTTTGTTTCCTCGTATGTAGGTATTGCCACAAATCTGATCTTTACCTGGAGACATAAAGAAGCGCGACAACAAATAAAAAAGCTGCTGGAAATAGCCCGTAATGAAGGAGAACGCAATACGGCACACTTTACCATGGCAGTTATTTATGCAGACGAAGGAAAGCTGGATTTAGCCCTGGAACAAATTAACAAAATGTACAGTGAAAATGAAAAAATCAGTGATCTGGTTGCCATGTCCGGCAATCTCAACACAATGGGTATTATTCTGGTGGAAATGGGGGAATATAAGCAAGCCCGGGATAAATTCAAACAAGCGGTAGACATAATTGTGCATTCTTCATTGCCACGGGAGGTTAAAGATAATACAATCCGTTTTGGGCTCTTTAATTCGGCTTTAACAGACCTGAGCGAAGGTAATATCAATGCAGCGAAAAACAAAATATCAGAATATAAACAGCTGGTAGAAACACTTGATAATCCAATTTTAAAACGCCGGGAACATCAGTTAAACGCACAATTGGCTTTTTTGAAAAAAGACTATGCGGCAGCAATTGTTGAATTCAAGCAGGCAAACCTGCAAAATCCATACAACTTGTTCAGGCTGGCTATGGCCTACAAAGAGGTGGGTGACCAGGAAAAGAGCATGGAATATCTAAAAAAAGCAGCAAATTTTTACGACTTGAATAATTTGCATTATGCGTTCATTCGCAATAAAGCTAACATGCTTTTAGACCAAATTTGATAAAAATCTTAAAAACCGTCGAAAACAGGAAACCCGCAGTGACTACTCAGGTTTCTGCCGGTCTGAAATTTTGATCTTTTTTGTGTAACTGCATAACGGGGGTGATTGGAGAATAGATCTGTTTAAGCAGAAAAAACAGGTTTATATTTATTGTGTTTAAAAACAAGATTACTATTTTCTAAAAATTCTTTTCTTTTATATTAAAGAATTTTTTCTTATAATAATAACATTGCTTTATTCCATTATTACCATATTTGCATTCGATGATTTGATAATTGTGCGACAGAGAAAATTAAAGGGATTGGATCAGGAGTGGGTCAGCGTCTGCTTTTTTTCTTGTTAATAATAAATATTATAACAAATGCACCTGGACAGAATAACGATTGGGAGAATACCGCGGTAAACGGGATAAACCGCGAACTGCCCCATGCCACTTTTTTATCCTGCCCGGATGAATTGTCTGCCATTCAGGATATTTATGAATTTTCAATTAATTATAAAAATCTTGATGGTTACTGGAAATTCAAATGGGTGGAAAAACCGGCAGATACCCCCAAAAACTTTTACGACCCCTTTTTTATGGCTTTTGATTGGGATGATATTGCCGTACCCGGCGACTGGCAAATGTACGGCTATGATTATCCCATCTATAGCAATATCATATACCCCTTTCCCATGAATCAACCCCAAATGCCGGATGATTATAACCCGGTAGGCTGCTATAAAACAGACTTTCTGGTTCCTGCCGAATGGCAAAATTACCAGATCTATCTGCATTTTGGAGCAGTCAACTCTGCTATGTATGTGTGGGTCAACGGCAACCGGGTGGGTTACAGCGAGGACAGTAAATTACCGGCAGAATTCAACATTACACCCTTTATCAAGACCGGCAGCAACCACCTTGCTGTGCAGGTATTCCGCTGGTGCGACGGCAGCTATCTGGAAGACCAGGATTTCTGGCGATTGAGCGGTATTGAACGCAGTGTTTACATTACTGCCGTGCCCCCGGTGCGTATCTTTGATTTCTATGCCAAATCATCCCTGGACAACTCGTACAAACATGGCCGGTTTTCCGTCAATGTACAGGTAAAAAATCATCTTCCCGATCTCCAAAAGAATTACAGCTTGCGCGCCAATATCTATAAAGAAGATTATGTGCCGGTTTTCAGCCATTTGAAAAAGTTCACCATTTCGGGAAACGGTTCAACATCTCTTACATTTACCAATGAATTGAAAAATGTAGAAAAGTGGTCGGCGGAAAAGCCAAACCTGTATATTTTAACCCTGTTATTATATAGTGACCAGGACTCGCTCCTCGAAGCGACCAGTTGTAAAATTGGCTTTCGCACTGTTGAAATTAAAAACGCACAATTGCTGGTCAATGGTAAACCCGTTATGCTCAAGGGTGTGAATCGGCATGAACACGATCCGGAGACCGGGCACGTCATTTCCCTGGAATCCATGCGCCAGGATATTCAACTGATGAAACAATTCAATATCAATGCGGTGCGCACCTCGCATTATCCCAATGATCCGCGCTGGTATAAACTGTGCGATCAGTATGGCCTGTATGTAATTGATGAAGCCAATGTTGAAGCGCATGGCTATGCAGACCAGGGAGATCACAACCTGGCTCATAATCCCGATTATCAAAAGCCCATTCTGGAAAGGGTTCAGCGCATGGTGGAGCGCGACAAAAATCATCCTTCAATTATTATATGGTCACTTGGCAATGAAGCCGGCGACGGCCCTAATTTCAATGCTGCTTACCAGTGGCTCAAACAACGCGATCCGGATCGCCCCGTTCAGTATGAACCGGCCGGTGAAAATGAACATACCGATATTATCTGTCCCATGTATGCCAAAGTTGGAACAAAAAGCTGGGGCAAAAATTTACAGCAATACTTTGATTCCGGACTCGACCGGCCCCTGATTTTATGTGAATATGCGCATTCCATGGGCAACAGTACCGGCAATTTAAAAGATTATTGGGATTTTATCTATGCGCACAAATCTTTTCAGGGCGGCTTTATCTGGGACTGGGTTGACCAGGGCTTTGCAAAATTGACCCGTCAAGGGCAACTATATTGGGCCTATGGAGGCGATTACGAACCAGAAGGCGTGCATAATGATGGTAATTTTTGTATTAACGGACTGGTATTTCCCAACCGGTCGCCTCACCCCGCCCTGTGGGAAGTGAAAAAACAGTACCAGAATATCAACTTTAAAAGAGCCGATCAACGGCGTTTGCTGTTTACGGTAACAAATCGCTTCCAGTTTACCAACTTGAACGAATTTCATATCATTTGGGACCTGATGGCGAATGGCAAAATTGTCAAAACCGGGGAGTTGAAACGCTTGCATCTCAAACCCGGAGAAACACAGGTTATCAACCTGGATAAAAAGATCCGTCTGAATAACGGCGCTGAAAACATTCTCACTTTTCATGCGGTAACAACCCAGGCCAGTCCGCTAATTGCGGTGGGGCACGAAATTGCCGCGGAACAGTTTCAGCTAACGCCTCCGGTCAACAATTATACCAACGGCAGCAGGCAAATACCGGATATACAACTGCGTGAAGCGGCGGACAGCCTGATTATTACCGGTAATAATTTTCGGGTGATTTTTGACCGGCAAAAAGCCAGCTTTATCTCCTGGCAGGTTGATGGCATAGAGCTTGTCAAGCAAGGCCCGGCTACTAATTTCTGGCGCGCCCCAACGGATAACGATTACGGTAACAATATGCCGCAGCGCTGCAAAATCTGGCGGAATGCCGGACAACAGGTGGTTATGAACGCATTAACCATTCAGCAAAAGATCCCCTCGGAGATTAAACTGGATTTTTATCAAACTTTGACTAGTATTGCCTTTAAACAAACTCTAACATACACAGTATGGGGTAATGGTGAAATTCTTGTTGAAAACCGTCTCACCCAGGGCAGTATGGCGTTACTGGATCTGCCGCGTTTTGGTATGACCATGATTATGCCGCCGGAATTTAACTGGCTGCAATGGTACGGACGCGGTCCGCATGAAAATTATTGGGATCGCAATGACGGCGCGTTTGTGGATCTTTACTCCGGGTACGTCGCCGATCAGTACGTTCCCTATATTCGTCCCCAGGAAAACGGCTACAAAACCGATGTACGCTGGTTTTCTTTGACCAATCAGCAAGGCCGCGGCTTTAAAGTCACCGGCCAGCCATTGTTATGCTTTAGCGCTCTGCACAACCTGATTGAGGATTTTGACGACGGCGATAAAAAACAGCAGCGCCATACCATTGATATTAAAAAACGCGACCTGGTAGCGCTTAACATCGACTATAAACAAACCGGCGTTGGCGGCGACGATAGCTGGGGCGCTCTGCCCTTGCCCCACTATACCCTGCGCCCCCGTAATTACTTTTATTCTTTCCTGCTCAGTCCGGTGAAATAAGAGTAGCGAGCGGGTGGAACAAGGCGCATAAACCCGGACAGGTTATGTGCTACCCCTCTGAATGACAACAGGATATTCAAAACATATCAGCTTGCCGTAACTA
>CAYNSO010000178.1:0-4988 GCA_964399735.1 uncultured Cytophagia bacterium
AATTATAGTAATTCGTTTTTGATTGCTTTGAAAAAATCATTCAAATTGATGCTTTCGAGGCTGGAGGAATGGCCAAGATAATTGACGATTTCATTGGTTGTGCTGGCAACGCGTAATATTTCATTGAATTGCGTATCCCGTGCAAGAGTAGGTGTGTGATGGTAGAGCGCCACTTCAACACTGATGGTGGGAAAATTCCATAAATCCAGCAAATATGCGCCGATTTCTGCATGGGTGCATTCGCCATAGCCTAATGCTATTTCACAATCATAAAAGCTGGTTTTGGGATTTCGTAATTGCAGAGATATGATTTTATCAAATCGGTCTGGAAAGTTTTGTAATAAAATTATTTTTCCAATATCATGAGTCAAACCAACCGATTTAAAATTGCGATCAATAGATTTTCCATAAATCAGGCGGCTAACAGGTTCCATATATTTGTTAACCACCAGGGAGTGTTTCATGATTTTTTGAAAATATTCCGTATGCATGGTTCGCGGGGCGCCTCGCTCCGAAAGTGAAGCGGTGAGAACGATATCGCGGGTGGCATTAACTCCCAGCATCATAATGGCCTGTTCCAGAGAGGCAGTTTTTTCACTGCTAAAAAAGGCAGAGTTGGATATTTGTAACAATTTAGCGGCTACCGCGGTATCCTTGCTAATTATATCGGCCAACTGCTGAAAATTTGCTTCCCGGCGCACAGCATCGGAAAACTCGTTAAAAATTAACGGCAGTTTTGGCATTTGTTCAATTGTGCCCATCAGGGCGTTGATCTTGCCGTCGTTCAATACATGGCGCAGCTTTAAAACCCTGGCAATGCCGTTTTGCAGCTCGGTTATATCATTGTTTTTTGGTTTCATAAACACAGAAGACGCCAACCCCTCCGTCAATATCTGCACAACCGAGGGTTGGTACTCGTAATCGCCCATTACAGCACGGGTAGCGCCGGGGTAATCAAATTTGACATTTTTTAAAAAATCAGCAGCGGTCATTTCCGGCAGCCGGTAATCACTAATAACCAAATCGGCCGGAACCTGCGACATTTTCATCAGGGCTTCACGACCGGAAGTGGCGCAAAACAGGCTAAAATCTGCATCTTTAAAAGAGTCCTGCAAAAACGCCAGATAGCCGGGTTCATTATCAACAATATAGACATTTCCCAAAGATGAGGCTACCTCGGTTAACTGGGTAACTTCTTGTTTGGTTTTTCGCAGGGCCGCGGAAGTTTTGGCATTATTGGCAATTTCATTACGCAGCTTTTCCTGTAATTGTCGTAACAACACATTGGCTTTGCCAAGATCCCGTTGATAGAGCAGGCGATGTTTTCGTTCAAAAGTGATCGTCTCTGCAAGAGTAATTTGCCGTTTCAGAAAAAAATTGCTGACAATGACCCCGGTTAATCCTCCGCAAACGGCCGGTAAAATATAAAGCCGCCATACTAGAGGATTCGCACGAATAATTGTCTGATGAACAAAAATTACCAGGCACAAAAGCAATACCCCGGTTATAAATCCGGCAATCAACCCCAATACCATATTTACAGAAGTGTCTGTTACTACCGGAGCAGGTTTGGGAACAGGTTTGGATGCCGATGCTGCCGGTTTTTGCTGCTTTTGACTTGACGTTTTATTCACAGCTATCAATACCTGATTAATAGAATTCTGATTATCTATACTGAAAAAACAAACAAGCGAGTTACAATTTATATACCATGCCAGTGAAATTAATAAATTTTATTATAAAAGCAAGTAAAATTTCGGGAAAAAAGCAGAAAAATCAATCGTTGTTCAAAAATTCAATTCGGCGGTGGAAATAAACTTTACAATTATTCCTGTTTCTAAAGTTGAACTTGTTACCGCAACCGGCTTTTCTTTACCTGGGCGCAAGGTATTGTTTAAAAATTTGTCGTGCACGTCAACAAACGGGAAAACACCATAAAGTAATACAAAATTTCTTTTTTCTGCAAGAGAAGCGCAGCGCCTGAAAATTGGAATGCTGCAACGCGCCGCCGCCAGCAGGCCAGCGGCGATACCGGAATTGGTTTCATCAATTATTGCAACAATAGATTTATTAGCAGCCGCTTCCAGCGCTGGGTAAAGCGCTGCCATATAATGCGGATCCCCTTCAGGCAATTGCTCTAAAATAGCGCTGTTTTCATCCTGCCAGGTTTCGGTATAACGACAGAGTTCATCCAGGGTTTGCGTTGTTTCAACAGGATAATTTCCTTCTGCGGTTTCACCGGTCAAAGTCAAGGCGTCTACACCATCCACCACGGCGTTGGCAACATCGCTGATCTCGGCCTGGGTGGGACGAATGTTGCCGGTCATACTTGCCAAAATGTGAGTGGCCAGAATGACCGGTTTGCCGGCAAGCCGGCATTGGCGGATGATCGACTTTTGTACCTGTGGTACCTGCGCTGCCGGAATTTCAATTCCCAGGTCCCCGCGGGCAATGAGTATGCCCCAGGCGCTGTCCAATATCTCTGGTAAATTATTTATCCCGTCGCGATTTTCAATTTTGGCTATCACCCGCGCCGAACTGCCGGCTTGTAGCAGCGCTTGCTGCATGTTCAAAACATCCTGCCGGTTGCGTACAAACGAGTGGGCAATGTAGTCAATTTTTGTTTTTATTGCCAGATCGATATAGGCGCGATCCTGTTCCGTAATCCCTGGCAGCCCCATATCTACCCCCGGCACATTAACGGCGCGCCGGTTGGTGAGAATTCCGCCGCGCACAACCCTGCACTGTACCCGGTCAGGCTCTTTATTACATACCTCTAAAATGATTTTTCCTTCATCGAGCACAACAGTAGCTAGCAAAGGGATGTTTTTTACAAACAAGGGAGTATTGACCGCAAATTCCGCGGCGGCAGGCCGGGGCTGGCGCCCGGAGACAACGGTAACAGTTTGTCCTTTTACCAGGCCTGGTTCGCCATCCAGTCCACAGGTGCGCATTTCCGCGCCTTTGGTATCCAGAATTATGGCAATATCCTGCGAAACCTGGCGGATATTGTGAATGATTTTTTCTGTGGATGAAACGGACTGGTGTGCAGTATTTAAACGCACGGCATTCATCCCTGCCTGATAAAGACTGTGGATGAATGCCGGGCTGCAATTCAAGTCCGATATTGTGCAGATAATTTTTGTCAGCCGTGGCATTCCGGCTCCGTCTGTTATTCGTTCAGGCAATAGACACTCTGAAATAGTATATACAACGATTAATTTTTGTAAAAGCAGATTATTTTGCTATACCCGAACATAAAGCCAGTTCCACAGCTTTGCGGGAAAGTTCTGTGATTGAGTCAAATTTGCCGCCGGTGATCAGATCGCTTTTCACCATCCAACTGCCGCCGCAGGCCAGCACCGGAGGAAAGGCCAGGTATTGATCAAGATTGTGCATGCCAATACCTCCGGTGGGAATAAATTTCATCATATTATAGGGCGCGCTCAAGGCTTTGAGGGTATTCAAGCCGCCAAAGGCTTCAGCAGGAAAGAACTTGACCACCTGCAGGTTGTAATCCAGCGCTCGTTCAATATCGGTGGGTGTGCAAATGCCTGGCGTTACCGGAATTTTATTATCGATACAATAACTGACGACCTTGTTGCTGAAACCCGGGGAGACTATAAATTGAGCGCCGGCATCAACAGCTGCTTTAACCTGATCGACCTGGAGTACCGTACCGGCGCCGACCAGCATTTCTTTATTTTGCGCTATATTGCGAATTGCCCGGGCAGCCGCGGCAGTGCGAAAGGTGATTTCGGCGCAGGGCAGCCCGCCGTTTTGCAGTGCATCGGCCAGGGGCTTTGCATCATCGGCATTTTGAATGGCAACCACGGGAATAATCCGGATTGTTGCAAATTTATTGAGTATAGCGTTCATCGTCTCCTTTTTCCTTGTTTCAGTAACCACTTTGTTCAGGCGGTCATTTCCACCAGCCAGCGATGCAGCGGGCTAAGGTTTTTAAAGTGATCCAGACAAAAATCCAGCAACTCTGCAGAGTAGACCTGTGGCGGCAGCGGAATTTGCGTAATTGCACCCAAACTTTTAAATAGCAACAACTGCGCGTATTTGTATTCTGGATCGTAGCCACGCGGCACACGTTTATACTGATCGCTGCTGATCACATAATCCCCGGCAGCTTGAACGGCCTGCAAAGCCTTTAAAAGGCTGGCGCCCTGTTTTTCATTCATCACCGCGTCACGGTATTTTTGCATTAATGCGGGGGTAAACTCGTATAAACCGGCAGCCAGTAACAAGGAATCCGGCTCTATTTGAAAATAAAATCCGGAACATTGCAGTTTGGGTGCGGTTCCTTCCCAGAAAAGTATTCCCAAATGTTCCTTGAATGGCGCTTTGTTGCGGCTGAAACGGATGTCACGGTAGATACGAAACAGCGAGCGATCCGTTCTGGGGTCATAGATAATATCCGGGGCGATGCTTTGCAGTTTCCGACCCATTTCCATAATGAACGCTCTGGCAGGCGCAACCAGACAATTTTCATACAACTTTTTATGCGCATTGAACCATGCTTTGTTGTTGTTATTGCGTAAATCTTGTAAAAAATCCAGTCCTTCACCGGGGAAACCGGTAAATTTGGCGGTTGAACTCAAAATGAACGCTCCTGTTAGACTTTAACAACGGCTTTGTTTATCCGGGGATTGGAGATATTTCGACCGGCTAAATCAGCAAACCATTTGTGATTTTTTTATTTTATTTAAAATAAAGCTAGTTTTTGATATTTCCAAGAACTTTAGCGCAGGGGCAATATTGGACCGGGAATTGCATATTTGTCCCTGCTAGTTATATCGTAGGGCTCTGCCGGAGAATTCCCTTCCAATCTTTATGCGCTCTTTATACCTTGCAAAACCGTCTGGCAGCTGACAACATGCAACAAATTCTTGATTCAACTTTATCCCCTCTGGTTCTCTAAACTAATAAAATCAACGATTACCCCTTGCGCCATAAACAGATATTTATTACATTAAAAA
>CAYNSO010000179.1:0-4948 GCA_964399735.1 uncultured Cytophagia bacterium
AGGGGGTGTGGCGAAACGTATTTCAACCTCTGATTTCAGAGCAGATGGTTGAAACCCTGCTTCGATAAATCGGTTAGTTATGGTACAGTTTTTGATGTATGGTACAAAAAGTGGTTGAAATATTTTTTTTATTGTTATTTAATGACGGCTTGATACAAGTTAAATAAATTGAATTATTTATTAAAAGTTCTAATTGAGCAGTGCAGTTAAATATCAACGCATAAATTTTTTTGATGTAAAACAGTGTAAAAATTACCTCAATAAAACTCGGTTTACCTCTTACGCTCACAACAGGTAAATAATTCCTTTGAAATTAACAAAAAATTAAATATTTTATAAATCTTTATTTAGCATTCAAGTTCAAACAATTGTTTCGGAAAGGATTAGATACAAAATGAACAAAAACACTCTTTTTTTTATTATTACCGTTGCTTTCCTGGCATTAGCATCTATGAGCGCCGTTGCCCAGGATACGGAAACAGCAACCCTGACGGCGGATACTTTGCACCAGGCCGTCGATTCTACTGTTATTGCCCATGCGGGAGAGGCTGTTCATGGTGATGGCGAAGAAGTGCATAATGGCGAAGAGCATCAGAATTTGGGCAAGTTGTTGCCTCTCTGGAGTATTATTCCATTTGTCGGCATTCTCTTGTCCATTGCTTTATTTCCATTATTAGCGCCGCATTTTTGGCATCATCATTTTCCAAAAGTATCGGCATTTTGGGCGTTATTGTTTGCTGTGCCATTTATTATTGCTTATAAAGGTGACGCTATCCACGAAATATTACACATTTACCTGATCGATTATATCCCCTTTATTATTCTGCTGTGGGCGTTGTTTACCGCGGCAGGAGGTATTTTAATTACCGGCAGTTTGAAAGGCAAACCGATTACCAACGTTGTTATGTTGCTTATCGGTACTATCCTTGCTTCATGGATTGGAACCACCGGCGCTTCCATGGTGCTTATTCGTCCGGTTTTGCGGGCAAACTCCAATCGTAAATCCAAAGTACATGTTGTGATCTTTTTTATATTTCTTGTCAGTAATATTGGTGGTTCATTGACGCCATTAGGCGATCCACCGTTATTTCTTGGTTTTCTGCACCATGTTCCATTTTTCTGGACCATGAAATTATTATGGGAAATGTTATTTGTTGTTGGGCTGTTGATGGTGGTATTTTTCCTGATGGATTCATTTCTGTATAATAAGGAAATGAAAGCCGGTTTGATTGTAGAAGACAAATCTGTCAAAGCGCCGCTGCGGGTTCAGGGATTACATAACCTGATATTTCTGCTGGGAATAATCGGCGGTGTTCTGATGAGCGGCATTGCCAAAATCGGCGAGGTTAATGTTTTGGGTGTGCACATGTATTGGCAGAATATTTTGCGGGATTTAATACTTGTACTGATGGTTTACTTGTCATTAAAGACCACCAAAAAAGAGATACGCGATGGCAACGAGTTTTCCTGGTTCCCGATCAAGGAAGTGGCCTTTTTATTTGCCGGAATTTTTATGTGCATTATCCCGGCGCTCTCCATGTTGAATGCCGGCAAAGAAGGTGCGATGGCATTTATTATCAATGCTGTTTCAGAGCCATGGCATTATTTCTGGATGACCGGTTTTTTGTCCAGTTTTCTTGATAATGCTCCAACCTATTTAACTTTTATGAATACAGCGCTTGGTAATTTCTTTGCAACAATGGCTGGCGGAGAAGCAGAAAAAGTTGCCATGTTGATTTCTCCGGATTATGAGATCTATTTAAAAGCCATTTCAACGGGCGCCGTATTTATGGGCGCCAACACCTATATCGGCAATGCTCCGAACTTTATGGTACGCTCCATTGCCGAAGAAAGTGGTTTGAAAATGCCCAGCTTTTTTGGCTATATGGGCTGGTCTTTACTCATTTTAATACCGATATTTATTTTAACGACACTGGTATTCTTTTAATTGACTATTAAACAAATAGAAAAAGATAATTTATCCGGCGCCAATGAGGTATTGCAAAAAGCGGGTCAAGCTCTGCATGATTTGATTAAACTGCAAGATTTTTCTTCACTGACCGAAGCGCTTGAATTTATTAAAGGGGTTGGGAAAGATTTAATCCTTTCCCAGCCCCGTATGGCGTCACTTTTCAATCTGGTGAACCGGGTATTTTTTGCATGTGACCAGGCTGGCGATGGTCATGCCTGCCAGGCTTCTGTTTTGCATAAAATTAATAACTTTGTGCAATTATCTATTACTGCAAAATTCATGCTGATCCAGCGTTGTGAAGCTTTGTTTAAAAGTAATGCTGTTATTTCTACCTATAGTCGCAGCAGTTTGGTTGTTTTTGTCTTATCCGAATTGGCAAAACAAAAACCGTTTAGCGTGTTCCTCACTGAAGCACGGCCCATGCTGGAAGGCAGACAGGCCGCCCTGGAACTGGTTGAAGCCAATGTGCCGGTTACCCTGGTGGTGGATGCGGCTTTACAACAGGTTGTAGATGCATGTGATCTTGTTATTGTTGGCGCCGATGCTTATAATGAAAATGTGGTAATAAATAAAATTGGTACCGGTATACTTGCCGGTTTGGCGCAAGCAGCCGGTAAGCCGGTTTATGCTGTTTGTACAACTCAAAAGTATCTGCCTGCCGATATCACTTTACCGGCCGAACCACCTCATTCCTGCAAGGAAGTTTGGCAAGACCGACCGGGCCAGGTATTTGTTCAAAATCCATATTTTGAAAAAGTACCTTTTAAGCGATTTACCGGCATTATCACCGAGGATGGCATCTATTGCGCCGCTAATCAGGCTGAATTGATACGAAATGATCCTGTTCATCCCTGGCTGGTGGAAATTTTGGGGAAAGAAAAAGATAGTTGATGAGGATCATGTTAATCATTGCATTGTTGTTCTAATTTTATTAGTTTTAAACAATTAATACATATTTAAGGTAGTGATATGAGCGACATCCTGACAGAACAAATTATTAAACAATTGCAGGAATTGCCTCTTGTTAAAAAAAAAGCAATCCTGGAATTGATTAAAACATCTGATATAAAGACAAATAAAATTGAAGAATTATCCTTACAGCAATGGAGAAATGAATTATTAAAAACCTCTGTCTGGACTGATTCTGAAATTGATGAAATTTATAAAGCAAGGGACTATATAAATAAATGGATACCGGACTAGTTCTTCTGGATTCTAGTATTCTGATAGATTATTTCCGCAAGGGTGACAAGACTAAATCAGTTTTGTATAAAATATCTGAAAAATATTACTTTTGTTTATCCGCTATTACTGTTTTTGAAATTAAGATAGGAATAAAGACCGATAAACAATTGAATGATTATAATACCCTCATTAAAAATATGCAAGTTATGGATATCGATGAAAAATGTATTGATATTGCTGTAAATATCTATAAAAATCTAAAAATTAAAAATAGTATAATTGAATTGGCCGACCTGCTTATTGCGGCAACTGCAATTAGTAATACTATCCCCTTGGTCACTTTTAACAGAAAACATTTTCAGAATGTATCCGATCTTGAAATTATAAATTTTAAACAATAGATTTAACTATTTTGGTGTTATTTTATTTATAGTGGGTACCTTACAGATTAATGTTATGATAAACCAGTTCAATTTATACAATCAAACTGATAATACTTTATGATAGTTTTGATTGAAAAAGTATAAACTTTAGTACTCTAATGGATTTGTAATAAATATAAGTTAAATATATAGTTAGCTTTAAGAGGAAGTCGTATGAACGACCATCAGCAGACAATCAAGAAGATAAGAGAGCTACTTGATGTCTTAGAAAAAGACCTGCTTTCAGAAGACGAGCATCTTTTCTTAAAGAATTTTAATGCCCTTGAATTGCCGTCTCTTATTCAATCAGTCGTTGATTATCTTCAGCCCTTATTACTTCCATATGAAGCTTTAATTTATTGGTACATGTTTCGAAACTCGATTTTAACTAAAGGTCAACAATATGTACGTGTAAGCGTCCGAGGTATGACTTCTGGCGTCGTAATGTCATCATCGGGTAAGGGTAAATCCGATAAACTATCGTATGCCTCTGTTCAGATCGCACTCCAGGGACTTGAAGAGAAACAGGTTGTTTTGAAAGCAGGGGATACAACTCGAGAAGGAACACTGTATAAAGTAAATTTACCCGAAGAAGTGCCAGCTTGTGAAAAATTGATGCGAGAGGATACATTGAAAGCAGTCAATGAGATTGATACAAAGAAAGATCTCGATTTTTACAACGTTCAAGAGAATCGGTTGAAAATATTTGAGCGTGATGGTTACAAATGTCATTACTGCAAAAAGCAGCTGACACGGTTTTCCGCCACTCTTGATCACATTCAGCCGGTTTCAAAGGGTGGCGATAATTCATATGACAATCTTATTACTGCTTGTTTGCACTGTAATTCGGAGCGAGGGAACAAACCGGTTATGGAAATTATTCAACAGAAAAATGGCTAACAACCGCAATAATTCGGACTGGCAATTCCGCTACGCTCCATTTTCAGCCGATTATGTGGAGTGGTATACTCATTTTATCTCTGTGTGCTTTGCAGACTCTGGTTAAAAAAGATTAAAACCGCTGAGAACGCGGTGGACGCAGAGGAGTAACAAGTTTATATTAATTTTTCATCGAAAATTTAATGAATCACCATTTTTTATTATAGAAATAGTATTAGTAATTTTTTCCCATTTGAGCATGAATAGTATATTATTTTTTTAAAGATTTTACTTTATCAGCAAGCCCATGTCACATTCTCAATTCTCTAAAAATATTTAAAATTCTTTGTTCTATCCCTGGAAAAACAAAAACGAGATAAACACTATAGAACTTTCTGTGGTTATCCCGTCTCGCAAAATATTATTAGCAGAGTCTTTTTACGCCTTCCATTCTTTCATTATTTCCGCAAAGCAAAGCAAGCCGCTGGGA
>CAYNSO010000180.1:0-4920 GCA_964399735.1 uncultured Cytophagia bacterium
GGCAAGTTCTTTAATGGCAATCTGCTTTTTCAATTGTTACTTTATTTGTAATAAATTGAAAAGGATAATCCATATAAACTTGTCCCGATATTAATCGTGGATCCCGAACACACTAAAAATTCCGGGACCTTTAGCGCCATTAAAATAAACATTAATGAAAAATAATATACAACACCGCCATTATACCAAGCAACAAAACGCTTAGTAACTTGTAATTCCCCAACCCTGGCCAGCCCTTATCCCTAAGGGCCATAAACGGCGTAGCCCAGTACAGTTTTTCGGGGTCCTCGTGCTTTTGTTTGGGGAAGGTAAAAGTAAAACTCACCTGTAATATAATACACACCACCAGCAGGTAAAACGCCATCATCATAAAGGGCGTGTTGATAATGAATCCCGGTACAAAACCAAAGGTATCGGGATATATTCGGTTCATATTTTTAAGCACAAAGATCAACGCCCCAAGTCCGGAGCCAATCCACAGCGTAAGTTTAGCGCTGGCAGCTGAAGCGCGCGGCCAGAACACACCCAGCAAAAAAACAGTCGTCACCGGCGGGGCGATATGAGATATAATATCATTCAGACCTTCAAAAATGCTCTGG
Organism: uncultured Cytophagia bacterium; assembly: GCA_964399735.1. GTDB lineage: Bacteria > Zhuqueibacterota > Zhuqueibacteria > Residuimicrobiales > Krinioviventaceae > Fontivivens. The sequence goes on from CAYNSO010000180.1 coordinate 600, forward strand.
TATGAATTGAGCAGCGGCACCAGGCCAATGGCAATGAGCATGGCAAAAAACGCCGCGATTCTGCCGACTGTTACCAGCTGTTTCTCTGTGGTTTGCGGACGAAAGCGCTTGTACAAATTATAACTAAACAGCGTAGAAACTGAATTCAAAGCCCCGGCTACAGTGCTCATCAAAGCGGCCATCAATGCGGCGGCCATCACTCCCGTCAAACCGGCCGGCAGCAGGTACTGAATCATCAAAGCATACACTTCTTTGGAATTGTTAACCGGTATGGTCATAATACCCTTGTCGAGAATGGCATAAAAAACCAGTCCCGGCAGCACAAAAATAAACACCGGTAATATTTTTATAAGACCTGCGAATATAGGGCCAATGCGGGCATGATTTTCATCTTTTGCGCCCAGCACACGCTGAACAATGGTCTGATCTGCGCACCAGTACCAAATGCCCAGCACCGGATAACCCAAAAAGATAGCATACCAGGGCATACCGCTGCTGTCGCCGTGCGGGCGCAGCATGGAAAGTTTTCGCAATTCCTCCACAGTATCCAGTGTCGAGGTCATGCCGCTCCAGCCGCCAACCTTGATAAAAGCAAAAATCGTAATAACTGTAGCGCCAACCAACAGCACTACAGTTTGAATGGTTTCGGTAACCACCACGGCCATCAAACCACCGATAATCGTATACAAACCGGTCAATACGGCCATGGCCACAATGCTCACCCAGATATTAATGCCGAACATACCATGCAACACAATCGAGCCGGTGACCATAGAAAAGCCGATATGGATTGTGATAGCCGAGATCATGGACAACACCGCCAGCCAGTCCCGACACTGGCGGCAATAGCGTTTTTCCAGGAAATCGGGCAGAGTGGCGACGCGGGAACGGATATAGAATGGCGCAAAAAATAAACCTAGCAAAACCAGGGTAAAAGCGGCCATCCATTCAAAATTGCCCATCAACAAACCGGTATCATAACCCGCCTGCGCCAGGCTTACCAGGTGCACACAAGAAATATTGGTAGCAAACAATGCCATGCCGATCATCGGCCAGCCCAGGGATTTGCCGGCCAGGAAATAATCACTCGCTCCATGCCCCTGCTTTTTGCGTAACCCGGCCCAAATTCCGAGGGCAACAATTCCCACAAGGTAAACAACAATCACTACCAGATCAACCGGCATAATACCAACCGGCGCTACGCCGGTGTTGATAACCTGTGTTTCCATATTCTTTCCTTTATGAGTGAATAGTACCTGTCGAGTATTTGTCAATTATACATCAGCAATGGTAGTTCCGATAAAGGGCTGCCGGTTTAATCGGTATGAAACACCTCGCGCATTTCCGCCCACCATTCATTTTCACCGGCGGTTGGCACTTTTTTCTGCATGGGGTCGGTCAGCTTCCACCAACTCTGTGTGGTTGAATCCGCCTGCATTTTGGCCATATCGGCGGCGAAATCAACACCGGTGTATTCAAAATAGGCGTACAAGCGGCCGTCTTTGCTAAATATAGAGTAATTCTGAATATTGGAGCGCTGAATCTGTTCCAGCACACCCGGCCAGACATTGGCATGGACTTTATAATACTCTTCTGCGAATTCCGGTCGCAGTTCGATGACCTGACCATGCCGGGTTGCCTGTGATGACGGCTTGATAAAGCCATCCCAATGGAACACCTCTTGCATTTCCGCCCACCACTCCCCTTCCTTACGGGTTTCGAGCGGTTCCTGCATGGGATCGGTCAGCTTCCACCATTCGCGGGTGGTCTCATCGGCTATTTTCTGCATATCGCCGGCATAATCATCACCAATGTATTCAAAGTAGGAAAACAATATGCCGTCCTTGAGGAAAATGGAATAGTTACGGATATTTACATTATAGATCTGTTTGAGCACGCCGGGAAAAGTGTGCTTATGGATAATGATATAACGTTCCTCAAATTCGGGGCGTACCTTAATTAGACTAGCCACCCGCTTTACTTTTTGCGGTGGGGTAATGGCCGCCTGTTTTTCCTGTTCACAACCGGGCATAACCAGCTGCAGCGCCAGTAACAAAACTGCCGCTGCCATAATTTTACATCCAGTCATTTTTCACCTCAAAATATGGGTAAATAATTTTATACTTGCCAAGTTTACAGGCAATCACGGGTTACCACGTTTATGCCGGTATTGAATGTTTTATGGTATTGCGGTTTAGCACAATCAAATCAGTTTTACGCCCACATAGCTCATTGGGTACAGATTTTGTAAAATAAGAGCCTGTGTTGTTTCTTTCTGCAGAGCAGTCGGTTTATTGAGGCAGACGTCGAATCCTGCAAATTTGAACTTTTCAGCAAATCCCCTGCTCATTAGCGCTTGGAAAAAGCCAAAGATACCGGCTTTGTTAGCGGTAAATAAACCAGCCAGGTTCTGACGAGCCATGATATTCTTTTTGGTAAAAAACAGAGTGAGGTCAAACAAAAAGCCGGCGTCATAATAAGCAGGCTTTTTAACAACGCCAGTTGCCACACAAACCTGTTAAGCGATGACCTGTTTGCCAATTCTGTTTCCAATTCCGGTTAAAGCTGTTTTTTCTTGAAGGTTCAAGTTAAAGGTTTTAGCAGAATTTGTCAAACTGTTTTTTCATGAATAATTGAAAATATATGAATCCGATTACCCTGAATTTCACAATCCACCGCACATTGGTTTACCCACCCCGGATTAATAAACATTGATACTCCCGGCGTAACTCAACAATACGCAACCGGTGAAAGAACGCCGGATCACAGGCCGAACTATCCGCTATTTATCCTGTTCTGCCAGTTGCTTCAGCGCCCGGTTCATTTCCTCAAAACCACGTCGTGTACTATTCAGACTGCCGGCAAACAAGGGAACCAGCAATCCGGTAAATTTTTCACTCTGTGTAAAGCGCACCCGGTTTTCAGTTAGAGGCGCAATATTGAAACAATGCTCGCCGTCCACCAGTTTCGGCAGCAGAAAACGACCCAGCCAGCGTAATTCCCGCCCAGGCACTGCGCTAACAACAACAGGCTGAAAACTCATAGCGCGGGCGCCTGGTGGCTGAATGTATATTTGAAGTTGCGCCCCTTGACGGATCTCACCTTGTGCAGAACGAATAAACGGATTCCACTGTGGAAAACTGGAAAAAGCGGTCAGAATTTGCCAGACCCTTTCTGCTGAAGCTGCTATTTCTATTTCAGTTATAATCTGTTTCATGGATTCCTCAGTAATTAATTGCTTTATTGTTTTATAAACAATTTCAACATTGAAATCGACAGGGTATTCCCGGAATGCCGGTTATTTTTCAGCGTTAACTGCAGAATGCAAGTTTTTCACAGAACTCTAAAACACTCTTGCTATGCCTCAGCGTTTCTTTTTTTGCATCCGCCCGCCCAGCCATATAGCGAAACACCCCGTTATTATATCCATCCAGGTATCCGGTTTTTTCCACCAGCGCAAGGGGTCTTTTAATGCCCAATCCGCAGTTTCCCATACTTCAATGGCAAAAACCAGAATAATTGCCCAATACCATTTTATTCCGCTCCAGCGTGCGAGAATAAAAAACATGATAAAATGGATAAACCAGGAAATCCATTCGGTGTACAAGAGCGTTTTCACAATTGGGATCTGATCCATACTAAATCCTGCAAATAGTAATAGCTAGCCTGCTTATATTTGAGTAACAATAACAGACAACAGGGAATAGAAAATTTCAAATATTATCAAGGCAGGGTTATTGTTTATTAAATTATACCAGGCAAGGCGCATAGTATATTGGCAACACTATTAAATAGTCGTCCGGTAGATTTTTTTAACTTTATCAGTTTGATCGACTATTTATTGCAGGTTTTCCAAATCAGCCAGGTCCTGTAAACGACCGGAGGCTTGTTTATTTTTTCGTAAATTCTCCAAATCAATAAAGTTTATGCTCACGCCGTCTATGTCGATTATTTGTTTTTTCGGGTAACACTCGGAAAAACTGACTCCATCAATATCGGTGAGTAAATCTATACGGTTGGGTATGTTGCCGAGTTGAATGACTATATCGGGATTTTGAAAATCCTGAACGGATAAGTCCAGTGAACCAAAGCCAAAATCTTGCAATGCGGCTAGCAGATTATGGATATTTTCAAGTTCCGGGTGAATCCAGATATCTATATCTTTAGTATAGCGGGGATGGCCATGAAAAGCCACCGCATAACCGCCAACAACCAGATATTGGACTTTATTTGTGTTTAAGAACCCGACGAATTCTAAAAGATCTTTGCTGAGGGCCATATTTCCAGCTATTGTATTCTGTGCGTATTTCTTCCAGGGCTT
>CAYNSO010000181.1:0-4778 GCA_964399735.1 uncultured Cytophagia bacterium
TACTTTTAACAATGGTTCTATCGAAATAATTACCCACAGAAAAGCATATAGAACCGTTTTATGATTGTATTATAAAAATATGTAAAACTAGTCAAGGTAATATAATAAATTCAGGCAATATAGAAAATAATTTTCAGACAGCAATAAATAAAAATAACATTGGCTTGTTTATGCTCAGAAAACCCGCGCCAGGCCAAGCGGGATTAACCTGAAATTGATACCAATGCTGGGCTTGTTTTCATGGTTCAGAGACATGAAAAAACCTGGTGAAAATTTATATATTTTTACAACTCCGGGATACACATTGATCCGCACGCGATAATCCTGGGTTTGTGAATAGAGCAGAGACGCCAGCAAAGAATTATTGCGATCGTAAAAAAGCCCGGCGGTTAACACCAGGTCGGTGGTAAGACGGCGGACATTTTCGCTTTCGCTGATGTTTACCAGTCCCTTGGCGGTCATTCCGGTTCCAAAAGAAATGCAATCTCCGTTCGCCCGTTCAAATGATGCCCCGACTTCAGCGTGGGTTCCCCAGTGATAAAACAGGCTCCATTTATAACTTTTTTTAATCTTGTATTTCATCACAAAATTTTGGCCGTTATTCTCCAGTATCCCGGAAAACGGATCCAGTGATGGCTGGTAGGACCAGTCCGCCATGTTTAGCGTATTGCTGAAAAACCGGCAAACCCGGTCACTGCTGAACATGAGCATACCCAATGGATTAAATATATAAATATCGGCAATTGGATCTACATTATAACCGACAAAATCACTGGTTTCCACAACTTCATTTAAAAAATGATAGACGTTAAGAGTAATAAAAGAAGCCATACGGGGATGGCCGACCTGATGCAGACGGTACCATTCTTCAATTAAACGGTAGCTCATACCGCCGCCGATAAGATGCTGGGTATAATTCGGCCAGTAATAAGCCTTTTTGCGATTTACACTAATGGGCACAACCTGGGTCATAAAAAAATCATTCCAGCCGTCCTGCTCAATGGCTTGCACCGGGTCTTTAAGATTCATCCACAGGTTATCGACGCCATTTTTAAAATCAATACTCTTCAGGTGGTTATCGCGGTTATCCATCTGCATAATGCCGAATCCGCCGTTAATGATCAAACGAACCGGGTGAATGATGGATTCACTGCCGTAATTCAGACCATGATAAAAAAAATAACCATCCTTCTCAACAGCATGGCATGATTGGTAGAGTGGTAAAAATAGAGTGAATAAAAAAAGAAAAAAGTTGATTTTGTATTTTCGAAAAGATAAAACCGGTCGTAGAACAATTCTTATCATAAACTGGCGCCTGTAATCCTGAAATCGTTATTATAAAACAATGTCTTGACAGAGCGGATTTTATTACTAAAGATCCTGTCAAGACACTTGCAACAACTAGATATTTTTAGATCAGAAAGTATTCCCTTACTGATCACTTGAATTTTGGATAAATTTACAGCTTTAAATTTACAACAATTTATTGTAAATCTCAATAAATCTTTACAAAACCTGCACGATTACCAGCAAACGGATATGAATATAATAATGGCCGCCGGGAAACCGCGTTTTTTTATAACACTTTGTATTTTTCTTTTCCGGTTAGCTCAGTCGGCGCTCCCTGACTTTTGTCAGTTTTTGCAACATACAACAGCCGCTGAATTACAGTAACCTGAGTCATGATAGCCAGTAAAATCAAAATCAAATTTAAAACCCAGCCCTGAAAAATAATTCCAATCGCAATCATAACCAGCCGTTCGGAACGCTGTAACAGACCAACCGGGCAATCCATACCGGCTCCCTCGGCGCGAGCTTTGACATAACTGATATTAAACGAGCCGATCATAATCAAAGCAATAATAAAAATCCATACCGGTTGGCCGGTTAAATAAAAATGCCCACCCAAACCAATAAATAAAAGAGCTTCATTATAGCGGTCAATTGTCGAATCCAGAATCCCCCCAAAACGGCTTTTCTGATTCGTCAGTACGGCAAGCTGACCATCAAGGACATCGGCAACAGCCATTAAAAAACCAAAAAGCAACGCCCAGCCAAATTTGCCTTGTATTAATGACAGGCCGGTCAACATTCCAAAAAACAAACTGATTATTGTCACCTGGTTTGGGCTAAGCCCCGTAGCGGCAATACTTTTGGTCACCCGTTCCAGGCTGCGGCAAAACCAGCGTTCCAGCTTTACCGGAATAATTCCATTCGGCGTGTCGGACATTAGACATCCCTCAAATTTAATATTTGTAATTCATGAGTTTAACTGTTTAAAGAAAGTAGATTACAAAAAAAACAAAAACCGGACATGCTTCTTTTGTTAACGGCAAAAAGAGGTTATTGTTTCAAAATAAACGCTGTTTTTTTGAAAAACCTTTCAGACTTGCTCTTTAAATCTGACCAGTTCTGCAAGTTCCTTGCGTATTTTGGGGTGCGGCTGATCTGCGGGGTAACCCAGGGGAGTGAGGATTAGCGGCTCCCAGCCATCGGCCAGGGCAAATACTTGCCTTGCGGCTGCCGGGTCAAAATTTCCAATCCAGCAGGCGCCCAATCCCAGTTCTGCGGCCATCAGAATCAGGTGATCCATGGCAATCGTCGCATCCACATCCGCATAGTTTTTGCCGTCGCGGCGGTTCCATGCCTCAGCGGGAACTGTGCAGATACAGATTACCAGCGGGGCCTGCACGAACCATTCGCGGTGATAAACGCGGTTCAATTCGCTTTCATGTCCCTGTGTTTGCATGACTACCAAACGAAACGGCTGTTTGTTTACTGCCGTAGGCGCCAGCCGGGCGGCATCCAGCACCTTTTGCAATTTCTCATCTTCTACCGGCCGGTTTTGATATGCGCGTACGCTGTAACGATTGGTTATAACAGTTAACACACTCATGATTTGTCCAAAATTTTAGCCGTTACAATTACAGGTTAATTATATGGTAATAAATAATGGCTTAATATGCCGTTCAAACAGGTTTTCAGTAACATTGACGGCAATAATCGCCTCATGTTTTTGCAGAGCGTTTATGTAATCTGCACCCATTTCGGCGGCAACTTTATAGCCGACATGCAGTAATTGCCGAAAATGTGGATTAAATTGCTTGTTGGCCTGATCATGACGAAGAGAAGAGACGTACATATCGCTATCCCACATGTCCACCTGTGCGGGTTCGGGCAGGAATGCCTTGTTAATATCGATCACCGTTGCATAAGGCTTGCACAATTCATCATAGCGCTCCCATGCCTGGCGATAGACTGCTTTGGCAATCTCCAGCGCTTCACTGCCGGCCGCTGCCAAACCAATCAGCTCTTCCAGCCAGGTGGTGCCGGCGGTTTTGAGATGCAGCCCGGCGTCAAATTTCTTCAAAGCTGCGGCTATGGGTTTGTAAATTGAAAATTTGTCGCTGCCGGAATGGACGCTCAGTTTCAAATTATGCGGTAAAGGAAAATTTTTACACACATATTGAATAATTGCAATATCCTGCTCAAATTCCTGACTGAACCGGGCAATATCGCCAACATAATCCACACCCTTGTTAAAACGTCCGGAGAATTTGGGGGCAATGGTCTGCGCCGGAATACCTTCATCGGCAATGGCGGCAAGAATAAAAAATAACTCTACCGGGGTTTGCGGGGTATCGGTTTCGTCCATGGACACTTCAACGACAAAAGGCCGATTTTCACGCCGGGCGGCAATGTGCCGGTATATACGACCGGCTTCTTTGACAGCATACAGGTATTTATCCGCAATATCAATAATCAGTTTGCCGGTAATTTGAAACGCCCCCGCGATGCCGGGAATATGCAGCGGGCCAATGTATTTATTGTAGCGATCGGCAAAAGCCTGCACATCTTGATCATCCGCTTCCTGGCCGATATAATCCGCCACATCCAGGGTATAAAAATCACAGGCATCGATAAACAGGTCGACGGTTTTTAAATTGATGTGATCGGCGTCGACAAAATAAGGCGCTTGCCATTGTAACGCTTGTGCGGCTTGATCCGCCTCGCGGCGGGTATCGCCGGGCTGTGAACGGATAATCTGGTGTTCGCGGAAGGATTTGTTCCACACCGGCGTAATATCCACGCCGTTGGTTCGGGCCTGGCTCAACGCGGCAAGCTGCGCCCTGCCCTGCTGCGAAAACCGGTCGCCAATGCCGATTGAATATTTGCTTAATTGCATGCTCTATCCTTTCAATACCCATTAATAATCACAACACAGCCGGTTATAGCGCTCTTTTGCTCATAATATGATCAACAAGCGCCGGCGGAATAGTAATTAATTCAGAATAATGCAATATTATAATTAATGAGCAAAAAAACAAGCATAATCCATTAACAAGCCCATAAATAATAAACGACCGGTCGCATATTCAAAAAAATAAGCCATACAAGTTGTTCGCTTTGCAGGAACAAGCTGCAAACGGGTATGACGAAATTATAAACAAATCTCAAGTAATAATAACAAAACCCCCTTGACATTGACCCCAATATAGTCTAAATTTTAGTCAACATCATGGAGGCGCCACATGAAAGCAAGTGAAAGCGTAAAACCTATAAGCTATTTAAAGGCGCACGCTTCGGAAATTGTCCGGGATATTTCCAGCAATCAAAAAACTCTTATCATCACGCAAAACGGCGAGGCGAAAGTTATTCTGCAGGACATTAAAGTTTTTGAAGAAACGCAGGAAAGCCTGGCATTGTTAAAAATTCTAGCTATGAGCGCCAAAAATTTACAGGATGGTAATTATAAGGAACTCTCTCAATCCTTTAAT
>CAYNSO010000182.1:0-4762 GCA_964399735.1 uncultured Cytophagia bacterium
TGCAACCGCAACGCTTGTAAATACCCGTCATTCACCTTACAGCTATCAAACCGGCAGTTTTGCAAAAAACCTTGCAGGGCAATCTTTACATGCTGCGGGTCCGGGCGTTTGGCGCGTCGTTCGTTGAATCCTGTGCCGGCGTTATCCGCATAATCTTTAATCTCATCCCAATACTCCGGTTTGGCAAAGGTAGCAATGCAGCTTGGCGCTTCCATCTTTTTATAAGGCCAGAAACACCAGCCGATGTTGTACTTTTCCAGTTGATCGGTAAAGGAGCCAATCCATTCGTAATTGTTCTCGCCGGATTCGCTCATCCACAGCGGCACATTATACTTTTCCCGGAAATCGAGATACTCCTGGATGGAAGAATCATTCACTGTCGACCAGTATTTGTGAAAGGTATACGCCAGCTTGTCGTCAAAAGGTGGGCCAAATATATCAAAGCGGGTATCCCAGCGGCGGCCGCCGAGGATGATGATGTGATTCTTGTCCACCTGGCGAATAGCGGCGGTAATTTGCTTGTACACCGGTTCCAGCTTGTCGTTAAGGTACTGCACTTCATCCCAATGCGGAATCGGCTCGTTAAGCAGGTCATAGCCCAGCACAGTTGGTTCATTGGCATAACGTTCGGCAATTTTCTTCCATACTTGCGCCACGCGCTGTTGGCTCTCTTCACTTTCGAACAACGAAGGCCAGCCCCAACTGTCATCAATGTTATCGCCGGTCTGACCGCCGGGCGCACAGTGCATATCCAAAATCACCCATAACCCGGCTTCCCTGCACCAGCCGATCACCCGATCCAGCATTTCAAATCCGGGTCCCAGCCATACACCAGGATAATCTTCGGGAGTCAATAAACGGTAATTAAAAGGCACCCGTATTGAATTCATGCCGGATTGTTTGATGAACTGTATATCCTCACGGCTGATGTAATTATCCCGGTACTTTGCCCAAAAACTCCGGGCTTCGGCAGGGCCAACCAGTTCGCTGACCACCGTGTTGATAAGGCGCGGTGATGTAGCATGGCGGAACTTGAACATATAGCCTTCCGGCACCAGCCAGTTACCCAGGTTCATGCCGCGCAACAGAATCGGTTTGCCATCCGGGGCAACAAACTCTTTACCTTCCACCCGGACAAAGCGGCCATCCGGCTTGTTGTCAAAGCTGCAACTACCAACCAGGGATAAAACCAATACAAACATCACATACAGTCTTTTCATAAATTCCTCACATAATTACAAGAGCGCTTGTCCTTTGCCATTGGTTACAACCACAAACTACCTTGCAGCCAGGCTCAATTAATATTGATCTTTCCATCCCGCGAAAGCAGAATGGCCACAGAACCGGTTTGTGGAAAATGAGAAAATATAATCATTATGATAACTGTAATTGGAACACATAAAATCATACCCGGAATTCCCCATAATGCACCCCACAACGCCAGGGAGAACAGAATCACCAAGGGACTTAGATTCAAATTATTGCCCATTAACCGGGGTTCCAGAATATTACCGATTAAAAATTGCAACGACAACAAACCCGCGCCAATAACAACTATGGGGAAAACATTGTCAAACTGAATGAGAGCAAACAGCAAAGGTAAAATAGTTGCAATGATTGAACCGACAGTTGGTATAAAATTTAAACAAAATATTAAAATCGCCCAAAATTCAGCAAAATCAAGTTTTTGCGAGGACATTACAAAATAGCCGAGAATGGCGGTAAGAGCGCTGACAAAGGTCTTTATGCCAATATAAATACGGATATCACTGTCGATCCTGGTAATTATTTTAAAAATATCAGTACGGCGATCAGGATCCTGAATTAATGCTATAATTTTTGCTTTAAAACTTTTTTGTTCAAGGAATAAAAAAATCAGGTATACTAAAATAATCCCGGTGTTGCTTAAAAATCCGGTTATTGCAAATGCAAACTGCGACAACACCCCGCCAAGATCAATTTGTTGAAATAATTGCTGCAAACTTGGCGGTTCGGGTCGCCCCACCAAAGCATAGCCTTGCGCAATGAGAGCAGTCAATTTCTTTTGATATGAAGGCGCAACAACAATCACATCCGAAATATTGGTGCGGATCAATGTAATCAGTAAATAGATAACTCCGGATATTGATATAACGGACAAGATATAACAGATTGGCAGTGGAATACGCCAGCGAAACAGTTTTATTTTCTTGTAACCAAGCGCAAGAATATTTATGAGATACCAAATAATTACTGCCAGCACCAGCGGTATTAATAACTCTTTACCAACCAACAGCAGATAAAAAACCAATACTGTGACTACCAGCGCATGAAAAAAACTAGTTAGTTTCATTTTCATTACCATCAATTAAATTAAACACAACTTGAGACCGTCAAGTCCGGCAATTTTTTTAGAATTTTAAATTTAAAAAAATCTTTACAATTTTGAACATAAAATATATAAAATTATGCTAAATATCAAAATGTTTCAAGATACATGATTGAACAAAATATGCTTTTTTTACTTTTTACTTTTTCCAAATCGTGCCCATTTCCCAAATATCCAGAGAACGCACCTGCGTCTGGCTGCCGTCGCTGAACAGGTTGATGCCCTGATACGTGTCGTTCTCCGGAAAAACCCGGATTGTTATACAAGTTCGCTCATTGGCATAGACCTCGATGACTGATTTATCGATAAAGATATGCAGCGTTAACATTGTTTCGCCGGGTAGTAACTGAAAACTGCCCTCGGCTTCCGCGGCGCTTAAACGCAGATTTTGGTTATCAAAACAGATGCGGGTTCCTCTTTGCTTTTCCTCGGAATACAACACTTCAAGCCCGAACTGCTCGGCATTACCCGGTTCAATTTCGGCAATAATTTCCAAACAGTTACCATTAACCTCATCCAGTATATTGGCGGCATCCGGCTTGATGATCCTGTTTTTATAATGCCAGCCCCGGCCGCGCAATTGCTGTAATTCCGGCAACGGGGCAATGCCCAACCGGTCATTACCATGAAAAGTCAGCGCCCGCGGCAAAGTTAACAAGCCATTCCAGGGATAATCGGCAGAACCACCGCCGCTGATCCAGCCCCACATAATGCGCCGACCCTGCCTGTCGAGCATACAATTTGGCGCATAAAAGCCTTCGCGTCCGCCATAATCCATTATCCGCCATTCCCCCGGTGTAAAGTGGTAATCCCGGTATTCGCCGATTGTATATTGTACATCGCCATGCGGTGAAACGATTAGCGCCCATTTTTCTCCTAATGGGAAGAAATTGGGGCATTCCCAGTTTTTACCAAAACCGACGCACAGGGGGTGCAGGTATTGCCATTTCTCCAAATCTGCAGATTTATATAACAACACAGTTCCCCCTTGTCCTTTGATGCCGGAACCAAGCGCCATATACCAGCTATTCCCTTCCTGCCACACAAAGGGATCGCGAAAGCCTTCCAGATCATCGCGGGGGCGCTGCGGGATGACCGGGTTGCCGTTGTGCTTTTGCCAGGTGCGCAGGTTATCATAACTACGGGCAAGGCACTGTACTTCGGGATAGACGCCGGTATAAATAATAGTTGGTATATCATTGTGGATCACACAACAACCGGAAAACACCCCATCTTTATCATAACTGCCCGGTTCAGGGATCAGGGCAACAGGCAAATGTTTCCAGTAAACCAGGTCTCTACTGACCACATGCCCCCACGATATATTGCCCCAATCCGGGCCATAAGGATTATGCTGAAAAAAAACATGGTACTCATTGTTAAAAAAAATCGGGCCATTTGGATCATTGATCCAGTTGGCGGCAGCAGTCAAATGATAAACGGGCCGCAGAGGATCGGCCTGGGCTTTTTTGGCAGCCGCTTGCGCAGCGGCTTTGGCTTGATTCATTAATTTTTCATACTTTTGAGGCATATTACGCTCGCTTTGCGGCCATGTTATTGTATTGATCATAAACAAATTCACAACCAGCAATATTACAATTCGCATAATTTATCACCGGGCAATAATTCACAAAGCAATATCCTGATCGTATTCCGGACTTTATATCAATACCCTGCCACCTTTATGGTCAAGCGGTGCAGCGATGGCCACCCGACCGGTTTTGGTATCAACCCATTCTGCCTGAAAAGAACCGGACGACAGTTTTAATGTAACATTGCATTGTGTGCCGCCGATGATGTATCCCGACGTAGCGCTTCTTGCCCAGGGAACCAGCGCCCGGTTGACCATAGGCGCCAGGGTATTTTTTTCAATGCCGAAACTGCCGGCTCTTTCCAGGCAGGCGCCGGTGAATATACTGGTGTAATTCAATCCATCTTGAGCCAGGGTTTGCAGGTATTTTGTATAATCAAAATCAAGGTTAATAACCGAACCGTAATGTTCGCCGGAGGTAATCAGAATCGCCGGTTTGCCCTCGTATAGCAGGTAATGAGGATTTTGGGGGTACAGTTGAATGGGTTGGGAATATAACGTCCCGCATAAAAACATGATAAACAGCAATAAAAATTTTTTCATATTGCTTTCCCGATAGTTTTATGGGCTCTATATTGTTTATAGTGGGCAATTCTCCCACTATTTTAAGAACAAGAATACAGTCATATCAGTTATCAAGACCGGGTTAATGCAACTTTTCGTTGAATAACATTGAAAATAAATTTGTGTTTGAAGAAAAATAGTGTCTGCCAGCCATATAATTAATTTTTTAAACTAAACTTTATAAAGAATATACTGCTATTAATAAACGTCATAATAACAAGTGGTTGAATGCTTTTCTC
>CAYNSO010000183.1:0-4703 GCA_964399735.1 uncultured Cytophagia bacterium
CCCAAATAGGGAAGTTGAATCGATGCGTCGGTTGCAACCTTTTCCGTATCCCATAATGGTTTATTCTTCAAGTCCTTAATAGTTAAAGCAACGCGTATTTGCATGGCGGACTGGAGTGTACCCCGCTCAGTTGATTGTATTTGCCAGCTCAGGCGCGGCTGGGCGGCGTCGATGCCCAGGGGATTGGTTTTATACTCACAGGTCAGCCGGGTAACGGTCAAAGCCGTTTTTGCATACAGGGGTTGAATAAGAATTGTTATACAAACCAACAATAAAACCGGTAAAAGTGTTTTTTTCATTTCCTCCTCCAATAGATTTTTTGATTCGATATTTGTAAAAATATTTATCCTATTGCCGGACAAAGAGTTACAAGGACGTTTCTGTTATTGCTTGGTTTTCAACAAACTGGTAGCATGTTCATAACTTTTTCTACAACTCTTGAATATGCTTTTAATTATTCAAATGCTGGTTGAGTCTGGCCAGTTGTTCTATATGCGTTTATCAGCAATGTACCGAGTTCAGGGTCATCATGATTGCCGGCAACGGTTTAATGGTTTAGAAACCATCTGTACCGTTTGAAGACGATAAAATTTAGAGCGCCCGCCAGCCGGTTCTGCTGAGCGCCGTTTTGTCAAGGGCAGTTATCCACATACGCCCATGCTGTCAGGTGTAAAAGAGAAAGGGGTATTTTTCTTTACCGTTGAGCCTCTGAACCTGATTTTTCTCTGTTTTTTGCCTGCCTGGTAACGTTTGGATTATTAAGTATCAAAACAGGATTACTCAATTATATTTTCCTTTACCAGCGATGTCTGAAACAAACGTGACAAGAGATTTTTTTCTTCCTTTTCAAATAGCATAAAAGCAAATAACAGACCGGTCAGTATATGCTGATAAACGCCCCCATACTCGATACAAAAAATACAATTCCTTTGTAACAAAAATAACTACCAATGAAAAACCTGTTTAAAAAAAGAATCAAGCTCTGCAACGCAAACGTTATCGTCAATCAACGAAAAAAATCCGGGGTGATGAATCCACATCACTCCGGAAGGTTTTTAAAAATTATTTTACAGCCAGTTCACCATCATACTCAATAACGATAACCGTAGCTATCTTGTCCGGCATTGTTTTGGGCAATTGAATACGAAAACCGTTGCCGTCCGGTTTTACCTTAAAGGTCAGTTGCGGAGCGGCGGGAGCAGAAATGTTTTTCACCTGTACTGCGGCAACCGGGATAGTTAATTGGCCGTTGGCCGGTTTGTCAAACACTATGGCAAACAGCTTGCCGGGCTTTTGCGTATAGCGGCCCCATTCCGGTTTGGCAAAGGGGCTGGCCGCTGTGCCGTAAACCGCATCGCCATTCACTTTCATCCAGGCGCCGATGGCCTTCAGTCTTTCCACACTGGCTTCCGGAATTAAACCTTCGGCGGTGGGTCCGACATTCAGCAGGTAATTGCCGCCTTTGGAAGCAATATCCACCAGGTTGCGGATCAGCATTTCAGCGGACTTCCAGTTATTATCTGACGCCTTGTAACCCCATGTATCGTTCATAGTCATACAGCTTTCCCAGTCCACACCCGGTAAACCGGTATCGGGAATCTCCTGCTCCGGGGTGCCGTAATCGCCGGCGAACTCACCCTCGGCATTCAAACCCTGCATGCCCTGACGGCCCTTGTCGACCCGGTTATTGATAATAATATCGGGCTGCAAACTGCGGACATAATTATACAAGTCCTTGCCCATCGGCGATGTCCAATCCTTATTCCATTCGCCATCAAACCACAGAATACCAATTTTCCCGTAATTCGTTAATAACTCTTTTAACTGTGGCTTTAAATAATTCTTGACATACTTTGGAAATTCAGGATTGACTTTTTCGCCATCATTATAATGGGGATAGTATGGCGCCTGGGCCTGGGGATGATGCCAATCCATAATGGAATGATAGAAACACAGCTCGATGCCGTTCTTTTCGCAGGCGCTGCTCAGTTCCTGAATAATGTCCCGTTTGAATGGCGTTGCATCCATAACATCCCAGTTGGTTACTTTAGAATCAAACAGGGCAAAACCATCATGATGTTTTGAGGTAAAAA
The DNA here is from genome assembly GCA_964399735.1 of uncultured Cytophagia bacterium. Taxonomy (GTDB): domain Bacteria; phylum Zhuqueibacterota; class Zhuqueibacteria; order Residuimicrobiales; family Krinioviventaceae; genus Fontivivens. The sequence continues at coordinate 2,094 of CAYNSO010000183.1, forward strand.
CAATATACTTTGCGCCCGCTTCTTTAGCCAAAGCCACCCATTCATCGGCATCAAACTTGATCGGGTTGAATTGAGCAGCAAATTTTTCGTATTCTTTTACCGGAATTTGCGCGGTATTCATGATCCACTCGCCAACGCCATTAATCTGTTTGCCATCATATTCACCTGCCGGTATGGCATATAATCCCCAGTGAATAAACATTCCAAAACGGGCATCCTGCCACCATTGCATTCTGGCAGCGCGCTCTTGCGGACTTTCCTGAAGGTAATTAACAACCGGCTTTTTTTCACTGCAACTCAAGCAGGTTATCATAACCAACACCAGCATAAAAACACCATAGGTCTTTGTTTTTGCCATGTTTTCTCCTTTTCTGATCTTTGCTTTATAATTACAGCTCGGTATTAAAAGCCATAACGGGCAAACAATCTACACTGTCGCCCGGCGTAGTTTCTTTTTATACTTGTGAATTCCCTGCCTGATCTTGTGCAGCGCCTCGTAATCTTGAGCTTTTAATGCTTCATTCCGTTGAAATTTTAATTTACGTATTTCTTTTTTAATTGCTGTCTTGTTCAGACCGACAACATGATGATGAACATGCATATCCAGGTCAAGAGCTTTACATATTGCCGCCAGCAGATGCTCCTTGTTTAACTGGGTATACCCCTGAACCGCTTCATGTTCTATGCCGGCAGCAATTTCGCGTAGTTCCGCTACGGTCTTTTTCTTTAGTTCTTCAAAAGTATGAGTCATAGTTTCTTCCTCCTCTTGAAATATAATTGCTTTTTTAAAACTTTAATTTATAAACCAGCTTTTAAATTCCGCTCTGATACAGATCCATACCCGAATCCTGTTAATCCTGGCAATTCGCTTTTTACTGGTTTTTCTGCGTGAAAAACCCAGCTCCTGTTCCAGGCTCATTAGTAAATTATACGTTTAACTTTCCCTTTATATAGATAAAATTTTTATCAAAGTCAAGACCATTTCAAAAAACCTCATTGTTCGGAATATTCAAAGTTGCTTGTTTCTTTATAAAATAAATTACTGTATTTTTTGCAAATATTTTTTAAATTCAACAGCTAACTCTAGTCCTGGCAGTTAATCTGGCAAAAGCAAAAACCGCGGATACAATGGAATGGAAGAACCGGGTGTGAAATGGTAAGAATACTTTTAAACTTGAAAATCATTATGTTTTTATTATATTTTTTAATTATCCCGGCTCCCCCTTGCTCAAGCCAGTCTGCTTTGCAATGGTACCTGCCGCGTGATGCGCAAAACCGGCAAAGCTGGGACGAGGTCAGGCTAACCGGTATCGGGGAATTCGGTCTGGTGCGCAAAGCCCGGCCTGCTGTACCCTCTCATTTACATACCGGCATCGACTTTAAACGTCCGGGCGACAACTATGTGGATGAACCCGTATACCCTGCGGCCATCGGCAAAGTGATCAGCCTGCGCAGCGATGGCCCATTTGCACAGATCATCATAGAACATCAGGTCGATTCCGATACCAAACTATGGACGGTTTATGAACACGTTGCCGGGATTTGCGTGCAATATGGCCAATACGTTTACCCGGAAAACCCCATTGCCAGGTATATGAGCAAAGAAGAACTGGACAAATACGGCTGGCAGTTCGATCACTTTCATTTTGAAATAATGAAAATTGCTCCCCGGCCGGTTACACCAGATCAGCTGAGACCATTCCGTTATTTTACTACCTGGTGCCTGGTTTGTTATACCGAAAAAGATCTGGAGAAACACTATTACCATCCAAAAGAATTTTTGTTGACGCAGTGGCAACAGAACTCCACCCGGCTGAGCGGTGCAAAGCAATGATCTCTTGACCTGGTTTGTTAAACAAAAAAAGCCGGTCTTTTGATTGTAAATTTCTCTTGACATAAAAAAGTTTTTTTAATATACTTGATCTAGATACCGGTTGATAACCGGAAAGGTTCGGGTTTTCAATTAACCCGAAAATGACGCCGGCTTTACATTTCTCCATCAGGTTCAGATCGCTTTTGCCCCGCTCCTCTATATCGCTTGCAATATTCTCCCGCGCGTCATAACCGCACCGTGAAACATACTCTGTTTCTACGGATGTTATTCCATGTCAGCGAAAGGAGAACGCCATGCCCCTTGAAAAACTAAAAAAATTCCTTGATGATCACCAGATTAAATATGTGATCATTAAACATTCCCCGGCCTTTACCGCTCAGGAAGTAGCCGGACTCGCGCATATTCCCGGCAAAGAAATGGCCAAAACCGTGCTGGTACTTGTTGATGGCAAAATGGCTATGACCGTGCTGCCCGCAGATAACAAGGTTGATTTTGCCTTGTTGAAAAAGGCAACCGGGGCTAAAGAAGTGCTGCTCGCTACCGAAGAAGAATTCAAATACCGCTTTCCGGATTGCGAAGTGGGCGCCATGCCGCCGTTCGGTAACCTGTATGGAATGGATGTGTGGATTGAAAAAAATTTGACCAAAGATGAAGAAATCTTTTTTAATGCTTGCACACACAAAGACCTGATCAAAATGCAGTACAAGGATTTTGAAAAACTGGTGCAACCGCATATCGGCGCTTTTGCACTGAAAAGGAATTATCATTTGGTGTAA
>CAYNSO010000184.1:0-3380 GCA_964399735.1 uncultured Cytophagia bacterium
ACTGTATTCTTGTTCTTAAAATAGTGGGACAATTACCCACTACAAACAATATAGAACCAGTTATTTGTTAAAAAATATCAACATAACAAAGAAATACCTTGCATTTTTTTCTTTATCGTCTTAACTTTATTGATGCTTTATGCAATTAATTTTCTAACTATATATATTTCGTGAGGTTAATTTTATGGCAATAATGAACCGAATGCGCGAGAACACCAAGATCATGTTGATGATTTTGGTTGTGGCATTCATGTTAACAATTATCATTGACTGGGGTATGGGCGGCTTTCAATCCGGGAGCGCTCGTCGCGGGGTTATCGCGACTGTAAATGGCGACGATATTACGCTCGATCAGTATAACGAATACTACCAGAATGAACTGGCGGCATATCGGGAGCAATATGGCGCCGACCCGGAAGGGTACCAGTCAAATCAACTTGAAAATCGTGTTTTTGATGGTTTGGTGCAGCAATTATTGATCAAAGACGTTTTGGAAAAGCTGGATTTGCGAATCACCGATGCCGAGTTGACTGAAGAAATATTTAACAATCCCCCGGATATTTTAAGAAACAATGAAGCATTTCAGGATTCAGCAACCGGTCAGTTTGATATGGCCCGTTACCAGCAAGCTCTGAACAATCCTTCTGCTGATCAATTCTGGCTTGAGGTGGAAAATTATTTGCGTTCATCTCTTCCCATGCAAAAATTGGCGTCAATGCTCAGTTCAACCCAGGTAGTTACCGACGCTGACGCTCAATTCGAGTTTATGAAAACCAACAGCAAAGTAAAGGTAAATTATATATTCTATAATGTTGCTTTATTTGCCAATACAGTAGCAGAACCAGGCGAGCAGGAAATAAACGCTTATTATAATGCTCACAAAGCCGATTATAAAGTTGCTGAAAAGCGTGTGCTTGATTATATCCTTCTGGAATTAAAAGCTACTTCTGCGGATTCCCAGGCGGTTCTGGATCAGGCGCAGGATATTCTGGAACAGTTAAAATCCGGCGCAAGTTTTGAAGAATTAGCCAGGTTGTATTCTCAAGATACCGGTTCCGCAGAAAAAGGCGGCGACCTGGGCTTTTTTAACAGCGCTGCCATGGTTAAACCGTTTGCCGATGCTGCCTTTGCCGCTAAAAAAGGCGAAGTGGTCGGCCCTGTTGTAACCCAGTTCGGGCTGCATATCATTAAAGTAGAAGATCGAAAGAAAGAGAATGGCGAAGAACAAGTCAAGGCGCGCCATATTCTTTTAAAAGTTGAACCTTCACCGGCAACGCGCGAAGCCATGCGTGAAGAAGCGGAATATATTGCCGAGTATAGCAAGGAAACCGGATTTAGAACTGTTGTAGCTGCCGAGAGCTTGACCGTAAGCCAGACCCCGCCGTTTGAAAAGAATGCCTACATTCCGGGTATTGGAATGGAAACCCGTGTGAACAATTTTGCCTGGAGAAGCAAGGTCGGCAACATCAGCCAGGTATTTAACCTGGATCAGGGATTCCTGGTTGCCGCGCTGGCGGAAGTTCAGGCTGAACATGTGAAAAAGCTTCAAGATGTAAAAGCTGAAATTATAACAGCAGTGAAAAATGAAAAGAGTCTGGCGGCTGCACAGGAACGCGCCCAAAAGGCATTAGATAATATCAAGGCCGGAACGCCTTTTGACCAGGTTGCCGCACAGGATAGCTTGTCTGTACAGGAAACCGATTATTTTACCATGAGCGGATATGTTCCCAAAGTTGGTAAGGAACCTGAATTTACCGGCGCCGCTTTTGCATTAAATCCGGGTGACTTTTCACAGCCGATCAAAGGCGCACGCGGTTACTACCTGTTGCAGGTTGTGGATAAACAAGAAGTGAACATGCAGGAATTTGAAAGCCAGAAAGAGGACCTGAAACTGCAACTGGCCGCCCGTTATAAACAGCAGATTTTTGGCCAGTGGTATGAAGATGTAAAAAAGAAAGCCGATATTAAAGATTACCGGGAAATGTATTTTTAAGATATAACTGCTTTAAACAAAAAAGCGAATCCAAGGATTCGCTTTTTTTGTTTCTCTGGAATATAGTCGAGAGTAAATCTTTTTTTTTCAGGTTGAATCTGGATAAAAGCCGGAACTCATCAACCGGTTTTGTCTACAAATTTTTTAATCGATCCAGGGCTTTGTCCATGTTGCATAATTGCTCTGGTGTCAACCAGGGTAACCGCCGGGATTACACCTGCAAAAATTTTAATCTGCGTCTATCTGCGGTATCTGCGGATAATTACTTTTCACCCTTGAATAAATTGTCTGCTCATCAATCCGGCGTTTCGATATGACCTGTCTTGTTATGCTCGACAGGCGGATTTGCTTGTTTAATCAGGGGCAACCGTGAGAGTTGCCCCTACGAACATTCCTGATTTATGAGGGCACAGACCTTCCGTTTTATTCGCACCGGGGTACAAGCCCGGTGCGATCTTGCTAACTAGAACAGTTTTTGCCCCGGCTTGTTTACAAACTCCCCAAATTAAACATCAGGCCGATATTCATAAAGGCAAAGATGTCGCTTATTACATCCTCGTTAGATGTTAAAATTTGTTTACCAACGCCACCCTGTGCAAATAGCTTTTTCCACTGCAAAGCGTATCCCAGTCCAGCATAAACGAGCCGATCCCCCTTGTTGTTATGTATACTTGTGTATCCGGATATAGCAGAAATATGATGTTTTATTGATCGGAACTCACCCATGGGTTTAAATATATCCAATTGAATACCATTATAAATGATACCATTAGTTTCTCCATTGCCGCTATACATCCCCGATATCCTAAAGCCGCACCGCTCAGTGACTATCCCAGCCGCAATGTTTACTCCGGACGGCAAGCCCAAAGTTACACCGCCAGTTAATTGTGCGCCGGGTTCGGCCATTATAACCTTCGGGTTTAACAGTGATATAATGACTAAGCAAACAATCAAGCTTAATATTTGTTTTATCATGACAAACCCTTTCCTTTTGTTTATACTACAAGTTTATTAATAAGCATTTTTTAAGTATAAAAAAAAATGATTTAAAATTTGTTAAAAAATTTTTTACAAAGATTTTTTATTATTCATTATATACCCGATACGCCATATCGACAGATGATACTCTATCATTCATTTCATAACATATCCATATATATAATGGGTACATAGGAGGAAGCCAACACTCTTCATCTGAATAATTATTATCATGATAAGCTTTTGTCCCAGTAAAGTTATAATGGATAAGACCATTTCGATATGTCTCATCCCATACGTGTATATAATCAACAACTGTTCTTTACCCGCATTTAGTTTCGTTTGCCCACAAGTGTGATGAGACAAGGTTGTTTAAACCGCCCGGGAAATTTGCTCTGCAACAGTTTGC
>CAYNSO010000184.1:3480-4582 GCA_964399735.1 uncultured Cytophagia bacterium
AAAAAAGTAATATTTACAAATTATTCTTTATTAATTTAATTATTTGTTTAATAATAAATGCCATTTCTCTTTTTAGGGATTTGTCCTTTGCTCTTGCAAAACATTAATACATCAAATTATGTCCGGTTCGGCGCAGCTTGCCGCTAAAAGAAAACATTCCGCCCGTGTTTGGGTTGCGCGAGTCTACCACGGGAGCGAGGGCGTCTTTTTACAGGCTGGTAATATTGCCCTGGATGAAGTCAAGGTCGGTTTTACAGTTATATTTTCAAGCCGGTTCCAGACGGGTGTAAAATGAAACCGATTTCTGCGGAACGGTCTTGAGGTGACCGGTGACGGAGCGTACCCCGGAGGGAATTTGAACCTTCGACCACTGGTAAAGTAAACAACTGCTCTACCCGGCGGAGCTTCAGGGGCATGGTAATTATACAAGGATTCTTTTCGTACAAAGGGTTTTTTAAAAAAGATATTCTGTTGGTGTACATCGCCAATTATAATTTATGGTTACTTTTTTCTTGACAAATAGTTTTAAATATCGTATGCTTTACCTGCATTGGTAACCCGGTTTTTAGATAAAGCATGTAAATAGCAGGTAATAATTGCAGGCTAAAATACCGGGCAAGAGTTACAAAACTGATTGACCGCGCTTTGTTCAAAACTCACTCCGGGAAATGCCAAAAGATGAACATTATATTTGGGAGACATCATGAAAGGTAAGAATGTTTTAACGCTGTTGTTGCTAATGGTTTTTACTATACTATCGTATTCATGTTCCGATAAAGATTCCAATCCTGTGAAGGAGCAGGCTGCCGGCGGCATTATCGATGCCGATAACACAAATATTCAGTATGTCGGACGTTTTGACCGCACCGATCCAAAGCGAGCTATCTTTGACTGGTCCGGCGTTTACATTCGCGCCAAATTTGCAGGAACCAGTTGTTCTGTGCGGCTTGTTGACGGCAACAATTACTACGCCGTGACCATCGATAACGGCGCTCCCCAGGTGCTGGCGACGGATACAGCGACTGTCTATTCCGTAGCGGCCGGCCTGGCGGATACGATCCACACCATTTTAATTGAAAAGCGCACTGAAGCGTTTGTCGGC
>CAYNSO010000185.1:0-4558 GCA_964399735.1 uncultured Cytophagia bacterium
CGCCATAGCCATAAACAAAAAGGGGGATGTGTTAATTGGCACTTCGGAGGGATTATCTATGTTAAGGGATACGGGGACAAGCATCAAACAGCAAACCCAAAAGCAAATTCCAACTCATGCTGTTTTATCGCAAAACTACCCGAATCCCTTCAACTCTAACACAGAAATCAATTACCAAATATTGCAAAAAGGAAATATTGAATTACATGTATATAACCTGCAAGGGCAAATTGTAAAAACACTTTATTCCGGTTATACTCAACCCGGGGAATATGCTATCAACTGGAATGGACTAGATGACACCGGTGTTTCAGTTGTTTCGGGGATTTATTTTTACCGGCTGACATTGGATAAAAAACTAGTCGAAACCAGGCGGCTGGTGTTTTTAAAATGAATTCGGTACGTATTGAAATGAATCCAACTCTGATTTCTTCTGCGTCAATTTGTAGCTTAATTATTGCGATAAAAAGCAGGTTTATATGCGATATTTAAAAATATTATTATTTCATACTTTTTTACTTGACAATAATACAAGTAATTTACATATTAAGTTGCGATACTGATTGCATTTTCTTTTTTACATTGATATACACCGGAACGACGCAGGGATTAAATGGACGGAATTTTGATCAATTAAAATATAAATTCTTCTGGGAACAAATACTTTGAGAACACAATATTTGGTAAAATATTATTTATCCAATTTTATAGTTTTAATGATAACCTTTATAATACAAATTTCACCATTATTAACCCAATGGTCAAACGATCCGGCAATTAACACCAGGGTTGCAGATGCCGGTTTAAATATTGAAATGACAAGTGACGGCAATGGCGGCGTTTTTATTGTTTTTGAAAATAGTCCAACGCTTTTACGCCAACTCTGGGTACAGCATCTTGATAAATATGGCTATGCAAAGTTCCCGGACAATGGAATAAGGGTGAGTGGTGAAAACATTAATCAATATCCCGGTTGTTTATTGACCAGCGATCAGAAGGGAGGTGTAATTATTGTTTTTGATGTAATTACTATGATTGAAGAGGAAACCTATAGCGCTGTTTATGCGCAACGAGTGGACAGCAACGGAACAAAGTTATGGGGGGATGTTGGGATTGAAATCGCAACAAACGATGAAAAACCTGGATTTGCTGCAATATGTAGTGATGGAGAAGGTGGAGTTGTAGTCTTTTGGACACAAAATTTTAGGAATATAGGTCAATATGTTTATGACTTGAAAGTACAGCGAATTGACGCTGAGGGTAACTTATTATGGGGAGATGATGGGATAGTAATTACAAATTATGCTAGATTGGAAGGAATACAAACAGTTCTGGACAATAATAATAATTATTTTTACATATTTGTATTTCATGATCCTGAAAAGAAAGAAGAAATTTTCAAGTTAAATCATTTAGATAAATCCGGCGAATTAATATGGCAAACCAACATCGAACCTTTCCCAGATAGATATTATTCAATTCAAAAATTAATCCCAGATAATATAGATGGAGTTTTATGTACAGCTTTTCACAGCATATATTCAGAAGTCGGAATAATACATCAACTTGTAGCTCAAAAAATCAACAGTGAGGGCATTAGACTATGGGAAGATAATGGAATTTTAATATCAGAAAATGTTGATGATGATACTGTATTGGGACTTGAAATGGCATATAATAATATAGGGGATTATATATTCATCTGGCAAGCATATTTAAATAATATAAGAAACCTTTATGCACAAAAGTTGAATGATAACGGTGAAATAATATGGGGAGAACAGGAAATTATAATTGGCAACCCAAATACAAGTAAGTATTTTTACAATATTGGCATAGCCGACGATGGTAATTTAAATTCGGTTATTGTATGGAAAAATAACGATACAGAACCAGGTCTTTATGCCACATTACTCAATAGTGAAGGTTATCAGGTATGGCAAAAAAGGATTGCTAACGATAAAAAGCAAAGTGATAAAAATTCAGTCAAAGTAATATCCGATTTAAACGGCGGAGCTATTATATGCTGGTATGAGATTAATAACCGCTGGGGAATCTATGCTCAGCAGATTAATAAAAATAGCGAATTAGGTACGGTATTGCCAACAAAAGTTATTAAGAAAGAAACCATAGTTTTTCCAGCTATATTCCAAGTTTATCCAGGATATCCAAATCCCTTCAATTCTATTATAACCATTCAATATCAACTTAGTGAATTAATCCAAATTTCCCTAAGTATTTATGATATTTCCGGGAAAGAGATCATTGAACTTTTCAACGATAAACAATATGCTGGTAATCATACTATTCAATGGAATGGTAAAGATTCATCAGGCAAAAGTGTTGCTAGTGGAATGTATTTTATACAAATAAAATCAGGTAAAATTTCTCAAACACAAAAAATTGTTTTTATTCGTTAAGGAGATAAGATGAATACATTGAAAAAGTATTGCACTGTTATTGTATTATTCCTGTTTTTTTTTGAAATATCAGCCCAGCCACGGTATGAAACATACTTACAACCCGATGGTTCAACTTTTCAGGCTATTGAAAGGGGAGATGAATTCTTTCAATGTTATGAGACTCCAGAAGGGTACCTAGTCAAACAGGACAATGATGGCTACTATCGATTTTATGATTTAAACGAGCAAGGTAAATTTGTAAAAACGAATTTCATTGCCGCAAATAAAAAACCTACAAATTTAAGGGCTAAACCATATAATGATCCAGTTATTAATAAGTCAATAAAAAAACAAGTAAAAAAATTTAATGAATCAGCAGAAAAAAACCGGTTACGGTTTCTTGAAAGACAACGATTAGGTTTACAGAAAAACCAATTGGGGATGACATCATTAAATCGGGTTACAATGATGCCAGTAACAACACTTAGTGTTGGTGTATTACTTATTGAATTTACTGATGTGCCTCATTATTATAATAATAATCATCCGAATGGTTATCATAAAACAGATTTTGAAAATATGCTTTTTTTAAATGATTCATATAATACAACATCCCCCGATAATGAGCCTGTATTTGGAAGCTTGCGAGATTATTTTGAATATCAGTCACATGGGATTTTACATATAACAGGAAATGTGATCAATCAATCTACAAACAATGTACCACAATGGCTGAATATGGGTCTCTCTACATCATATTCTACGGCCGAGTATTCAGATAAAAAAAATCTTTTTAGAGATGCAATTAATGCAGCGCTTAATATTGGTTATAATATGGATTATGATATTACAGCAGTGGTTATTGCCCAAGATGCGCATTCCAATATCGGTTTTTATACAGGAGCGGCATTTTATCAAACAGGAAACGAATATGGTTTTTTACCTTCTGATTTTGATAATGACAATGATGGCAATCCGGACTTTGACTACAATAATTGGTTTGGGGGATATATTGTAAAAGAAAGAGAGGACCTTGGATGGCGTAATGTAGTTCATTCCACATTTTGTCATATAGGTTTACATGGACATGAAATGTTTCATGTTATTGGCTGGGGTATGGCAAATATTGTTGACGATCTTCCAGAGCCAGATTTTTCTTTAATGAGTTGTGGGTATAGAAATGGTCCACAGAGAAAAGGTGAATGTCCTAGCGATCTTGATCCAGTAGCAAAAACTGTCATGGAGTGGGCAATTCCCACAAAAATTACAGCGCCCTTGGAAACTTCTATTGACTATTTAGAGATAGATAATGCTCCAAATGCAAATTTTGACTTTTATCAATTTGATTATAACTTTCCAGAAAATCTTCATCAAATTTATTCTTTTATTGTTGAAAATCGACAATATAATGGTTTTAATCGTTATTGCCCTGGTTGGTGGAAAGCTGGACCTAAAGGTGGTATATTAGTTTGGTTGAAAGAAGGTACAGATAGAACTTTTATTTTTGCTGATAATGATTTTGATACTTATCAAGAAGGTATGCCGCATGTATCCGGTGGCGATCTTGGTGATCCCTTCCCAGGAGAATCACAAAATTCTTATTTTACTGTTACATCAACGCCAAACAGTAGTATAAAGAACAGGGATTCATTTTTTGCAATAACTAATATCAGTCAATCATCATCCTCAATGTCTGCAAATTTTTATCCCAGTTATTGGGCTGGTCATTTTTCAAACAACTCTACTTGGGTTGCCAGTAAAAGTCCATATTATATTTGCGGTGACGTTACATTTAATGAAGGAACAACTCTAACAATCGAGCCTGGTGTTGAAATCATTTTTCTTGACAGGGATGATTTACATTCGGGTTTTAATCCAAATAAATCAGAGCTTACTGTTTATGGACAACTATTTGCTAATAATTTCACTCTAACCGGAGCCCCCGGTTCATCAATTCGTATATATTCAAATTTTTCAGATAATCCGAATGGTTCTGGCAATATTATTTTCGGTAGTAATTTTAATGTTACTTTTGAACAGTCTTTTACACTGTATGGTAATTTAACTTTTGGTGAACAAACAAATGCAAAATTCAAAGATCCAGTTTTATTTTCTTCAGGCTCAAATTGCACTTTTGGGGCCAATTCTACTATTAC
>CAYNSO010000186.1:0-4514 GCA_964399735.1 uncultured Cytophagia bacterium
TAATAACTAACCAGGGAGCCGTTATGTATAAAATGACCAGGGTTTTGTTTTCAGTTCTGTTTTTATATTCAATAATTCTATTTACCGCGCCGGTGTTTGCCGGAAAACCGGACAAGGTAGTTTATAATGATCCGCCTGCCGATCAATTTTTGGCTGAATGGATTGTCTCTTCGCCAATCCCGGTTTTTTCAGCGGAACCGGAAAATAAGGATCAAGATTCACAAAAAAAGGTCTTTGCCGCTGATTTACTGGCAGAAACTGGTGGAGAAGCCGGTCTGGATTTTGCGGCTATTTCAAAAAAATCTCAAGGGATTACCTGGAAGACTGTCAAGCCCGATAACGATGCCATCGACCTGGCAAAGGAATTTGGAGATAAAGAGTATGTCGTCGTCTATGCTTATGCCGAAATCAATGTCAGTGCGGAGCAAAAGGTTATATTTGGGATCGGCAGCGATGATGGCGTTAAAGTATGGCTTAACGGCAAACTGATCCATGAAAACTGGATCGGCAGAGCTGTTAACGTCGATGAGGATATTGTGCCGGCGACATTACAGCAAGGAACAAACCGACTTTTACTCAAAGTACAAAACATGCAATTGGGATGGGGATTTACTTGCCGGATTATGGGTAAAACCGCTCTGGCAGAAAAAGTTGTGACTGCCGCTGAATTGGGCGATCTGGATAAATTTAAAATGCTGCTGGATTATGGGGTGGATATAAATATGAAAGGCGTCAACGGATTAACGCCTTACCATGCCGCGCAAATCAAGGGTCGGGCGGACATTCAGCAATTACTGATAGAAAAAGGCGCAGATGCTAGTGTTGCCATGCCTTCTGCCCGGGAATTGACGGATAATCTGTTTAATCATTTTTTTAATAACAAAACATCCGGAGCCGCAGCGCTGGTTGCCCGCAACGGCGAGATTCTTTTTCAAAAGGGCTATGGAATGCAGGATTTAAAAAACCACATTCCGGTCACGCCTGAAACTGAATTTCGCATCGGTTCCATAACCAAACAATTTACAGCCGCCGCCATTTTGAAACTGCAGGAAGAGGGTAAAATATCGGTGAATGATAAACTCTCAAAATTTATTCCCGATTTCCCGCGCGGCGATGAAGTGACTATTCATCACCTGTTGACCCATACTTCCGGTATTCACAGTTACACGAACCGGCCGGATTTTTTAAGCAATGTTGAAAAAACAATCAAATCCTCCGACCTTGTCGAACTGATCAAAGCGGATCCTTACGATTTTGACCCCGGTGAACAATGGAGTTATAACAATTCCGGGTATTTTATTCTTGGATATATTGTCGAACAGGTTTCCGGATTATCGTATAATGATTTTTTGCGTGTGAACTTTTTTGAACCGTTGGGTATGCACAATACCGGCGTTCATTATAAAGGCATAAAACTGGGACACGAAGCCGCCGGATATTCTTTTAGCGGCAGCGATTGTAATTTAGCATTAAACTGGGATATGTCGTGGGCCGGAGGCGCCGGCAACCTGTATTCCACAGTGGGTGATCTGTTCAAATGGAATGAAGGATTGTACAATGATCAAGTTCTGAATGAATCGTCATTGCCGGCTGCTTTTACCCCGGTTAAACTGAACGACGGCACACTACCCAAGAGTATAGGCAAGTATGGTTATGGGTTTATAATTGGCGAGTTCCGCGGTTTGGAAAATATCGGGCACAGCGGCGGCTTGAATGGTTTTTCAACTAATTTGATCCGTTTCCCGGAATTAAATATTACTGTAGCTGTTTTGTCGAATGCCGAACCCGGCGCTCCCGGTTTTTCATCTAGCCAGGCAACGTTTGATGTTGCTGAATACTTTTTTTACAGTGAATTACCTGGCCGCGAAGCCAAAGTGACCGATGCGTCCATTGATCCAAAAACTTTTAGCGACTATGCCGGCCGGTATGATTATAAAGCAGGGATCATGGAGTTTTCCGTTGAAGGCAACAGGATATTTGCCCAGTTTACCGGTCAGGGCAAAGCGGAGGTATTCCCCGCCGGCCCGGATGAATTTTTCTGGAAAGTTGTGGATGCGAAAGTAAAATTCCAGCGAGATGAAAACAACAAGGTTACTCATGTAATCCATTACCAAAGCGGCCAGGAGATCAAAGCGCCGCGCATAGAGGATAAAACGGCGGTGAAAATCGATCCGGAGCTATTCGATGCTTATATTGGCGATTATGAATTAGCGCCCAATTTTATAATCACAATCAGTAAAGAAAATAACCGCTTGTATGCACAGGCAACCGGACAAAGCAGGTTCGAGATATTCCCGAGCTCGGAGACGGAATATTTTTTTAAAGTTGTGCAAGCCGAGATTACCTTTAATAAAAATGATAAAGGCCGGGTGGAATCTTTAACCCTGCACCAGGCCGGCAGAAGCATGCCGGCACCCAAAAAATAATCGTTCTGTTATAAATATTCACCAGAGTAATTAAAGTAACCTTGCAGGCTAGAAAACTTGCAAGGTTTTTTTATTTTGTGGAATGATAGTAGTTTTCGAAAATATTACTTGCCTTATATATATGTAAATAATTTATTTAAATATTAATATGTTATTTTTTATAATTGTTTTTCTATTAACTGTTGATGTCGTTCTTTTCATAACCTTGAACTACCCCCACAAACAAGCCTGTCCGGAGCCTGTTGCCGATAAAACTGTTTCGGACGGGCTGTTTTTCCCCTGCGATTATGGCAATGAACAATTGTTTGATATAAAGAGTGTTTTTGAGGTGATCAGGTTTTTTCTTTTACAGCCACCATTAAAGCGGTTACTGAAAGATCAGCCGGTTTGAAAAAAGAGCAGCCGCATGCTGCAACATGAGTTGGTTCTTGAAAAGCAACGGTGACATGTGCAATTGCTAATTTCACTTTTTAGAACAATTTTGCATATTGATATAACTTGCGGTATAATTGCTTTGGTTAATCCGTAATCAGGGTTTTTCTGAAAAACTGACCCTTTTGTTTGTCATCAATCGTCTGCTAGTGGCTCGCGGGTAATTCTCGTCTAGTAAAAAAGAGGGTATTGGTGTTTGCTTAAACAATGGTATATGATTTATTGTTGAAACGGGAAAACGATTTTGACCCGGGTTCCCTGTTTGTTTTCTATAGTAATTTTCCCTTCCAGTTGGCCTTCGGCGAGCAGTGATACGAGTTGCATTCCCAGGGATTTTGATTCTTGAATATTAAAGTCATTTGAAATTCCAATCCCATTATCCTGAATTATTATTTCATAAAAATTGGCAACAGGGTGCATGGTAATTTCAACCATACCGGCTTTGGCTAACTGTGACGGGAAAGCGTGTTTCAATGAGTTGGTTACCAGTTCGTTGATAATGAGGCCGCAGGGAATGGCCTGGCTGATATCCAGCAATACATTTTCAATTTTTGTAATTAACTGAATTTTATTATCGAGTGTATACGTTTGCACCAGGTTATGTGCAAGACTTTCAATGTAACTCTTGAAATCAATTTTTGAAAGATTTGAAGTTTGATATAATTTTTCATGGATAAGAGCCATTGAATTAACCCGGTTGTAACTTTCTTTAAAAAGATCTTTGGTCGCCGGGTCCTGTATCTGTCCGGCTTGCAGGTTTAACAAACTTGACACGATCATAAAATTATTCTTTACCCGGTGATGTATTTCCTTTAACAACAATTCTTTTTCTTCAAGTAAATTTTTTAATGTTTCTTCAGTTTTGCGTCGAGATTCCACTTCATTTTGCAACTGTTTGTTCAAATCTTTTAATGCAGTTAAATCCTTGTGCCTGGCAATGGCGATAAGAACCGCGCGTTCGATCTCTTCCGGTTTTGGGGGTTTGGTGATATATGCGCCCACGCCGACGTGACTTGCCTGCTCCACCAGTTCCCGGGTTTCGTGGGCGGTTAAAATGACAACCGGAGTAGGATATTGTTGCTGTATTAAACGGGCTGCGGCAAGACCATCCAGTTTGGGCATTTGAATATCCATCAACACGACATCCGGTTTCATCTCGCCGGTCATTTCCACAGCTTTTTCACCATTAATTGCAGTACCCGCATGGTTATAACCAATTTTTTTTATGGCTCTGACGATCTCTTCACAAACCAGGTAATCATCTTCTGCAACGAGTACATTTAGCATATTTTGACTCATAATTCTGTTGTTTCCTGCCTGCCTGGAGTATGGTTGTTTTTAAATTTTATCAAAACAACCGCGCCCTTTTTGTTATATAGTTCTATATTCCCTTCAAGACTATGGCTAATTATTCCATTGATGATATCAAAACCAATGTTGGCTTTGTTAAATTCCCCTCGAAGTATTTTTTCCGGGAAACCCGGACCATCATCATGGTATAAAAGATGTATTAATTCTCCTGCCCGATTCATTTCAACGGTGATGGCTGCTGAATTACGCTCAACCAGTGCATATTTTACCGAGTTGGTTGCCAGTTCATTCAGAACGATTGTCAGGTGATGAGCAACTGTGCTGTCAACTGTTTCATCGGTTTTT
>CAYNSO010000187.1:0-4488 GCA_964399735.1 uncultured Cytophagia bacterium
CGCACCGGGATATGAATCCCGGCGCGATCAAGGAAGTATCAACAAAGGCAACATCCAGCAAACTGGTCGAATTCGACCAGTTTAAAACCGGGATTATTCAGTTGTTCCCACAAGCCCAAAAATTCGATAGTGCTTCTGGTTCGCATCCAATTTTTGACAATATCGGCGGGCGCCTTATTGTTTCTGTATTTTGCAATATCAGTTATTGAAATATAGTCCTGCTGCTCTTTGGTAGTAATAGTAATTTCATTACCTTGCACAACAATTTTGTTTGTCATTCATATCTCCTGTATTTTGGTTAATTACCATGAATTCAGAAAATTCAATAGTTTTTAATCTATACCTGACATTATTATGGCAAATTCGCCATAATTAAAAGAGCTTGAAAAACAACTTTACTTTAACTTAAACAAATCAGTTTTCAATTGAACATGATAATAATCAAAATATCCAGATTTATCCCCGGTCATGAATTCCCCATATCGTATATCTGGTTCAACAAAATCGTCTTATATTATTTTTCTAAAGGTAATATTAACAAAATTCTCCGTTTTAAGCAAGAAAATTCTATTTACAATATCTATTCCTGTACGAGCAAAATTTGTTAGAGATTGGGATTTGTAATGTTAATAGTAGAGATCAGGCATGCCTTGTCTCTACGTCAATTCACTGTCTTTAAATAGTTTTTACCCCTTTAATTTGTATCAGGTCAGCAAATAATAGACGCCCGCTAGTACCACCAGCGCGCCGCAGATGCGCTTCAGCGCGAGTACGCTTTTATTGCGCTGCGTCCAGTTGAGCCAGGACTGCACTTTACCGGTGAGCGTTCCCGCCAGCACAATCACTCCGCAATGCCCGGCGGCAAAAGCGGCCACCAGCAATAATGCTGCGGCGTAACTGGTTTGCGCGGTTTTGAATATTATGCCCAACACCGGGGCGATAAAGGCAAACGTACAGGGCCCCAGCGCCACACCAAATAACAATCCCAGTAATAAGGCTGAACGGTAGCCGCCAACCTTTTTTAAATGCGGTGTAATCGACCAGTTCAACGGCATAATATCCATCAGGTACAGGCCAACAATGATAAACAATACAGCGATCAGAATATTACCCGTACGGCCGACATCGCCCATCAGTCTGCCCAGCGAAGCGGTAACCAGTCCGATTATGATGATGGACACCAGAATACCCAGCGAGAACACCAGCGACAGTTTGAACGCCCTGCCGATGGAGCGGTCTTGCTGCCCGACAATGACGCCGATCACCAGTGGGATGCTGGAAAGATGACAGGGACTGAGCAGAATGCTCAGAATCCCCCATATAAAAGCTCCCGCCGTAGCGAACCAAAAGGATTGTTCCATAAAATTGTTCAGAGCGGTGAATAGATTGACAAAAAACATGGCTTAATCCTTTTTAGCGTCTGCTGCTTTTAACCCCTTGTCCGTCAGTAATTGTTCGATATTCGCCTGGGCATAAAATCCTTCGTGGCGGTGGAATTCCACGCCGCTGCTATCCAGAAATACCTGGGTGGGAATAACACGGATTTTATACTTTTCCGCCCAGGATTCCTCTTTCCACACATCGTAAAAAAGCACCTCGACCTGTTCGCCAAATTTTTCCTCGATGGCTTTCATCACCGGCTGCATGGCTTTGCAGGGGATACAGTTAACCGAACCCAGTTCAATAAAAGTCACCAGCGCCTTTTCTTTATTTTCCGCTTTGCCCGAATCCGCTTGCTCTTTGGGGGCGGATTGGCAGAATAATACAAAAAATAATAACATAACAATACATACAGAAATGAATTTTTTCATAATCATCCTCAAAATAATCATGTTCGTTTCTATCAACTGGTTATTTCTGCAGCCACGTCAATATTTCTTCTTCGCCGGGTAATTTGCCGGCGCATTTGACAATGCCGTTGACTACCAGTCCCGGCGTCATCATTATGCCGTATGACATGATCTTTTGTAGGTCCGTTACTTTTTCCAACTGAATTTCAACATTATTTTTTTCAGCAACTGTTTTAACTCTTTTTTCCAGTTCCAAACATTTCGGGCAGCCTGTGCCCAGTACTTTGACGTCCATTTTCTAAATCCTTTGTAACTAGTAATTGTTTAACTGTCGTCCAACCAGAGCAATCCGTTATGACGCAGTGTTATTATTGATTTTGATTATTGAAAATTCAATGCGATAGTAAGGCATTGAATATCATAATGACGGAAGCCGCCAACGTTGTGAAAGCAAAAAGTTGTTTTAGCCGTTTTGTTTTGGTTTTTAAAGTGAAATGGCTTCCAATAATACCGCCAACAGCAGCTATAATCGCTAATGGTATGGCGATTTGTGCTTCAAAATGCCCATGCAAGGCATGCCCGGTAAAACCCATAAAAGCGCTTGCCCCTACCATAGCTGTAGACGTACCGACTGCGATATGTATAGGCACATGGCAGGCAAGAACCATGAGAGGCACCAAAAATGAGCCGCCGGAGACGCCAACCATACCGGAACCAAATCCTGCCGCAATGACTATTGGAATCGCGATCCTGAGATTAATATAATAATCATGTTCACCAGTTTTTATATGTAAATAGTATTTTTTATTTACAGCGTTTTTTTGGGCTTCTTTAACAGATCTGAACATCAAGATTGAAGCCACTAATAAAAAGAAAGAAAAAATGAATTTAAGTATTTTCCCACTGACATAGTGTGCAAAAAAACCACCGAAAAATGCGCAAATCGCTGTCATGCCGCCAAGCGCTAAAACGAGTTTCCATTCAACATTACGATTTTTGCCAAAAAATAATGTGGCTGATAGCGATGATATTGTTAAAATGAATTGTCCGGTTGTGGCCGCTTGATGCATGGTTAAGCCGCCAAGCACAAGTGTTAGTACATAAAAATTGCCGCCGCCGCGGCCGGTCATGGTCATTAAAACCGCTATAATAAAAATGATTATGGCGGTGAAAAATAAATTCATTGTTCATCTCCCATCGAGTTATTTATATTTTTGTATTGTTTATCTAGATTACCTGTTTTTAATTCAACAATCAATTTTTTTGACCATTTTTTATTATTTCGACATTATTATACCCGACCATTTATAAATAAAAAAATTATAGATACTTGCATACAAGCCGGACAAAAGATAGAAAAAAGTTTATTTTCTGGTTTAAATATTATTTTTCGGTAATTCGTTAATGGGAATATAAAAATAATAACAATGAAATTTAATGGAAAGGTCAAGTTCCAAACTTTTGATGTGAATACGCATCCAGAAAAAATGCGTTATCATTTGTGAAAAGTGACTGCGGATTGATTTTATGTTGTCCGCTACCCAAAAAAATCAGGTCATTAATTTTAAAAATTGTCTGCTTCCTTCCTCTATTTCCTTATGTTTTGTTTGTTTTTATCTATTAACAGGATAAAGATAAATAGAAATTACGCACTACTGTCCATCGCTTGAACTGTGCCGGCCGCTGTTTTACCGAAATACTTTTGCTTTATCCACAATGAAACATTTACCAGTCCAATTAAAACCGGCACCTCAACCAGCGGGCCAATGACCGCCGCAAATGCTTCGCCGGAATTAATACCAAATACAGCCACGGCTACGGCAATTGCCAGTTCAAAATTATTCGAAGCCGCCGTAAAAGAGAGCGTGGCCGATTTTGCATAATTGGCGCCCGCCCGTTTGCCCATATAAAATGAGATAAAAAACATCACCACAAAGTAAATGAGCAGGGGAATGGCGATGCGAACCACATCGAGGGGGATTTTAACAATGACTTTACCTTTGAGCGAGAACATGACAAAGATTGTAAACAGCAGGGCAACCAGGGTTATGGGACTGATGCGCGGGATAAACTTTTGTTCGTACCACGTTTTGCCTTTGAGCTTAACCAGAATCAGGCGCGTGAACATTCCGGCCAGAAAAGGAATGCCGAGATAGATAAACACGCTTTCGGCTATCTGGGCGATTGTGATGTTGACCGTAAACGATTCCAGTCCCAGCCAGCCCGGCAAGACAGTGATAAAAATATAGGCATATACAGAATAGAACAACACCTGGAATATGGAATTGAAAGCAACCAATCCAGCCGCGTATTCCGTATCGCCTTTGGCCAGGTCGTTCCAGACAATCACCATGGCGATACAGCGCGCCAGGCCGATCATGATCAGCCCCGCCATATAGTCGGGATAATCGCGCAGAAAAACAATAGCCAGCACAAACATCAATATCGGGCCGATCACCCAGTTTTGCAGCAGGGACAAGCCCAGTATTTTGAAATTTTTAAATACATCGCCCAGTTCTTCGTATTTCACTTTGGCCAGAGGCGGATACATCATCAATATCAGGCCTATGGCAATGGGGATGTTGGTTGTGCCGGACTGGAATTTGTTCCAGAACCGGGCCAGCGAGGGCGCCAGGTAACCGCCGCCCACGCCCAGCAGCATGGTCAGAAATATCCACAGAGTCAGGTAGCGGTCAAG
>CAYNSO010000188.1:0-4446 GCA_964399735.1 uncultured Cytophagia bacterium
TAAGCTATTTATTAATGAACCTGGTTTCAAGATTTAAATATGAGGAATTTGTTGAGCTCTTTTAGTGATATGTTTTCTTTTGTCGGGGCTAACCTGCAGGGCTCGGAAATACGGCGTTTATTCGCCACGTCTATGCAGCCGGATATCATTTCTTTTGCCGGCGGCTTGCCCGACCCCGATTCTTTTCCCGCCCGGGAAGTATCCCAAGTTGTGAGTAAACTGTTGCAACAGCATGGTGAGTTGTACCTGCAATATGGGCCATCAAGCGGCACGCAGGAAGGTATTGCTGCCGCCATTTACAGAATGAAAAATCGCTCGATCCATGCCGAACCGGGGCAAATTATTATGACCAGTGGTTCACAACAGGCGATTGATATAATGACGATGATTTTTATTGATCCGGGTGATGTTATTCTTGTTGAAGAGCCAACGTTTGTCGGAGCGCTGGGCACATTCCGCAACAGTCAGGCCAGGATTCTCGGCGTGCCAATGGACAAACATGGTATAGTTATTTCTGCTTTAATTGAAATTCTTGAAAATACCAAACGGGAAAAACACCGGGTCAAATTTTTATACCTGATTCCCAATTTTCAAAACCCCACCGGGTTGACCATGAGCCCGGAGCGTCGGCAAAATGTACTGCAAATTGCTGAAGAATATGATTTTATGATTTTAGAAGACGACCCCTATGGGGAGCTGGTATTTAATAGCGATCTGGATTCAGTTCGGCCTGTAAAAGCGCTTGATACCCGGGATCGTGTTGTCTACACGAGTTCATTTTCCAAGATCATTTCTCCGGGAATTCGGTTGGGCTGGGTGATGACCACTCCGCACATTATTGAACGTTTTGATATGGCCAAGCAGATGCTGGATGTCTGTTCCAATCCCTTAATGCAGGGGCTGGCCTGGGAATTATGCAATTCCGGTTTTCTGGATACTCATATTCGCAGCTTGCGAAAGATTTACCAATCCCGCGCCGAGGCTATGCTGGCTGCCTTGCAGAATGAAATGCCGGCAGGGGTCAGCTGGACCAAGCCGGCCGGCGGATTCTTTATCTGGTTGACCCTGCCAAAGCAGATCAATGCGCTGGAAATGCTCAATACTGCATTGACGCACAATGTTGCTTATGTTATTGGTTCGGCATTTTCCGCAAGTTCCGCAGGTGAAAACACCATGCGTATCTCTTTCTGCCACGAAAGGGAGGAGGTAATAGAAAAAGGTGTGCGTCGCCTGGCCGAGACAATTAAAGATTATATGAGGCGTGATTAAAAAAGCGCATTTCTTGCGCAAGGTATTTTTGTCAGGGTTCTATTCGATCTTTGTGCCTGAAATACTATTCAGATGATGTTGTAAATGCCGTAGATAATCGGTAATTACCAATTCCAGCGCTACGGGTTTTTCTTTGCCAATATTACATGGATTTTGCAGGCATTCTTCCGCTAACACATCCAGAATCCGGCAAATGTGCAGGTTCAACTGGCAAAATAGTTCTACAATATCGATCCAGTTCATATCATTGTAATGCTGCACTTGTACCCAGCGGTTCTGATCATAGAGAGGAAATTCCCCGGCCAGGTTTTGTGCAGCGCGAACAAAGCGCTGATGGTTATTGGAGGCAGAATCGATCAGATGCCCCAATATTTCTTTTTTCGACCAGGCCTGCGGCGCCGGTTTTATTGAGGCCTGCTGATCAGCTATTTTTAATAATTCCGGTTTGACCAGGGATATCGTAGCACGGATTTGAGCGGCTATTGTTTTCATTTTCCTTCCCTTATTATTCCCGATAGTGTTGTAACTGCCTGTTTTATGTTATTCGGTGATTTCGAGCCGGTTACCTTCCGGATCGGCAACAATACTTTCATAATATCCGTCCCCGGTATGGCGCGGTTCCGCAATTATGGTATAGCCATCGCTGCGCAGCCGATTGGTTAGCGTATCGACATTTTCGCGGGAACCGACTGAAAATGCCAGGTGTGTGTAACCAATCTTTTCATTATACGCAACGGCATTGCCTTTAATATTTTGATTGTGCATGAGTTCCAGCCGGCAGTCCCCGGTAAATGTCAGAAAATAGGAAGTAAAATTTTGGATGCGATTCTCATATTTTTTATTGCTAATACCACCCAGATATGTTTCATAAAATTGGCGCATTTTTTCCAGGTTTGTTACCCACAGGGCAATGTGTGCTATTTTCATATATACTCCAAAATGCCTTGTTCAGCATACCAGGAATACCAGAGTTCCCTCAGAACTGTTGTTTTATGTTAGCATCGGAACTAATATCATTGCTTTTACATAAAGCAAAAGTATTCCGGCAGTAATAATCATGCTGTTGCTTGCTTGTTTGTTGCTTGATCCTCCATTGTATTAATGATTTGTATAACCCTGTTGACATTTATCGGTTTTTCCAAAAAACCGGCGGGATTTGTTTTTTGTGCGCGTTCCTTGACAAGAGTAGTTGAAAAACCGGTGAGGTAGATAATCGGGATTTTTTGATTCTGTAAAATTTTTTCAGCTGTTTCAATACCATCCATACTTCCGGCAAGACGAATATCCATCAGAATCAATGAAGGATGTTCCAACTGGGCAATTTTTATAGCATCTTCGCCATTCGATAACGGATCAAGTACCTGCAAACCTATATCTTCCAGATCCATTTGTAAACATTTTGCCGTAATTGCTTCATCCTCAACGATCATTACTTTAATATTTTCGTTCATGATTTATTCTTTGGTTTATATGTATTTTCTTTAAGGCAAATATTGCATGTCAAGCCATCTTTATTAACAAAATTGATTTCGCCCTGGAGTTGATGCTTTACCAGGCCAATGACTGATTCTAATCCAAGGTTGCAGTCCTTTTCAAAATCAAAACCTGCAGGAAGACCAATACCATTATCGGCCACTTTGATCAAAAGTTGATTTTTTTCATCAATATCAAGACTGATGGTAACAAGCCCGTCTTTTTTATTTTGAAAAGCGTATTTAATAGAATTAGTCAGTAATTCATTGATGATCAATCCGCAGGGAATGGCGGTGTCGATTAAAACATTTATATCCTGTCCTTCAACGACAAAAGTAATATTTTTTGAAAAATTGCTGTGAATCATCCGTAACAACGAGATCAGGCTACTGAAATAGTCTTTTAAATTTAAATGTGATAAATCTTTGGACTCGTAGAGTTTCTGGTGAACCAGCGCCATGGATAGTATTTTATTTTCTATTTCATTTAAAATTGTCGATACTTGTTGGTTTTTAACTCTTCTGGAGTGCAAACGCAGCATGGAAGAGATGACTTGCATGTTATTCTTGGTACGGTGATATAACTCCCGCAGCAGTACCTGTTTTTCCAAAAGGTCTTTTTGTATTTGTTGCTGGGCTTGCTTTTGCTCGGTAATATCAACAGTAATCCCCACCATACCGGCAATTGTTCCGTCTTTATCACGCAGCGGCACTTTGGATACCGACAGGTAAACCTCTTCGCCATTGGCATTAACGCCAATCTCTTCCTGGTTTAAAATATATTGTCCCTGTTCAACAACTTTTCGATCTTCTTTGCTGAACTGTTCCGCCAGTTCACCGGGAAATACGTCAAAATCACTTTTGCCAAGTAGATCAATTTCGGGTTTCATTCCCAGGAATTTCAAATGATCCTGAACTTCTTTGATATGAACCGGATTGACAATAATTTTCTCATAGTTTACATTTTTTACAAAGATACCGTTTGGCAGGTTATCAATTAATGTCCGCAACAGGGTTTTCTCTTTTTCTAAAACATTTGCTACCTGGATCCGCTCGGTAATATCCTCAATGATCCCGTCAAAATAAATGGCCTTGCCTTTTTTATCCTGTACAACAACAGTCGAAACTGAAGCAATAAACACCGAACCGTCTTTTTTCTGCAGGCGCAAATGTTCGTTTTTTGCGGCTCCCTGCTTTAAAACTTTATTGTAAAATGCTTTCCTCTCATGCTGATCATGGTACAAGCGATTACTTTTACAGGCAAGAAAATCTTTTTTGCTATTAAACCCAAACATTTTAACAAGAGCAGGATTCGCCTCAAGATATTTTCCATGAGCGCCAATTGTTTTGCGGTAAACACCCATAGTTAAATTTTCTGTAAGGGTTCTGAATTTTTCCTCGCTTTTCCGCACTTCTTCTCTCGCCAGGTCTGTTTGCAGATAAAGATTGGCATTAATAATTGCCTGTAACGCAGCATTGGCATAAACATGCAGCATTTTTAAATCTTCTTCCGGAATATTTTGTTGGTTGCTGGACATAATAAGACCACCCAGCAGGTTATGATCCTTTGTAAAGGGGATAAAGATAAAATTCTGGTTTCCACCCAGATTGTTAAATAACTGACAGGTATTTTTATCCAGCAAAGGGTGTGCAATTTCTTCAAGATTATTGCTGATCGCCAATTCCTTTGGGTGAATAATTTTTT
>CAYNSO010000189.1:0-3147 GCA_964399735.1 uncultured Cytophagia bacterium
TTTTTACTAAAATTTGTAACCTATTATACTTTTTTTGTGCTTTTGATACAGCCCCAAAAGCAGAATGCAAAACTTTGTTTCGCAAATAGCTATTATTTATTGAATTATTAACAATTTCTACCTGTACTTCAAACTCATGTTAAACAGGAAAATCCCTTTAAAAACTACTTTGGGGAAGGAAAATCTGGTTCTCAAACAGCCTGATTTATCCCCATTCGCCACAGATTGACACGGATGCAACACGGATAAAAAAACAGCATCAAACTTTTTTATCCGTGACTTTTTATCCAGTTCATCCGGCAAAACCAGCCGGACTAGCGGTTATCACCCGCAGTAAACGAATACACGGGGCGATTTGAAATTAAATGGTTAAATCAACAATTGCTTGATTGTTTCCATAAAATTAAGTATATATTGATAAAGTTATTAATATAAAAAAATTGCAGATTTATTTATGACAAACCAATATAATCTCGTTGTGTCCGATCCAGTCATTATGATGGGCAAACCGGTTTTTGCCGGTACCAGTATCACAGTTGAAAATATTTTGGAAAAACTGGCTGGCAAAGAAACAATCGAACAGGAACTAACAGCCTATCCCCGGTTTACACAAGAAGCGATTTTGCAAGCCCTGGCATTTGCTGCTGACATTCTGCGCGCCGATGTAATCTATCCGGTTAAAGAAAGCGCCTGATGGTTTTCCTTGAAGATAAAAATATTGATAGCAAAATTGTGAATGGACTGCGTATCGCAGGGTATGAAATTTTATATGTTGCAAAAATGAAATCAGGGCTTGGTGATGATCAGATAATGAATATTCTACAGGGCCGAACCGGCAATGAATGAACAAGAAAAAATGCAGGCATGGCTTGCCGCCTGGCAAAGGGCAGATACCGCTCTCGATAAACTTAGAAAGCAGGAATTGCAGGACAAGGATTATTATCTGAAAAACCGGGATCTGCTTAACAGTATGCTGCAATATGCCTTTGACCATCGCACTGTGCGCAATGACAGCGGATTGGTCATAATGCAAAAATATTTTAAACAGTATTATTTACAAAAAATCCAGAAAACAGATGAATCCCGCTAACAACATAAATCCGCTTTTTTCAGCGGCGCTGGAATTCCAGAATTATTTTCAAAAGCAGAATTGGGCCTTTTGTTTTATAGGCGGACTGGCCGTGTTGCGCTGGGGTGAAATGCGCATGACCCAGGACATTGATTTATGCCTGCTGTGTAGTTTTGGCGCTGAAGACTTTTATGTATCAAAACTGGTAGATTTTTTCCGTCCCAGAATTGCCAATGCCGGAAAATTTGCCCGGCAGAACCGGGTTTTGTTATTGCAAGCCTCCAATGGTGTGGCAATTGATATTTCTCTATCTGGACTGCCGTTTGAAGAGGAAATGATTACAAGAGCAAGTTTTTTTGAATACCATCCCGGCTATTCACTCCTCACTTGTTCTGCAGAAGACTTGATCGTTCTTAAAGCCTTTGCCGACCGCCCCAAGGATTGGCTGGATATAGAGGGAATATTAGCTCACCAGGGCGAAAACCTTGACCTTTCTTTCATCACTCAACAATTAACACCTTTATGTGAATTAAAAGAATCCCCGGAGATTATACATAAATTGGCAAGACTTGTACAGGGATAAACCTGACAAATTACTGCAATGGATCAAATCCATACAAAAAACACTTTACACAAAAGGAAAGTAATGTAATTCAAGGGCAACTTTTGTGTAGCGGATTTATATGCAAACCCGCACTGTTGAAATGAAATAAACAGTGCGGGCATTTAATTTTTTATTTTACCAGCATAACCTTTTGCGCTGCTGTATAATTTCCCGTTTTTAAAACAACCATGTACATTCCAGCCGGACAAGCTAAACCATTATCATCACGTCCGCTCCAGCTTACCGCATATTCACCGGCTGTCTGGGCTTTATCCCTGATAATATGGGCAATAACGCGGCCCAGCAGATCGACTACCGTTAAATTGACATTCGCATCGTTTGCCAAACTGTAACTGATCCGCGTTTCCGGATTAAAAGGATTCGGATAAGCCGGCAACAAGCTAGTTTTATCAGGTAAACCGTGACTGGAGAAAGCAATTTCAACAGTGGCCAGAATATTGACAATACCCCTTGAATTTACATCGGCAAGCCGGTATTGGTACGTTTCTCCGGGTTTGCAAGTGTTATCCGTCCAGGTATAAAACGTTGCCGAGGTCGAATTGCCTTTGCCCTGCAATTCGCGATTCATATTATATGCAGCAATCGTGATCCAGCTTTCCAGAGAAACAGACTTGCGTTCAATAATATAACCCAGATTATCGGTTTCGCTCTCGCTCCGCCATTGCAGGGAAACAGCGTTATTTTCAACAACAGCATTAAAATAGGCCAATTCAACCGGCAGGGAGACGTCTCCTCCATCTTGCCAGTAAAGATAGGGATACCCGTTATTAATTGTACCGGTTAAATCTATATCCCAGTAATTGCTATCAGCCGTATCATCATTAGGATTGGTTTCAAAATCCCAGGCAGTGGTCAAACCTGCGGTCGTTTGGTCCGTAAAAGTAGCCAGGGTTTTCATTTCAGCGGTGGTTTTACCGGTACCGTTTTCACTGGAGGTGTTGCCGGAGGTTTGCGTATCCCAAAAACAATCTGTCACCGTGCCATAACATGAACCAATCAAGCCTCCTTCATTATCAGGAGTTTCTGCATAAATACTGCCGGTACTAAAACAATTGGTTACCGTTCCACTCACTAATTCGCCTAACAATCCGCCAGCAATAGATTCAACATCAACATTAGCATGACTGTAACAATTTGTAATTACAGAAGAAGAATTTTTCCCAACCAAACCGCCGCCGGTATCTCCACCACCAATTTGTGATATTTGTCCTGTAGTATAGCAAAGACTGATTGTTGAACTGCTAACTGCTGCCCCAACCAGGCCGCCGACATTATACTGACCGGAAACATCTGCATTAATTACCCCCAGTTTTGTAATTGTCGCGCCGGAAATTCTGCCAAACAAGCCGGCATATCCATCATCCAGATAAACAAACAAGTTACTAATGGTATGTCCACCGCCGTCGTAATAGCCAGTGAAAACTGTACTGCTATTACCAATTGGCGCCCAGCC
>CAYNSO010000189.1:3247-4367 GCA_964399735.1 uncultured Cytophagia bacterium
ATTATTTTACAGCAAACCAAAAAAACTGGAATGACCGGGTGAAGCCCCATCTTGACGACCGGGGTGAATTTTATAATGTCCCGGCATTCCTTGCCGGGCGCTCCAGTCTGAAAAATGTTGAATTGCAAGCGCTCGGCAATGTCGACGGCAAATCCATGCTGCACCTGATGTGTCACATCGGCCTGGATTCGTTATCATGGGCGCGATTGGGCGCCAAAGTTACCGGAATAGATTTTTCCGACCAGTCTATCCAGGCTGCCCGCGATTTAGCCAAACAAACCGGGCTCGATGCTGAATTCATTCAGGCCAATATTTATGATTTGCCGCACAAACCGGTCAGCGCTTTTGATATTGTAATCGCTACTTATGGTGTTCTCTGCTGGCTGCCGGATATTCCGGCATTTATGGCAATAGTTTCCCGGTTTCTTAAACCGGGCGGCCAATTTCTGCTGGTAGATGGTCATCCGCTGCTCAATATACTGGAATATGATGAAACCGGAAAATCCTTTAGCTTGAATGATTCCTATTTCCACAACGATCAACCGGAACCATGCGAGGTGTCGTCTTCCTATACCAATGCCGGAATAACAATAAAGCACAGCGCCACCTTTCAGTGGAATCACGACCTCGGTTATGTTATAAATGCGGCGCTTGATAATGATCTGCGGTTAGAGTCTGTACGGGAATTTCCCTTTTGTTATTATAAACGATTCAAAAACATGCAGCAGGATGAACACGGTTACTGGTATTTTACAACGCCGCACACGAATCCACCGATGTTGTTTTCACTAAAAGCCTCCAAACATGATACCAGACCGGAACAACCAGTCGAAAAAAACACATAAAAAAACTGTGTGGTCATTAGGGGTTTTATGTTTTTATATAACAGGAATTTTCATAAAAAAATTTAACCGGAAACGCCAGATCAGGAGAAATCATGCTTTATTCATGCAAAATTCAAACACTCACTGGATTCTACATATAAAACATTGTTTCTCCCCACCCTTTTTTATTATCGGCCCAATAAACTAAATTGGGCTCTATATTGTTTGTAGTGGGTAATTTTCCCGCTATTTTAAGAACAAGAATACAGTCATATCAGTTATCAAGACCGGGTTAA
>CAYNSO010000190.1:0-4294 GCA_964399735.1 uncultured Cytophagia bacterium
ATAATGTTTTATTATTCAATAGTATATCTATGTCGTGTAACAAATATCACACGGAGTCTTTATGAAATCCTTCACCCACTATTTATGGTTTACCACCAAAAACCACCGCGAATATATCAACATTACCGGCGAGGTGGAACAGGCGCTGCAAAAAAGCGGCATTAAAGAGGGCATGGTTCTGGTCTCGGCGATGCACATTACCGCAGCGATCTATGTCAATGATGCGGAATCCGGGTTGATTCAGGATATTGACGAGTGGCTGCAAAAGCTGGCGCCGCAGGGGCCGGATTATCGCCACCACCGCACCGGTGAAAGCAATGGCGACGCGCACTTGAAAAGTTTACTCATGCACCACGAGGTCATTTTACCGGTAACCAATGGTCAACTGGATTTAGGCCCATGGCAGCAGGTGTATTACGCCGAGTTTGACGGCCAGCGCCGCAAGCGGGTGATAATAAAAATTATGGGAGAATAAAACAGGCGCGCTGTTTGACAACGCCGGGTTATTTACCCTGAATACCCATCTGGTTCATTTTGCGGTACAGCGTGGCCTCGCCGATGCCGAGCGCCAGCGCAGTTTTGCCACGGTGATAGTTGTTCTTTTTCAGGTGTTCAAGTATATACTGACGTTCAAACTGTTCCACCGCCGCTCCCAGACTGTCGGCAGAGATTCCCGCCATTCGATTACGGCTGTTAACTAAAAAATCCGGCGGCAGATCGGCAAAGGACAATACCTCACCGCGGGCAAAGATCATTAACCGCTCGATGTAATTTTCCAGTTCGCGTACCTCGCCCTGCCAGTCCCGCTGCACCAGTTCATTCAGTAAATCATCATCAATGCGCATGACTTTTTTGTTCATCTGGCGATTGTATTTTTTTACAAAATGATCGATAAGCAGGGGAATATCACAGCGGCGCTCGCTTAACGAAGGCAGATAAATTTCTATGACATTGAGCCGGTAATACAAATCTTCGCGAAACTTGCCATTGGCGATTTGCTCTCTTAAATCCAGGTTGGATGCGGCTATAATGCGCACGTGGATTTTTTCAGGGATTGTAGAACCAACAGCCAAAATGGTTTTATTCTCTATAGCGCGCAGTAATTTAGCCTGGGCAGCCAGGGATAGTTCGCCGATTTCATCCAGGAACAGGGTGCCGCGATCTGCCGCTTTGAAAAGCCCGGGTTGATCACTGACCGCACCGGTAAAAGAACCTTTTTTGTGACCAAATAATTCACTTTCAAAAATCGTTTCGGCAATTGCCCCGCAATTGACGGCTACAAACCTTCCCCGCCGGTGGCGGCTGTTAAAATGTATCGCTTTGGCGACCAGTTCCTTGCCGGTGCCGCTTTTGCCGCCGATCAGCACATTGCTCTCACTGTCCGATACCTTGCGGATAGTCTCAAACACTCTTTTAATTGCCGGACTTTTTCCAATAATGTTGGCGTAATCATAATTGGCATTTACTTCCTGGCGCAAGGCCTGGTTTTCATAAACCAGTTCCTTGTGTTCTACCAGTTTGTAAACTTTATGGGCAACATCCTCAAAATTAAGCGGTTTTAATAAATAATCGAATGCTCCCTTGCGCAGCGCTTCGACGGCGGTTTCAATTGACGCATAAGCGGTGATAATAATAAAAAAAACCCGTACCGGCAGGTTTGCCGCTTGTTCCAGTAATTCCATGCCGTTCATTACCGGCATTTCCAGGTCGGTAATAACCACATCAAACTCGTTGGTTTTGATCTGTTCCAGGGCGTCGGCGCCGTTGGCAGCCTGACGACAAATGAAACCGCGGTTATTCAAAACTGTGATCAGGCTTTCACGGGTAATATCATCATCATCAACGATTAGCACATGAATTGCCATTTACTTGTCCTTTTTATATTGCGGCAAAGCAATCGTAAATGTAGAGTATTCCCCTTCGCGGCTGTCGACAGTAATAATGCCGTTAAAGCTGGAAATGATGTTATAGCTAACCCATAATCCCAGGCCGGTGCCCTTGCCTGCGGCTTTGGTGGTATAAAACGGTTCAAAGATATGCGCAATTTTATCTTCCGGGATGCCGGAGCCGTTATCGGTAATTGAAGTATATACCTTTTCCGCGTCGAACCAGGTTTTTATGATCAAAGTGCCATCCTTGACATTTTCCATGGCGTCTGCGGCATTCAGACATATATTGATAAAAACCTGCAGCACCTGGTCAAAACTGGCAGTTACCAGGGGAATTTTCGGTTCCAGTATGGTTTCGATGTTTTGATGCTTGAGACGTTTATCAAATTTGATGATACGGATTACATGCTCGATTACACTGTTCAGATAGATTAATTCGACATTGTGGGCAATGGGCTTGGAAAAATCAACCAGGGTTTTAACGGTTCGAGATATACGGTCAATATTCTGGCGAATAAGAGTGATTTGATCTTTAACATCCTCATCAGCCACTTTAAAGCTCAGCAGTTGTGTAAGAGACGAGATCGAATTTAACGGCGAGCCCACTTCATGGGCAATACCCGCCGCCAGCGTGCCCACGGCGGAGAGTTTTTCGGACTGGATAAGCTGCCGGCGTAGTTGTTCCTGCTGGGTCATATCCCGTGCTATAACGCTGCTGCCAATATATTCACCCCGGTCGTTTAAAATGGCGGTGCGGCTAATGTCGATGATGATCTTGCGGCCATCACGGGTAAGGCGATGTGAACGTAAATTACGGACATGACCTTTTTCACGGACGATACGGTTAATGTTGTTAATTTCTTCCTGGGATTCGGGATCATCCGGCACGATAAGGCTGATGGTTTTGCCGATTACCTCTTCTTCCTGCCAGCCGTACAATACCTCGGCGGCATTATTCCACATAACTATCCGGTCATTTTCATTTAGAATGATAATGGCGTCGGCGGCGTCATTCAATATATTTTCAAAATACTGTTCATATCGTTTCAGAGTCATTTGCCCCTTAATGTGCTCGGTTACATCATGACAGAGCACAGAAACGCCAATCGCCCGGTCACTTTCATCTCGCAGTGGCGCAATTTTATAGTTGATGATGCGCTCATCATTTTTACCGGTTTTATGTTTTACCTCAAACAGATCTGCTTCCCGGTTTTCTTCCACTGCCTGCATGATGGCCACATACAATTTTTTTTCTTTTTTAAACAACGGCAGCTTTTTGAGCAAATTCTGGCCCAGCGCTTCTCGTGAAGTGGTGTTATATATTTTATCCAGGCCGGCGCTCCAGTGGATAAAATTCAGGTTCTTGTCCAGCATAAACAGGCCAAGCCCGGCAAAATCAATAGTTAGCAGCCCTTTTTCCAGGGCGCGGGTATAATTCTTGGGCAATTGCTCAATCTTTGATGCTGTTTTTGCTTTGAACTGAACGCTAATTGTTTGAATGAGCGGTTCGTACAGATCATTGATATGTCCAAAGGCGCTAAGGCTGTTAAAATTTTTTGAATGCTCTTTGGCTATGAATGACAGAATGATATACCGGCTGACCAGCAGGGAATTGACGATTAACTTTGGCGCTTCATTCAGCGTCATATAAAAGGTGTTGATGATCTTTTCCACATGCTGTATTATAACTTCGACATCAAATTCAGCCAGGTAATCCACCAGTGTTTTTTTTAATGCAAAAACCAAACGATGCAGGCGCTCTTCTTCCCAGTTTGGGAATAATTGTGTTACCCGCTTTTCCCATTCCTCAACTATTTCCTGCTCTTTTATTTCTAAAATATTTAAAATTTCTTTTGTCAACTGAAATCCTTTATTTATGTACAATACAACGCCAATTCCCATACAGAGATTCCTGGATTCGGCGATAAACAATCATAATTCAATTTCCGGCTTGTTACCCGGCAGGATAACTCTATGTTTTGCAGTGTTTTCATGTCATTTATTTCCCTTTATAAAATAAACAAAAAAGTACAGAAATCAAATGATAAAAAATACGCAAACTGATGATACCGATCCGGTTTACTTTTTTTACCGGGTTTGTAAATGATAAATGGTTCAATATTGTTTGTAGTGGGTAATTCCTTTGCTCTTTTTAGAACAAGGCTCTAGTCAAATCGATTTTAAAAGATCTGGTTAAAGCAACTTTACGTTGATTCAGATTAATTGCCTTAACAATAGTACCGGAAGAAAAAATTTGTCTTCCATCCATATAAATCAATTTTTAAATCACAAACTTGCTGCTGAAAAAATAAAGTAATGACTGGAATAACAATTACCTGGATAGTTTTTCTCTGCGTTCTTCACGCCCTCTGCGGTAAAAATATAAAACCCCAGAGTTCGCTGAG
>CAYNSO010000191.1:0-4242 GCA_964399735.1 uncultured Cytophagia bacterium
TTGCATTAACCCGGTCTTGATAACTGATATAACTTTATTCTTGTTCTTAAAATAGCGGGAGAATTACCCACTACAAACAATATAGAGCCAAAATTTTGTTTTGCCAGGGAAATTTTTTTTCTGCATAAATAGTTTTCATAAAGAAAAAGGATTATACTCTTTATGCATGAAAAAACAACAACTAAAAAAATCCTCAATCGTGCCGGTTGGTTTATTTGTCTTTGTATCATAGTTTTTTTTTCAACCATTGATCCACTCCTGGCCAATTATAATGAACAACTGTCGATCATTGAAAAAGCGCGGATTCTCTTTTATAAAAGTGTGGATGATAAAAAGTATATCGATCAAGCGATTGAGAATTTTAATCAAGTAGCAACTGATACAAATTTTACCGGCCTGGCACAAACCTATATCGGCGCGTTAACCGCTTTACGCGGCAAACACGCATTCTGGCCGCAGGACAAGCTGGATTGGACCATGAAAGGACTGGCTATAATGGATTCCGGCCTGGTTAAATCCCCCGATGATCTTGAAGCTCTTTTTATTCACAGTTCTACATGTTATTATTTACCTTTTTTTTTCAAACGCGGCGAACAAGCGCAAGTGAACATGAAAACGCTCAGCCGATTGATCCCTATACATATTAATAAATATGATCATGTGTTGATGGGAAATGTCATACGTTTTATACTGGAAAACGGCAAGCTGCCACAGAACGAAAAAATGACGTTGGAGGAACTGTTATCCAGGTTGGAAAAAAATGAAATATGAATACCTTTTATTTAATGTGTTGATCATTCTTGGGCCTCTTTTGGCCAGTTTCGACCATAAAGTGCGTTTTGTGCGGCATTGGAAAACAGCTTTGGCGGCTGTTTTTATTACCATGATCCCGTTTATTATCTGGGATTCGCTGGTTACCGGGAAACACTGGCGGTTTAACGAATTATATACTCTTTCACTGCGCCTGGCGGGATTGCCGGTTGAAGAGTGGCTTTTTTTTGTTACTGTGCCGTTTGCCTGTTTATTTGTTTGGGAAATACTGGTCTTTTATATACCCGATAAAACCATGAGAATTAAAAATCTGTGGTTGGCTTTTCCCATTTTTTTTATACTCGCCTGGTTATTTTATGCTAGTGGGCGTTTTTATGCTTTTATGGTTTTTGCAGCTCTAATTGTTACTTTTTTTCTTGATTATATTTTTAAGGTCTCAATTTTAAAGCAATTTCGTACACTAGTATTTACCGGTATTCTCTTTGTATTGATCCTGGTCTTTAATGGCTATCTAACCTCGCGGCCGGTTGTTATATATAATAGTAATGTTATTTTGAATATTCGTATCTGGACAATCCCTTTGGAAGATTTTGGTTATGGATTTTCTCATATTATACCCTGTATAATTGTTTATGAAAAGCTCAAAAAGGCAGGATCATGGAAAAAACAGTCATTATTGCGGGAGCAGGTTTAGGAGGGCTGAGCGCTGCCATTTATCTGGCAAAAATGGGTTATTCGGTCAAAATATATGAAAAAAACGCCTGCCCAGGGGGTAAAGTTAGTACAATTCAGGCAGAGCAGTTTTATTTTGATACCGGCCCGTCTCTCATTACCATGCCGTTTGTTATTGACGACCTGTTCCGGTTCAGCGGGGTTGAACGGAAGGATTATCTGGAATTAGAACCCATTGATCCTTTGTGTCGTTATTTTTTCCGGGATGGATCAGTATTCGATGCGCATGCCAATTTGCAGAAACTCTTGCACTCGATAGGCGAACTTGCCCCGGAAGATAAAAACAGTTTTGTCAAATTTTATGACTATTCCAAACGGATTTATGAGTTGACTGCCAACTTGTTTTTGTTTTCACCCATTCATGAAGCCGAGGTTGTTTGGCAAAAAAGGAACCTGCCGCTATTGCTGCAAATTAACCGGCTCGATGCTTTTCGCACCGTTCATAATGCGGTCAGGTCTTTTTTTAAAGATTCCCGATTAGTACAACTGTTTGATCGTTATTGTACCTATAATGGGTCAAATCCCTTTCAGGCGCCGGCGACCTTGAACATCATTCCTTATGTTGAATATGGTTTGGGGGGATTTTATATCAGGGGGGGAATATATACACTTGTCAACGCCCTGGTAAAGCGCGCCCTCGAACTGGGGGTGGAATTGCATTACAACTCGCCGGTGCAAAAAATTGTTTATCATAACAATGGCGTTACCGGGGTACTGGTAAACGATCAATTTATCACGTGTAGTTATGTTGTTTCCAATGTGGATGCTGTTACTACTTTTAATGAGCTTGTCGATGGCCACGAGCGCAAAAAACAAAAACTGAATGCCCTGGAGCCCTCTTTATCAGGTTTAGTATTTCTGTGGGGAATTAACGGGTCTTTTCCTATGTTAATGCAACACAATATCATATTTTCTGATGATTATTATCAGGAATTTAAAAGCATTTTTACGGACAAGCAAGCGCCAGACGACCCAACGATATATATTGCCATTACCTGCAAAAAAGACCCTAGTCATGCGCCGTCCGCTTGTGAAAACTGGTTTGTATTGGTCAATATGCCCTATTTAACAACGGAACAGGATTGGCCCGAGATCATTCAAAAGATGAAAAATAGGATCATACAAAGATTACTCAAAATGGGTATTGCTGTGCAAGATAAAATTATTTATGAAAAAATTATTACGCCGGTTGATTTTTATCATCACTACAAATCCAACAAGGGCAGCATCTATGGCATTTCCTCCAATACCCGGCAAATGGCATTCAGGCGTCCGGAAAACCGGAATCGGGAAATTCCCGGTTTATTTTTTGCCGGAGGTTCGGCGCATCCGGGCGGAGGCGTTCCCCTGGTTTTATTATCCGGAAAAATCGCAGCGGAATTGATCAATAAATGTGCAAAAGGCAAGAATGACAAATAGAAAAAGAATAATAATTATCGGTTCGGGTTTCGGGGGATTATCGCTTGGCATCCGCTTGCAGGCCGCAGGGTTCCAGGTAACAATTTTTGAAAAGAATGCCTACCCCGGCGGACATGCGTATCCTTTAGAACTTGATGGCTACCGGTTTGATATGGGGCCTTCATTAATCACCGCGCCCACTATAATTAGCGATATATTTGCTACTGCCGGCGAAAGACTGGAAGATCATGTTGAACTGATTAAATTGGACCCCTTTTACCGGATTTATTTCCATGACAAGACCTATATTGATTATACCGATGACAGCGATCAATTAATAGCCCAAATGCGCGGCTTTAACGAAAAAGACGCGGGCAATTATGAAAAATTTATCAAGGCATCAAAACAAATCTATGATGCGGTCATTGTTAAAGGATTGGGTTCCACGCCTTTTATGGATTGGGCGACAATGTTGAAATTTGTTCCCCAGGCCATTCGTTTAAAAGCGCTCCTGCCAACCTATACTTTTGCCTCGCTTTATTTTAAAGATTTCAGGCACAGGTTTGCCTTTTCCTTTCATCCTTTATTTATTGGCGGTAATCCTTTCCGCGCCCCATCTGTGTATGAAATGATCCCTTATTTGGAAAAAGACCAGGGAGTGTGGTTTTCAAAAGGCGGCATGTACAGTTTGGTTTCTGCATTTGTAACGGTGTTAAAAAAAATTGGCGGTGAAATATATACCGATAGCCCGGTCAGTAAAATCCTAGTCGAACATCAAAAAGCAGTGGGTGTTTTGGTAAACGACAAATACTATCCGGCAGATGCTATTGTATCTAATGCTGATTTTATTCATACCTATAAAGATCTGATCGACACGCAGAATCGCCGTAAATGGACTGACGACAAATTACAAAAAATTGACTACTCAATGAGCGCCTTTTTGCTTTATCTGGGAGTGCGAAAAAAATATCCGCAGTTAAAACATCATACCTTGATCCTGGCCAAAAGATACAAGGGGCTTATCAAAGATATTTTTGATAAAAAAATTCTGCCGGATGATTTTTCAATGTACCTGCATGTTCCCACTAAAACAGATGCAACTATGGCTCCGGAAGGTTGTGAGAGTATTTATGTTTTGATCCCGGTAACCAATCTTTTGGGAAAAATTGACTGGCAAGCATACGCTGATATATATAAAAAACGGATACTCGATTTTTTGGAAAAGGATTTTGGCCTGGCAGATTTACAGGCCAACCTAGCGGTTTGCAAGGTTTTTACGCCGCTGGATTTTCAGAAAAAACAAAACGCATACCTGGGCGGCGCCTGGGGCGTTGAACCCAG
>CAYNSO010000192.1:0-4024 GCA_964399735.1 uncultured Cytophagia bacterium
ATTTTTCAGCTTGCATTATTGCATGGTTAATATTATTTTAAATCAAAACGATCAGTTCCCAAAAAGAATCAAGAGGAGTGTTATGAAACCCAAAATCTGGATCGGCATTCTGGTTATAATAGCCGCACTGGTTTTCCTGCTGGTGGGCAGCTTTAAAGAAGCGGCGGTCTATTACCTCACCATCTCTGAACTGCGCAGCAAAACCGATCTGCCGGACGGAGAAGGCTTGCGTATCAGCGGCAACGTTGTACCCACCAGCATCGACTGGAATGCGGACAAGATCGAACTGCGCTTTGCTCTGTATGATGCGCAGGATACCATCAATGTCTTTTACAAAGGCACAATGCCGGATCAGCTTGGCGACGCCCAACTGGTAGTGGTCGAAGGACTGCTCGCCCACAGCGATACTCTGTATGCTGGTAAAATTTTGTTAAAATGCCCCTCCAAATATGAAACCTCGACGCCGGAAGAACACGTAAAAAATGTTAGCAACTAGCCAATTTGTGGCGGGTAACCCAATGAAGCATATTCCTTTGACTCGTTGCATGATGTATATATCCGCTTCATTGCCGGTGGCAAGTAATCTGCCAGAGCTCTCAAATCTCAAGAAATAACAGGCAAGGAACAAAATACTTTATAAATCTGGTTAAACGTGGAAAATAATCTAAAATATATTATTCCCATTGTCAGCAGTTTGATCCTGAATATCGGGCTGGCGCTGGGCGCTGCCATTTTATGGCGCAAAATTAATAAACGGATCTGGAAACTGCCGCTCTTTCGCGTTTGCTCGCATTATTTACCCTGGGCAACCGCCGTGTTCTTGCTGATCTGGATGGCCGGTATATTTACCGGTCTCAGCATATTTTACCTGATTGGCGGCGCCGGGACTGCTTTTTTTATAGTTTACAGTGCAACCTTGCTGCTCACCCTGCCGCTTTCGTACTTGCTGTACCGCATCGGTATCAGTCCCGCGCAGGAAAAGACTGATATTGGCCGTCGCAAATTTCTAAAACTGGCGGCGGGCGCTTTTCCGGTCGCCGCGCTCACCGCGTCCGGCATTGGGGTTGTTGAATCATTTGCCGGTGTGCGTATTCCTGAAATCAATATTGACATTCCAGATTTGCCGGATGCGTTACAAGGTTTGAGAATAGCGCATCTCAGCGACCTGCACCTCGGTTATTATTATACTTTGCAAAACCTGGAAAAATCATTGGAATTGATCGAATCTAAAAAACCGGACCTTTATTGCATCACCGGCGATATTGCCGATGAACCGGATTTATTGCCTGCCGCATTAAAGATGATCCATAATCTGAATACACCATACCAGGGTTTTGCTTCGGTCGGTAATCATGAGTATTACCGCGGTATAAACAAAGTGCTGAATACTTTTGCCAATAGCCCGATTCCCCTGCTGTTGAATAAGGGAAGCGTAATCAACATTAATGGCGCGGATGTCTATATCGGCGGTGCAGACGATCCGGTATCGCTGCGGCCGGATATTCTGGAATTCATCCGCAATACGGTTGATGTGACCATGCAGAGCGCTCCGGAAAACTGTTTCCGCATCCTGCTCAGCCATCGCCCGGCCGGCTTTGATGCCGCACAAAAGCACAATGTACAGTTAACCCTGGCGGGTCATACACACGGCGGTCAGATCGGTCTAGCGGGAAAAAGCCTGTTTGAAAACCTGCCGGGGGACAGCTATATGTGGGGTTTGTACCGGCAGGGCAACACCCGCCTGTACACCAGTTCAGGCATGGGTCACTGGTTTCCCATTCGCCTCGGCTGCCCGGCCGAAGCGCCAATTCTCATCCTGCGTAAAAGTAAAGCCTTTTAATTTTACATGGATAAAACCGGCGAGCCAGCTGTGGGCTAATTACAACCTGAATTTCAAAATCAGGAAAGATGATGGGGTATTTTACCTTGCAAAGCATTAATATTTGTTTAAACCAGGTTACCCGGTAAAATACCCATCCTGGGTTATTAATTCAAAACACACTCTATTAACACCGGCATGTGGTCGGAGGGGAAGCGACTGTCAAAGCTATCGGACAAAGTGCCATGCAGGAGCACCTGTACATTATTACGAATAAAAATATAATCAATCGGTTGGCCGTCCGGCTGCCAGGCCGCGGTAAAACCGCTCCAGGTAGTTGTAGGCCCATGATGTTTGTATTGCGAAATATCTTTGCTGTCCACGAGTTTCACTCCCTGCTCTCCGGCAGTGAGAATTTGATACGGCTCGGAATCGGGGGTACTGTTAAAATCGCCGGTAATAATAGTTGGTAAATCACCGGCAATTTCCGCTACACTGCGCAGCAACATGCGGGCGCTCTCGCGGCGGGCAATTTCACCCTTGTGGTCAAAATGAGTATTGAACAGGTAAAAGAGAACGCCGGATTCATTGTCTTTAAATTTTCCCAGGGTAACCACCCGCTTGCACATAGCATCCCAACCCAGCGCCGGTTTTTTCGGATTCTCCGCCAGCCAGAAAGTGGAATCGGCAAGCAACGTCAGCCGGTCTTTGCGGTAAAAGACAGCGCAGAATTCCCCGGCATCCTTGCCGTCATCGCGGCCAATGCCGAACCAGCCGTATTCAGGCAGCCGGATAGCAAGGTCGTCAATCTGTCCGCGTAATGCTTCCTGCAAACCGGCCACATCAGCTTTATGAAAGCGGATCATGCTGGCGGCTTTATCCTGACGGTAAGGCCAGGCGTTGAGACTGTCGTTTTTCTCGTTATAGCGGATATTAAAGGTCATAACCCGCAAAGGCTTCTCTGCAGCGCTTAAAAGAATCGGCAAGCAGAACAGAAATAGCGGTAATATAAATTGAAAACGAATAGTGTTTTTTTTCAATTTTTTCTCTCCCTCTTTAAACAAACAGTTAAATATAATTATAGCGGTAATTATATTCCCAGTAAATCAGAAGTGGAAAAATCAAAATTCGGATCTTCTTCAGGAGGTGGCTGCTCACTCTTTTTCCCCTCGGCAGGCGGGATTGGGGCAAGTTCCTGGTCTTTACTGTTTGCTGATAAAACGCCTGCTTTTAACAGAACACTGTTATTTAACGACAATTTAATATTTCTTTCAAAAATCGGCAGCAGTTTATTTTCATGCAAATATTTAAGCATTTCCACCTTGGGCACGACGAATATTTTTAATGGCGAGCGCGCCAGAAGTATTACCTGGGCATTCTGATCATTTTGGTCGACAAGCGATTCCTGACCAATAGATTCACCGCTATTAACAACGCCGATGCTCTTTTGCATATAAATACAATCGGCAGCGCCGGAAATGACGGTGGTAATATAACGGGTATAATTGATCTTGCATTTTTCTGCGGTTTCAAAATTATATACTTTGCCCAGTTTGATCAGGTTAACCAGGGTATCGCGGCTAAACCCATTAAAAATTTCGGGCATCGAAACCTTGTCCGCTTTTGGTTCCTCAATCGGCACAACTGGTTCGGCAGGTTTCTTTTTTGCTAGCAAGCTTTCCGCTTCATCAACCAGTTTTTCCGGTTTAAATGGTTTGGGAATATAAAGGTCTGCCCCTGCCTTGTAGGTTTTCTGAATTAGAGATTGATTACCATAACCGGAAATTGCAATAATGCGTGTGCTTGGAGTATGTAACTTGATTTTTTTTATTACATCAAGTCCATTCATGGGTCCGGGCAGCACAAGATCGATGATCGCCAGAGTATAGTCCTTTTGCTCCAGGTTTTTCAAAGCCTGGTAACCATCGGTGGCAATATCTATCGTCATACCCAGAACCTGCAACATTTCTGATATGGTAGAGCGAAAAACAGGTTCATCTTCAACAATTAAAATCATAACAAATCAATTAATATTATAATACGGGCATATCATTCAATATCGGATATCTATTACAGTAATTTAGTAATTTTGCGTTGCCAATCAAGATTTATATTCCCGTAATCAAATTCAGGTTTTTAATAATGCAATGATTGAGCCGGAAAAAGTTAATGATCCTGGCAAACAAACACAATCCTTATAAAAAT
>CAYNSO010000193.1:0-3964 GCA_964399735.1 uncultured Cytophagia bacterium
CCAGGCAGATTTTTTTCGAAAATTATATTTTTTTGTTTATATTTTGCTTTGATAGTTGTATTTTAATAATACGAGTACATTTATTAACCTATTCATTTAAACGTTTACATTAAAATCCGGAATGTATCACTTTTCAAGGAGCAGGTATGATGAAACATGTATTATTGGCGCTAGTCGCAATTATTCTCTTGATCAATTGCGGGCAGGGCTATGAAAAAAAGGCAAACGGGATTGTGCTAAAATTACAGCCAACCAAAGAAACCGATGCCCGGACATTGCAAATAAA
This sequence comes from uncultured Cytophagia bacterium, assembly GCA_964399735.1. Taxonomy (GTDB): domain Bacteria; phylum Zhuqueibacterota; class Zhuqueibacteria; order Residuimicrobiales; family Krinioviventaceae; genus Fontivivens. The sequence continues at coordinate 287 of CAYNSO010000193.1, forward strand.
ATTTTGCGCGGATAATATTGTTCGCGTAACCGCTTCTCCCGGCGATAAATTCTCAAGCCGGCCAAGCCTGATCGTCGAAAACCAGGATTGGGAGCCCGTCAACTGGAAACTAACGGAAATAGACAGCCAGTTGGTGCTTTCCACTGCAAAATTGCAGGTGCGTGTATCTCCCCAAACTGGCGAAATCGCTTTTCTGGACGCCAACGGGAATCCCGTTCTCAACGAAATAGCGGGCGGCGGCAAATCCTTCACCCCTGCTGAAGAAATGGGTGAGCAAACCTTTCATGCCCGGCAAATCTTTTCCTCCCCCGCCGATGAAGCATTTTACGGGTTGGGTCAGCATCAAAACGGAATTATGAATTACAAGGGGCATAGCGTGGATTTGTGGCAATACAACATTGTCGCAGCTGTGCCGTTTTTGGTTTCAAGCAAAAACTATGGTATTTTATGGGACAATAATTCCCGCACCAAATTTGGCGATATACGGGATTATGAACCACTCTCCTCATTAACCTTGTATGATGCCAAAGGAGAAAAGGGCGGTTTAACGGCAGAGTATTGCAATAACCGTAATTTCACCAACCCGGTTTATACCGCTAAAGAAACGTTTATAGATTACAACTTTTTAGAAGACATGGGTTCTTTCCCCAAAGAATTTAAACTGGATAACGGCAGCGTACGCTGGAGCGGTTTTGTTGAATCGGCAGAATCGGGCGTACACCTGTTCCGGTTATACAGCTCCGGTTATGGCCAAGTGTGGCTGAACGACGAGTTGGTAGTGGACAAATGGCGGCAGGGATGGCTGCCCTGGACCAATATTCTGCCCCTGAATATGGAAGCGGGTAAACGGTATCCCATAAAAATTGAATGGATTCCCGATTCCGGGCAGGCATATATGGGCCTGCGCTGGCAGAGTCCGGCCAAAGAAGATTTGCAAAACCGGCTATCGCTGTATTCGTATGTCGCCGACCAGATCGATTATTACTATATCTATGGCGATAATACTGAACAAGTCATTCAGGGCTATCGCAACATTACCGGTCAGGCTCCGGTGATGCCGAAATGGGCTTTGGGGTTTTGGCAGTGCCGACAACGCTACCAAACCCAGGAGCAACTGCTGGATGTGGTCAAAGAATTCCGCAACCGGCAAATTCCACTGGATAATATTGTACAGGACTGGTTCTATTGGCCGGAAACAAAATGGGGCGACCATGATTTTGATCAGGAACGGTTCCCCGATCCCGACGGTATGGTGAAAGAACTGCATGACAAGCTGCATACCAATATTATGATCTCGGTTTGGCCGAAATTTTATGTCGGTACCGAACATTTCAAACAGTTCGAGGCCAAAGGCTGGCTGTATATGCGCAATGTGGAAAAACAGGAACGCGATTGGGTCGGTCCGGGTTATCATTCAACATTTTACGATCCTTACAGCGCCGGGGCACGCGAGTTATTCTGGAAACAGATCAATGAAAAGCTGTTCAGCAAGAATTTTGACGCCTGGTGGCTGGATGCCACCGAACCGGATATTCATTCCAATTTATCCGATAATGAACGCATGCTGCGAAACGGTCCAACCGCGCTGGGAACCTTTGCCCGCTATGCAAACACCTTTTCTTTAATGAATGCCAAAGGCATTTACGAAGGCCAGCGCAAGGAACGGCCGAATCAACGGGTATTTATATTAACCCGCTCCGCTTACGCCGGGCAGCAGCGATATTCTGCGGCCACCTGGAGCGGCGATATTGCCGCCCGCTGGTATGACCTGCAAGTGCAAATTCCCGCCGGTTTGAACATGAGCCTTTCCGGTATTCCTTACTGGACGACCGATATTGGCGGCTTTTCTACAGAAACACGCTATATCAACCAGGACCCCGCTCATCTTGAAGAATGGCGCGAACTAAACACCCGCTGGTTCCAGTACGGCGCTTTTTGCCCCTTGTTCCGGTCACACGGCGAATTCCCATTCCGGGAAATATTCAACATTGCCCCGGATACTCATCCGGCATACCAGGCAATGGTGCAATATGACAAACTTCGCTACCGTCTCATGCCATATATCTATTCCCTGGCGGGACACGTAACTTTCAAGGGCTCTACCATCATGCGGGCGCTGGTTATGGATTTTAATAATGATCAAAACGTCTACAATATTGCCGATCAATTCATGTTCGGGCCGTCAATCCTGGTTAACCCGGTCACGGAATTCAAAGCCAGACAAAGATCGGTTTACCTGCCGGCAACAACCGGATGGTACGATTTCAAAACCGGTTATTTCTTACCCGGAGGACAAACAATAACGGCAAACGCACCATACAGCGATATTCCGCTCTATATAAAAGAAGGTTCAATTTTGCCTTTTGGGCCGGACATCCAATACAGCGCCGAAAAACCGGCTGATCCCATTTTGCTGTATGTTTACACCGGTAAAGACGCCGAGTTTGATATTTATGAAGATGAAAACATTAATTACAATTACGAAAAAGGCGCTTTCTCGATCATTCCGGTTACCTGGAACGAACAGGAAAAAACCCTGACAATTCATGACCGGCAAGGTTCTTTCCCGGGTATGCTTGCGGAACGAACCTTTCAGGTGGTTTGGGTTAGCAAGGAAAAAGCGAAAAAACTGGATTTTACCATTACCCCGGATCAGGTTATCAAATACAATGGAACGGCACAATCTGTGAAAATGTAATCATCACAATAGAGGCCTTTTCCAAAGTTTGAGTGATAAAGCAAAGTAAAAAGCAAAAAGCGGGTGTGATCGTCCCTTAAAGGCATCACACCCGCTTTTTTAATTTCTCATTGTCTTGTCAAAACCAGATTTATTTCAACTCCCGGGCGCCGATCGTTGCGCGGACAAGAGTACTTTGGCCGGACGGCAGGATATAACTCACCGGGCCAACGCCACGCGCAAACCAGATATAGGTTGTTCCAGCCATATAGGGATTTTCAATTTCCTCATCATAACTAATGGTCATGCGTAATTTAACACAATCGGGAAAAATTCCGCAAGGCAATTCCACAGTTTCAATAGACTCTACTTCATATTCAACAGTTATCGGCACGGTTTCAGTGGTCGAATCAATACGGGTTTCAACGCTTTCAATCACTTTTTTATCTCCCAAACGGTCGGAAAGCGGCGAAGAAGGCAGCGGAGGATTGAAACGAATTTCCGGGATGAACATGGACTGGGGAGAAAAATGAGTCCAGTATAACTTTCCATCTATGCGGCTATGCCGTTCTTCCCAGATCGGTATTCCCAAAGAATCAAAATAGACGACATGATAGTTGATTTTGTCATTGTTGCGGCTTTCATCAATAACCTGTATCATGGCCATTTCACCGGCATAGACCCAGGTATTTTTGACCTTCATCGGAAAATAGTCCGGCATACCGGTCTTCTCGGAACAGGAAAACAGCAGAGATAAAAGCAACAAAAGGAATGTTGTATAAAAGAATTTCATAATGACACACATTGTTAATAAACAATTACCGGAATTTGTTACCTTAAATTTACACAATTTACAGAGAATTTCAAATGTAAATATTTGCCACACAATCCAACAGTCGGCAGATCAATTGTTGTCGATGGTAAAACCTGCTGCGGCAACAACTTTATTTGGTTCTATATGCTTTTCTGTGGGTAATTATTTCGATAGAACCATTGTTAAA
>CAYNSO010000194.1:0-3928 GCA_964399735.1 uncultured Cytophagia bacterium
TGCGGGCAACTGGCAGGTAAAGCATCGGCGAATGAGCAAACAGAAGGGAAGGAGCGCTTTTAAATTGTATAAAATTAATCTTTTTATAATGGACTCCGGTATGCGAATACCGGAGCCCGATAGATTCTAATTACTTATTTTTAAATCAAATTTTTTAGATACTTGTTGCCCGGAGGCGATAAACATTGCAGTGGCTTCATAAGAACCACTGCATTGTATTATCTCTGGGTCAATAGCCCAAACTTCCTTGAATCTATGGAAAGCGCCTCCGGAAAGTTGCACGGGTGTTATCATAAATGTAAATGCTTTATTGTCGCTCCAGCGCCAAATTATTTCATCATTGTATTTAATTATAAAATCGTATATCTGTGAAGTTGGGCATGTTCCATGCCAAATACTTTTGTGAGGCCATTGTACTAATAAAGAAAGAGCCAAATAAATTGTGGTTTGTGGATTACCCGGTTTTTTGTCTATCAACAGTTCATCTGTACCTAATTCGAGTTCAAGTTTTAGCCCTTCTTTTAAGATAATATTGTTTTTGAGATCAAGTTCTGAAATCTCGGCATAATCAATTTCATTTATATGTATTTCTCCTTTAACTTTAACTAATTTACCAAGCAATGCGTGCAATGTTGAGTCATTTTCAAATAACATGGCTTTCTTTTTGATTATAATTTCATTGTAATTTGATTGTTGAAGGAAATATACCGGTCCTTCGGATTTGGTTCCTATTGCAGCAAGTTTCGAAAACAGGTATCCATCAAATTCTTCCATTGCTTACCTCCTTTAATGGCTAGTTGATATATCTGTTGTTAAAAACGCTTGATCTTTAAAACACCGAAAATAGTATTAAGATGGGGGCACATTCTTTACCTTGTGGCAGGGAACATTAATTCACAATGTTATGGCGATCGGTTGTTATTCATTTTTATTTTAAATATATTAGAATAGCATAAAAATATACCTGTAATAAAAATGTGTATTGTTTTATAAAGCTTTATCTGTCCCTGGCTTGATTGTAATTATTATATTAAATATTTAATATATTTATTTGAAAAAAACAAGAAAAAAATTTAATTTTCCAGAGAATACTTTGGTTATATAACAAGTGTACCTAGATAAGTCGCAGCTTGCTACGAGGAGGTTTGTTTTGGATTATAAAACCAACCGCTGCCCGGTGATAGGCGTAATGGGCGGCGCCAGAGTGACGCCGCAAATCAACAAAACCGCTTTTGATCTGGGCGCGCTGATTGCCGCCAATGGCTGGATATTGCTGAACGGCGGCCGCGACGCCGGTGTAATGCGCGCTTCTGCCGAAGGCGCCAAAAGCAAGGGCGGACTGACATTAGGAATTCTGCCCGGCAGTTCCAAACACGACGCAAATCCCTTTATTGATATTCCGATTGTGACCAGTATGGCCAGTGCGCGTAATCTCATCAATGTTTTGTCCAGTGATGTGGTGGTTGCCCTGCCTGGCGCCGCCGGCACTATTTCAGAAATTGCCCTGGCGTTGAGAAATTCCCGGCCGGTCATTCTGTTACAGTATTTTTTGGGGCATTGTTTCCAGGAGTATGAAGAAAATGGCTTGCTAACTGCTGCGGCTGATCCTGCGGAATGTATCAAGTACATTCACGAGATCATCAGCCGCAGGGGGTAAACTTTATTGCGCGCCTAAAAACAGGCACACACCAAAAGAAACACTCCAGCCGTTAAAGTTTGTGGCGCCGTTAAGAGGAGTTTTAAAATCCTGCACACCCAGATAATTGCCGGCCATTTCTATTGCCAGCCAGTTGGTCAGCATAAAATCTACACCGCCGCCATATTTCCAACCCATGGTGGTTTCGGTATGCGCTTTATGGCTGATGTTCGTTCCTACTTCATTGCTCGACTCGGCGCCAATGACAGGGCCGGCCGCTACATGAAAAAAAGGCTGAAAACCGGTGTCTATATCCTGAAAAAGATAATATCTTAATCCCACCATGATCGGCATCAGCGCCACAGCGTGGGTGGCTACCTGATTGGTATTAAAGACCATAGCCTCGCCTTCCATCCCGCGGGTTTCAAAACTAAAATCGCCCCACAAACCGCTGTCAATATGCTTGCCGATTCCCAGGGCGCCATGCACCCCGTTGCCTTTAAAGCTGGAATTGACCATCCCTTCTTGTGTAATCGTGGCATTCGATTCTGCATTATTGCCAAAACCAGCGTTTGCATTGATACGTGTAGAACGCTCAAGTCCTTGCTCTCCATGAGCCAGGGTGATTTGTATTGATAAAAAAGAAAATAGAGCTGCTAATAATAATATTCTGGTTTTCATTGCATGTCATCCTTTATGGTTTGGTTAGTAGTGACAGGTAAATAATATACGCACCTGTTTGCGCATGACTTTGATTTATCTCACAAAAAGAGTGAAATTTTTGCAGTTTTCAATTGACTTTGCCCCGGCTTTTTTTTAGTTTAATAGCATTACCCGGTGTATAAAAATAATTAGTGAGCTGTCGACCTGGAACCGGGTTTACAAAAGGCAGGGAACATCTTTCAGGAGGGATTTCCGATGAAGAGTTACAAATGGTTAACTGTTGCATTGATTCTGAGTCTGGCTTTAATAACCAGTTGTGCAGGGATTTTTAGTGGTATGCGTTCCAGCAGCGTCAAAGAGATGAACAAAGCGCCATATTATGATGGTAAAAAGGTTGCCATAGACGGTAAGGTAGGGCTGTTACCAGCCGAGTATGATATTCGCTTGTACCGGGCATTTTTTGAAGATGACCGCAAAGCCGCCCTTGAACCGCTGCTTGATGAGATCGATGCGTTTGCCGGGAAATTCGATATGCTCAAACCGATGTCAATTATTGATCTGGATCCGGAACAGGCGCCGGATATTTATATGGGCAATGTGGATGCCTTTAATTCTCCCACGTCGCGTACATCTTCCGGTGAAGATGAGGACAAGACACAAATGGTGTTGTACCGCTATGCGCCTTCCAAAGCCTGGAAAGACAGTCTGCTAGCCCGGGCCGCTCAGGAAAATGTGGATTATTTTTTGTACATCACCGTGGGCTTTGGCGAGTATTTTTTGCGGATGAAGAACCTGCTGGGCAGTAAGGAATTGCAGCTTGGTACCGGCAATAGCGAGCCCTCTAAATGGCTGTCCGATCTGGATGCGCCGGCGGATGTGTTGCAGGTAACCGGGGCGCTGCTGGATAAAAATGGTAAAATCCTGCGCTGCGGCGCTGAAGGCATTATTGCCAAAAAGACCGGCTTTCTCAAGTCGTTGATTGATGTACAAGATTTGATTTCAGATGCCGAAATAGCCAAACTGTTGAATGACGACCGACGCGCGGATCTGACCGGCGAACCATTGAAATGGGAAGCTGCGGTGCAAAACCTTATTGCGCAATTACTGAACAAGGATGACTTGATTTTAATGCCGCAGGGCGAAAAATAAGTTTTGTATTATACCATAATTGATCGTCCGGGGTTTAATCAGGCTGTACAGAAACCCGGGTCGAGCTTGTGTAGCAAATAATAAATACTCACAAATGTCGCAGATGAAAGTTTCGGCAGGGTCGTCTCGTCGGGTCGTTCTACAGAATAAAGAACGCAGGGAGGGGCTTGTCCTGCCAATATTAATTTTTCAACACGGGGGGCCAGAATTGCACCTACCCAATCTGCCTTTGTATACAGTTTCAAATCCAATCACTCAGCCAAATCGGGGTTTGGATGGGAGAGAACATCGTTCGTCTATTCCACACCGCTTGTTGATTTGTTGCTATGCAAAGGCAAGGGGCAAAAGCCCCTTGTTCTGAGCCTTTGAGATTTTGCAATTTATGTGCTGCGCATTCAACATTTACAAACACTAAAAAACCGGGATAGTTACGGCAAGCTGATATGTTTTGAATATCCTGTTGTCATTCAGAGGGGTAGC
>CAYNSO010000195.1:0-3895 GCA_964399735.1 uncultured Cytophagia bacterium
CCCGCAGCATGCAATCGAGACAGGTTTGCCGGGATTTCATAACGCAGACCGTGTGCTTGAGAGCGTGTCCGAAAGCGCCGCGCAGCATGGAGCCTTTGATGCGCGGCAGCCGGCAGTCCTGTTGGGCGGCAAGGATGAACTTTAGTGTAAGAATTGGAATAACCGGCAGCTTGTAATCCATAGGCGCTAAACTCTCCAAAATATTTGGTACAGTGTTAACCCAAGACCAGGAAGCAGAAAAATTGTATGAAAAAAAAGATGGGGCCAAGATTCTTTCTATAAAAAAAGCGCCCGAAAAGTCATCGCTCTTGCTTGCCCCGAAATAAATTTTACATAAAATATAATATTAGCATTAATAACCCATGTTCTATTATAAAAAAGAATTCACGTAAAGTCAAGGAAAATTTGTAAAAATCATTAAAATAAAAAAATCACCCGTCGACTCTTTCAAATATATTTTCTGCAATAAAAATTATGTATTGTTTTTTGATGAAGAATAAAAACAGAATCGAGGTTGAATTATCATCAAATTGGAAAAAAGGAAAACAAAGCCCGGGAAAATTTGAAAAGTAAACAATTTCCCCATAAAAAACTTCCGATAGAATATCTGTGATCTCCTTACCGCGTTGAACAAAACGATCTTTTAACAAACCAATTTCATAATATTTATTTCGTATCCCCGGTATCCATACACTTGCTATCGTCCCTATCGGCGTTTGTATCCATTTTCTCTTTATATACCCCAACGTTTAAAAGGTGAATTCCGCTAATATCGCTTACTACAGATTATTTCATCGCGGGCTGTTTCCAGTGAGGTTTTAAATACTTGTTTAAACAGTAATAATATTTGTTCGTGAATTGTATCAAATGCTTGACCTGATAATTCAGTCATCGTATCTTTATTTCCCGGTATAGCTTGTATGGGGTGTCTCCTTTCTTTAAATTTTTTGGTTCAGGATATGCCCTGTAATTTTTTTTCCTTAATTCTTTCAGAAAAATTTACAAAACCTAACTTGACGCCTGATGGTAGAATTAATAAAACTGATTAGCTTTTTTAATTTTATAAATAATAAAATTTACTGGACTTGAATAATAGAAAATGTTATATTCAAAATACCTTTCCGGTAACGTTTGCGGAAAAGAATTCAGCTTGCTTTCTGTTTGTATCCCAGGGATAGACAGAAAAAGCGCTCCTGTTAAATCACCTGCTAATGTTGTATAAAAGAACTACAAGTCCGGATAAAATAACTTGGACAATAATATATAAAAATTAAAGGAGCAAATGTATGAGCACAGTAACACAAAAGCTGTCATTGCGGGAAAAGCTTAGCTATGGCTTTGGCGATCTTGCCTCCGTACTATACTGGCAAACATTTATGCTGTACTTTACCTATTTCTACACCGATGTATTTATCATCCCTGCCGCAGCGGCAGGAACCATGTTCCTCGTCAGCCGAATCTGGGATGGCGTCAACGATCCGTTAATGGGTATGCTAGCTGACCGTACTAAAACCCGCTGGGGCAAGTTCCGTCCCTATTTACTCTGGCTTTGTGTGCCGTTTGCCATTGTTGGTGTTTTAACCTTTACCGTGCCCGATTTTGGCGCCACCGGTAAACTTGTTTATGCTTATATTACCTTTATTGCAATTATGATGTTATACACCGCGATCAATATTCCCTACACAGCTCTTTTGGGTGTTATTTCAGCAGATTCCAGCGAACGCACTACGGTATCTTCAGTAAAATTCATGTTTGCCTTTGGCGCGGGAATCATTGTATCAGCAACATTATTGCCAATGGCTAAAGCTTTTGGCGACGGCAATGATGCCAAAGGTTGGCAATTATCCTTTATCATTTACGGTATTGCAGCCATCATCTTTTTTTTAATTGCCTTTTTAGGAACCAGGGAGCGGGTACAACCACCCAAAAACCAGAAAGCATCTGTCAAACAAGATTTGTATGAACTGGTTACAAACAAGCCGTGGATTATTCTGCTTGCTGTAACAATTACTTTTATTCTTTTTGTTGCAGTAAAAAGCAGTGTAACAGTTCATTACTTTAAATACGTTATTGGCAGTCAGGATGTAAAACTGCCGTTTTTGGATAATAAAGTATATGATTTCAACGCCTTGGTATCTGCTTTTAATACTATCGGACAAATATCTTCATTGTTAGGTGTATTATTTGTCATCTGGTTTGCCAAAGTGATTGGCAAGAAAAAAGCTTTTGTAATATTGTTTATTATTGCAATAATCAGCACAGGCTCTTATTTCTTTCTCAGCGCCAAACAATTAGGTTTGATCTTTATATTGCAGATCACCGGGTCATTCACCGGTGGACCGCTCAGTGTACTGGTTTGGGCCATGTATGCTGATACTGCCGATTATGCTGAATGGAAACGCGGCCGCCGCACCACCGGCTTGATCTTTTCCGCCTCGACTATGGCGCAAAAATTCGGCTGGGCATTTGGTGCGTTCGTCGCGCTGAATTTAATGTCATCTGTTGGCTTTGCCGCTAACCAGGATCAAACTCCAGAGAGCATTCGCGGTTTAATTATGCTATTTAGCCTCATTCCGGCCGGCATTGGCGTGCTTTCCGTTCTTTTATCCTTGTTATACCCGATCAGCGATAGCCGGATCAAGGTAATTGGCGATGAACTGGCAGAAAGACGTAAAGCAGAAGCCTGAGATGTTGTAACTGGTACAAAATTAACTGTTAAGTAGAGTTATATAAAGGAAAAATCGTGAAAAAAACAATTGTTGGTGAAAAATTGCCAAATATACCGTGGGAAGATAAACCGGCGGAATGTACAGATGTGGTATGGCGATATAGCGGTAATCCAGTTATCGGCTGGAACCCGATCCCCAAAGCAGCTCGCGTTTATAATAGCGCGGTTCTTCCCTATAATGATGAATTCATCGGCATATTCCGGGCAGATCAAAAAAACGGCCGCGCGACACTATTTTTTGGTAAAAGTAAATATGGCTTTAAATGGGCGCTTGGTCCGGATCCAATAAAATGGGTTGATGAAAACGGTAAACCGAATCCGACCAGCTATGCATACGATCCGCGGTTTGTGAAAATTGAAGATACTTATTATATTGTGTGGTGCGATGACATGCACGGCGCTTCGATTGGTCTGGGTAGAACAACGGATATGAAAACCTTTATCCGTATGCCAAATCCGTTGATGCCTTTTAACCGCAATGGTGTTCTGTTTCCACGTAAAGTGAATGGCAAGTATTTATTACTCAGCCGTCCCAGCGACAGTGGCCATACCCCGTTTGGCGACATTTTTCTCAGCGAAAGCCCGGACATGATCCACTGGGGCAATCATAAATTCGTTATGGGCAAAGGCGGACAGGGTTGGTGGCAGGGCGTCAAAGTCGGCGCCGGGCCGGTACCGATTGAAACTACCGAGGGCTGGCTGTTGTTTTATCATGGCGTTTCCACCACCTGCAACGGTTTTGTTTACAGCTTTGGCGCGGTGATACTGGATATCAATGATCCGACCAAAGTAAAATACCGAACCCGTGATTATCTGTTGACCCCGGAAAAGCCTTATGAAACAACCGGATTTGTCCCGAATGTTACTTTTCCATGCGCCAACCTGTACGACGCTGAAACCGGCAGAATCGCTATCTATTATGGCGCAGCCGATACTTTTACGGCAATAGCCTTTACTCAGGTTGACGAATTGATCGATTACATAAAAAAGAATTCGGAAAAATTTTAAACAGACTCTAATCAGAGATTTCGGAGAATAATTTATGCAATATGGTTATTTTGACGATGCCAACCGGGAATATGTAATCACCCGGCCGGATACGCCCCGTTCGTGGAGCAATTACCTCGGAACCACGGAATATGGCGCGATCATCACCAACAACGCCGG
>CAYNSO010000196.1:0-3881 GCA_964399735.1 uncultured Cytophagia bacterium
TTGTTTTATGTTTTAAATTACCTTTTGTAAATTGGGGCTTTTGATACAGCCCCGGAGAAACTACTGCCCCGGCAATCCAGATGCTGCCTGTTGTCGAATCAAATTCCACCCATCTCAATCTTCCCCCACCGCTTCCAGTTGTTCCCATCGTTCATACGCCCTGGCAATTTCCTGCTCCACTTCAGCCAGGCGCGCTTTGGCGGCGACGATATTTTCTTTAATCCGCACAAAATCCGGATCGGCCATTTTAGCGTACAACTCGCGCTGTTCGGTTTCGAGCGCTTCAATTTGCGCCGGCAGGGCTTCCAGTTCTTTCGTCTCTTTGAATGAGAGTTTTCGTTTTTGCCGGGCCTTTTTTTCTTCCTTGTACTGCTGCTTGCGGTCGATCTTGACAGCTTCGTTCACCGGCTGCTGAATTTGCTGCGAGCGGCTCTGCATCAGCCAGTCGTCATAGCCGCCCGCGTATTCCTTGACCAGTCCGTTACCGGCAAATACCAGGGTGCTGGTAACCACATTGTTTAAAAACGCCCGGTCGTGCGAAATGACCAGCACCGTGCCGGAAAATTCCACCAGCAAATCTTCCAGCAGTTCCAGGGTCTCGGCGTCCAGGTCGTTGGTGGGCTCGTCGAACACCATTACGTTGGCGGGACGAGTGAATATCCTGGCCAGCAGTAGCCGGTTGCGTTCCCCGCCGGATAATGATTTGACCGGCGAGCGGGCCCGTTCCGGGGTAAACAGAAAGTCCTGCAAATAGGAAAGGATATGCCGGTTTTGGTCGTCCAGTGTTATTATATCGCCATATAACAGCACGTTTTCGCGCACAGATTTTTCTTCATCGAGTTGCTCGCGCATCTGGTCAAAATAGGTAATCGCCAGGTTTGTACCGTGCCGAATGCTGCCGGACTGTGGCGCCAGGTTGCCTAGCAGCAGATTAACCAGCGTGGTCTTGCCGCAGCCATTCGGTCCCAAAACACCGGTTTTGTCGCCGCGCATTACGACCGTGTTGAAATCCCGGATTACCGGCTGTTCGCCATAGCCAAAAGTGATGTTTTTGGCTTCAATCACCATCCTGCCGGAGCGTTGCGCTTCGGCGACCTGGAATTCTACATTGGCTTCCCGCTCACGGCGCTGACTGCGTTCGGCGCGCATTTTTAACAGTTCCCGCACGCGGCCCTCGTTACGGGTGCGCCGTGCTTTAATGCCGCGTCGTACCCAGATTTCTTCTTCCGCCAGTTTGCGGTCGAACCGCGCCCACTCTTTTTCTTCATCTTCCAGCACAGCCTGGCGGCGTTTTAAAAAAGTATCGTAATCGCAGGCCCAGTCCACCAGTTCGCCACGATCCAGTTCAATGATGCGTGTGGCCAGCTTTCGCAGCAGCATGCGGTCATGGGTGACGAACAGGATTGTACAGCGCAACCGAAGCAGGTATTCTTCCAACCAGGCGATGGTGTCAATGTCCAGGTGATTGGTGGGCTCGTCGAGCAGCAGCAGATCCGGCTCGGCAACCAGCGCCGCCGCCAGCAGCGTGCGTCGCTTTTGGCCGCCGGAAAGATTTTGAAATTCCCAATCGCTGTCAATATCCATTTTGGTAATTATTTTGGCTATTTCTTCGCGGGCGGTCCAGCCGTTTATTGCATCCAGTTCCTCGTGCAGCCGGTTAAGTAAAGCATGATCAGCTTCCGGTGTTTGCGCAATACGCCGTTCCTCGTGATGGTAACTAACCAGCAGTTCGCCCTTTTTCCCTAAACCCCGCGCAATAATCTCGAATACCGGGCCGGATAAATCTTGGGGGATAGACTGTGCAAAACAAGAGACTTTCAAGCTCGTTTGTCTATGCACAATGCCGCCATCCGGAACCAGTGTTCCGGCAATAATGTGCATGAGTGTGGTTTTGCCGGCGCCGTTTCGTCCTAACAGGCAGATGCGCTGGTTTTTTTCGATTTGCAGGTTCAGGTCTTTTAAAATCAGCGGCCCGCCAAAAGCGATGTTGATATTTTGCAGAGAAATAAGAGCCATTAAAAAAATCTTTCGTTATTTTTGATTTTGTTTAAAATGTACCCCGGCCAGGTCGTCCGGGGGATTGTAATCCTGTATCCAGCCCTCCAGGTCCAGAGATTCGGTGTAAGCGCGGATCTCTTTATATTCCGCAAGGGTTAGCCGGCGGTTGATTTCCGGCAGGCGGGAGGCATGATAGTAGGGATTGTACTGGAACATGACGCTCACCGGGGTATCGGGCATATTTTTTTTAATCCATGACAAGATCGCTTTGGAATCATCAATTTGTCCCGGCATGACCAGATGGCGGATGATCAGCCCTTTTTGCATAATGCCCTCCAGATATCGGGGGCGGTTTTGCTCATACATGGTTAACGCCGCACTGCTGCACTGTGTAAAATAGTCCGGCGCTTTGGCGCAGGCTTGTGCCAGTTGCGGGGAATGATATTTTATATCCGCCAGGTAAATATCGACAATGCCGGCCAGCCGCTCGATGATTGCATGTTTTTCATACCCGGAGGTGTTGTACACTATTGGCAGACACAGGCCATCCCGGAAAGCGATTAGCAGCGCTCGCAGGATGAACGGCAGCACATGCGTCGGCGTCACCAGGTTGATGTTATGGGCGTTTTTACTTTGCAATGCCAGCATTAAATCAGCCAGTTCCCGGTCGGATACCGTCTTGCCCTGCAGCGAGTGGGAGAACTGGTAATTTTGGCAAAAGATGCAGCGCAGGTTACAGCCGGAAAAAAAGACCGTGCCGCTGCCATATTCGCCGGATATGGGTGGTTCTTCACCCGGATGTAAAAATGAGCTGTAAACCAGGCACTGGTCGGTAATACGGCAAATACCTTTTTCAGCAGCAAGCCGGTTTGCGCCGCAATTGCGGGGGCATATATTGCATTCTGCCAGGGTTTGATTAAAATAGTGAATTTGCTGTTCCAGCAAATTCATTTTTACGGAAAAATCCATTTATATCCATAGTAATAACAAACTGTCAATCGCCGTGTAATATACAAACAAATTGGCATTTTTAACAGGAGAATTCCCGGTAATGCAGATTTTTAATATGTAAAAGTAAAACAGTTGATTTTGTGACAATATTTTAGTTAATTTACCAGGTAAAAGGAGGGCATGAATTTGGGAAGCCGAAACCAATAAAACTGAAAGGATCAGTAAAGGAAAGATACTGCAATCACAATTTTTAAAAATAGTGGCTATATGCGGACTGGTCATCATAACGCTGGTGATTGTATCAGTAGCCCAGGTGATGAGTTTTCGCTGGACGCCGCCGCCGAGCAGCGCTTTTATCATGCAAAAACGGGTAGAGAACCGTTTTTTTAAAGAAAAACCGGCGCCTGTTCACTATCGATGGGTTAGCCGCAAAACCATTCCCCCGTTAATGGGGCTGGCAGTCATTACGGCTGAAGATCAAAAGTTTCCCGTACATAATGGCTTTGATTTTGAATCTATATCGGATGCGCTGGAAAAGAATAAAAAAAGCCGCAGGGTGCGGGGCGCCAGTACTATTACCCAGCAGGTGGCAAAAAATTTGTTTCTCTGGTCGGATAAAAGCTATATCCGCAAGGCGCTGGAAGCCTGGTATACTGTGCTGATTGAATTGTTGTGGCCCAAGCAGCGGATTTTAGAGGTGTATCTAAACATAGCCGAGTTTGGTGACGGCGTTTATGGAGTTGCCGCCGCATCTAAAATTCTATTAAAAAAAGAGCATACCAAACTGACCATGCAGGATACGGCAATACTGGCGGCGGTGCTGCCGAGCCCCAAACGTATGCATGCCGACAGGCCATCTCCGTATGTACTCGGCAGAGTTCAGTGGATTGAACAGCAAATGGAACAACTGGGCGGGCTGGAATATTTGAAAA
>CAYNSO010000197.1:0-3851 GCA_964399735.1 uncultured Cytophagia bacterium
GCTTCGTTAGGATGCAAATGGTCGCCGCCGTCCACTTCGGTTTGCAGCATGGTCGGGTCATCCGTTTTGCGCATGGCGGCGTCAAAATCGATCACCCCGTCAAAATTACCGGCGGTGCGAATCCAGGCGTTCACCTGCTGCCGCGCGGCTTCGCGGGCGTCGGTATCGTAAAATGATTCGCCAAATGGCAATATCGTTGCTCCATAAACTAGAATATTATTGGCATGGGCATCAATGATCATCTGCTCAAAAGCGGCAATCAGATCGTTTGCAATTGCAGCAGCGCTGGTATCTGTCGCCTGACCGAGGTCGTTAACGCCTTCCAGGATGATCGCCCAGCGTATGCCGGTCTGTTTCAGCACATCGCGCTCAAAACGGCTCACGGCAGCCGGGCCCAGGCAATCGCGCAGCACACAGTTGCCGCCCAATCCCTGGTTGAGGACTGCTACGTTTTGGGTTTTAGCGTTTTCCTGCAGACGGCGCGCCAGTTCATCGGTCCAACGATTTTGTTTATTGGTGCCCGAGCCGCGACCGTCGGTGATAGAATTACCCAGCACCGCAACCGCAGCGCCGGATGCCGATACCACATCGATGCCGTTGATCACATACCAGTGATCCATTTTTTTAGCGCCAATAAAGTCCCCGGCGGCAACCTTGTTGCCTTCAAACAGGTACGAAGTAGTACGCGAGCCAGGGTGACCGGTTACGTCCGGGGAAGTATCGCCAAACAGAATAGTTATCGCTACATTACTGCGCACAGCCAGGTTAAAATCAACCGGGTCGGATGTTACTGCAGTACCAGGCGCCATGGTAACTTCCGGCTCTCCGGCAAATAATAATTTGGTATCTGTATTGGTATCAATTGCACTTTCATCTACTGAAACGGCAATATGAACTTCTTTTAAAGTAACCGGGCTGGTACTGAATTCATTGGAAAATTTTACCCGTATTCGCTCGCCGCCAATGGAAACCCGCACAATTTGCCGCAGCGAATTATTGGTCAACCCCGGTTTTGCCGGCGGCATATTGCCTGGTTCAACGAGTTGCTGTGAGCAATTCCAGGTACCCACCCATTTTTCAACCGGATTGGTAGTTTCTGTTGGCGATGATTTTTGACACATGATAAGACCAAGCGCTAGTACCGACAAAACCGTAAAGGCGGTCAGCGAATGATTTAACGACTGAATACGTTTTGCAACGGAGATGTTTTGCACTTTTGTTTTAATGAACATGAGCGGCTATCCTCCAGTTTGGTAATTGATATTATATAATTCCTATAACTAATGTGCCATAAAATCCACAGGCAAAAATGCGAGCCGATTGCGCGGTGGTTTAAATGCTTTGAGTATGGATGACCTTTTCTAATACCTCAACAATTTTAAACTAGTAAAAATTGAACCGGTTTATTTTTTGAACATTATAATTAATTCAATTTTCCTGTAACATGCAAGCGAAAACTGTTTTTTTCAATAAAAAATATTTCCTGGTGTGAAAATAAGAAAGGTGGGACAAGCCCACCCCTTTCATTCATTATACAGCGCCTGAACTTCCGACTGGCTCAGGGCGCGGTTATATAAACGTATATCATCAATCGCCCCCTTGAAATAACCATACGCACCGGACCAGTGTTTGCCGACAAACAAACCATTGGCATCGTAATTAATCTCACCCGTATCACTGCCGTGGTAATATTGCTGTCCGTCGAGAAAAGCCTGTACTTCTGTGCCATTATACGATATGGTGCCCATGTGCCAGGAGTTATCATTACAAGTCGTAGTCGAGTACGATTCGTTCCAGTCATTATAACCGGTTTCGAGATAGGTCATAAGATGATTGGCGTATTCATTTTGACCGATACAAATTCCCCCGGCGCCGGCAAAAGTAACTATTTTGCGTCCGGTCAAATCATATTCGGATTTGAACCAGGCATTCAGGGTAATGGATGAATTTTGTGGTACATCCGGAAAAACAATATAGTCACTGCCGCCATTAAAATAATAGGCGCCGCTGGTATTACCGAACCGATCCGTTGTTAAACTTGCACCTGTCACCTGACCATTATAGCCGTTGCCGCCGGCATCGTTGGCATTGCCGGTGAATGGATAATAGGCGACCAGGCCGTAGGTTGGAACAATTCCCCCGGACACACGGGTAAACAGAACATTGGCCGAAACAGGACTGGTATCACCAAGCGCTGCATCTACCGTATTCTGTTCTGCATAAACGTCAAAATACAACTGGTTCGAACCGCTGGTTTGCCAGGTAAATTTTACATATTTAGCGCCATTAGACACTTGCAGAACCACAATTCTATTCAAATAATCGCTATAGGCAATCGGCATCACAATGACGTTGGTTTCGGATAAAATCTGCGTCCAGGTTTCTTCCGTTATATAAAAGGTTTGCGTTCCACCCCAATGCGGAATTGCGCCGGCCCATGTACCTGTTAATATTGCATAATTACATGGACAATCACCCTCGGTGCTTCTTGGAAAAGTGGTATCGACATGCACGATCAGGGGCGCATCCAATAATATGCGTTCATGTAGAAAATATGTCCAATTAGGCGGATAACCACCGACAATACGGTAGCGTTTGCCAAAAACCGGGTCCACCCACTGCGCGCAGAATTGATAAGAACCAATGGGAAACCAACCCCTGTTTTCCATTTGATCGCCTTCCGGGGCTGCATAACTAGGCCATGCTCCTCCTGCATCCGATGGAGTCAAAGTAATATCAGGGTATATGGGTTTATAATTAATGACACTAACCCAGGCGTCATTGGGCCCGTCATTCCAGAAACAGAATTTTTTCATTACATAAGGATCGCCATAGCCGTGGTAAGTTATTGAAAATTTTTTCATAAAAGTATATATCTTATCCTCGGTAGTTATGGCGCCGACAAAGGTAGTTGTTTCACCGTCATAGCGGTAAATTCCCTGGGTACCAGGATCTCTTTGTTTGTCTGCTTCGGAGAGGGGGAAAGTGATTTTGATGGGAATGTTTGGCGTGTTTTCTCCAATATCAATTGAAAAAGCGGTTGAAAGTCTTTCCATTCCTGTTGGCAGCAGGGAAGCAACCTCTTTATCGGTTAACGCTTTAACCTTGATCTGTACACTGCTCGTAAAGGTTGCTTCTTCTATGTCAAGCTGCACTCCATCAGGATGAATGATTGTGCCTCCGCGTGTATCTATTTCCTTGCTTACAGTAGAATGGTCAGTTACCGGATTGGTACTTTTTTTATCGTCGGGACAACCGAAAAAAACCATTACAAATAAAATCAGGCTGAGAACAATGATTTTTACTCTCATTATATGGCCTTTCTCATTTTTATTTTCTGATTTTGAAAGAAATGGCTATATCAGATTGTTTTTCACTTTTTTCATTCCAGAAAATACAGCCTTTCGGGAATTATTACGTGTGTTGAGATTGGGTGATGAGTTTTTTCTCCTTTCGTCAAGTATGATTAACACAAATAAAAAAGCCGGTAGCTGTTTATAGCGCCCGGTTAAATAACCGTATGTTTTTATATAAAAAGAATTTCCACCCCATGATCATCACATCTTTATTAAATTTGATCGCTATAAATAAAACAACTTTAAGAAAAGATGCAAGATAATTCCATGTTTTACAAAATAATTATAATCAGGGAAATAATGGTAAGAACTATTATCGCCACTCTTTGCCTGTTTAAAAAGAAAGAGCGCAATAAATTGAGTTTATTTTAAAACGAAAACCCATTCCTGTCGGGAACGATCATGATGATGTTCCTGCGCCAGGAATGGGTTGATCGCAAATTATTTTATCAACATAACCTTTTGCACCTGATTCGTATCATCCGTCTGCAAGCG
>CAYNSO010000198.1:0-3836 GCA_964399735.1 uncultured Cytophagia bacterium
TTTTAAAAAAGCCGGTCCCCGAGTAGGTTCTCCCGCTTTGCGGGATTTACCTTTGCGAACCATACGAGGGGACGGGGCTATATCGCTTGGAACAGATACCAAGTGGAACCATCCTCTCCGTAAATCCATTAAAAATAATTTTGTGTTTTGCACCTCATCCCCGTGCAGTTCTAAAAAATGTTGAATAATAAAAAAATATGTCTTTTTTTAATAGCAACAAATTTCAGGCGCTTGGCACATTTCCCCACGTTTCACGTTCCGAAACGATGACTGACAAAAAAGCCCGGTATTAACCGGGCTTGATAAACATTCAAATTGTCGGCTATTTTACCTCTTTAAGATATTTCAAATAATCCGAATCGGTGCTGAATATAAGCACACTGTTTTTATCAATCGTATTGCGATAGGTTTGCAGAGATTGCAAAAACGAATAGAATTCCGGGTCGCGTGAAAAAGCTTTGGCATAGATGTCGGTAGCTTCGGCGTCGGCTTTGCCCTTGATCTCTTCAGCAGCACGGTAAGCTTCTGAATTAATTCGGTTTAATTCCTTAACCATCTGTCCCTCGATTTCCGCTTTTTTACCCTGACCTTCGGAGCGGTATAACTGGGCAATCCGTTTTCTTTCCGAAATCATCCGGTCGTACACTTTGCTGCGCACTTCTTCAATATAATTAACCTGTTTGATGCGAATATCCTCTACGGCAATGCCATACTGCGGCACAATTTCCTGAACCTTGGCCAATATTCCTTGAGTAATAGCCATTCTTCCCTCTTTAATTTTCAGAGAATCGGCATCGATCAGAACAGCTTCTTCTGCTTCAGTAGAAATGACCATAATGCGGATGGAATTGCGTACAATCTCGATTAAATCATTTTCGCTGATAAAATCACGGGTCACACCGTCAATTATATCATCCAGCCGGCCCAGGGCATTGCGTTCGTTATTAACGGATTGATAAAACTTTAAGGGATCAACAATCCGCCAGCGCGCAAAGGTATTGACAACCAGGTATTTTTTATCTTTGGTAGGAATTTGATTGGTATCACCATCCCATTCCATAATTCGCTTTTCAAAAAAACTAACCTTTTGAATAAAAGGTATTTTTGCATGCAAGCCGGCGCTAGTTATTGGCTGCCCGACTGGATCGCCAAATTGTGTAATAATTGCCTGCCGGGTTTCATCAACAATAAATAAAGCGTTGACCAGCGTTATTATTGCAACCAGCGCAATAACCAAATATAAAAGTATTTTATTGTTTTTCATTAGCTGCCCCCTTTCCTAACTGCATCAACGGCAAAAAAGTTTTCATCTGTTCGTCTACTATGATCTTTTGTTCAATTTTGGGCAGCACTTCATTCATCATTTCTATGTAAAGACGGCGCCGGGTTACATCTTTGGCGTTGGCATATTCTTTCCAAACGGAAACAAACCGCTCGGCATCGCCCTTGGCGCGGTTAATGCGGTTGGTGGCATACCCTTCAGCTTCAAGGACTAGTTGTTCCGCTCCGCCTTTTGCCTTGGGTATTGCGGCATTGTAAGCTTCACGCGCTTCGTTGATAATCCGTTCTTTTTCCTGACGCGCTTCATTCACCTCGTTAAAAGCCGGTTGTACCGGTATCGGTGGGTTAACATCCTGCAAATTGATGGTAACAATATCAATCCCGGTTTCGTATGCGTCAAGCATTAACTGCATCAAATCGGTCACATCCTGAGCTATTTGCTTGCGGCTGAGAATGATCACTTCATCAACACTATGGTCGCCAACCACCTGGCGCATGGTCGCTTCGGAGACATAACGCAAAGTCGCTTCTACATTGCGAACCCGAAACAAATACTTGACCGGGTCTTTGATGCGATATTGCACAACCCATTCTACCAGGGCAGAATTTAAATCTCCGGTCAACATTAACGATTCTTCAGAAAAATCAGCCCGGGAGTATTCCATTTGAATGCCTTCCCGCGTAGTTCGAAAGCCAAACTCTTCTTTAAAAACCCGCTGTACCCGTACTTTTTTTACTGTTTCAATACCCCAGGGCAATTTTAAATGCAAACCGGGTTGGGTAGTTACAATATATTTACCAAACCGCTGCACAACCCCAACTTCATCAGCTTCAACAGTATAAAAAACAGTAAAAATCAACCAGAGCGCAAAAAACCCGGCGATGATATATAGCAAAATCTGTTTGTTGAACGGTGGCAGCGTTATTTGCTCGCCACCTATATTAACAACCCTTCCTTGCATATATGATCCTTTCGTTTTATGTTTACTTTATGCAATACCCCCCAAAAATTATTATATTCATTAACTAAATAATCGTATTGTCAGGGATCGTGGCGTTTTTGGTAATTATCACAATTCCATCGCGAATCCAAAAACCGTCCTTGTCGCGCTCTGCTTCACTGAGATTTTCGCGGTTTATTATTTTTACATTTTGGCCAATTCGTGCATTCTTGTCGATGATGGCTTTTTTAATTACCGAATTTTTGCCAATACCAACAGGAACCTGGCCGTTAGCCACCAATTCCAGGCGTTGTTCCTGCGATTCAATATAGTCTGCACCCAAAAGCAATGTATCTTCAATCAACACATTCTCGGAAATATATGATCGCACCCCGATAACAGAACGGCGTATTTTGGCGCTTTCTATTATACATCCTTCGGATATCATGGATTCAGTTATTTCTGTATTGACAATTTTACAGGGAGGCAAAAAACGCTGCCGCGTATAAATAGGCGCCTTGACGTCATAAAAACTGAAATTTGGTTTGTCATATTTTGTTAAACTCATATTGCATTGATAAAACGAACCGATGGTTCCAATGTCTTCCCAATAATCATTGAATAAATAGGCTTTAACCTTGTACTTGCCGAGTGTGTTGGGAATAATTTCCTTGCCGAAATCCTGGTGATTAATATAATTGGTTAATAATTCAATCAATGTTTCCCGTTTAAAAACATAAATTCCCATCGAAGCAAGAAATGGTTTGCGCCGGGCGTCTTCAGGAGAAAGCCCCAAAGCGCTGGTATCGACCCGCATATCTTGTAAAGCCTTGCCTTTGGGCTTTTCTGAAAATTCGGTAATATTGCCCTCGGCATCGGTCTTCATCAAACCAAAATCCGAAGCATTTTCTTCGGCAAGCGGTATGCCGGATATTGTTAAATCGGCTTCATGCTCACGATGATACTCAACAAATGGGCGATAATCCATGCGATATAAATGGTCGCCCGACAAGATCAGATATTCATTAACGTTCAGTTCCTTAATGGAATGCAAATACTGCCTTACCGCATCAGCGGTTCCCTGAAACCAGTCCGATCTTTCCGGAGTTCTCTGCGCTGCTAATATTTCTACAAAGCCCTCGGAAAATGGAGAAAAATGATAAGTTAACCCCACATGCCGGTTCAGGGAAGCAGAATTAAACTGCGTTAAAACATAAATTTTCTGAATTCCGGAATTGATGCAATTGCTGATGGGGATATCAATCAGTCTATATTTTCCTGCTAATGGCACAGCAGGTTTTGCCCTTAACTTGGTTAAGGGATATAATCGTGTACCCTGCCCCCCGCCCAATATTATTCCCAACACTCTTCTCATAAGCTGTCTCCAACCGTTTAGCATTAACCGGCCAAAACCATATATTAAATACTCTTGAAAACCACACCGGCAATTACACTAATAACAATTTTATAAAATCGGTTTATTCACTTATTGCAAATTAAATTTCGGAGCAAGAAACAAAAAAATATAGGCTCTATATTGTTTGTTGTGGGTAATTCTTCCACTATTTTAAGAACAAGAATACAGTCATATCCGTTATAAAGGTATGGTTAATG
>CAYNSO010000199.1:0-3792 GCA_964399735.1 uncultured Cytophagia bacterium
TTAATTGAAAAATTTATTCAATTTTCAAATCAAAATCAATTACATTATCGGAAATAAAAGGTAAATCATTCTATTGACATTAATTGATTAGTTTAATATTTTACACTACCGGCAGTGAGGGGATAAATATCCGGGTGGTAAAAAATTAAAATTAACCAGGAATTCCAGCTATCCTGCCACAAAAGGAAAGAACAATGCAGGAATCGATCAAAACTGAAAAATCAAGTATCTTATTAATTGAAGACAACCAGGATCAGGCGTTTGTTGTCTCTTATTATTTAAAAAGCAAAGGATACAATGTTGAATGGTGTAACAATGCCAAATCAGCGGTTCGTAAAGCATTCCAGCAAAATTTTCAGCTTATTCTATTGGATGTTATGTTAAACTCGGAGCAGGACGGTTTTGAGTTATGCTCATTTTTTAAATCAAATCCCGCCCTGCAGGATATACCGATAATTATGCTAACCGCCAGAACTGCCATAAAAGACCGGGTCAACGGTTTAAGGCTCGGCGCCGATGATTATATGACCAAACCCTTTAACAAAGAGGAACTGCTGGCCCGCATTGAAACGATTTTGGAACGTAAAAACAAAATCAGGTATGTCGAGCAATTCCGTGATATTCTGGAAAATACCGATGACATCGTTCTAATACTTGATCTATCAGGAAATATTGAACATGCCAACCGCCGGGCCAGACTCCTGGTCCCTGAACTCAAAAATAAAAAAGGCATAATAAAATTTATCAACATTTTTGACGAAATGTTTTCATCGGCAATTTTAACTTTTTTTGACAGGGTGTTGCAAGGTCTGGAAGTTAAAGGCACTGGATGGAAATTGAAAACCCCCGGCAACGAGATTGAATCTGTAGACGCCAAGCTATTACCGATCCACCAGGGTGAACGGATCATCGGTGTTGGCTGTATTCTCAAGGATTCTTCACAACGACTAAAAGCGATAAAAGAATTTGAAAGAAAAAACCAGGAACTGCAAAAACGGGTGGAATATACCAATGATCGCCTGAATGAAGTACAACAAAAACTGATCTTGTCCGAAAAGCTGGCGGTTATGGGTGAACTGGCAGCTGCCATTGCTCACGAGATCCGTAACCCGCTTAACACCATTAGTTCTTCTCTGTATTATATCCAGAGAATTATTGATAACCCCGAACCCAAACTGGGCGAACATTTTAACATCATCAAACAGGAAATTCAGCGTACACAAAAGATCATTACCAACCTGCTGGAATTTTCCCGTAAATCGGACAAGAACCAAACCAATTGCGATATTAATGAAATATTACTGCAAACCCTCGTGCTGGTTGAAAATGAACTACTGATCCATGAAATTGAACTTTTAAAAGAAATACAACCGGTGCAAACATGCCGAATCAACCCCGATGACATGAAACAGGTATTCCTCAACCTGATTTTGAATGCCAAAGACGCAATGCCGGAAGGCGGGAAATTAATGATAAAATCCGGGATGGAAGACGCTAAAAATATTGTTGTTGAAATAACAGACAATGGCAAAGGCATTCCGGAGAGTGTAATGGATAAAATATTCGATCCTTTCTTTACCACCAAAGATGACGGCGAGGGTGTGGGCATAGGTCTTTCCATCGTCATGTCGGCTCTGAAAAGAAATAACGGGTCAATTTCGGTAAAATCTAAAGAGGCCAGGGGCACGACATTTACGATCCAATTGCCGGCACATCAAACAGTCAATTAACAAGATTAACTCACAGGCAGGGATGGTTTATGCAGGATTATACTCCAACAATTTTATTGGTAGACGATGAAGAAAATTGTCTCAAAGTTATTAAAGATGTATTTGACCTGGAAGGTATTGCCTGCATAACGGCAAATAACGGCGCCAGAGCTTTGGAATTACTCGACCGAAATGATGTGGATATTGTTATTTCGGATATCAAAATGCCCGGAATGTCCGGCCTTGAATTGCTGAAAAAAGTCAAAGCAATCAGTCCCGAAACCTTTGTCATTATGATGACGGGGTACGGTTCGATCAGGGATGCCATTCAATCAATAAAGCACGGCGCGTTTCATTATATCATCAAGCCGATTGTTATGGATGATTTTATTGCACAGATCAAAGAAATCATTGAACAAATCAAAAACGGTAAAACAGCAAGCCATGCACATATCGACTATTTGTTAAAAAACAAACAAATCATTGGTGAATCATCACGAATTAAATCAATCAGGGAATTAATCAAACTTGTTTCAACCGCAAATTTACCGGCGCTTATCAGCGGTGAAAGCGGCACAGGTAAAGAAATGGCGGCATTCAGCATCCACCAGAACAGCCCGCGCCAGTCACATGATTTTTGTACCATCCATTGCGCTTCATTTGCCGATGACGCACTGGAAAACAAAATATTTGGCCGCGATAAAGAACCCGGTAAAAGTATCATCGCCCATGCCGAAGGTGGAACGATATATCTTGATGAAATCAGCAACTGCAATACCGCGGTGCAAAACAGACTTTTAGAATTACTGGAAACCGGAAATATAAAAATTACCGGATCCGCAACCCATCCGGTGAATGTCCGAATCATTGCATCAACCAGCGTCGATTTGCATCAGATGGCAATAAATGGACAATTTAATCCGACATTATATTACTTGCTATCCATTATTCATTTACAGATGCCGGCCTTGCGCGAGATAAAAAAAGACATACCATTACTTGCAACCTTTTTTGCCGGAGAATTTGCAGCCAGATTTGGTCTGGGTGATATAAGTATCAGCAATGAAGCTTTAGCCCGGTTACAAAGTTATTACTGGCCGGGTAATGTTCGGGAACTATTAAACCTAGTCAGAACAGCAGTATCTGTTTGTGAAGAAAAAGAGATCCAGATTTTCGACCTTCCCTCCCGCCTTTCCGAGCCGGATGAAAAGCAAACCGTTAAAGAAATTGCCAAACCAAAAACATTGCTCATGGATGAGGTTGAAAAAGAACATATCCTGAGGGTATTAAAAATGGCGAATGGTAATAAAAGTCAAGCGGCAGATATAATGGGAATTCACCGCGATACATTATTACGAAAATTAAAGAAATATAAAGTGGACGAATAAAGCCAGGTTACTTATTTTGACCAGTTTTTCAATATCACAGCTTCCCGGGTCGCATTATTTCTAAACATAATTACCGGCGCTGATGGGTGTATTGCGGCGCCATCCATATTATCACTACTTTTTGCGCCGTTCACCTGTGCCCACACTTTAACCGGTTGATTTATGCGGTTTGGGGCAATAACTGTTTGACGACATTGAGATAATTGAAAAACCGGTTCCTGAACGGTAATAAAAGTTACCTTGAAAGTCAACCTGGTCAACATTATTACACACCACCCCTCTGGAACTCGAAATAAAAACACTGTCAAAGTCAATTTACCGCAAAAGCAATTCCGGTAAACCATTCAACATAATTGCCATACCGGCATTCCGGAAAAAATATTGCGAAAATGAATATCACAAAAAATCGGGGGTAACTCACTAACCACAGGAACAGACGCTGATTTTACAGGATTTTCAGAATCATTTTCATAAAAGAGATCTACAAGAATCGCTTCGTTTGGGATATCCAGCATTCGTACATTTTGAATAAAAATTTTTTCAACCACACCTCCCCTGCCGCGTACACTCTTGAACCACAGGCCGACATCGGCGCCGATCCACAAATTGCTGTTCCGGTCTTTAAAAATGCAGCGTATTCAATTGGATGAAATGGAAGTTGAATCGAAAATATTATAGTCGAAAACAATAAAATT
>CAYNSO010000200.1:0-3757 GCA_964399735.1 uncultured Cytophagia bacterium
GGGCGGAATTGTAAACTTTAATAAATACTAATTGTTATTTAATAACAATGCAAATTAAAAATTTTTTTATATTTACTATAATTATTTTCATATTTTTAGGGAATAGTTATCATATTTTAATATTGATAATACTTTTTAACAAATACTTAAAAATATTAAAGGAGTTGCAAATGAAATGGATATTAATAGTAAAAACAAAAAAAAGAAACCTCTTCTCTTTTTTCTTTTATTTTATATTATTAATCCTTTTAATCAATTGTGAGAAAAAATATCCTGTTGAAATTAAAAATGAGGACAAAGTGATCGTTTGCAACGATTCATCATTTTATGACCCTGCTTTTCCAGCCAATATCAAGACTATATATGCATGTAATCATAGCCGGGGCTTGTATTACACTGATTATGATTCAATCAATTTTATTAAAATTGCAGATTTAAATCAATCTCCGCGTTCCTATTATTTAAGCACGGAAAACAAACTTTTAGTAGTCGCCAGTTTTAATATGCTCTATTTTATTAGTACTGAAAGTAAAAAACTGCTTCATCAATTATATATTCCCAATAGTGAAAATCCGAATATAAATATTGGCCCTGATGAAGTCCGGCTTTTCCCATGTCATTGGGATAATAATTATTGTATTTTGGTGGACCGTTCTGTCTTTCTGGTAAATTTACAAAACATGACTCTGGAGAAAACAATATGGGATGTAACGAGCTTTACTAATATGAACTGGATTCACAGTATGTCGATCAATGAAGAGAACACGATTTTATATATTCTGTTGTTTTTTTACGATTGCTGGCCCATAGATGAGGAACTGGTGCAATGCGACTACCGGCAGGCCATTGCTGAATTGATTTTGCAAACTGGTGAATTTACTGTTTTTTATGATTATTCAAAAGGGGTGCCTCCACCAGGTAGTAAAGAAATATTAAATACCGACAGCTATGTGTTAGCTTATGATTACAATAAAAAGATATTCTTGAAATTTAGAAAAACCAATAAAAAGTTAGTAAATTCTTTTCCCCTGACAATGCCCACTATGTATCCCCCGGCTGCTAATACCCATTCTATATTTGAAGCTTTTCCACTAAGCGACAAAACAATTATTGTTACAAATAACAGAACATTTTTTCAACTTGATCCGGTTAAGGAAATTTTAAATATATACATGCCGATATTTTATGATAGTACCAGTTATAAACTCATTCAACCACAAAAAGGAGGTGATTATTATGCGTGTATCAATGATGTAAATTATGGGAAAATAATTAATGTAACCCGAAAAAAAATTTTAAAGGATTTTTATTTTGAGGATATTGAAACTTTTATTTTGGAGGAAAAAAAGAATGAAAAATAGGATTTTTTTATTATTAGTCGGTCTTTTGACTTTTATATTTGAAAATGTTAAAGCTGAAGTAAGTTTTGTTGAAATCGGTACAATTGCAAAAACCGCTTTTGATGTAATTGAAGGTCAAGTGGTTAATGTAGAATGCATTTGGGATGATTATGATGAGGCTGTTAATACACTTGTAACTATCAATATTACAAAAAGTTATAAGAACAAACTTAAAGGAGAAATTGTAATCAAAGACATTGGCGGCAAAATTGGAGATTTAATTACAATTAATCCTTTTCAAGCGGAATATAAAGTCGGAGAAGATATAATTGTTTGTATAGCAAAAAAAGAAAAAGGGTTGGAAACGCATTGCTTTAACCAGGGTAAATTTGTTATACATACAATTGCAAACAAAAAAATTGTTCAGCGAAATGTAGATTTTACACAATTAATGATTTCAAAAAATACTAACGAAAAATCATTTGCAAAAGAAATTGATTATAGTGATTTCCTTCTGCTTATTGAAGATAAATAATCTTCGAATTGTCATATTTTAAAATATCTTGAAAAAAACACTATAATTAATAAATTGATTTTGAATGTTTTGAATACTATTAATTCTAATAACATTTTCAGGAGGAAAAAATGAAAAACATTTTAATTATTTTTTTGCTATGTATTACAAGTTTGTCTTTTCCGGTAAATGACTGGCGTATAATAGATCCGGCTAATTTCAGTTATTCTAAAAGTTTAAATGACAATCCTCCTTTTGCACATTGGACGAGCCGTAATGTTAGTTACCAAATTGAAAGCGCCCCTGCTGGTTTATCTTCACTTATTACTGCATCTTTCACAACCTGGGATAATTTATCAACAAATTTAAATTTTATTTCCGGTTCGAATATTAAATTTAGAGTAGATAGTGGCACCAATCCATGGTTTGGAGCTACTTTTCCTACAATAAATTCTTCCACTGGTCATATTGTGGGTATGATAATATATTTAAACACAGGGACATACCCAGATGGTGGTAAAATATTTCTAATGCAATGGACGAATGGTACAGAAAGCGTAGACTTTGACCGAGTTGATGGCTCGACTCAATATTGTGATGTGCAAAATTGTGCAACTCATGAAATCGGCCATGCGCTTGGTATTCATCACCATAGTACGGGTGTTGGAGAACCGACAATGGCTGAAAGATGGCGTTGCCCGGATTTTAATACAACATTAAAAAGAAGAACTCTGCAATCGGAAGATCGCTTAGCATTTGAATTTCTTTATGCTTTAAAATCAGGGTCAATGAAAATTAATCAAAATTGGTGGGATAGTCCACACAATCTCTCAGGTAATATAAATATATTATCAGGAATTACATTGAATATAAAATCAAGCGCTAGTATAAACTTGAATAATTATTCTATTCAATGTACCGGAACCGGAAAAATAGTCAATGAAGGAACAATATCCGGAACCAAGTTCTATGCCAAATCCGGTACCGATTACAAAGGCTATTACCCGGCAGCTAACACATTACAACAAGTTCTGAATTTGGCTACTTCAGGCTGGACAGTGTGTACTGCTCCAACTACAAACACATTGTCCGGTAATACAATTGTTCCAGCAAATATTACTCTATATTTAAGCAGTGGCTCAACATTGTATTTGAATGGTTATACAGTAACCACCGAGTCCGGCACAATAAGTCCAAGCTCCAGCGCGGTTATCGTGCCTGATATTCGGCTTAAAAATAGTAGTATTGTTAAAGGTTTCTACCCCACTATCGCTTCCGCTAACAGCGTTATCCCGGCTTCCGGTTCCGGTCTAACCATTTTTCTCGGATCAGGAAGTTTTAATGAGGATGTAACCATGAAGAGCGATTGTTCATTATCTGGTAAAAACACGAGTTCATCTTTTCTGACTGGAGATGTAATAATAAATAATAAAGATGATATTAATATATCTTCTTTAACTATTTATGGTGATATTATTGTAGATTACGGTTCAGAAATAAATATCAATGGTATGAAAGCAAGAGGGACGATAGATATCGCTATAAGTTCGGACATTGATATTCAATCTGTGACAACCGACATGTCCGGTTATTTTGAACTCTATCAAACCTATTTAGATATATCCGAATGCACTTCATACAACGAGGTGAATAATGGATTTACAGCCTATGAAGCGGATTATAATATATGGGATTGCTCTTTTTATAACAAGACTCGGGCATTTTACAACATTGCCCGCGCCGATGGTATTATGAACGGCATGACGCTTTGCAATAATACATGGGACATATATTGTGGTACTGGAAGTACGGCTGAATTTTGGATAGGTGAATTATCGTCATGTAGCCCACCACCGATTTATGGGAATGTAACCCTGGTATACCCATGTGCTTCCTGTGAAGG
>CAYNSO010000201.1:0-3619 GCA_964399735.1 uncultured Cytophagia bacterium
CAGAACGATTGTCAGGTGATGAGCAACTGTGCTGTCAACTGTTTCATCGGTTTTTCCTATATTGACCTGGATTGATTTATTAAGAATTAACCCTTTAATTGCATTCCCGATGACATTTTCACATAATTCTCCCAGGTTTACCGGCTGCCATTTATTTGAAGATAATAAGGTATGGACGGTTAACAGTCCGCTTACCCGTCTTTCCAGGTTTTCCAGAACAGAACCATAACAATTTTTGCTTTGCGTGTCATCGCGATCTTGTTCCTTGTGCATCATACTGATAATAGCGGCCAGGTTGTTCTTTACACGATGATTTACTTCCTGAAACAGCACTTCCTGGGTTCGGTAGTATTTACGGAGTTGTTCTTCTTTTTGTTTTTGTTCTGTAATGTCTTCCAGGGTGGCATAAACATTAATTGCTTTTTTCCCGGTTTCATCAAACTGGGGGGTGGCGTTGACATTGATCCAGCGATAGTTTTTTTCAATTGGATTGAAAATGCCCATAGTAACATTTGATATTTTTTTACGGGTTTTCAATGCAACCATAGCCGGATGAGTTTCACCCGGGAACGGGCCGCCATCCTCTTTTACTGTTTTCCAGTCGGGATGCACAGAAGTACGGCCTAACATTTGTTCCAGAGAAAGACCCAATATTCGTTCAGCCGCAGGATTTGCCGAGGTAATATTCCCTTTGGCGTCCTGGTAAACCACACCCTGACTCATCGTTTCAAACAGGGTGCGGTAGCGTTTTTCACTTTTTCGTAAAGCTTCTTCAGCTTTTTTACGTTCAGAAATATCTTTGGCAAAAGCACAGTTATATTCTTTGCCAAGGAAATTGATATAATTTATTGTAACTTCAACAGGTAATAATTCATTGTTTTTCGTTTTATGCCTGGTTTCAAGAGTAAAATTATGTCTTTTTTTTATCTCCTGCCAGTGGCCTGACCAAACTTTGGCAGAAAAATCCGGATCAACATCTGGCACTGTCATTTTCAACAACTCTTCGCGGCTATAACCCAGGTATTGACAGGCCGTTTCATTAACATAAACAAAGCGGGCCTTCTCGTCTACCCAATAGGCGGCATCGCCGGCATGATCAATTGAAAACTGGGTCAAACGCAGCATTTTCTCCGCCTCTTTTTGTTCAGTAATATCATCATAGCAGCCAAGAATTCCCGTAACCTTACCATTGGCGTCTTTTAATGGTATTCTACTGGTTTTGCAAATTCGTGCAGTTTCAAAACCTGGCATAATAAAAAGTTCTTCATAACCAAGTATGGATTGGCCGCTTTTAAGCACTTGCCTGTCAACTTTGTTAAATTGTTCTATGTTTTTACGCCATATCAGTTCCTTGTCGCTTTTACCAATGATCTCTTCCGGTGAATTCAGGTTTGCATCGCGGGCAAATAAACTGTTACAGCCGGCATATTTTAATTGCAGATCTTTCCAGAACACTCGCACCGGAATAGTATCGAGCGCTGAGCGCAGCATTTTTTGGGAAGCCTGCAGCGCTTCTTCCGTTTTTTTCAGATCGGTAAAATCATATCCCAATACCGCAATTCGGACAACTGTACCATCAGCAGCAAAAATTGGAATGATCGAGTTATGATAAAATCCATTTTCGCCACAAACATCAAAATGAACCGGTTTTTTTTGTTCATTTATCTGATCAAGTAAAAGCAAATATTGACTGGAATGATCTGATGGGATGATATTAAAAATACTGTGGCCGATAGAGTTTTCTTTTGTCAACCCCAGCTTGGTCAGGGTTGTATCGTTAATTTCCAGTATAACGCCTTTATTGTCAGTAATAAAAGCAATCATTGGCATGGCATTGATGAGAGAGCGAAGATTGGTTTCGCTGTCGATCAGGGCAAATTCTGCCTTTTTACGTTCGGTAATATTTTGAACCGCGCCTAATAAGCGTACAACCCGCTGCTGATTTTCATCCCAAACCGGTTTCATGTAATCGCGCAGCCAGCACAACTCGCCATTTTTTTTAATGATACGATATTCAAACGGCAGAGGTTTACGGGAGTGCAGGGTAGAGCTTGATTCTCTGATCTTTTTTAAATCTTCCGGAACAATCAGGTTGTAAAGATCGGTGTTCATATTTTCAATATCCTGAAAGGTATAACCGGTTATTGTTTCAAAAGCTCCGGTGATCCATTCTGATTTTACTTTGTTGTCTGGAAAGATATACAGTGAATAGATGTAATCCGTCATGTTTTCACTGATCAAGCGGTATCGCTTTTCACTTTCCAACAGCGCCTGCAAGGCATTGTTTCGTTCGGTAATATCCAGCGCTGTAAAGGTAACTCCTTTGGATAGATCGTTCAAATCAATTGGTGTGGAACTCAGCAGTATATCCCGTATTTTACCTGATTTGCAGACCCATTGGGTCTCGACTGTACCGTTGCCATGTTTTTCTATCAAGGCATATTTTTCCTGACCAACCCTTTCATATTCTTCCCTGGTCAGATAAAGGATTCTGGAGCTTTGTTCAAGCAGTTCTTCAGCCGCATAGCCGGTCATTTCTGTCAAGCGGTTATTTACTTTTTTAATAATCCGGTTCACGGTCAAACCAATACCGGTTGGCGCGGCGCGAAAAATACTGCTCAGAGTGGCTTCGCTGTCTGTTAAAGCTTTTAGTATTTTTTTATTTTCAGTAATATCTCTCAGAGTTAGCAAACCGGTTGTAATTTTATTACTAAAATCCAGCATTTTTGCATATTTTACTTCATACCATTTTTGTACACCATTGATTTCTATTATACACTCGCGTGAGGAATTTTGACTCTCCGTATGTTGTAGCAGAAACAGGGTTTCCGCCAACGAAGGAAGGATTTTGTCGAGAGGCATGCCAAGAAAAATTTTAATTGATTCATCCAGGTATGGTTCAATTTTAAATTTTTCTCTATCGGGGGCATAATATTGCGAGCCGGGTATTTGCCGTGAGTCCAAAATTTTTGTGGCTGCAAAATTGAGATTGGTAATTTCGCCGGCTTCATTAAGCATAAAAACCGGATCAGACAGGCTTTCAAAAGCGGTCAGGTACATGGTTTTTTCATTCGCCATAGTCCGATTAAGAGATTGTAGTTCATTTATATATTCATGGGATTCTGTTTTTACCCATTCTCCGCAATACGCAAGTTCAATTCTGTCAAAACAGCGGTTAATGTATTGTAAATAATGTAGAGTTTTATTGCCGGTAAATTTTTCATTCACCAGGTCAAGAAAGGTTTGCCGGTAATATTTAAACAACCCCAAAAACATTGGCAGGGTTATGCCGCGATTTTTATGATTATTTGCTTCTGTTATTCCAAAAAAAACCAAAGGATCGTTGGTTATATCTTCATCCGGTCTTATTTCCGGGATTTCAGGGTGTTTTTGCATTTGTTCGGTTAATGACGTCGTCAGCCCTGCTATGGATAGCCGCCAGGCTTCTTCCAGAGTTGATGTAAAGCGGGTGTAATTGTGGTTCTTTGCATAATACAATATTCGCTTCATCAACCAATTTTCATTTTCTTGCAACAGTGTGATTATTTTTTTCATAATACATTCCAACAGGTTAACTTTTTTAACAAGCGGGTTAGCATGTATTTTTAATATGGCTTAA
>CAYNSO010000202.1:0-3581 GCA_964399735.1 uncultured Cytophagia bacterium
CTGCATATCAGTTATGGGTATACCTCGCATGGCCGACAAATAATCAAAGGTATGGACTTCCTGGATGGGTTTATGAATACCAAACCGGGCTATCCGCAGGGTCTTTTTGCCCATGATCCCTATAACGTCGCCGGAAAGCTGCATTTTGATATTGAAGGCAATCTTTCCGACGATGCCGGGTATTATCCCGATTGGGTTAATGAGACCAGGGATTTTTTAGGAACTCCTGATAGTAACGGACGGGGTTCCAGCCGCCCTGAATTTAATGTCATTATTTGGGCATGGTGCAGCCAACTCTCATGGTACAGCACTGAAGATGTGTATAACATGTACCTCAATGATATGAATCAACTGGAAGAGGATTATTTTGGGGTTACTTTTATCTATATGACCGGCCATTCCGACGGCTCCGGCCTGGAAGGTGATTTGCACAGAAACAACACGACTATACGCAATTACTGTGTTGCCAACAACAAAGTATTATTTGATTTTTATGATATAGAATGTTATGATCCGGATGGCAATTACTATGGCGATAAACATGTAACCGATGGCTGTTATTACGATGGCGGCGGCAACTGGGCTCAAGATTGGCAAAATTCGCACATCGAAGGAGTGGATTGGTATTTATGTAATATAGAATATGAACATACAGAACCAATCGTGTGTAATATGAAAGCATGGGCAATCTGGTGGCTGTGGGCGCGGCTGGCCGGCTGGGAAGGACCGGAAGGAACCCGGGCTGCCGATAATAATCCGGTAACGGTAACCAGTTTTGCTTTACAACAAAACTATCCAAATCCGTTCAATGCTTCCACCACCATTGAATTTACTTTAACGGAAAAGACCGAGGTTACACTGGCAATATATAATATCAACGGTCAGATCGTGCAAACCGCACTGGATGAAATTCGCAATGCTGGCAAGTATAGCGTTCAGGTAACCATGACCGATAATCCCACCGGAATTTATTATTATACCTTGCAGGCCGGCCGGCAGCGGCTGACAAGAAAATTATTATTTCTAAAATAGAATTGATTGGCCCCGCCGGATATTCAAGTTTCAGACGGGGCCATACTGTTAACCATTTTTTCGTGTTATCCTCAACTAATGACTTTTCCTTGTTCGTTTTTATCTGCCGACCGGATGAAAAAGCCGCTACCAATTAAAAGTGGGGTATTATTATTTGTTCCTTGTCTTTTTCCTGAAAACTCTGTAATTTTATAGACAAATAATCTCCGAAGCAAATTACCGGCAAATATTGGCATTACTTGACTTGCGGTTCATAATTTGCAACACAACTGTTCCATGATATGGAAGAGCTAATCTTCCCCGGCATTTTAAAAATTCAAGGAAAAGCGAGTGGCTAAAATGAAAACCAAATTATTTGTTACTGTTCTGATGCTGTTTAGCGCTTGGGCCTTTTCTGCCGAGCCGATCATCATCGATCACACCTGCATCAATATTTACCAGGTACCGGTGGAATACATTACCGCCGCCAAAGCCAATCTGCACATCGGCTATGGCTTTACCTCGCATGGCAGCCAGATTGTGAGCGGTATGTATGGATTGGATGCGTTTATGCATAGCAAAGGTTATCTGAACGGTTTGTTCGCCTTTAACCGAACCGGCGCAAATGGTGAACTGCATTTGTACGAAGGCGATGGTTACGGCGAAGGCGATCTTGACCACGACGCCGGCTACTATCCAGGCTGGGTTGAAGAGACCAGAAGCTTTTTGGGAACTCCCGATACAAGCGGCCGCGGCTCCAGCCATCCCGAATACAATGTTATTATGTGGTCCTGGTGCGGACAGCTTTCCGGTTACAGCAATGACGATCTATACAATATGTACCTCAATGAGATGAACCAACTGGAACAGGACTATTTTGGCGTTACCTTTGTCTATATGACTGGCCATTCCGACGGCTCCGGACTGGAAGGTACTCTGCATAACAGGAATACGGAAATGCGCAATTACTGTATTGCC
Organism: uncultured Cytophagia bacterium; assembly: GCA_964399735.1. GTDB lineage: Bacteria > Zhuqueibacterota > Zhuqueibacteria > Residuimicrobiales > Krinioviventaceae > Fontivivens. The sequence goes on from CAYNSO010000202.1 coordinate 1,990, forward strand.
AACAATAAAGTGTTGTTTGATTTTTACGATATTGAATGTTACAACCCGGACGGAGTTTATTTTGGCGACAAATATGTAACCGATGAATGTTATTATGATGGCGGCAACTGGGCCATTGAATGGCAAAATGCCCATACCGAAGGCGTGGACTGGTACTCGTGTGACCCGGCGCATACCCAGCCGATTGTCGGCAATATGAAGGCATACGCAATCTGGTGGTTGTGGGCGCGGCTGGCCGGCTGGGAAGGGCCGGAAGGAACAGGCTGCCCCAACGATAATCCGGCAACTGCGACTTGTTTTACCCTGCAACAAAATTATCCAAATCCCTTTAATGCCGGCACAACCATTCAATTTTCCCTGGCGGAGAAAGCCGGGGTTACATTAACAGTTTATAATCTCAAAGGCCAAGTGGTGCAAACGCCCCTGCATGGGATTCGCTCCGCCGGTGACCACAGCATTACATTAACGATGAACGATCTGCCTTCCGGAATTTATTTTTATACCTTGCAGTCCGGCCAGGCTAGCCAAACCCGGAAATTTACTTTGATAAAATAAGTGGAGCACACGATGTTTATTTTTAAACGATATGGGTTTTTATTGCTAGGTAGTATCTTTTTTATTATGGCCCCATCACTATATGCCATGCAAATTTTTATTGCCGATCATTCTTTCAATCCGGGTTCCACAATCACAATTGAAGTAGAAGCATCGGAAAGTATTGAAAGTGTAAAAGCGAAAATAAACGATAAACGAGGTATCCCGATAGACCAGCAATATTTGTATTATCATGGTACTTTTTTACAAGATTCCAATACTTTATCCGATTATGGAATCGGGAAAGAGCAAACTTTGGATCTGTATAATTACGACACCTCGTTGCCGGTGTCGCTGACTGAATTTACCGCTCAGGCAAATGGCAGCAGCGTTCTTATCCAGTGGGTCACCGAAAGCGAAACCGATAACCTCGGCTTTATCCTGGAAAAAAGCATCGCCGGAAGCGGCGACCGGCAGACCATCGCCTCCTGGACAACCCATCCGGAACTGGCCGGACAGGGCAGCAAATCAAGCCGCACCGAGTATGCCTTTATTGATGTCAATGTCAAGGCGAATACCGGTTATACTTACAGGCTTGCCTCGGTGAGCATCGACGGAACCGTGCAATGTGAAAAAGCGGCGGATATTTACTATCAGGGTGCAACCCTGCCGTTGGCTTTTAGATTAGAGCCGCTGTATCCGAATCCTTTCAATTCCTCGGTCAGGGTCGTTTATCATCTGGAGCGGGATCGACTGATCGACATCAAAGTGTATGATATGTTGGGTCGCCTGGTAACCACCTTGCAGCCTGCAATCCGGCAGGCGGCCGGGACGCACACAATTACCTGGGATGGAACTAACCAGGCCGGCTTGTCCGTTCCCTCCGGCGAATATTTTATTCACTGTAACGGTGATGGCCAAAGTAAAGTAGCAAAAGCCTTATTAATCAAATAAATATTTTATCCGCCCCGGTTGCATTGCTCCGGGGCGGGCTAACCGCACTTTTATTAAATATAGCTAACCTGTAATCTACAACCCGTGAGAAAACCGGAATAAAA
>CAYNSO010000203.1:0-3426 GCA_964399735.1 uncultured Cytophagia bacterium
TTTTAATAGCTGGTTGTGGCCACCCTGTTTTTAAGTAAAACAGATCCCTAGTCGCCAATTTTGCAGAACAACAGGTCCTGCTTTATTTTGCGTTCCGGGCAACATCCGCGGAACGAGCCTGTAATTAAAAAACTCTATCCGCATTAATCTGCGTCTATCGCGCCCAGCGGGCGGTAAAAAAAGTAACCGCAGATGAACGCAGAGAAACGCAAATGCCATCTGTCTCAATCCATGCCCCAAAATTAGAAATAATAACTAACCCAATTTTCCCGTATCAACAAACGATTGTCCGGAAAGAACTAAAAAAGTTCCGTTAGGGACGAAATGTTTCTAGCTAAACATTCACCCCCCAAACCATGCCCCGGCAGCGGCGAAACCAGGAAATAAAATTACTGTAAAATTTGCATCTATAAATAAAATTTCATACATTTCAAAAATATTATTGTCGAACTGGCTTGAAAACAGTTTAAATGTAAGGAAAGGGATTCCTTATGCCCGATTCTGTAAAATTCAATGAAGTACTTGAAGCTGCAAACAACTTGCCTGTAGACGATCAGGAAACGTTGATTGATATTTTAAACCGGCGTATTCATGATAGCCGTAGAGCTGAAATTGTGCAAGACGTTAAAGCAGCACAAAAGGAATTTGCACAAAAGCAATGCAAACCTGCCTCGCCTGATGAGTTGTTGAAGGAAATTATACAATGACCAGGGCGCTTTTGCGTTCAAACGCTTTTATTCATACTGCCGGGAAATTAATAAAACGGCAACCGAATTTAGCTGAGGAACTGCAAACTACCCTTGAATTGCTTTCTGCTGATGCTTTTCATCCACATCTCAAGACGCACAAATTAAAAGAGGATTTACATAATTCATGGGCTTGTAGTATCAATTATAATTTACGGGTAGTTTTTCAATTTGTTAAATATAATGAAAACGAAGCCATTCTATTGGAATCAATCGGTTCGCATGAAGAGGTATATTAAATGATGTATTATATGTAGTGTTTTATTGAATACATATATTGTGCCATTTTCTAATATTAATTATGAATTGTATATCTGCAAGCTTCAATCCTCTGCGGCTTAAAAATTTGCTGCGAGTATTCCCCTTTTAATAGCTGGTTGTGGCCACCCTGTTTTTAAGTAAAACAGATCCCTAGTCGCCAATTTTGCAGAACAACAGGTCCTGCTTTATTTTGCGTTCCGGGCAACATCCGCGGAACGAGCCTGTAATTAAAAAACTCTATCCGCATTAATCTGCGTCTATCGCGCCCAGCGGGCGGTAAAAAAAGTAACCGCAGATGAACGCAGAGAAACGCAAATGCCAGCCCTGCTCATTTTATGTCGTTCAGCTACAACAACAGCCTTTCACAGCGCAAACATCCATTGCCGGCAAATTATTGTCTGCAAGATCATTTAGCGTTATATAATAAATCGGATTTAATTTTCAGGGGGGTGTGCTTCCAGCAGCCTCAATCCTCAGCTTCTTCAAATATTTTGCGGATTTGGTGTGGGGCTTCGGCTTTTAATATCTGGCTGCGGATTTTGTCTTCGCGCAATAATTTGCTCAGTTTGGCAAGCACTTTGAGATACTCGCCGACGGCCTTGAGCGGGGTGCCCAGCAGGAACACCAGGCGAACCGGCTGCTTGTCTTCAGAACTAAAATCGATGCCCTCTTTCAGGCGGGTGATCGAAATAATAATATTTTTCACGTTTTGCGTGCGGGCATGCGGCAGCGCCACTCCTTTGCCTATACCGGTGCTACCCAGACTCTCTCGCTGGTACACTTCATTTAAAAATTTATCAGCGTCCATGAATACATCCGCTTGATCCATCTTGTCTACTATCTTTTTAATGGCGGTATTTTTGTCACCGGCTTCTATATCCAAAAATATCAAATGATCTTGTAAATAATCAGCTATTCTCACGTTCTCTCCTCAGCTATATACAGCATATTGTAATACACATCTTTTCTGTTGATGCAAAATTCAAACCATAAATTTACAAAAAAAATATTTAAAAACAAATAACAAACATTTTTTTAATTTTCAAAAAAAGAAATTACAGAAAGGTTGTGCTTCCCCTCGCCTTGTCCGAAAAACTGGAAAAATATCTGCCCCTTTCTTTTTACAAAACGAGTTCCTTGTGCCAATATGGTGTTCAACCTGGCAGCCACCACAATTCCACAGATTCGTGTTCTTTATATTTCTGTGCGCAAAACCAACCCTCTGCAAATTTTGTTTTCTAGTCAATTTCCTCTGCAGCAAGTTAAAAAAAACTGTTAAAAGAAACTACAATTGTGTATATTTATCTAAAAAATTCTGCATTAACAAACATATCACAGCTTATGAAAGTAGAGATACTCTCCAGGGATAATATTTTTAAAGGCTTTTTTACCCTGGAAAAAGCCACCGTCCGTTTTGAATTGTTCAACAAATCAATGAGTCCCGCTGTGGGCAGGCTGAATGTTTACCGCGGCGACGCGGTTTCGGTATTGCTGTACAACTCGATCAATCAAACCCTGGTGTTTGTGCGCCAGTTCCGCTACCCGGTATATACCGTCGAGCCGGACAACGCCTGGACAGTTGAATGCGTGGCCGGGGCGATTGAACAGGGATTAGCGGATTGGCAAACCGCCATACAGGAAGTGGAAGAAGAAACCGGTTACCGGCTGAACGAAACGCAGCTAGAGTACATTGGCAAATGCTATCCCAGTCCCGGCGGCACCTCGGAACGCATTTACCTGTTTGCCGCGGATGTGGCCGATTGTGAGCCCCGCGCGCACGGCGGCGGCAGTTCGCACGACGACGCCGAAGACATTCGCGTGGAAGAATACAGCTATGCGGAGACATTTCGCAAGGTCGATTCCCTGGAAATATGCGACGCCAAAACCCTCATCAGCCTGGCCTGGTTCAAAAACCGGCTGCAAGGGGGACGCTAATGCTGGCCTTTCTGCTCAAAGGGATCGTGCTGGGCATATCCTCAGGGTTCAGTCCCGGGCCGCTCTCTGCGCTGGTCATCAAAGAGACCCTGCAGCACAACACCCGCGCCGGTATGCTGGTCGGCCTGGCGCCGCTGGTTACCGATGCGCCAATTGTGTTATTGAGCTATTTTGTGCTGGCACATTTGTCCGGCGTCTCCTGGCTGCTGGGCGGCATTGCATTTGTGGGCGCATTGTTCCTGGGCTATCTTGGTTACGAGAGCATCACCATTAAACCCCTGGTTGTAGAGACCGGAAAAAATCGCGCCAACTCGTTGTTGCGCGGCGTACTGGCGAATTTCCTCAGTCCCAATCCGTATTTGTTCTGGCTGACTGTCGGCTCACCGCTGATGATTGCCGCGCTGCAAAGCAACGCCTGGAACCTGCCGGCTTTTTTGGCGGGATTCTACATCAGCCTGATTAGCTGCAAGCTGCTGATGGCGTA
>CAYNSO010000204.1:0-3390 GCA_964399735.1 uncultured Cytophagia bacterium
GCCTACTTGACGACTGGTTTTTCATCTGCGTTAATCTGCGGCATCTGCGGATAATCATCCAACTTCATTAAACTTGCCCAAATTTTATTTTTCTCTTGCCATTTTTACCGCATTTCAATATATTACTAGCGATAAACTTTTCGGTTTCGTAACAGAACTAACAGGGAAGCCGGTGCAAATCCGGCGCAGCCCCGCTACTGTAAAGGGATACAAGAACCGCACGTGCAAACAAGTGTTTGTACAGTCACTGGGAAACCGGGAAGACGCGGTTCAAGGCCATGCCCCAAGCCAGGAGACCTGCCGGAATGACAGAGTGAGCAGCCTTCGCGGGTAAGGTGTGCCAATAACTTTCAGGGAACAAAGCAGCCAATCATTCACAAACAGCTTTGTTCATGCCTGCCGCTTCAAGTTATTCATCTCTTTTTTATCATCCAACTAACTCATTGAATTTTGAATGACGACGCTAAATCCGCCGGAGCATGACCGGTTCCGGTATATTGTCGCCGGTCATTCATAACCAGATTCCTTTATGAAAAGGAGGAGAGATGAAACAGCTTTATCAATTCACAGTTGCACTTTTATTTTGTTATGCGCTAACGGCTTGGCCTGTAATAGCGGCAACCATCACCGGCCGCGTGCTGGATATTGTCACCCGCCAGCCCATGCCGGATGTCAACGTGCAGGTGCAGGGACAAACCGCCGGCGCGGCAACCAATGCCGACGGGGTGTTTAACATCACCGGTTTGCCGGACGGAACCTGCAATCTGCTCATTTCTTGTATGGGCTACCGCTCGGAAAGCATTATCAATTTACACGTTAACGAACCAGGCGCGCAAAATATTGAACTGCATTTAACGCCAACAGTTGTGGAAGGCAAAAGCGTTATGATAACAGCCTCGCGCAGCCGCTCGCTGCTACGCGATATGCCGGTCTCCGGCGCGATCATTCCCGCCGCCGATCTGCAAAACAAAACCCCGCTCACCCTGGCTGAGGCTATGGCGCCGGTCTCCGGCGCTACGTTCAAAGCCTACGGCCAAACCGGGGCGATGGAAACGTTGTCCCTGCGCGGCTCTGCCACCGAACAGATACTGATTTTGTGGGACGGCCAGCGTATTAATTCCCCGCTGAACGGCAGCATCGACCTCGGCGTTATTCCCCTGCAAAATATCGAAAAAATTGAAGTCGTGCAGGATGGTTATTCGTCGTTATACGGCGCGGACGCCATGGCCGGGGTGGTCAACCTGGTCAGCAAACAGCCGGCGGCGGACGGCGCTCTGCATGGTTTGCTCAATGCTACAGTCGGTTCTTTTGGCCTGAGCAAAGAAGAATTGAGTTTAAACCAGAACCTGGGCGCTGTTAGTTATATGCTGGCCGCGCACCGCACCGATAGCGACGGCGATTTTGAATACCGTATCCCTGCCGCGCCGGGTAGCGCCGCACAAAACCTGCATCGTGAAAATTCGGCGCTGGAACAAAACGCAGTATTCGGCAGAATGGCCTGGAATATTACCCCGGCCACCACAATCAACGCCCTTGGCGAATGGACCTCTACCGAGCGCGGCATTCCCGGCGCACTGAACAATCCCGCGGTCAACGGCAGCCAGGAGGACGAGACCGCCCGTTATCATATCAATTTTTCACACCAACCCAACAGCAATTTTGCCCTCAGGGCAAACAGCTTTTACCACATTCATAATGTGCACTATATCGATGAGAACCCCTGGTGGCCAACCGATAGCCATAATGACGCCGCCTCTGCCGGCGCAAGTCTGCAAAACGATCTACAGTTCAACCGGCAAAAAATCGTCGCCGGGACAACTTTTCAGCAGGATAACGGCACAGGCAAGGATGTCGGCAAACATGACCGCAGCAACACGGCGCTGTTTGCCCATGGCGAACTGCACATACTGCCGGCCGCTTCTTCCTTGTCTCTCTTTGTCATGCCGGCTGTTCGTTATGACCATTTCTCCGATTTCGGCAATACAATCAATCCGCGTCTTGGCGTTTTACTGGCCAGGCCCGGCGCTGCGTACCTGGGAGTGCGCGGCAGCATTGGCCGCTCGTTCCGCGCGCCCACGTTCAACGATCTGTACTGGAACGAAGATATGTATACCAAAGGCAACCCGGATTTAAAAGTGGAAAGTTCTCTCAACTATGAAATCGGTCTGCGCGCCGCTTTGCCGGTTATTGGCGGTATTTCTGCCGACGCCTGTTATTTTTACAAAGATGCGGATGATTTGATCAACTGGGGCGTCGACGCCGCTTCCGGCAAATGGATGCCGCAAAATGTCAGTTCGGCTTTGCTCAAGGGCGCCGAACTGTCTTTATCTCTGCCACAACTGTCCCGCTATTTTTCGCTAGATATGAATGTTACGCGCCTGTCTGCCCTCAATAAAAGTGGAACAGCCGGCGTTGACGATAAACAGTTAACCTACCGCGCTCCGTGGTCTGCCGGAGTGGTTGGCGGCGCCGCCTGGAAATCGTTGTCCCTCACTGTGACTATAACATACCTGGATAAACGCTTTACCGACGAGATGAACACCAAACAGCTTGACGCCTGTACCCTGCTCAATCTCGACCTCGCCTGCAAGTCCTTGCCATACCTGCGCTGCGTCAGCCTGGTGGGTTCGGTCATCAATATTACGGATGAGGAATACACCCTGGTCGATAACTATCCCATGCCGGGGCGTATGCTGCGGCTCAGAACCGGGATCGAATTGTGAGACGTTAAACGTAAAATGTGAGACGAAACAGCCGAGTCCACATTGCCAGCCCCGGACGTATCGAGACGTGCGCTCAAGTTAAAAGAGCTGCGGGTATTAAAGAACCGACCCCTCGATACGTCCGCCAGGGCGGACTACTTGGGTACCGGCTTTTTTAAACATGCAACGGTCGTCGAGCAGGCCCGGTTGAGCCTTGCGAGACCGCACCTATCAAGATGACTTGACCTGGAATGCGCGCGCCAACGGTAAACCCCCTTTACCGACAATCCACTAAAAAACAAAAAAACTATTGACATGTTGATAATTTTTTTGTACAATTAACACAGTGCAAGCATACGCAAACCTGGAAGAAACGGGAAACGCCGCATAACGATAAAATAGTTTAATTTAAATAAAATAAGATGTTTATGGCTCATTGGCATAATTTTGTAGCAAATCTTACACCAAGCCAAATGCCGTATTTTGCGGCATAGGTTACACCAACTAAAATAATTCAAATATTAATAAATAGTTAGCTGCATAAAAAAATGAATTGAAATGAGAAAAAGCGCTAATGAAAGGATCGTTTTTTAGAGGTTACAAAAAATGCCCTTGTACACCCCTTATTTTATTGAGTGGAAAACAAGAGGGGTGGGAATTGCCCTGATCTGTAAGGTGGGATTGAGAC
>CAYNSO010000205.1:0-3273 GCA_964399735.1 uncultured Cytophagia bacterium
GCCGCCATACGCCACCTTGCGTATAGTATAGAACAGGTATTTACCATCCGGGGAAACATACGGGTAAATATCAAGATAATTTGTATTCACCGCCGCGCCCAGGTCTTTGGGATTGGTCCAACTGCCGTCGGCATTGCGCCAGCTTATATACAAATTATTACCGGCAAATTTAGGATTGGTTTTCCAGGAATTGAAAACAATGTAACTTTCATCGGGCGCTACCCAGGGACATTCATCCAAAGAGGAAGTATTGACAGGAGCGCCAAGGTTTTCTGCCAAAAAATAATTGTCATCTACCAGAACCGCCCGGTATATATCATAATTTCCAAACCCACCGGGCCGGTTGGAAGAAAAATAGAGTGTACCGTTACCCGGTTCAGCAACTTCCCACTCGTCGCCATCAGGCGAGCTTACCGGTTCATTAATTTGCACCGGTTCCAGCCAGCCGTCATCGCTACGCCAACTCACCCATACATCAGCAGTGGTATTGCCATTACGCTTGTAGGAAATGCAATAAATCGCCCGGTCATCATTGGAAAAATATGGTACCATGGCATTATCAATTATTTTAACCGGCTCGCTCCATTCATTGTTATTAAAACAATTGGTATACATAATTCGGCAATTCCCCCAGTCCTTATCCGTCAGGCAAAATACAAATTCCCGGCCATCACTGGAAAAACAGCAATTCTGCACCCACCAGTCCGGACGGGATATAAAATTGGGGGCAAACACTTTAGCCGTATCGCCGGGCGGGGTTTCGCCGAAATAAGGGCCAACCGGGTTGGCGGCAGCGGTATTAAATACATTAATTGTTAAAAGGGTTACAAAAACACCAACAGATTTTAAAATGCCTGGCTTGCTCATATATGACTCCTGATTATGAAAGTGACCTGCCTAGTTCACACACCTGTCGAACAACTATGCAGGTTCAATTTATCATAACCGGGACTCTAATTCGACCGGATGTATGATTTTGTACATTTTTTTGAGGAACTGATCAGGAACCGGCGCTGCGGAATTCGGAAGGTGTTACGCCGGTGTGCTTTTTAAAAGCCTGGTTAAATGAGGATTTGGAATTGAATCCTACCATATAAGCAATTTCCAGGATATTTTTTTTGCCATTATCCGATTTGGACAAATATGGTTTGCTGTATTCAACGCGGTAACGGTTGATAAAATCACAAAAATTCAAATTAAATGTTTCATTGATGATCTGGGACAAATAACGGTTGGGTATGCGCAACTTTTTTGCCAGCGCCGTTAAAGTTATAGAGGGCTCCAGGTAAATTTTATCGGCTTCGAGGTGCGCCAATAGTTTATCGAGATATTTTTGTTTATCTTGTTCAGAAAGCTCCGAAGTCTGATATCGTTTATGAGAGGAAAAAATTTCCGGCTTGTTCATAGCTATCCAGGCAATGCAGTTGCAAAAAATAAACACGCAGGTAAAATAAAGGCTATCGGAATAGGGACAGAGTTGGTATAATTTCCAAATATCGATAAAAACAAAAGCATGCAGTTGTATAATCCACAAAAAGACATATCCTAAAATGAAAAACCGCAGCCAGGACATTTTCGCATCAGTACCCACTGCAAAAATGGATTTCAGTCGAAAGCGCATTATATACAACGAGGCGATCAGGTAAATCAGTAACTGCACAAGCACGGCGGCGCTGGCGCTTGTTCGTAATGGTGAACCCCAATCGACAAGTGTATTCAGGTTTTCCGTTTTTACCAGAGTGTACACAATTGCAGCACAAAACGGCAAACTGTGCAGAGCATCAGTAATTTGAAGCCTGGAATCGGGTTTAAGGATGGATTTGATATAGAGAAATAAAAGCGGCCCTAATAAAAAGGCCGTTTGGCTGACCAGGAATAAAATGTTATAATATTTAACGGCGCCTTCCCCCGCACCGAAACTCAGGGTATATGTATAAATGATATACAGAGCATGGACAAGTAAAATAAAGCTTAGTATGACATTGCTGCACCGTGCTCCCCTTTTGTTATTAATAAAGAAAAGGGCAAGAAAACCGGACTGGAAAACCGCAATAGCGCTAATAATATTATAAAAGTTAATTTGCAAATATTAATACCGTAATAATTAAAGTTGAATTTTTGGGTGTATAAAATACAAGGAACAAAAATTATTTTCAATAGAAAAAACCCGGATCACTCGATTACTTTTAAAACAATCTTTAAAAATTCAACCGAACTTGTGCCAATCATAATATCAAACTCTCCCGGTTCTACAACCTGCTGCATGTTAATATCGTAAAAGGCAAGTTTTTCCGGGGTAAGGGTAAACGACACTGTCTGGGCCTCCCCGGTTTTAAAATGGACGCGGCGAAAATCTTTTAATTCCATAACCGGACGGGTAACCGAACTGACCCGGTCGCGAATGTATAACTGGACGATTTCATCGCCATCGACCGGGCCGGAATTGGTAATATCAACGCTGGCTGTAACCGATTCATCGGCATGAATACAGTTCTTAGATAAGCGGATATTGCTATACGAGAATGTTGTGTAACTCAATCCAAATCCAAAGGGAAACAACGGTTCGGTCTTTGTAAAAAGATAACCGCGTGTTGCCGAGGGTTTATGATTATAGTAAACCGGTAACTGTCCCACCGAGCGGGGAAAAGTTACGGTTAATTTACCGCCGGGATTCACCTCGCCAAACAGCACATCAGCAATTGCGGCGCCCCCCTCCTGTCCCGGATACCAGGCTTCGATAATAGCAGGAACCTGGTCGGCAATGTCATTTATAGTGAGGGGACGACCATTAATCAGCACAACAACAACCGGAGTTCCTGTTTCAACTATTCGTAAAACAAGTTCGTTTTGACGGCCCAACAAATTCAAATCATCGCGGTCGCCGGGGTGTTTGTCGTCCCACGCTTCGCGACAAGTACCTTCATTGCCGCCAATGACCAAAATTGCAACATTCACCTGGCGGGCAAGTGCAACTGCCTCATCTATACGGTTATCATCTTCTGCAGGATCAACAAGATCTATTTCATTTTGCCACCACAACCGCCAATCCGAGGGTTGTTTGGTTATATGGCATCCTTCATGATAAAGCACCTCGATTTTATTGCCGGCCTTTTGTCGTATTCCCTCCAGCACAGTAATGCTTTGGGCTGGTTCGTAACTATAACCACCCAGGTGTAACCCGGCGGCGTTGGGGCCGATCACCGCTATTTTATTTAATTTGTCTGCATGCAATGGTAATAAGTTACCGGTGTTTTTTAGCAGAATGATTGATTT
>CAYNSO010000206.1:0-3245 GCA_964399735.1 uncultured Cytophagia bacterium
GAGAAAGCGCTCACCACCAAAATAAACGACCGCGAAATGTTTATGAAAGGGATTGACTACTCATATTACTACGAAGAGAATGACTAATGATATGTCCTGCGCGGTAAAAACCAGGTAACTTGAGCGAAGATAAATTTGCCTTGATTCATGGATTTATGCTTTGGCAATGCAAAAATCCAACTTTTCAATTCAAATCCTCACGCACATAAAAAACGATGTAACTACGATTAACAAAGTATTTCAAAGAACTATTATATTTTTTAATGCCCACTAATGAAAAGGTTTATAACATTATCAAACTACTTCTTCAAACGACGCATCCTCAAACTACTTCTTCAAACAATCTGAAACATTTTCTTCAAACGCGATGCTTCAAACTTTATCAAACATTCCTAAACATCGCCATTTCTTATTTAGAATCATTACAAATTACGGGGGGGGTAAAATGTTGAATTATTCTTTTTATTTTTGATTAACCCGCTTCTGAAAAAGTGAAATGAGTAATGTTGATTGAAGGGTTTATAGAGAATATTGATTAGTTAGGTTGGGTTTCAGAGGAAGGGTAAGAGGTTAAGCACTTGAAACCAATAATTGCTCTATGAAGCAGGTAAACCTGTTATCAGTTAAAAGCATTTTTGATGTTGTTTTACCGGCACTGCTGATCGCATTGCTATTTATTACGCCATTTGTTGTTTCCGATGAGTTATATAACGGTGTGATAATAGCCAAGGAATTCTGGTTTTTTGGTGTTGTGGCTGCCATGCTGTTGTACTCGGGCATTCGGTTGTTGTTTAAAAAAGGTAACATTATAATAAGCCTGAATATTATGGATATTTTACTACATGAAACTGCCACAGAAGAAATTAAACAGGAAATGAAAGAAATTATTAATAGAAAATTTTCAAACTAAAATATTTGTGCGCACAAATCGGGCTAATTACCAATGCCTGTATAAATTATTAAAAATCAATTCTTTAAAATTATGAAAAAATCAATTTTTTTAGGGTTAGGAGCATTATTAATTATGGCAATGCTTGTAATAAATGTAAATGTTTTTAAAAACAATCAAAGTTCGAATCTTTCATTAAAAAAACAGTTTACGATACCAACTGCTGATGCTGAAAATGGTTGGTATTCTACTGGCCAAAGTGGTCATCAAGAGTGTTTACTTAAAAAAGTGGTTGAAAGGGTGTCAGTTGATGTATATAAATGGAATGTAAATGGTTCGGTGGTATGGGAATCCTTTAAGCCTTCAGCTAACGCCACCGGAGGTTATGAAAAGAGAGTGGAAACACGCTTAAAAGAAACAATTACTTATGGTATAGAATACTTTTGCAAAGGATATTCTGGCAATTGCATGATTATACCTTGTTATTAATAAACTTGTTAGCCAATCAATGGAGTTTTATTTTACTCCATTGATTGGCCATTTAACCTCTATTAGATTCCGATATTAACAATATATTTATATGAAAAAAACAATCCTGTTTGCATTATTATTAATAACAATTTGTTCATGTGAACAAAGAGTAAAAACAGTTACTCAAAATGGCAACGTTATTACAATAAATGTTGCTAAGTCGTTATTAGATTACCCATTTAGTACCGCAGGATTAATCGATACCATCAATTATGTGCCACTGGAAACAAATAATGATTGTATATTTGGTACAATTGATAAGTTATGTATTATAAGAGATACTATTTATATTTTAGATAAAAAAAATACCAGAGCAATATATGCATTTTCTATAAATGGTAAATTTTTATACAAAATTTCAAAACATGGTAAAGGACCAGGTGAATATTACGAAATAGAAAATTTTTACATTCGATCTGAAAATATTATATTATTTGATAGTAAACTTGGAAAGCTACTAACATTCAATTTATCAGGAAAATTTATAAGCGAAAAAAATATTGGTTTTCAGGGTATTGATTTTGCTCTATCAGAAAAAGATTTAATATATTTTTATTTGGGTGGTTTTTCTACTAAAAATGATAATTCCGGCAAATACTTATTAAGTGCAATTGATACATCTTTCAAATTGCAATATCTTGCTTTCCCAATTAATGATGCGAAGAAAAAAATAGGTGGAAGTAGTAACCATGCTTTTTATATTGATAAATACAGCGAAATCTATTACAATGCATTATTTTCGAATACTGTTTATAAATTGAGCGGGCAAAGTATTACGCCGATAATAAATATCAATTTTGGTGAGTATACTTTGAAGGAGTCGGATTTAAACGTAATAAAAAATATTGATGATTTAAGAAAATCCGGATTCGTTTGGAATTATAACAGTTTTTTGTTTACCGATGAATATATTTATTTTGATTTTATTTTAAAATCAAAGCAGGGTTCAGTATTGTATAGCAAAAAATTGAAACAGGTTATTAGAGCAGGTATTAATTATTACTCAACATCAGAAACTGACTATTTGAGTTCAATGCCCGTAGCCGAGTATAAAAACAAAATGGTTTCAATTGTTGAACCAATAAGTATTAGAGATCATATAGATCAAAATCCTAATGAAGTTAAACAATGGCAAATAACGAAACAGCTTAGCGAAAATGTAATAAAAAAAATAAAAGAGACAGACAATCCAATACTTATGTTTTATACTTTAAAAAATGAAGCATTATGAAGTATAAAAATATTGCAATATTCCTTATCATCTTAGGCTTTTTTGTCGCAAACATTTTTTTATTGTATAGTATATCAGAAAAAGAAAAATATTTAAATCAAGCAAGCGAAAAAATTCTTTCTTTGCAAGAAAGAATTAATCAAACTAATCGAAAAAGTAATGTTCAATGTAATTTTAATAATACCTTAATAAATGACTCGCTATTTATTAACCATAATGAGTGGAATGAATATAAAAATAAACATCTGCATAAAAACAAATTATTTTTATTTTATTCTGAAATACATTGTAACGTTTGTGTTGATATAGAAATTTTGAACCTGAAAGAATTATCTGAAAAAATAGGTAATGACAAAATAATTATCATTACAGACTCAAATTCGGATAAGGATATTTCTTTGTTTAAAAAATTGCACCAGATTGATTTTAAAATCTTTTCAATAAATACTACTTTTTTACCCGTTGAAATACAACACTTAAAAGCGCCTCTTTACTTTCTAATGAACAAATCTCAAAAAACAAAATTTTCTTTTGTTCCCGTGTTTAAGCCCCCTAAATCATCAGACTAAATTATAGAATGAAATCTGTAATTTT
>CAYNSO010000207.1:0-3242 GCA_964399735.1 uncultured Cytophagia bacterium
GGCATAAGGGAGCTTAACTGCGAGACAAACAAGTCGAGCAGATGCGAAAGCAGGACTTAGTGATCCGGCGGTAGAGAGTGGAATTGCCGTCGCTCAAAGGATAAAAGGTACTCCGGGGATAACAGGCTTATCGAGCCCAAGAGTTCACATCGACGGCTCGGTTTGGCACCTCGATGTCGGCTCATCGCATCCTGGGGCTGTACAAGGTCCCAAGGGTTTGGCTGTTCGCCAATTAAAGCGGTACGTGAGCTGGGTTTAGAACGTCGTGAGACAGTTCGGTCCCTATCTGTTGTGGGCGTAGGATATTTGAAGGGAGCTGTTCCTAGTACGAGAGGACCGGGACGGACGGACCACTAGTGCACCAGTTGTCGCTCCAGCGGCATAGCTGGGTAGCTATGTCCGGAAAGGATAAGCGCTGAAAGCATCTAAGCGCGAAGCCTCACCTAAGATTAGATATCCCATCGCTTATGCGATCCAAAGGCCCCTTGAAGACGACAAGGTTGATAGGCCACAGGTGTACGCACAGTAATGTGTTCAGCCGAGTGGTACTAATAGGCCGGGCGGCTTAACCAATTATTTATTATAACAACAGATGGTTATGAGCATTATTAATGTATGTTGCTTGATATTGATTTTAAAAAATCCGGTGATCATAGAAGAGGGGTCACACCCGATCCCATTCCGAACTCGGAAGTTAAGCCCTCTATCGCCAATGGTACTGCTCGGGAGACCGTGTGGAAGAGTAGGTAATTGCCGGATATTTATTATAAGCCCTGTAACTTGTTGCAGGGCTTTTTTTTTGTCTTTTGTTAAAATATAAGTTTTATTATATTGCATTATCTAATTTCTTTATGGTTATTTTGCTCTTGCTTTACAGGTAATCATTTTCAGGTCGCTATGAAGAGTTCACCTTTTAAAAAAATTGTCATTATCATTATTATTGCCCTGTTGGTTCCCATTTTTTTGTATACTATACTACAGTTCATTGAAAGTGATAAAAATGAAAAATTTATTGAAACAATATATGACCGCCAGTTGAGTAGTATATTGTTCTCTGTTAATCAGCATTGCTGGGATATTTTCACCTCATGGGAATCTGAAATGACGACCCTGGCTGAATCTTTTACCCGACATTCCTACAGCCGCCTTAAATCCGGACTGTATAATTTTCATCAGTCGCAAGCCAGTGTCTCCGGCTCTTTTGTCCGTTTTAACAAGCAGATCATTATTTATTCTCTTGAAAATGAAAATGAATTGTTGAATGATGAAAGCTCGCGTTCGGAATTTATCAATAAAATTAATACCATCGTTAATGAGAACAACTCCGCCCTGGAACGTATTGTAAGCCAGGCCCAAAAAGGATATGTGCGTCCCATTGCTTTCTCGTGGGATGAACATTCTTACAACCGGATCACCTTACTGGTCTTTCCAATTATTGAAAATTCTTATACCGGTGAAAGTACTATTCTTGCCGGTATCTTTGTACATGATCTGGATTATATACAGGAAATTGTGGCGCGCAAATTCGGTTCCATGAATGACGGCAATTTTGTATTTGCAGTACAGCAAAATGATGAAATTATCTTTACCACAGATGAATCCGAAGAAGAAAAGTATGAAAAAAAGGAAGCTTTATGGATATTGCCTGATTTGGATATACAGATAAAATTAAAAGGCACTACACTGGCGCAATTATCAAAAACACGGGTGCGCAATAACCTGATCCTTTTGAGTATTGTCAATTTGGTATTTTTATGCGGTGTTGGTTACCTGATCTATAATGTTTATACCGAAATATCTCTTGCCAGAATGAAGACCAGCTTTGTTGCCAATGTTTCGCATGAACTGCGAACCCCTCTGGCGCTGATACGCATGTTTGCTGAAACCCTGGAAATGGGTCGGGTTAATTCGGAAGAAAAAAAGCAGCATTATTACAAAACAATAATGAGTGAAAGCGCCCGGCTTTCGCAATTGATCAACAATATTCTTGATTTTTCAAAAATCGAATCGCATAAAAAGGAATACCATTTTGAATGGGGCAGCCTGGTTTTGTTATTAACGCAAACCCTTGATATTTATCATTTTCGTTTTGTACAAACCGGCTTTGAAGTTGATGTGGATATTGATGATAAACTGCCGGATATTCAATTGGATTCCGAAGCTGTCACCCAGGCAATCGTAAACCTGCTTGATAATGCTGTAAAATATTCTGTGGATGAAAAATATATCAAAGTATCGTTGACCCGTAATAATGGTTATCTGGAATTAGCAGTAGAGGACAAGGGGATCGGGATTCACGAATCGGAACATGAAAAAATATTTGAAAAATTTTACCGGGCCGGCAGCAGTCTGGTTCACAATACCAAAGGAAGCGGTTTGGGGCTTTCCCTGGTTAAGCATATAATGGATGTTCACCAGGGCAAAATCACTGTAAGAAGCAAGTTAAATAAAGGCAGTACTTTTACTTTGGCATTTCCCTTACACATTAAAAATGGAGTACACTAATGGCGCGAATTCTCATTATTGAAGATGAAATTGATATGGCCATGGGTTTAAAAGATAACTTTGAATATGATGGTCATGAGGTCTTGATTGCTGAAGATGGCGAAAAAGGAGTGCAACTGGCGCTGGAGGGCAACCCGCAATTATTAATTCTTGATGTCATGTTGCCGAAAAAATCCGGCTTTGATGTTTGCAAAGAGCTGCGCGCCAGTGGTATCAAAACGCCAATCATTATGCTTACCGCCAGGGGACAGGAAATTGATAAGGTCTTGGGGCTGGAACTGGGCGCTGATGATTATATAACCAAACCCTTTAGCGTTCGTGAACTTTTAGCGCGGGTAAAAGCTGTTTTGCGCCGATCTCCGGAGAAAGCTCGTGATGAATCTACTTTTCGCGAGTTCGGAAAGATCAAGGTCGATTTTGAACACTATTCCGCTTATGATGATAACGGTAAAGTGGAATTGACCTTTAAAGAATTTGAATTGTTGAAATATTTTCAGGAACACAAGGGGCAAATTGTCAGCCGTGACAAGCTGCTTGATGAGGTGTGGGGATATGATTATTTTCCTACCTCGCGCACTGTTGATAATCATATTGTTAAACTGCGAAAAAAAATTGAAATCGATCCGGAAAACCCCAAACATATATTAACAGTATACGCCATTGGCTACAAGTATATTGATTAAAAAATATTTATATAAAATTTAGTAAAATACAAGCGCCGGCGATTTATTTATACA
>CAYNSO010000208.1:0-3239 GCA_964399735.1 uncultured Cytophagia bacterium
GTATTTCCTTTGATTATGCCTACACACCTTTTGGCGTGTTTGACAATGTCAAACGGATGACAGTACGGTTCACCCTTTAATTGCGGAGGAAAAAAAGAATGAATATAAAGAAATATATAGCGGTGCTTTTGTCACTGGCAGCCCTGATGCTGATATTTTCGGGGTGTGAGTATGATGTTAAATCGCCTTTATGGTATGATGATTATACAAATCCTCCGAATCCGGTTATTACCCGAATCGAACCGGCCAATGTTGCCGGGCCTGGAGTGCATAAAATTACCATCTATGGAGAGAATTTTTCAACAAACCCGGCAAAAAATTTTGTTTACTTTGATAAAAAATTGGCAGAGCAACTCAACTCAACCTCAACGTCAATTACCGTGCGGCGCCCTGCCCTGATAAGCGATAGCGCTACTATCAAGGTGGTTTCCGGTGATGCCGTTCAGGTTGTGAAATATTCTCCCTATAAAGTTTCTTCTGTGTGTAAGGAATTTGGCGGGTTTTCAGAAAATTTTGCTCTTGGCGGAATTGCTGTGGACAATGCTGAAAATGTATATGTTGCTCGAAATGCTACCCCCCGTACAATCTATAAAATTACCCCGGATAGCGTTCGGACTGATTTCAGCGAGTCTACACGTAATGTAACTGAAATGCTTGTTGGCCCGGGTAACAAACTATATTTGTTGATGAATTTTCGTAGAATCAATCAGGTAGATTTAAGTACCGGTGAAAATACTGAATATATGGATATAAGCAAAACCGTGTCATTTGGAGATTTCGATCGCCATGGCATTCTGTATGTTGGCGGCAATAAAAGTGATTTGTTTGCTGTGGATGCCGATAAAAATAAAAAAGCCATTGGTGTTTATGCATTGCATAATATTCTTGGCATCAGGGTATTTGAAGATTATGTGTATGTTTTGGCAACTCATACCAAGCCGGGTGATACCGATATTGTAACCGGCATCTGGAAGCACAAGATCACTGATACTGCCGGAACCCTGGAGGCCGGCGAACTGGCGCTGGATTGGTCAACCACCGGTGCGTATGCCGCATCGACTCCTTATGGCATAACGTTCACCCAGACGGGTGATATGCTGATCGCTACTGATAATGCCCAGCCGATTATGATTCTGGGCAGGGACGGCAGTCAGGATGTTTTGTACAAGGATATTTTACCAACCTATGCCACAAATATTGAATGGGGCGCCGGTAACTACCTGTACATGCTCCTTGACGGCGAAGCCCGCAAGCTGCTCCGCATAGATATGGGGGCGCCGGGTGCGCCATATTATGGTAGATAATACTTGTTGTTGATTGTTATAAAATATGACAAATGCGGTTTGCGGTTTTAATGCTGTGAACCGCATTTGTTTATTCGGACTTGGAAAAAGTATGAGGTTTAACTTGAGAAATGATTTGATATTACAATTTAAAAAGCTGTCCTGCGCCTGGACTATTATTGTATTATTAACAATTCCTGTGCTGTTACACGCCGCGGCCGGCGCTATCCAGGTACAGGAAAAGCATCAAATTATGGAAGGTTTTGGCGCTTCCGCCGCCTGGTACGATGGTTGGCTGACCGCTCATCCCAACAAGGAAGAGATTTATGATTTTGTTTTCGCCGATTTGGGGCTTGATATTCTGCGCCTCCGTAATTCCTGGCGGCGTAACTCTGATAATTTTGCCCCCAGTTCTGAAGAAATTGTAGCAAAATCACAGGATTATGCCGATCACAAGATCAGCGTTCTTATCTCTTCCTGGTCGCCCCCGGCCGATCTAAAAAGTAATAATAATACCGAAGGTGGTGGAACTTTGATCAAAGATGGAGAAGAGTTTGCATATACCGCCTTTGCCGATTATTGGGCTGAATCTCTGGATGCATACGAGGGTATAGGTATTGTAGCAGATTATATCAGTATTCAAAATGAACCCGGTTTTGTTGCGGATTGGGAATCTTGCGTTTTAAAAGAGAATGAAACCAGCGCCAATGCCGGCTATAATAAAGCGCTGGATGCGGTTTATAACCGGTTACAAGATTTTGAAACGCCGCCCAAAATGCTTGGCCCCGAAGTGCTGGGTATTGGTTATAACTTGATGCAAAATTATGCCAAATATTATAACCACGACCATTTATATGGTTATGCACACCACTTGTACCATGGCGGCGACTCTAACAATCCGGATGCTTTTAATAACGCTATGCGTACGATTGCAAAAAATTTTAGCAATAAACCAATTTTTCAAACTGAATATGACCAGGGTGACTGGTTTCAAACTGCATGGATTATGCACAATTCCCTGGTAACCGAAGGGGTGTCCGCCTATTTATACTGGGGACTGATCTGGAGCAGTGGCGGCAAAGGACTGGTCCTGCTGGATAATCCCTGGAACCAGGGCAGTTGGCTAACGCCGGAAGGGTATGAACTGACCGAGACTTATTTTGCTTTCCGGCAGTATTCAAAATATATCTATCCCGGCTGGCAGCGAGTGGGTGCAACCGTTGATGACACCAATCTTCGTATTTCGGCATATACCAATACCGGCGGGGACTCGCTGGTTGTGGTGATCCTGAATGTATCCACCACTGCCGAAACTGAACTTGTCCTGTCAACCGGTGATTTTGTACCTGACGGTGGATTTCTAATGCGCACTTCGGCAACAGAATTTGGCGATGAGGTAGGGGAGTATGCCAATTCTCCCATAACTCTGCCGGAGCGTTCAATTACTACCCTGGTATTGACCGGTGAAACCAAACCCTCGTCTGTTAAAGAAGAGGAAAATCCTGCCGGGTTTGTGCTTGAACAGAATTATCCCAATCCCTTTAATCCCGCGACCAACATCTCTTTCAGCTTGCCGGTGCGCAGTCACGTAAGACTAAGTGTGTGCAATGTGGTGGGACAGGAAGTGGCGATGCTGGTTAATGAAAGCAGGAATGCCGGTAATTACAGCGTTTCGTTTGACGCAGCAGCGCTGCAAAGCGGCGTTTACCTGTGTAAAATTCAGGCAGGCGATTATACCAATACAGTAAAAATGCTGCTGGTGAAATAAAAAGTCACGCAAATTTAATTTTGGGGCAACCCTTGGGCTGTTTATTTATATGCCCGGATTATTATCAGTAGAGACAAGGCATGCCTTGTCTCTACGATAATATGTTGTTTGATCAGGGCTGTATCAAAAGCCTAAAAAAACCATTCTTGTCATTCCGAGGAGCTTGCGACGAGGAATCTTTTATCGCT
>CAYNSO010000209.1:0-3182 GCA_964399735.1 uncultured Cytophagia bacterium
ATTATTCTAAAAGTTTTTATTTTGCTACGCGATTACTGCCTGTCGAAAAACAATGGGCAACTTTCGGTTTATATGGCTTTTGCCGGTATGTTGACAATTTAATTGATACTCCCCGAAAACGGGATGTTGCACAAATATTTGATGAAATAGAATGTTTACGAAAAGAGCTCGATCTTGCTTATAAAACGGGCGAGTCGCAGCATCCGGTCATTTCTGCTTTTATTACAGTGGCGATAGAATATAATATTCCCCAGGTTTATCCCGAAGAACTGTTGAATGGGGTAATAATGGATTTAACTATATCGCGTTATAAAGATTTTGACGAGTTGTACACTTTTTGTTATCGTGTTGCCGGCGTGGTTGGTTTGATGATGACTTTTGTAATGGGGTATTCTCATGCCGACGCATTCATTTATGCTGAAAAGCTGGGCATTGCCATGCAGCTCACCAACATTTTACGCGATATTAAAGAAGACAAAGAATTGGACAGGATCTATATTCCGTTAGCCGAGTTGGAGAGCTATCAAATAACGGAAGCTGATGTTAAAAATGAACGATTCTCTCCACAATTCAAAGAGTTGATGGAATTCCAGGTAAACAGGACGAGACAGTACTATCAAGATGCTGAACCCGGCATAAAAATGCTGGACAAGAAATCCCGTTTCGCGATCTATTCAGCCTTGCGAATTTACAGCGGCATATTGAAAAAGATAGAGGTGCGTGATTATAATCCCTTTCCGGGCAGGGTGTATGTCCCCAGATTGTTCAAAATTGGCATCCTTCTTAGAGAGTTTGTCCGTGTACAAACAAGTTTTTGATAATAATATGTTGTCTTAAATACCCGAATGGTTTTATTGTATGATAAAAGCTGCACATAATAAATATGCTGATTTTGTATTCAATTTTTATATTACCTGGTTGTTAAAGAGACATTTCCATGGTATTTATTTATATAATGAACCGGCTTTTCCGGCCGACAAGTCAATTTTAATGCTGCCGAATCATTCATCCTGGTGGGATGGCTTTTTTATCTATTTTTTGAATAAAAAAATATTCAAGCGTCAAGTTTATTTGATGATGCTGGAAGAAGAATTGGCAAAAAACAAGTTTTTTAGCCGGATAGGCGCTTTTTCGATCAGGAAAAAAACTTTTCAAGTGCGTGAGTCTCTTGCCTATGCTTATTCACTGCTATCGTCTGTTAATAAACCCCTGGTATGTATTTTCCCGCAAGGGGAGTTGTTGCCCTGGGGCAAGCGGCCTTTGGGGTTTGAACGGGGTGTAGAATTTTTATTATCCCGCATTACAGAGCCGCTCACTCTTTGTATGCTGGCCATGCGGATCGAATTCAGGGACGAGCAATACCCGGATGTTTTTTTGATGTATGAGTATGTAAATTTTGAGCCCGGTACGAAAAATTCAGTACCATATTTGGAAGATAAATTAGCTTCTCTGTTGACGCAGTTGAGTGAGAAAATACAAACATCTGCTTCTTTTACACAACTGTTAAAAGGACGGGAATCTGTGAACAGAAAACTGGAAAAGTGGAAAACAGGTGATCAAGCCTTATGATTTACATTTACTATTTATATTTTATACTCGGCCTTTTTTTATTAATCACAGTCATAAATTTTATATCTGCGCCAATGTTGAAAAAATCATATCCGGTACAGGGGAACCCGTTTGTTTCGGTATTGGCGCCGGTTCGTAATGAAGAAAAGACGATTGAGAAATGTATTGCCAGTTTGCAAATCCAGAATTATCCGAATCTGGAAATTCTGATCTATGATGATCAATCCACAGACAACACTACGGAAATAGTAAAGAAAATAGCCGACCATGACAGCAGAATAAAATTAATACCGGGTATAGAACTGCCAAAAGGGTGGACCGGTAAAAACCACGCCTGTTACCAGTTGAGCCTGCATGCCAAAGGTGAAATTTTAATTTTTACGGACGCCGATAATTTTTATTCCACCACTGCTGTAAATAATACTGTTGCCTGGATGCAAAAGTTTAACCTGCAATTCTTGTCGGCTTTTCCCCGGCAAATCACTAATTCATGGTCTGAAAAGTTGGTGGTGCCGATCTATGATTTTTTTGTTTATAGTATGCTACCCCTGTGGTTGACATATTACAGCCCGTTTCCCTCGCTGTCCGCTGCTAACGGACAATGGCTGGCAATGACGCGAACTCTTTATGATCAAAACGGGCATAAAGATGTTAAAAGTCACATTGTGGAAGATACCATACTGGCGCGGAGGACCAAGAAATTGGGTTTTAAAATGCTCACTACCAGCGGACAGGGCATTGTTTTTGGTAAAATGTATCATTCCTGGCAGCAAGTGTTGGACGGGTTTTCAAAAAATACTTTTGGTTTGATGGAGTATAAACTGGGTATTTTTTTATTCTTCCAATTGATGATCGTGTCCGCCTTTATTCTTCCATTTATCGCCTTGTTCATCCCGGATATGTTTTATCACATGCTGATCCCGATTTTGATCATATTCATCATGCGTTCCCTGCTGGTTATCAAATTTGGACATCCGTTTATTGAAACTGTGCTTTTAGCTCCTCTGGGAATGATCATGTTTGTCAGGATCAGTATCAATTCTGTGCTATGTTTTTTCAAGCGCAATGTCGAATGGAAAGGTCGCAATGCCGTTGTGGATTAACAAACTCTACGGCGTAGTAACAGGTAAAGCGGCTGTCTTTATCGTCTATCTGTTATTTGTTGCCGGGGGAATATGGCATTTATTGGGACTCTTTCAAACCCTGATGCGGATCATGGTTTCGCCCTTGTTAATTAGTGTAACCGTGTTACTTGGTTTTATTTATTTTTATAATTTATTTCTAAACTCTAGACCGACGGCGTGTTTTTTTGTTGTCTGGAGTATGCTGGTAATTGCCGTTTCCGTTATTTTGGAAATAATTGGAACACGGACCGGCTGGTTATTCGGCAGGTATTCTTATGGTGCCATCTGGCAGCCACAGGTTTTGAATGTTCCGGTAGCAATTGGCTTTGCCTGGCTTGGAATTCTTTTGTCGTCATCTAGTCTGGTACAACGTTATATACCAAAAGCAGTGCCGGTTTGGTTTGCCGTGCCGGCGCTTATGGTACTTTTTGATGTATTTATGGAGCCGGCTTCCGTCAAATTGGGTTACTGGAGTTGGGACAATAACCA
>CAYNSO010000210.1:0-3057 GCA_964399735.1 uncultured Cytophagia bacterium
AGAGGCTTTCATCATAACCATCTATTTTAAAATTTTCAACTCTTTTATTATATTTTAATTCTTGAAAATCATAACCATTACCCGAAAAAGAGAACACTATGAAAAGTAAAAAAGCGCTTATCCTGTCTGGCATTGTTATTTGCCTGTCTTTATCAATTCGTGTTTTTTCACAGAACCAACCTCCGGTGGTTGACCAGGTAACTGCCACCATAGATACGGCATCTCATACAATCAACTTTACATACTCTGTCTTCGATCAGGAACAGGACACCCTGGAAGTTTTCATCTCGCTTTCCAATGACGGTGGCGAAACCTTTATGTGCCCGATGGATTCTCTCAGCGGCGACATTGGCTGGCCTGTGCTTCCGGGTGAGGGGAAAATGGTTATCTGGCAGTATGACCCGGATGAAATGTATATCGATGCCGGTTCGCTGGACTGGTATAAAGCAAAAATTATTGCCGATGACCGGCAGGTCGTTGATATTCAAGAGCTAGTCGATCAGGTGGACAGCTTGAATCTTGTAGATAACATGCGCGCAATTGTTGGCATCAGACACTATAATACCGGTGCGGAACATCTTGCCAATGTCAAACAACTGCTCAAAGAAAAATTATCTATGGGCAACAGCCAGTTAATGATTCAGGAATTTCCCTATTCACAATATAATGCCGAAAATATTATCGGTATGATGCCGGGCCAGGTTAAAGAAGAAAAATTATACATATTGGACGGGCATTTTGATACCGTGTTCAATAGCCCCGGCGCCGATGATAACGGTTCCGCTGTAGCTGGTCTGCTGGAAGCGGCCAGAATTTTATCACCCTTTCAATATCGCCACTCCCTGCAATTTATTGCCTTTGACCTTGAAGAACCCGGTCTGGTGGGCAGCGAACATTATATTCAGAGCGCCATTCCTTCACTATATCAGCTTCAAGGTGTTGTTAATTTTGAAATGATTGGCTATTATTCGACCCAGCCTAATAGTCAAAACCTCCCTGCCGGCTTTAACTTGTTATTTCCGGATGCTTATAATGCCATAGCCGCGCAGCAGTTTCGCGGCAATTTTCTGGCAAATGTCGGCAATGCCATCTCAACCGACCTGATAGCGCTGTATGACAGTTGCGCCGCCGCTTATGTCCCGCAATTGCTGGTTCATTCTATTGCTGTGCCGGGGAATGGCGATCTGGTTCCCGATCTGCGCCGCAGCGACCATGCCAGTTTTTGGGATGCCGGTTACAAGGCGCTGATGTTAACCGACGGCGGCAACCTGCGTAATCCCAATTATCATTCCCCCGCTGACACCATGGGTACTCTGAATTTTACTTTTATGACCAATGTGGTCAAAGCTGCTGTTGCCACTATCGCAAAGCTGGGTGGTTTAGTGCATTGCGGCGTTGGCGTCACCAATCTCGAAATTGCCATTCCAAACAACATTACCGGGCAGGAACAAGGCATACCGACGCAATACCGCCTGCAACAGAATTATCCCAATCCCTTTAATCCCCAAACCCGGATTGATTACTTTGTTCCAAAGCCCGGTTACATCGACATGAAAATCTATTCTATAACCGGACAGGAAATGCAAACGCTTGTGCATAAATTTCACAAAGCCGGTGCATATAGCATAAATTTTAACGCCGCTTCCCTGCCCTGCGGATTGTACCTGTACACATTGCAATCCGGCGATAGCATCCTGGACTGCAAAAAAATGCTGCTGATTAAATAAAGGAACGATATGAGCCAATCGCAGGAGTTGAATGTAATTGCCGCCGCGATTCGCAGGGAACTGGCGGCACATGGCAATGAAGCGATTATTAAAAAATATACCAAATTCTTTACCGAAGGGTATGATGCTTATGGTGTTGATAAAGACATTTGGGAATCGCTAAAAACTGCCTTTCAACAAAATTATCAACACCTGGGACTAGATCGTTTGCTGGAACTCGGCGATATTCTGTTGCAAAGCGGTAAATACGAAGAGGCCTCAACCGCTATCATTCTTATCCAGCCTTTTGCTCATGAATATACGGTAAATACTTTTAACCGCATCGGCGCCTGGCTGAGAACCGGGGTGCGCAACTGGGCGCACTCGGATATGATTTGCGGGGCGCTGTTATCGCAGTTTATCAAACGCAATATTATTACCCTGGCGGATTTCACCTCCTGGAAAGAGTCGCCGGGCAAGTGGCAGCGTCGGGCCGTGCCGGTCGCCATGCTGGAATACCTGAAACAACAGCCGGATTATAAGCAACTGTTGTCATTTCTGGATTCACTGATGCCCGATACGGAACGGGTGGTGCACCAGGGACTGGGCTGGTTTCTGCGCGAAGCCTGGAAAAAGAATCCCGAACCGGTGGAAGAATTCCTGCTGCGCCACAAGGATACCGCAGCGCGCCTGATCTTCCAATACGCCACAGAAAAGATGACGCCGGAGCAAAAGCAGCGCTTTAAACGCAGCAAATAAATTTCCCAAACATTGTATTACTATACACAATACTTTATTTAAACATGAGAGAATATCATGAACAATCTCTTCCTTTACAGTCTCATCACCTTGCTGGCTGCCGCTTTATATAGCGACCCAGCCGCCGCTCAGCCTGCCGAACCGCCAACTACCGTGCAGCAGGTCGATCTGGCCCGCTACACCGGCTTGTGGTACGAAATCGCCAGAATGCCGAACCGTTTTCAAAAAAAATGCGCGCAGGGCACTACCGCCGAATATGTATTACGCGAGGATGGCCGCATCGACGTGTTAAATTCCTGCATAACCAAAGAAGGCAAAACCACCCGGGCCAAAGGCCTGGCGCGGGTGGTAGATGCTACAACCAACGCCAAATTGCAGGTCAGCTTTGTCAGTCTGCTCGGTCTGCGCTTGTTCTGGGGGGATTACTGGATCATCGGTCTGGGCGACGATTACGAATACGCCGTAATCGGCCACCCGGAGAGGAAATACGGCTGGATATTGAGCCGCACCCCGCACCTGGACCCGGCTGTGCTAGATGCTATTCATATCCTGCTGCGGGAAAAGGGTTACAACCCGGAAGAGTTTGTTATGA
>CAYNSO010000211.1:0-3013 GCA_964399735.1 uncultured Cytophagia bacterium
TGCTTGGGAAAATACAGGGCAGTAAATCCAATAAATCTTTCCTGGAATCGATGAGCATGTAATTGTTTTGCTTTTTAGAAAAGCAAGTTTTATAAAGAAAAATTTACTAAACTTTAATACATATAGGACGATATATAAAAAAAGAATATAAATAAATTTCAAATAGTTGTTGCATAATTAAAAATTTATTTATAATTTTATAAATTAGTGTTTTCTGTAAAATAGTGTTGTGAGGTGCTGGATTTTGGGGTATGGAATAAATTGCTATAAAAAAGATGTTTACAGTTAGTAATTGTTCGTTTTAAAAAGTCCTGACATATAGATAAGTAATGTTTATATGAATATTATTTATATTTAGATGTTGTTTATTGATCTCACTATTAGATGTTTAACATTTGAATAGGGAACAGGTTTTATCTGTAGGTAATATAAAAAGAATAGAAAATTTTAAATATTATGCTATGGGAGGCCAAATTGAGAACAATAATAACTCAAAAAGATATTGATAAGTTTCAAAAAGAGCAAAGTAACAGAGATTTAATTTCATCTTCTTTGGGGGATTTGCAAAATAATAATCGAAAACTAGACAAATATACCGAAAGGCTGATTAAATATATTCCATCTGAAGTGACAGCATTGTATTTAACTTTGGATGCGTTAATTCGATCTTCAGATCGAATTCCAATAATAGTCTATTGGGGAATATTTATATTTGGAATATTTGCCACTTATTTTTATCTTAAAAGGATAGAAAAAGTTTATAAAAAGAGGCAGCTAATTATATCTACTTTTGCTTATTGCATATGGGTCTTTGCCATTGGTGGTCCATTTGCGACATTAAATTGGTATGATCCAATATATGCCAGTATTCTTTTACCCATTTACACTTTTTTAATACCATTATTAGATAATTAAGTAATAGAATATAAACAAAAAAGTGATTATAGTTTCAAATGAAAGTTTATTTAACCTCAATAAAAACCAAGTGTTAAAAATTTACACATTGGAAGTGTTAAAATGTTGTAGTGTATACTACATTATTCAAGAAAAAACCTATAGTGTTTTAATATAAAGGTCTGAAAATGAAAAATGAAAAAAATACTTCTATAAAAAAATATGAAGAAAAGATCCAAGAAGCACGAAAATGGTTAAATTCTTCTAAAGGAAGTAAAAAACTTAGTGCTAATTTAAATGCAGCAAAAAAATTTACTGATCAATTACAAAAAAACCGACAGGTTAGCATGGAAACAATGAAAGAGATAGTTAATCTTTAATTTTGTGTGAGGGGTAACTTTGTCTTCAAATTTTCCTTACGAAATACGTTCTTACAGTATTGATAATTTAATAGAAATTTTTCTGGAAAATCCTTTTTCGAACAGAGCTTTTGTAAAATCTAAAAATCATATTAAATATTTTCAAGAATATTTTGATAAATTAGATGCTCACACTATAATCATCGAAAAAGAATATATTGATAAGGATTATCTTGAGGATTATGCTGCATATTATGTTCGTTGCTTTAATGATTATGGTAAAAAATGTAAAAGACTACATTTTTTTAAATCTGAAATTTCTAATGATGACTTTGAAGAAATATTGATTTTGAACCATGAAGAAGCAATAGTTCAAAGAATTATTAAAGAATACTTAGGTTTTATTATTTTAAAACCAATTCCTGAAACCACAATAGGAAGGACTTGTTTAAAAACTTATAAAGAAGAGGATGGAAGGAGCTATCCTATTAAAAGAATGTATAATGTGAATTTATTTGGGATTTCTTTAGTTGTTAATACTTTAGCATTACAAGAACAAGATAAAGTGGCATCAGCCTGTGCAACTAGTGCTTTATGGTCAGTATTTCAAAGTACCGGTATGTTATTTCAACATCCAATTCCTTCCCCAGTGGAAATTACTTCCTCTGCTACAAAAAAATATTTAACTATTTATCGAGCTTTACCAAATCAAGGTTTGTGTATTGAACAGATGGTTCAAGCTATTATTAATGTGGGCTTGGTTTCTTATAATGTAAATGTAAAAATGAATGAATTTCTTTTAACTTCTTATGTGTACGCTTATTTGAAAGCTAACATACCAATAATATTTGTCATTGAAATAATTCAAAATTTAAAAATTGGGGATTTAAAAAAATTGAAATGTGGTGATTATAAAGGAAAACATGCTATTGCAATAACTGGCTTTCGTACAAATGAAGCTAAAACCGTCAAAGTTGGTGATTATTTTTTTAAATCCAGAGCTGCAAGTATATCAAAATTATTTGTTCATGATGATCAAGTTGGGCCATTTGCCAGAATGGAATTTGACGGAATAAAAATTAAAATTAATGGACATAATCAAAATATATATGATTCTTTAAGTATTTCTTGGCAAAACAAGGATGGAGAATATGGTTCCAAAAGAGCAATTCCTCATACGTTACTTATTCCTTTATATAAAAAAATTCGTTTACCTTTAGCAGTAATTCAAGATGCAACAATCAGATTTAATGCAGCAATTGAATCTTTTTTATATGATGATTTTTTACCCACTAATGAAACTTTAGAGTGGGAAATATATTTAATTACAGTTGAAAAATTGAAAGAGGAAATATATAACTCGCAACTAAACAACGTGTTAAAAAAAGAACTATTATTAAAAACAATGCCAAAATTTATCTGGCGTTCTGCGGCATATAATAATAATAATGAAAAAATATTCGATTTATTGTTTGATGCTACCGATATTGAGCAAGGTCAGTTTTTCCTTGGAGTAATTAGTTGGGAAATCATGTATTGGATGTTTTTTCATGGTATTTCTCAAGAAGAAATAATCGAAAAAAAGTATCAAAATTTACCGGAATGGAAAATTTTTGAATGGTTTAAAAAAAATCCTCCCTTGCTTTAACAAAGAGCAATAAACTATAATAAGTTTAAATTTTATTGTGATCTAAATTAACAAAATTATGTAATTGTTTTGCTTGCAATCTTGATTTAATTTTATTAAATTATTCGTTTGT
>CAYNSO010000212.1:0-2999 GCA_964399735.1 uncultured Cytophagia bacterium
TGGCAGGATGGGGTTTTTTCGGTGATTTGCCGGATTTGAACTTACCTCGCCGGAGCAGGGTATTTGAAATTTATGGTAATACAGATACCCCATCTTTTAAGCGGCGATATGTAAAACCTTAAAACTAAAAATAATCATAATATAAAAAGTACAGATGGGGGGAATTGGCATACATTTATCGCACATAACGTTTGCGGCTATATAAAGTTTTGCAGTTTGCTGTGGAGCAATAATTTGGATGAAGTAAAGTGCAACCATACAGCCGTTGTTGTGTAAAATGCGGCACGGATGTCGCATTTTTGATTGATTAATACTATTTATTATTTAACTTGTCCAGAAATTTCTAATATCATCCTGCCATTGACCACAAACAGTACCAGCTTCTTTAGGCAAAATCAAATATTTTCATATCTTCCTCAACTGTTTTTATAGTCTGAACATTAAACATGTCCTGAACCATCCTTAATACATTTGGAGTTAACCATGCGGGCAGTGTTGGACCAATATGAGTATTTTTTATTCCAAGGTACAATAATGCAAGATGAACGATAACAGCTTTTTGTTCATACCATGCAATATTGTACACTATTGGTAGCTTGTTAATATCATCCATATTTAGAATTTTTTTCAATTCAAGCGCTACGAAAGCCCAGGAATAACTGTCATTACATTGTCCGGCATCCAGAACTCTCGGAATACCATTAATACTACCCAGGTTCAATTTATTATAACGGTATTTGGCACAACCAGACGTGAGAATTACAGTATTTTTGGGTGATTGCCGGGCAAATTCAGTATAGTATTCACGTGTTTTCTGACGGGCATCGCAACCTGACATGACAACAAATTTTTTTATAGCTCCGGAATTGACTGCCTCAATTATTTTATCAGCAAGTGCAATAACCTGATTATGGGCAAAACCAATGGTTATTTCACCACTTTCAATTTCTTTAGGTGGGGGGCATGTCTTTGCAAGTTCGATGATTTCTGTAAAATCCTTATGGCCGTTTGACAATTTTTTATCTATTCTTTTCCATTCCGGCATACCTGTGGCGCCAGTTGTAAAAACTCTATCATTGTAGGTTGTTGTTTTGCGTGGGGGAACCAGACAGTTTGTAGTAAATAAAATCGGTCCATTGAAACTTTCAAATTCCTCAAGCTGTCTGTGCCAAGCGTTGCCGTAATTGCCTGCGAGATGTTTATATTTTTTCAGGTTCGGATAAGCATTGGCAGGAAGCATTTCAGAGTGGGTGTAAACATCAATACCCTTGCCCTCTGTCTGAATAAGCAGTTGCTCCAAATCCTTTAAATCGTGTCCACTGATCAAAATACCCGGATTTTTTCTTACACCTATGTTAACCTTGGTAATTTCAGGATTTCCAAATGTTTTTGTATTTGCTTTATCCAAAAGCGCCATCACCTTTACACCATATTCACCCGTGCGAACCACCCAGTTCAAAGCGTCATTTAACTTGATTGGTTTGCTGATCATGACAAGGCTTTCTTCCATGAATTTAAAGATATCATCATCTTCATAGCCAAGATTAAAAGCATGCTCGGCATAAGCCGCCATTCCTTTGATTCCAAACAAAACGTATTGCTTCAAACCGCGAATATCTTCATTGCTGTCGTAGGTTAAGGTTCCCACATCTTTTGCCTTTTCCAGAATATCAGATTCGGTATTAACCGTCAAGGCGATAGATGGATGATCATCAGTAATTTTTATTTTTGATTTCAAATCATCACGAAAAGAAATGCAGTCCTTGAGCGCCTGTTGTAACGATTTGTTATCAAAGTTTGCATTAGTGATAGTCATAAACAAGCAATTAGTAATATGTTTACTTGCATTATTTACATTAATTCCTTGTTTCCTGGCTTCAATCGTCAAATAAGATAGCCCTTGACAAGCATAAATCAGTAAATCCTGAATATTGGAGGTTTCTTCTGTTTTACCGCATACTCCTTTGATTGTACAGCCAATATTTTTAGCTGTTTCCTGACATTGATTACAAAACATATTCTTTGCAAGCTCCTTATTGTTAATTGTGAAAACCCATTTCCGGGTTTTTTTCACCAAATTTATCGTTTAGTATAATCATAATTTCGTTACGTTCTTTACCTTTTTTTTCTAGATCCTTAATTACAAGAAAAGTCTTGAAAAGAGATGATTGCACTAATTCGGAAGAGAAATGTCCTATTCCCTGGTTCCATATAATTAATGCAAACAATTCCTCCAACTGTTCAACAGTAACACCTAAAAAATAAGCTTTGATAAGCTCTCTGGTCGCTTGTCGTATTCTGCCGGATCCGACTGCATTCGCCATCGAAATTAAAAATTTGTATTTTTGATCAATTGAAGGTTTTTCTTTATTCCAAATGTTATCCCAAAAATTAACCACTAAATCAGCGATTTTAGGGTCAATATCAGCATATCTAGGCATAACAATGGGTTTAAGTGGAAGTTCTTTATCAACATTTTCAATTTCTTCCTTTCTGTAAAAGTAGCAAAAATAATCAATATCATTATTTTTTTCTGTTACATATTCGTATCCCAAATTACTCATTACATTATATAATGGAACAGGTTCAAAATTTTGAATTATTGTTATTCCATTTCCTTTTTGAATTTTTTTTGCTTTTGTAATGATTGCTTGCAAAAAATTTCCTTTCAAAGTCCTTACATCAAGTATTTCAAAATTGTTCTTAATTTTTAACCATTCTTTTTCCATAATACTCTCCAGTTGAGAATCTCATTATACAAAAAAATGTATTTCGATTGTACGCGATTTTTATAATTTCTGTAATTTTGCAGTTTGCCAGCCATAGATGGCTGGATTGTTTTTTTTATAAAAGTAATAACTGCACTGCTTTATCCAAATTGCCATTCCGGTTTACTCTAATGATTGTAGTTTTGATTGTATAATATTCCTCCCCTTAAAAAATAGCAATTGTCAAAACCAGCACAAGAATCTTAAAGCACATATTATACATGAAAAACA
>CAYNSO010000213.1:0-2989 GCA_964399735.1 uncultured Cytophagia bacterium
ATTGAATGCGACATACTCTGATAAAGTGCTGAATCAAATCATCAAAAGCTTTCAATTAAATTGAAAAATTTTTCTTTTATGTTTTTCCCCGTTCGGCGTAGGCTCCTGCCTGCGTCGTCACTATCTTTCCAGGCTCCGGTCTGGGTTCATTGTCCTGGCATAACTCACCTCTGACTCCAGAGGAGTCATCTGTTTATAGAAATGAATGTTCCCTTGCAGGATTCGACTCCGGCCGGAGTCGTATATGAGGCCTTCAAACATATTGCTATAAACATGAAATCCCTCCGGGATTTTTTGCGGCATCAGACCAAAATAAATAATTGATAAATTGAATTTAAAATCAAAAACAATCCTTCATAATGCTTAGCGCATTGTTTCCAGACCTAAAACAATACACCAATGAATTTCTCGCAATAAGTTTTCTTTCTGAATAGGTCTGAAATGCTGTTTTTACCATAAAAAATAGTCTTCTATGGCAAAAAAAACAGTGCAAAATACCAAATATGTTACTAATTTCTCTTTAATTACCTTGCCCCGACCCCGCATAATTACAAAAACACTTTCAATTTACATCCTCATCATGTTTTAACCTGCTTTTTTTATTATTCTGCATCGATATTCCCCAATAGTTTTTATGACTTTTTATTGTAAAAAACTTAAATTCAGGTATTAATAAGGCGGTTAGATTTTTGCCGTAACAACAGGCAGTATCAATTAAAAAGACTTTATCATTAATTATTAAAGGTTTTCCTTCCCCTGAATAATCATGATGACCAGCTATAACTGGTTTCTCTCCATGGGCGTATTCATACCACGGTTTTGAATATTTTTTTTTCATATAGATATCACCAGACATAGTGCCAATGAGTACATTCTTATTCTGATTTTCGACCTTGATGCCAGGCTCTAAAAAACCGTGTATCAATAAAGCATCTGGAAGTTGTATGTAGGTCTGTAAACTCTTGAAATATTTGACAATATTTGAATAATGTTCAGGGGAGACCTGCTCTCTGAATTTTTCCTGGGAAGGCGCAGGTCTTCCATTATTATGAAAAATCTGAATATGTTTTTCTTCATGATTACCAAGGACACAATGAGTATTGCTTTGAGACATAAAATAATTGACTACCGACATCGAATCGGGCCCCCTGTCAATAATATCTCCTAAGGCAATAATTCGATCATTACCAGTCAATCCAACCTTATCAATAAGTTCTTTCATTTCCTGATAACAACCGTGAATGTCACCAATTACTAATGTTTTCAGCTTTTTATTTTTTAATTACCAATTCAATATCGAAAAGCAGCATCTAAACTATCAAATTGATTCTATTATTATTCCTGTATACCTTAAGCTCCAAAGTCTTGTCATTGAACAAAACCTGATAGATATCTATTGAAATTTTCCGGCTTCCATTGCACCTTTTACATGTTTCTGTTTTATCAATATGCTCATCTAAAAAATCATTGTGTTTTGTATAGGTATATTCTCCTTTGCCCCCGCAATCGGGACAAACTACTGTTCCTGTGTTATATTTAACAGTCCCGCCGAAGCTGCGGATTTCAGTTAACAAATCATCAAACAACAAATAATTTGAGTTAGCCACTGAGATTATTTCATCAGTTTTTTGAGTATACTTCAAACCAGCCAAAAATTCAAAGATTATTTGTTTATCGATTAAACATGGAAGGATATCTTTTGCAATGGCTTTATTACCGATAATGCTCTTTAAAGTTTTATCAGGTAGTTTATTTATATCCTTAATTTTTTTCAATGCTTCTTTACAAAACGCATGTACTCTAGATTCTGACAAAATATTTAGTAATTGTTCACTATCAGTGATGTATTTGTTAATGCTATCAGAAAGAAAAGCAAAATGATCGTGCGGAATGTTTTTAATGGTTTTGTAAAAATAATCAAAATATTTGTTCTGATTCAGAATCTCTTCCATTAGCAAATCAACATCACCTGTTTTCAAAAGGATTTGTTTAATATAATCTCCAATTTCTGACAATTCTGAAGTATAGAGACCTCTATGGTTTACTTCAAACAAATACGTTTGTTTTAAATAGCTAAAGGCTTTGGGATTATTTGATAATGCTAAAGCATTGATATAGTCCTTTTTAAAATAATGATCAAAAGCTTCAAACCGTTTTATTAATTCATCTATAGCCTTATCATTGCCAATGCGCCCTAATGCTTGTATTGCTGCTTCCTTTACGAAATAATCATCGATACGAGGGAGTAATTTGATAATACCTTCTGCGTTTTGAAGAAGTTCGAATTTTTTAATTTTTCGCAGTTTTAAACTATTAAAAATACCCATAAACATCTCCTTTTCTACTAACTAATATATTAAAATTATTTTAATTGGAGCCGGACTATAATAGAATATTGAAAAATCAATTTGTAATCCCAAAAACAATACGCCAATATATTTCTCGCTATAGGTCTTCTTTCTGAATTGGATTAGAATGCTGTTTTTACCCTAAAAAAAACACATTTCTAAGATCAAAAATCGACCAAAAAACGTAATTTAGTAATTGAAAATAAATATGTTATCTTGGTCCGACCCTTTTTTGCTATTTTGGCACCCTATTTTGGATGTTATATGAAATTTCATGTTGATTTTACCATACTTCTATGCATGTGTAAATAAATCAACCTGTTTATTGAAAATTACAAGATAGGATTTTTGCGATAATCACCGAAAAAAGGTATCTTTAGCAAAGATATACCTCGTTCGGCGCAGGCTCCTGCCTGCGCCGGTAATATTCTTCCAGGCTCCGGCCTGGGTTTATTGTACTGCAAAAACCAGACCCGACTCCGGAGGAGTCAAACGTTTCTAGAAATGAATGCGCACCTTTAGAATTCGACTCCGGCCGGAGTCGTATGTGAGGCCTTCAGACAAATTGCTATAAACATGAAATCGCTCCGGGATTTTTTACCATTATCAGACCAGGAAAAATTATCGATATCCCATTTTTA
>CAYNSO010000214.1:0-2940 GCA_964399735.1 uncultured Cytophagia bacterium
CCGGGAGGCCTGGAGCGAGGTAGATAAATTCGCTGGGATTAGAAGATGGTATTATTGTTCCACCAAATTGACTTATATAAAAAAAAATTAATTTTTTTCTTACAAAACAAAAAATTTTTTCTATATGAAGAAAAAAGATTAGGAACAATTGAAAGATAATATTATGTTAACTCTAGTATATCTATAAGAGAATATTACGTTGTTTAAACCTGCGAAGAAAGGAAAAAAATGAAAAAGATTGCATATCTTTATGTATTTGATACGATGGCAGATTGGGAACCAGGTTATATTATAGCAGAACTCCATTCAGGTCGGTATTTTAAGGATAAAACGTTGAAATATGAGGTCAAGACCGTTAGTTTAACACAGGAACCAATTACGACAATGGGTGGCGTAAAAATACTCCCGGATTTGACTATTAACCAATTGACGACTCATGAGGCTGGTGTATTGATCTTACCTGGGGGCGATACCTGGTTAGAACCGCTCCATGCTCCCGTTTTTAGCTGTGTGAGCGAATTTTTACAGGCGCACATTCCTGTTGCTGCGATTTGTGGGGCAACGTTCGGCTTGGCAGCACACGGGTTTCTAAACAATCGTCAACACACCAGTAATAATCTTGACTATCTCAAAGCAATCTGTCCAACTTATAAAGGAGAGTCATTCTATCGCCACGAACCGGCAATCATTGACGGGGATCTGATTACCGCATCAGGGATTGCGCCGCTTGATTTTGCCTATACGATTTTGGACAAGCTCAAGGTCTTTTCCCCAGAGACCCTTGAAGCGTGGTATAAATTATACCAGACGCACGAAGACAGGTATTTTTTTGCTTTAATGGCATCTTTACCACAGGTTCCATAAGAGAAACAATGATGCGGCGTCTCAGTGACGATACAAACTGCTGGAGACATCGCACAATAGATTCACCAACATACATGCTCAATCTTTTGAGAAAAGAACAAAAACGAGAATGTAAAGGCTCAACAGATATAGTACAAAAGAATAATCGAGCTAACACTGGCTTGTACCAGAGCGCAAAAGGCGGACGTTATGTGAAAAGTATACCTGGTTCCGGGTCTCCGGCCCGGAACTATGACCGACCGGCTCTGCCGGGAAACCGGAAAAGCCGCGTAAATTAATTTTTCCCTCTCTCAGCTGGTGGCTGGCGCTTTGCGTCCCAAGCCGGAGCCCTGGGACGAGTTGGGAGGGCCGGGAGGTCTGGAGCGAGGTTAAATTACCGGCCCGGGAAGAGTATTCGGCCAGTCTGTTTCAGTAACCAAATTCTTTTAAAATGATTAAACCGGCAAGGTTCTAAACCCGCGCCGGTTTTTTATTTCATATATCCGGCATATCAATCCAATCTTTTTTTCGAAACAATTCAATTAATAATTGAATTATGTAAAAATAGTCTGTATATTATTTTTAAAACCATACATAATAACAAGAGCAAAATTACTTTAAGCAAAGACAATATATAACACTTTCAAGGAGGTAAAAATGGACTATCGTTTTCTGTTTATGGTTGTAGCTGTAGCTTTTTGTCTGATTGCTTGCTGTGCGCCTGCAAACAAAGGATTAAACACAATCACCAGTAAAATGTTCGGCACTACAACGGATGGCAAACCGGTGACCCTGTATACCCTGGTCAACGGCAAAGGCTTGGAAGCGCAGATCATGACCTACGGCGCTTCGCTGGTAGCGCTGAAAACCCCGGATAAAAACGGAAAAATTGAGGATATCATCACAGGATACGATAGTTTACAGGTATACGAAAACAATCGCGCTTTCTTTGGCGCTATTGTCGGTCGTTACGGCAACCGTATTGGTAATGGTAAATTTTCCCTTGACGGCATAGAATATCAGCTTACTGTTAATGACGGAAAAAACCAGTTACATGGCGGATTTGTTGGCTTTGATAAAGTTGTATGGGAAGGCAAAGTTATCGAAACCCCGGATGGGCCGGCATTACAGTTGACCTATCTCAGCAAAGACGGCGAAGAAGGCTATCCCGGCAATTTGACGGCGGTTGTTACCTATTCTTTAACAGCCGACAATGGTTTAAAAATTGAATATTCCGCCACTACTGATAAAAAAACCGTCATTAACCTGACCAACCACGCCTATTATAATCTCAAAAATTCCGGCGACATTCTCGGCCATGAACTGATGATCAATGCCGATTATACCACCCCGGTTGACGCCGGATTGATCCCCACCGGCGAACTGACCAGCGTTAAAGGCACCCCGTTCGATTTTACTACCGCCAAACCAATCGGCCAGGATATCGACAGCCAGGATCAACAAATGCTTTACGGCGGCGGCTATGACCATAATTTTGTGCTGAACAAAGGCAAAGCCGATACCACTCTGGCAGCAACTCTGTACGAACCGGAAACCGGCCGCATGATGGAAATTTGGACCACCGAACCCGCAATCCAGTTCTATTCCGGTAACTTTCTGGATGGAACCAGCAAAGGCAAATATGGAAACACTTATCAAAAACGCAGCTTCCTGTGCCTGGAAACCCAACATTATCCTGATTCCCCCAATAAACCAGATTTCCCCTCCACAGTACTGGAGCCTGGAAAAACCTATTCCACAGTTACGATCATGAAATTCAGCGCCAAATAAATTTCCTTATAATTTTTCCCCAAGCCGGACAAGGGCAGTTATACTCTTGTCCGGTCCGGGTATCTCTCCTTGTTGGGAATATTACTCTTCAAATAGTAAAAATTTTTCCCTTTTAATACAAAATCTTCTTGCTTTTTATTACTAATCTATTATATTTCTTGTCACGGGCGATTCCTGAAAAAATTTTTTCAGGAGTATCATTTTCATAATTCATTGAACATGAATAATGGGGTACACTATGCAAACAAAACGTTTTTTCTCCCGGTTTGTGCTGGTTATAATTTTATTTACCTGCACAACAACAGC
>CAYNSO010000215.1:0-2881 GCA_964399735.1 uncultured Cytophagia bacterium
ATAATTTTGCAATCATTCTAATATAATTAATAAAAATCCTGATGTCAAATTATTTGTGATAGATTGAAATAATATCTCGAAATGAGGACAAATTCTCTGTATTATTAGAGTTAATAATCTAATAAATCATACAAACTAAAGAATTGGGCAAAACGCCGCCAGCTCTGAAGAATCGGCCAGCACCGCCGAAGAATTATCCAGTCAGGCGGTGGAACTCAACAGCCTGGTAGCCGCTTTCAAACTGACCAATAAAAAAGCCGGCGGAAATGCTGTGCAGCAAAAACAATTTCGCATGGATGCTAAACCCGTTGCCAAAGCTGCGAAAAAGCAGTCCTTTCAAGCTTCAGGAAAACCGCTCGACCCCAAACAGGTGATCCCCTTTGATGATGACGATTTGAATGATTCAAAAACTTTGAAAAGCTTTTAACTCTTACTCCCCTGCAACTCTCCCCGGAATCGGATCGTTCCCGGTTCCGGGGACTTTTAGCTGACCT
Source organism: uncultured Cytophagia bacterium (assembly GCA_964399735.1). Taxonomy (GTDB): domain Bacteria; phylum Zhuqueibacterota; class Zhuqueibacteria; order Residuimicrobiales; family Krinioviventaceae; genus Fontivivens. The sequence goes on from CAYNSO010000215.1 coordinate 495, forward strand.
GGTTAGCAGGGAAAAACAGTGCGGCAAACAGGATATAACAACATCTAATATCCGTAAACAATTTGCAAATCGAACTGTATGATATAAAAACTTTTTATTTCATTCCAGGGCAACAATCAAATTATATAATCAGACACAACAAATAATCTACTAACTCCCCGGACAAATACAATACAAGCATTCCGTGTCTCTTTAATGATATAATTTTACAATGTATTGGTACAAGAATTGCATAATTATTTCAATAAAAAAGAAAATAAAAGCATCATTCTAAATCAGGTAAAAATGCAATAAAAAAGTTGATTATTGATAAAAAATGCAAGAAACACACATGTATATCTATATTAAGAAAACTGATTCACCCACTACCAATTATAATTTCCATTCCTCCAGTTCTCTCTTGTACATGGTTGTCTGCTTCTTACGTGCTTGTGTACAATATGGTATACAAACGTCATTCCTGTTATTAATCATCTTATTTACAACCAGGCTAACAATTTGTAGCTAAAAAAGTGTTATTTATTTTTACCTGTTTATAATTTTTTACTAGTATCGGTTGGCAATATCAATTACGACCTTAAAGATAGATAATATTTAAACATACAAAACAGAAATACCACTAAACGACTAACCACTTGAAAAGCGAGGAAAAAAAATGACAAAAACTTCCCAACCCAACAAAGATTTTCATTATGGGGGAAAATATTTAACTTTTTACCTGGGGGGAGTGGAATATGCTATCGAAATACTCAAAGTGGTAGAAATATTCAGGTATATCGACCCGACAATCATTCCGCATACACCACCCTGGATATCAGGGTTGATCAATCTGCGCGGCCGAATACTGCCGATTATGGACCTGAGGGAGAAATTCGGGTTAAAATATGAAAAAGACAATGAGGATAAAGCGATCATTGAAATCCAGGCGAATAACATTGCTATGGGCATTGTCGTTGACAATGTTTCAGAAGTTGTCTATATCCATTCAGAAAATATCGAAGATACACCCTACATGGGCGCCAGGATAGATACGGAATATATTCTCGGCATCGACAAGACGCAAAAAAATGTAAAAATTTTGTTAAATATTGACAGGATCATCAGCAAAGATGAACTCTCTACCCTGGTCAATGTGACAGAACAAACAAATTCTGAATTACTGCCAGCATAAAGAATATTAAATTTTGAATATTATATTATTTGCGGGAGCAAAAAAATGAAAAACGCACTAAAAAGCCTCAAAACACTGATAACAATTATTGTCATTGCTATCATCATAGTACTTATAGCCATTACCGGTTTTATTTCTTACGAGTCAGCATATAATGCGGTTGAAAAAGCTTATATCAACCAGTTGCAAAATTTTAACCACGATATTGAAAGGCAACTGGCAAGATTTATAGAGGATCAGAAAAAAAATGTACAATTTCTGGCCAACAGTCAGGTTGTCATTGACGCGCTTGTAAACAATGATTTTACTGCGGCAACCGATTTTATTAGTCATTTCTATAATGAACAAAAAATTTATGAAAATGTCTTTATTGCTACAGCCGGCGCCGATCCGGAAATTCTGGCCGATGCAGGTGTTGGTACAATTGGTTTGCGCTATCGCGACAAGGGCTTTGCAGAAAATGTCACAAAAAATGTAGCCGGTCAGATTCATGTTGGCCAACCGCAAAAAGCGCCGGTGCGCGATATGATCGTTATGCTGGTTACTGTGCCCATACGGGATAATAATCAAATCATTGGTACAATGGGCTTGCCCTTTGATGTTAGCGCTTTAACAAAAATACTTGTAACTGATCTGTTAATGGGCAAGACCGGGTATGCATTTATTACCAATAAAAAAGGGCTTGCCTTTGCACATCCCGATGAAAAAAATATCATGACCCTGGACGTTAACGACTATGACTGGGGCAAGCAAATGATGGCCGCACAAAATGAAGAGGTCATCCGCTACGATTGGGAAGGTAAAGGGAAATTACTCACCGCTGTTATAAATAAAGAATATGGATTTTGGGTTGCGTCGACAATTTTCGTATCGGATATAAATGAAGACGCCAATAGAATGCTGCGAATAAATCTTTCAACCGGTATTATTCTGCTGCTGGTTTTCGGTGTCTTCATTACGTTATTCCTCGCCAACCGTCTCAAACCTCTGGGTAATGCTGTAGAGGTCGCCGATAAACTGGCCGCCGGCGATATTAACGTTGCCGTTACAGCAAAACGGGACGATGAAATCGGGCAGATGATTCAGGCTTTCGGTCGTATGATCGCCTCCCTGCGCGACAAAGCTCTGGCCGCACAACATATTGCCCAGGGCGATCTCTCTGTGCAGGTAGCCGCCGCCTCGCGCGATGATGTGCTCGGCAACGCCATGGTGCAAA
>CAYNSO010000216.1:0-2828 GCA_964399735.1 uncultured Cytophagia bacterium
GAATGCTTTGCCCGGACAGGCAAGACCAGCTTTTTCCTGCACCAGGCGGCAGATTTTAGCGTGATATGCAACATAAAAAGTAAAGACTGATCCTTTCTTATCAAGCAAACAAACCCTTATAACTGTAAAAATTTGTGCTATTTACGACAAATTTTTATCCAAAAAAAAAAAAACACGAAATAAAAAATTTTGCTTGCTTTTTTTACGATAATATATTATAATAGAAAAGATACTCCTGCACAACTTTTACCTTGGGACGATGTGCCAGCCAAACGGGAGTATTGATTATGTGTGACGGGCGATTGTATATAATATATTATTGTGGGTTTATATTGTAATACGCCGACACGGACTGATTTTGGGGCCCGGGGCGGAATTTTTAGTAATTCATTAATAAAATGATTTTAACAAAATGCTGATGAAACAATTTACATTCTCATTTTAAAATCTTAATGGTGATGGTCATGTTTTATCAAAATAAACAAGATTCTTTATATACAATTAATATTTGAACTCGCCCCGAGAAAACATCTCTCGGGGCGAGTAACAATATAGTATAAAAAAGTTTTATAGAATCGAATTTGTCACTAATCCATAGTTAATGAATTCTGAGGTATGCTATGAAAAAAGTACTCTTTATTATTATTTTTACTATTGGTTGTTTTTTCAACTGTGAAAAATCCCAAGAGGTGATTACCGGTTATCAACCACCTTATGGAGAACTTCCGGAAGGAAAAATACAAATAGTAGAAATTAAACATGATTATAATGTCACTTGCATTGGTGATACTTGTATATATGTAACGATTGGTTTTCCTTTCTATAATTTTGAAACCAATTCTAATAATATTAATATATTACGAACCCAAAATGAAGATGTGATAAGTGGGAATTGGGGTAGAATATTACTATTCCAGGAAATGACCCTTTATAATGATTGGCTGGGTACAAGTGGCGATATATCTCCTGTATCTAATATTCCTGATTCAATTAATATTATTTGTTTTAATAATTATAATAATCAAACAATTCAAGTAACCAATGTTACAAGCGATGGTACACTATTTATCAAAATTCAAAATAAACCCTATTGTATCACCAGTGGGAAAGAAATTTCTTTCAATACTACAAAAAAACGTACATTATTTCAAGTATACCAACTATTAGTTCATGACACAATCAGAATAATCAATCATGGTTATTATGATAAAAATAATATTATTTTTATTAATAAAATGGAAAGGGTAAAACATGAAAAAAATTAATTTTATTTCAATTGTACTTTTTTTAATTTTAGTGGGCAATTCTTCATTTGCAACTATACTTGAAAAAATGGATACTAAAAAACTAACGGCCAGATCCAATTTAATTGTCATTGGTAATGTTGATAAAATAATCTGTGAGTATAATGAAGAGTTAAAAATGATAGTAACAATTGTTACTATTATAAATGAGAACTCCATTAAAGGGGAAAAATTAACAAAAGTGACTTTATTATTACCGGGAGGAACCATTGGCTCCAAGATGATGCTGGTAGACGGGGTGGCGGAGTTTAATGTTGGTGAAAAGGTATTACTGTTCCTTGAACCGGAGATTAAAAATTACTCCCGTGTAACTGGCTGGAAACAGGGGAAATTTACAATACAAGACAATACCCTAAAAGAAAATAATATTCAATTAGATCAATTTGTTGAAGAAATTCAAAGTTACATTCATTGAAACCATCAGGGAGGAATAAACAATGAAGAAAATATCAATTATTGCATTTACTCTTTTATTATCATTTTCAATGTTGTTTTCTTATGATATTTATAGTGAAAATAACAGATGGCTGCATTCAAATATGCCGGTGAAATATAAAATAAATACATCTGGAGCACCCGTTGGTGCAGAGGATGCAATAGAAGCAGCCTTTGATTGTTGGCAAGCTACCGTCCACTCATGGATTACCTTTGATTATACAGGTACTACCCCTTGGACAAGAGCTGACGATAACGCCAACGTTTTGTCTTGGGGTTATGCGCAAGGTGCAGTTGCAGCAACTTTTCATTATGATCTAGAGCCAATTACCGAAAACGATGTTGTTTTTGAATCTACTTTAAGCTGGAGTACAACAAACCCGCCTGGCTATAATTGTTTTGACGTTCGAAATGTAGCTACACATGAAATTGGTCATTGGCTGCGGTTATTAGATTTGGATGCTGCGGCAGATAGTGATAAGACTATGTATTATGCTACAGAACCAGAAGAAATAGAAAAAAGGACATTAGACCCAGATGACAGAAATGGAATTCGTTTTCTTTATAGGAAAATCAAAATCCCTTATGATTTTGACAATTTAGCTGATGCAGCAAGTAAAGCAAAAAGTGGACAAGAAATACATATCACGTCCGGTAATATAACTTTAGCAAATAATATTACTATTCCATCTGGTGTTACGTTGAACATAAATTCAGGTGTCTCTTTAAATCTTGATGGTTATTATATCAAGTGTAATACAACCGGAAAAATAATTAAAAATGGTACAGTGTCAGGTTACTCTTATTATGCTATGTCTGGTTCCGATTATAAAGGCTTTTTCCCGTCTGCAACAAATTTACATCAAATTATGAGTGTAGCCTCTTCTGGTTGGATTGTTAATACTGCAGTTACTTCAAACACATTAACAACAAGTACAACTGTACCATCGGGCGTAACATTTAATTTAACAGCAGGCTCCACACTTAATTTAAATGGATACAAAGTTGTTACTACAACCGGCACAATCACAGTTCAATCCGGAGCAACTATATCGCCCAATATCCGGCGGACAAATGCCTGGAGTTCTA
>CAYNSO010000217.1:0-2758 GCA_964399735.1 uncultured Cytophagia bacterium
TTCCGGGAAAAAACAAAAATATTTCTTGCATGTTTTTGCGAAATTGTGTAAATAATAATTGGGAAAACGGAACGACATGGCCCCGGGTGGTGAGGGATTTTTAATCTCTTCGGGTTTAATTCCCCGAAGTTTACTTCGATTATAAAAATGTGTAACTTGGATACCTCGCAGCTTGATGCGAAAAGTTTCATTGAATGAGGTAACTTTATGTATAAAAACACTATTTGTAGTCTTTCTTTACTTTATGCTAATTATAGTTCTGGAAGAGGCGATTATATTGAAACTTTTGTACCTTTTATTGCAACTTTAATTTTTAAAAAACAATATTCATTAATAAATGTAACTGATATATCGAAGGATTTTTGTGATGAATATGGATTATATATTGATTATCATCCAATGGTAACGATCTTAACAAGATGTAAAAAAAGAAAAATTATTCAAAAGATTTCAGGGCAATATAAACCGATATATAATGAAATTGAAAAATATGAATTTTCAAAAATAGCTTTAAGTGAACATAGAAATCAAGAAAAATTAATTACTAAAATTACTGAATTTGCAAAGGACAGACATAATTATGAAATGTCGAAAACTGTTGCAGAGGAGGCATTAATTTGTTTTTTAAAAGAATATGATTTGGAAATTATTTTTGCTTCAGAAGAAAAGTCATTATTACCAGAAGTTTCTACAAATACAAAAGATAAATTTATAATACATAGTTTTATAAAGAATGCTTATGAATCAGACGATGAGCAATTTCAATGTATTGTTAAAGCTTCTATTGGTCATTTAATTGCTAACTCTATCCTTTATAAAGAGTTTGATAGATATCGGGGAAAACTTAAAAATGTATGTTTATACTTTGATACAAAATTAATATTTAGATTTCTCGGCTTCGAAGGGGATGAACGAAAACAAATATATATAGATTTTTTCAATATATTAAGGAGAGAAGGAGCAAAATTTTATTTATTTAAACATACTTATGATGAAATAGAACATATTTTATATGATAGTATAAACTGGGTGAAAAATCCAAATTATTATGATCCATCTAAAGCCAATTCTATCACTAGATTTTTTATAGAGAATAATAGAAATGAATTAGATGTACAACGTTATATTAATAATTTAAAAATCAATTTGCAAGAAATAGGTATTGATAAAGAAAAAATTGTTGAAAAACCTGATCAAACGATTGATACTTTATTTAACATTGATGAATTAAAATTATATGATATAATTATAGATACTTATAAGAGTAATTCAAATTTTGATGAATATGAAAAAGAATATACTATTCATAAAGATGTAGATTCGATAGCTGCTATTTATAAGTTACGAGGGAAATCTAAACCTCGAGTAATAAAAGATGCAAATCATGTTTTTGTAACAACAAATGGAGCATTAGCGTATTCTGCTAAAAATTATGAATTATTAGTAACTAACGATAGTTTCTATTTACCAGCATGTCTAACAGATGTTTTTATTGGTACAATATTATGGCTCCAATCACCAGCTAAAATAATGGATATAAATAATAGGCAAATAATTGCACAGTGTTATGCTGCCTTAAAACCAGATACAAGGTTATTAAGCATATTTATACATAAAGTTGATGAATTAAAGTCTGAAGGAAAAATAACTGAAAATGATTATTATATGTTACGAACAAGTCAAGTCGCTCATAGTTTGCTAGAAGATAAAACTTTGGGTGACGCAGCTAATTTTACTAATAAATTACTGTTTGAAATTTTAGAGGAAATGGAAGGATTTATTAGAAAAGAAGAAGAAAAAAAATATCAGAATGAAAAAATATCACATGAAAAAACAAGGAAAGACTTACATATTTATAAAGAATATGATATAACTTTTACATATAGAGCAAATCAGATTTCAAATATTATTTCTATTATATTCACTTGTTGCTTGTTAATATTAGGGGGTTGGGGTTTAATAGCAAGCGTTTATCCAGTTTTTACAGAAACTTCACAAAAAATAAATTGGATTCCAGTTATAATTTATTCAATCATAAGTCTTTGTAGTTTTTGTATTCTAATAATAAAAAAACTCCGATTAAAAGTTAAAAATTATTTATTTAAAAAGGTAGTTAAGATTTTTTTAGGTAAAAATGATATTTAAAGAGAAACGGTTGAATAAAATTCCACCCTACTCAAAAAATCCCCTAAAACTCATTCACAATCCCCACATGAATCTTGCCGCTGAACAGGCCGTCGCCTTCGCCGAGGCCGAGACCATAATCGATGCCCATAATGCCGAGGCCTGTTTCCAGGCGGAAGCCGAGGCCGTAGCCGATTTTGTATTCCTCCTGTGTGCCGGATTGGGTGAAGCTGTAAAAATAGCCGGTGTCTGTAAATAAAAACACCCGCGAGCGCCGTCCTAAAATATAGCGGTACTCCAGGTTGGTCCAGCCAAGACTGCTGCCGCGGAACTGGTCCTCGCGGTAGCCGCGCAGGGTGCGAGCCCCGCCCAGCCGGTACTGATCCGATACCGGGATGTACTTTTCGTTGCTGCGAATTTGTCGCCCATGCAAGGACACCGCCAGCACCTGGCGCTTGAACAGCGGCGTGTAAAATTCTATATCGAGGGACAGGCGTTTGTTATCCACTTTTTTGCGCAGCTCCAGGTCGGCGATGAGGTCGTCCGGGCCGAGGTTGGTCTTGCGGCCGGACTGGATGCCGGTCTGGTAATACGCGCCGCTGCGGGGATTGATATTGTCGTCGCGGGTATCGTA
>CAYNSO010000218.1:0-2751 GCA_964399735.1 uncultured Cytophagia bacterium
TGGAAAATAATCGAGACATTGTAATGGATGTGATGCAGTTGCAAATGAACCAGCTGATTTATTATCATAAAATTTAATATCTAAATGTGTATTTGAGCCTTTATCTTCAATATTCCCGAGAAGTGTTCCTCTACTAATAAGACCATAATAATCATTTATTATCCAAGATGCTTTTTCAATATGAGTATAACGCCAGTATAAAAATTTCCCTTCTCCATTTTCAGTATACAATGAAATTAGTAAAATACTATTTTCTTCCTCATTAATTTCACTAATGTAACAATCCGTAATTGCATAAAAATTACCATCCATTATTATATCAATACCCCTGTGAAAATCATAGTTATATTGATTGTTATTATTGTTATCTTCCCAGTTATTCTCTGACCATTCCACACTTCCCAGATTACGAGGCCCAAAGGTGGATGACACATTACTTATGTTACAATTACCGCTATTAGTAGGCCACTGACTAATAGGATAGGAAAATCCAAAAGAAGCAAATAATAAAATAAAAATCAGGATATGGGAGCTTCTATTTTTCATTTTGCACCCCCTGATTATTATAAAAAGTTATTGATTTTGCATCTTTATCAGCAAGGAAACTTTTATTATTAATTGTTTTATACATAATATGCTTGCCGAGGGGTTCGCCTAATTTTTCACCTGATGTCAAGTCCAATTGAATATTCATAATACCATATTTCATATATGAATAACATGCAATTGAAAGCATGTTTCCAAATACATTTATATCTCTAATAGCGCCACTTGGTGCATCATTTAAATTAAAAAACCACTTTTTTTCATGTTGAGCCATATTAAATAAACTAAAAAGGTTTGCTCCTCTACCGTGGTTAACTAACAATTCTTCATTATTCACAAATTTCAAACTTTTAATTTGATCAGTAGTAACATCAAATAACAATTCCTGACCTTGAATTGAAATAACAAATAAAGCTAAAGGTCTGTTTACCGGGGTTATTTCACCAAAAGCGAGCTTTAAAGCTACAATATTTCCAGCCGGATTTACACTAGTATTGCCATACCAACCCGGCAGGCACCAGAGTGAGGTACCATTTTTTGTTATAATATCTTTTTTAAAAGAGACGGTGCGACTCTCGATATCATAAATTAAAAATACTACTGGTCTGTGCTTTATTTCTATCCCTTTTTGCTGTTCTTGGCTCAATCGTCTATACTCATTCATATCGATTTGATAGTGGTCTGAATTTGAATCTTCCCTCGCTTTTTTATAAAGTTCCTTTATCTTTTGATCATAAATTTTCACATGTTCTTTATTGGTTAATGTATATTCGTATTGAAGCAATATAACCGCCTGATGATCGTTTAAAAATGTGGCGTAAAAGTAACTATAATCCTGCGGAATATTGACCGGAATTTCTGTTCCTGTTACCATATCTACAACTTTAAATTCACCTCTACCTTCATTAAAATTATTAGCCATAGTAATACCATATTGTCCATTATTACTTATTGCGTATTTAGTAAGAATATCATTCTTGTTCCACAATTCATTGCCTAATCGATCATAACAAGTATATATTGCATAATCATCTTGGTTTTCATCATGTTTTGCCAGTAAAATTTTATCAGCGCTTTTGCTTAGAAAAATTCTATCAAGAAGATAAGCTTGTTTTTCCCACAACACGGTTCCTGTCATATCATAACAGGTTACGTTATAGTATGATTTTTTGCCGGTTAATCGAGAAGCGGTTACAACAATTTCTTCATTAGCTTCAACAAGATATAGTTCATTCTCACCTAAATCAATTTTCTTTATTTGCGTGGCATTGGCGAGCGCTTGTTGCACACTTTCTATGGTATCTGCGGCTAGACAGATATCAAAAAACAGGACAACAATAGAGCAAATCAATAATTGCATGATAAATGTTAATGATCTCATTATTTATACCTCAATGTTAGAATTTATTGATTCTAAAAATTTTTAAAATATGCTTTTATAAACTGTATACATACAGGGTAAATAAATTATTCTTTTTTCCAGCAATAAACTCTTAGCTTGGTGATTTATTCTGTATCATTATGCCTCCCGTATAAAAAATACTGAATATCACAATTAATTATAAATTAGAAAACTTTCAGAAAATAAAAATTTTAACCGTAATACATGTTACCCAAATTCTGTATAGTTAAATACAACAGTCGTGCCATAAATAAGTTAATAATTTTCCAAATCATGAATTGATGCAATTCATTGATTATTATGATTTTATATTACATATATGTAAAAATATTGTTCATAAATACCCCGCATTTTTTTTGTACTTGTGCAAAATTTGCACTGTAAAAAAGTTAATAAATCTAACCAAACGAGGTAGTATTAAAGATCATTTCACTATATAGTTTAGTATATAATACTTTTAAAATTTTTAAATAAACAAATTGCTTTTACATAAATAAAGTGGGTACGAATAGTAAAAAACTCTCAACCCAATTAAAAAATTTATATTTTGATAAAAAATTATTCCGCCCAATTCTCCCTGCGTTATTTCGATGTATTACAGTATTATAAAATAAGCTTCAGTCCCTGCTAACAAAATAAATATTTCCTAAAAGCATTTCCACAAACATGGTTTTGGTGCGTATAAACAGGAAATAATTACCAAAGAAAGGTAAACAATTTACATATTATTGTCAATAAAAAAATGAACTTTTTCGCAGATTTTTTATTTATGGGGGGGGGTAAAATCAATACTGAATTTTCAT
>CAYNSO010000219.1:0-2675 GCA_964399735.1 uncultured Cytophagia bacterium
ATATTTTTTAGAAAATTACGGTTTATTTACATTTTTTTACAATTTTTACAATTGTGTTACAATTGGGTATAACTCTAACCTGCCTGATCTAACTCGACAAAAGTTTAGTATCATATTACACCTGAAAATATACTTGCACTAAACCTGACAAGCTTACTTTAATAGCAAAACCGGTAACAAAGAGTAGGAGGCGCAACAGCATTTCAAAGCAACTCATGTAAAATGTTTTATGAATGATAGAGCAAAGTCATCTATCGCCTGGGGTTCATTGTTATGTTGATAGTTATACACTTGAAAAATTATCAAAAAAATGGTTCTTTTGCATGTAGCAGGACGATTTTGGCGCGGGAAATAATTATTTTTTATTCGTAATCATACTGCAAAAAAATGACCGCGTTTGGTTTTTTGAAAAACCCGGACGATAAAACGCGAACAAAGCAGGTAACATACTTTCTGGAAATTGACAACAGTTGGAGAGTATGTTTTAGAGACTAAAAAATAACTCTGGAGGTTTTATGAAGTTTTTAAATTTTTTTCTGATCGCGCTTGTCCTTTTTCTGACTAGTGCTGTATTCGCCGGTGAGAAATCAGAATCGATTCAAGTATTAGCCGAAGCTGGCGATGTAATAGCCTGGAAATTTGCTACTAACGGAACGATCTATGCAACTCCTTGTATTCACAACGGCATAATCTATATTGGTAGTCTGGATAAAACATTTTATGCCGTCAATGCCGAAACCGGCGCCGAGGTGTGGCATTATGACACCGCCAACCAGATTTTTACCACTGCGGCTATCTATGAAAACATTGTCTGCTTTACCAGTGGCAATCTTTTTATTGCTCTTGATTTATTCGGTAATTTTTTATGGCAATACACCATGTATGAAGGTAGTGTAGTTAATCAAAATGATGCGTGGGATTATTACCAGCCCTCACCTCAGCTGGCCGATAGTATTGCATATATCGGTACGGAGCAGGGTTTGGTCTATGGATTTAATGTAAAGACCGGCGCTGTTGTTTTTCAATGCCAAACCGCGGGCAAATCTTCAATTGAAACCACTCCTTTTATTCAGGAAAATCGAATTTTTTTCGGCGATTGGGACGGGGTATTGTATGTTTTTGATATCAACACCGGCAATATACTTTGGCAGTATGATACCCGGACCGATAAAACGTATGACTGGGTAAACGCTATTCAAACAGATCCACTGGTTGTAAACGGAAATGTTTATTTTGCGGGGCGTAGTTGTTTTTTATATTCTCTCAATGCCGAAACCGGCGCAAAAAACTGGATGTTCCATGATTCTGGCGATATGTGGCTGCTTGGCGGACCGACTATTTATGAGAATTTGTTATACATGGGCAGTTCCAATCAACATTTTCTGCAGGCTTTTGATATAAATACCGGGGAAAAACAATGGACCACCAATGTTGATTATCGCATTTTCGGTTATGCCCTGATCGACGGCGCTAACCTGTTTATCGGCACCGGCAATGAAACCGGTGAACCGCTCGGCTCTGTATTTGCTATCGACCGGCTGACCGGCGCTATTTTAAATAAATTTACGGCCGGCGGCCAGGTTCATTCTTCTGTGAAAATTCTAAATGGTTTGCTTTATTTTGGCTGCGCCGATGGATTTTTATATGCGATTAATAAAGAGAATATGCTCAATATTCCCCGCTCTAAAACCATTTTAAAAGATGACAGCAAGATTGATTTGGGCCAGGTTCCGCAGGGCTCGGACTCTATTGTAAAGTCTTTCTATGTTTATAATTTGGGACAAGGGCCGGATTCCGTTATGATCGCTTGCACCGGCACCTCTACTTTGCGGAATGTAACTATTATCGAACCGTTACAATTTATTCTTGCTCCCGGAGATTCGCAACTGATTTCTATTCATATTTCCCCGGCAGCATTGACTGTTAAAAGGTATAGCTTGTCGGTAAATATCAGTTCCATGTATAATATTACCCAAAATAAAATGACAAAATCCCTGGCAATGGAAATTGTGAAATCAACCGGTATTGTGAACAACAAGCACAAAAGCGTTAATGATTATTCATTGTTACAAAATTATCCCAACCCTTTTAACCCGAAAACAACAATCCGCTTTGTATTACCGGATCATGCCAATATTACCCTTGAAGTAGTGGATGTTTTGGGACAGAAAATTATAACCCTGGCGGCAGGCAGATATACTGCCGGGGAATATACCCTGCAATGGGACGGCAGGAATGAACAGAATTGTAATGTTGCGTCCGGTTTCTATTTTTATCGTCTACAGTTAAATGACCCGCAGCAATCGCGGGTTATTACCAAAAAGATGCTGTTAATGCGTTAAATTATTTTTAAAAATTACCGGTGATATTCCCGGGTAACGTTGTGTGCAAGGCGGTTCAAGTTGTGGCCTGTTTTATTCCTGATTTCCAGGTCTGTTTTACCGGCTTTTAACCAGTATCGAGTTTATTCCTTCGGGTCTGTTTTTCTGATAATAATTCTCAAGCTTGTTCTCGTTGAAAAGTTGCTAAAAAATGCGCGGAGGAAGATCACATTCCTCCGCCAGTTCTTTGAGGGTGATATCCGGTTTGAAAAATAGTTTTTCAGGCATGAAACAATTTAGGGTTCTATATGCTTTTCTGTGGGTAATTATTTCGATAGAACCATTGTTAAAAGT
>CAYNSO010000220.1:0-2587 GCA_964399735.1 uncultured Cytophagia bacterium
TGGTTGCCGCATTAAAGGGATTGGGATAATTCTGCAAAAGGGAATGTTGCTGCACTGCTTTAGCGGAATAATCCTGAATGGTACTGTTGATCTCAATGGTCAGGGAATCCATTACAACCGGGGCGCCGCGCGGATAAAAACCGCTTCTGCCCTTGCCATCCCGGGCCTGAATATAATAATGAATCACATAGATCGAATCGGCGCCGGGAATATCCGCAGTGAACAGATCCAGCGCCGGTTCTTTGAGCAAAGGCAGCGAATCAATATGCGCACTGTTATTATACCTGTAATAGACCCGGAACGAGGCAGTATCCAGCGGCACATAAGCAGTAAGGCGGACCGGCTGTTTAATGGCGGCAATAATGGTATAGTGATCGCCAGGGCGTTTATAATCTTTAAAAGTGCGGTCTTTAATAATCGGTTCCTCGCCGGCCGCGTATGTCATATACAGATTGGGGCCCAGATTTTCGGCGATCTGGATGGCAATGAACGAGGTGTCGGGCCAGAAAGCGCCCTGGTCGCTGGAACCGACTTCAGGGGTGAAGGAAAAAATGTGATGTTCACCGTATAACCAGTCATCAGCGCCGCCATTGACACAGTATCCAATTGTTTTGGAAGCATAATTACCAGCCGTATAGCCATTATAAGCAACACAGCTATCGGCCAGCGTTTTATACGCAGAGAAATCCGGTTCCGGGGGGTCGAGCGCAATATATTCCCAGGGATACAACCATAACCGGCTGTAACTATGATACATTAAACTGGTAACAAATTGATGTTGCCCGACAAAATCACGAATCGCCCGGGTCTCCGGCTCGGAAAAAGGTGCATATCCCCTGAAATCATCTTCCCAGAGATTAGTTGAAGAGCCGATTTCATCATATCCCCAAAAATGCCCGAAATTCCGGTTCAGGTCAACTCCATCAAAATCAGGTTCGAACTGCCCGTTTTCATTATTATCACTCATATTTTTACGCCACCAGGCAGGATAACCCGGCAGCAAGCCGCCGTAATAGTTACCGGTGAGAACATATTCATGGCCATCCGGGTTAATACAGGGAATAAGCCAAATCTCGCGGTTATTAACCAAATGCGCAACCCAGAGATCATCAGAATAATGATCGACAAGATAGTGCATATATGTCATAACGATCTCTGAAGTTATGATCTCACGCGCATGGATGCCGCCGGTAAACAGTACATCAGCTTTGGTGGAATCCTCTGTTTCGACCTGATCCGAAAGTTTAATCGCCCAAATATCATAGCCGTCACGTCCTGCAGTCTTGTTATAGCTGTCGCCAATATCAACAAGTAAAGCCAAATCAGGATGATTTTCAACAATCTGCTGCATTTCGGCCAGCATTTGCGGGTAGCTGTGAAAGCGGGCAAAGTAATTATCCCTGCGTAACTTCCGGGAAAAAGCATCCATATCCGCTATCAGGGTTTCAACATGGTAACCGGCGCTGCGATACTGTTCTAGTTCGTCTTGCCGGGCTATTCCTTCAATTGTGCCGTTGCAGGCGTCAACAGCGGTAATGTCCATTCCCGCAAAACGTTCGAGCGGCTCCCGTTCCATCGGGGAAATTTTGATACGAACAAACGACAGATTACCCTGTCCGCCAATAACCGGAGTTACAGCCATCAACACCGGCATCATTAATATTACCTTCATTAAAAATCGCATCATTCACCTTTGAAAAAAGTATAATAATTCATAGTTGTTGCCTGGTTGTTCCGGCTACTAAATAATATTTCCAGCCGACTCTCATAGATCCCGTTACCGTAAGCCATATAAGATATAATACTTTGTTTCTTGCCATCATACAACAACCGCCATTCCGGTTCGGGCGGAAGCTGCAATGCAATATGGTTGTCAGTTGTATACTGTTGCAATTGCGGCAGGTAATACTGATACAGCTTTTGGCTCTTGATCAGAAAATCTTTATTTGTTTCCAGCGCCTGAAAACTTAAAGTTTGTATTTTTTTAACCAATACCTGTTGTGGCGCTATTGCCAATGTTTCATGAATAACATAACCGTGAATTTTCACAAGCGCGCCATAATGAATGCGCGCCGGCTCGTGCAAAAAAGCATAACCGGAACCATGAATATTATCATAAACCCGGATTACCGGAACATCTTGTCCTGCCGCCGCAAGACGGTCATATATTCCGGTTAATTGCACAGCAGCGCCAACCGCTAAAGTATCCAGCAGCGAAACGCTGCGAACAGATACAGCCGGCGGAAAATGAGCATGTAACCGTAAAAGAGGACCGGCAGGCTGGCAGGCGCATACTAGCAGATAGGGCAGAAAAAAAGCAGCTAATAGTTGTAACAAATTTCGTTTCATAACCGGCAGTCCGATAAATGAATAAAGCGCTCTGGCAAATAAACAAAGATATTGTTTTTATTTATACAAGGCAAGCTAAAATTAGTAAAAATTTTTATTTTTTAAAATCTCGGGACGGTTTAAAAGGTATTTGACAGGAAAAATCTGTTCCGGATGTTTTATAAATTGTAATAATTTCCTGGTAAAGATGCTTCGCCCGCATAATAATGAAAAGATTTCTCGTCGCAAGCTCCTCGAA
>CAYNSO010000221.1:0-2403 GCA_964399735.1 uncultured Cytophagia bacterium
CAGGGCGAAAAGAAAATGCCCTGGCAGGTGTATTAATAAAGTGAACGAGTCTGGGGTATACATTTATCCGCTTTTTCCTTGTCAACCAGGCGGGAGTAACCAGCCGCGAGATGCAGCCGGCGCGGCATTATGGGGAGGGGTGAATTTTTTGCAATAAAACAAGATTTTTGTTGCTATTTTTCGGGAAATTTATTATATAGTATTGGTGCTTTTGGGGTGTGGTTTTCAGGGTTGTGTGCTTGATAAAATCAATTTATTTCTCCTTTATAAAATGGAAAACAGCTTGAAGTCTTGTCGCAAAATCTATCTGTTTATTATGGGTTTACCTAAAACAGTTATTTTCAATTTTAAATATTTTCCATTTAAACAGGCCATCAGGCTCCCTGTATTTGTTTCTCATCGCGTTTGGTTAATGAACATTTCCGGGGTATTAAAAATTGCTGAGTTCCAAACCGGCGGGATAAGAATTGGGTATGGAGAAGTTGGAATTATTGATCAACATAGATCAAGAACTATATGGCAAGTATCTGGACAGGTAGAATTTAAAGGAAAAGCAAATATTGGACACGGCAGTAAAATATCTGTAACTGGTCAGTTAATTATCGGAAAAGATTTTTGTATTTCTGCAGCAAGTTCTATTGTTGCTCATAAAAGTATTACCATAGGAGATAATGTTCTTATTTCATGGGATTCCTTAATAATTGATACAGATTTTCATAAAATTTGTGATTTGCATGGTTTTCAAAAAAACCCACCAATGCCTGTAATAATCGGCAACATGGTTTGGATAGGTTGTAGAACAATAATCCTTAAAGGAGTTCATATAGCTGATGGTGTTGTTGTGGCGGCAGCTTCGAATGTAGTAAGATCAATCACAACCTCAAACTCATTAGTCGCCGGGAATCCGGCAAAAGTAATAAAAGAAAATATAATGTGGAAACCTTAAAAACGATATTAACTTTAATAATTAAAATATCCAAAGCTCACCGGGTAAAATAAAAGAGTGTAATAATAAACAATAATATCATTTATGGCTTGATTTTATTGTGTAACAATTTTTAGCCACCGATTAACACGGATAAAAATGATTTTAAGCACGAAGAAATTACCAGAGATATTATTGTCGCCGCTTCAAGTGTGTAATATTTTTGACTATGGATTTTTAGAAAAAGTATATCAAAAAGCAATGCAGGTCAAGCTTGTATTACGTGGTCATACCGCAGAAACAGAATACAGGATGAAGGTTGAATTCAAAGGAGTTATTGTTGGTGATTATGCATCGGACTTGTTTGTCGATAGCGAAGTACTGGTTGAATTAAAAGTAGCTGCCTCTTACAATTCCAAAGATGAAGCTCAATTATTAAACCAATTAAAAGCAACAGAGAAAGCAATTGGAATGCTCATTAATTTCGGCAGAGAAAAAGTAGAATATTAAAGTTTTGTCTTTTAATCCGTGTTTCATCCGTGTCAATCCGTGGCTTGAAAAATAAAATCCATAACCCCGGAGGTCATTATGAAACGAAATCATTTTCCAATATTCGTACTGCCCGGTTTCAATATAGAAAAATTTTCCCGGGCCCTTTGAAATGTAATTCTGCAAGTTTAATTTTTCACATTAATTCTAAAATTAACGGAATAAGTCGTATCGGAAAACAGGTTATACAATTCCAAACCAAATTCGCTTTACAATTTATTGACTTTTGCTTTTGGCAGTAAAAATATTATTTTTGATGGAGATTTCTTGCAGAATTTTTTACGTATCATATTGCTGGTTTTGGGAACCATATTTGTCGCTTTGGGCTCGCTGGGTTTGTTCCTGCCTGTGCTGCCGACTACGCCTTTTCTGCTGCTGGCAGCCGCCTGTTATGCCCGCAGTTCTATACGCTTTTATAACTGGTTATTAACCAACCGCTGGTTCGGTCACTATATTCGCAACTATCGCGAAGGCAAGGGCATCTCATTGCGCCACAAGGTCATGGCGCTTGCGCTGCTGTGGATCGGAATCGGCAGTACGGTATGCTTTTTTGCGCCACATTGGTGGCTAAAAGTCTTGCTGCTTTTTATTGCCGTTGCGGTAACCGTGCATATAGCCAGGCTCAAGACCTGCAGACCGCAGAAAAATCGTTCCCCGTTGATTTTATAAATTTCTATACCTGTCCCCGCACGCTCTTACTGAAAGAGATACAGGAGGCGAATGTGTACCAAAGGGCGGGGAAATAATATTTTTTCTTTTACCTGCGCCAAGTTTATATTTGATGGTATCCGACGAAATCCCCTTGCGCTATAAGCAGATATTTATTACATTTAAAAACCCGGCGCGGTAACGCCGGACTTTTCTTTTTTACTATGGCCGGATAAACAGCTTTTTTTACATAAGCTGTTTGTCCGGTTTTTTATTGGGGA
>CAYNSO010000222.1:0-2389 GCA_964399735.1 uncultured Cytophagia bacterium
TATCAGTTATCAGTTATCAGCAGCGGCAGGTTGGGTAAATGATCAGGCAGGACAGCATGACCAGCTTTATTGTGTGGCCTGGGGAATATCCCCAGACCAGGCAGGGATTTATTCATTACTCGATTCTACTAAATTCCCAATCTAAAATCTTTGATACAACTATCCGTCAGGGAACATTCTGTAAAGATCACCGAATTGCCTTCACCCAATGGGGATTGCGCGCTTGGCCCTACCCAGATTTCGGCGGGATAATCGTTGCGATACAAACGAACCAGTTGCCAGGACACATTGTCCAGGGAGTAATAATAGGCAATGGTCTTTGTGTCGGAAGTTATCTTCATATATACGCTGGTACTGTCTATGACATCGTGGTTATTATCATCGGATGTGCCGATGGTACGAACCGTGACGATGCGGGTGCGCGCCCGTTCATCTCTTTCAAAGGCAAATTTTACCCACAGTTTTTCATTTAAATACACATACAAGGCCCCGGCGTCATAAGTTTCAATAAAGGTCGGGGTTACTTTGGCCGTTAAGGTAAATGGCTGCAAATTATTTACCTTGGCCAGCAAAACCGGCGCGGTATTATTGGAGAGCTTGCCGTCCGGGTCGCAAAAGTTGTCGCGTCTGGCATCGCTTTTAAGCGTCAGGGTGTCATTGATCACTGTAGCATTTTCTTGAGCATTGTTGAGGGATTTGGTAAACTCGACATTTGCGAGTTTGACTGAACAGACTTCTCCGAATTCAACCGGCGTATTTTTACAACACATCGATACTGCCAAAATACCGAGCAAGCCGATCCATAGCTTTTTCATCTGGGTTTCTCCTTGTTTTAATTTGTGGTTTTTAGATTCTAGAAATTCCTGTAATTGTAGCTCATTTTTACAAATATTGGAAATATCTTTCAGTATATTATATACATAAACTCTTATCGATCAAGCAATATTTGCCCATAGCAAATGGTGAATAAAATAAGAATTTTTTTGACCAAGATGCAAGATGTAATTGATTAATCTTTTATTTTCAGCAATCAACAATCAATTGGCAGATATGAAATAACAGGAGAGATGTGAAACGGTAGTTTGTAGTTGTCAGCCAGGCAGCAGACAGATCATCCGGGGAATTTACAACCCGGCAATGTCGCTTGCGATATGCCGGGGTTTGAATTTTAGAGAATTTCTTAGCGCCGGGATGAGACCTGCCGTGCGAGCAGATTTAGATTTGTGCTCTGATCAATTACAAGCTCTGTTGCCGGTTTTTAAGCTTGACCAGGAAATATACAATTGCACCAACCAGAATCAAAGTTAAAAGAATCGATCCTTCCGGTCCGAATGTGGAACCGATAACCAGGTTATGCTTTAGATATTCCAGTTTGAATAACGGGTTGGGCCATTTTTGCTCGCTCACCGGAAAGTTAAAAAACCACAGAAAGAAATTCCAGCCAAAATGAATGCCTACCGGCGCCCAGAGACTGTTATAATGTATGCAAATCAAAGATAAAATGACTCCGGCGAGGAAAATATTAATCAACACCAACGCCGAAATCTCCGGTCTTGAAATATGCACAAGACTAAATATCAGGGAACTGACTATTACTGCTGGAATCGTACCGGTATGCTTTTCCAGGGTTTTGAGAACATAACCCCTGCTTACCAGTTCTTCATAAAGAACCAGAACAAATATCCCGGCTGCAAACAGCACAATATAAAACAACGTTTTGGCAAACGAGCTATAAGCTATTGTTAAACTGGTGTTTGCAAGCAAAACATTGATCAGAGTAAAGAGAACAACAATGACGAATGCTATCGTCTTGCCGGCGGCCAGGTATTTTGTGCATTTTACCGATGTTATTCGCAGATAAGATAACTTTTTTTTATCGATAAATTTAATAAAAACCAGACAGATAATAAATGCCCCCAGGAACAAGGCAAAACTGGATGTGATAAACCAGGGTTCATTTAAACCGCGCCCGTTCAGGTGTGACCAACAAGTTCGGGACAGAGAGGACAGAGGGATAAGAAAAATTTGTTGTAAAATTTTTACGGCAATAATAAAGGCTATGATCTTGAGTATCCCGATGATAATTTCTTTTAAAGACCTTTTCTTTTCCATTACATGCGCTCCTTGTTAATTCCAGGGTTTGTCTGCGGATTGTAGTTTTTCAGCTCTGGTTCAGTCATGGGAATAAATTGACAGCAGGACTGTTGCATTTTCGCCGAGATCAGGAAAACTGGATATGATGATTTGGTTTTTAAATGTCAACAAACATTTGATGATAACCAAACAGACCTGAACCGGCTACAAATAATCATAACATATCAATCATATACAAGAAAATCCCGCCGCACCCGTGTCATATTATCCATAGCGAATGGCGGTATAAATAAGC
>CAYNSO010000223.1:0-2325 GCA_964399735.1 uncultured Cytophagia bacterium
AACGACGACATGGTAGACCCGCAATAATTCATCAACCAGTCCCGGACTTTTCAGGACTTCCGCATACAGGCCTTCCGTCGGCAAAAACATAATCCCGAAATCTGTCGTTTTGGGTGGATTGAGATATTTTTCCTGTATGTCATTAGCGCCGGTTTTAACATTGCGCACCAGGGCGGCCTGATAGAGCTTGATTTCCTCAATATTGCCGGCGTCCAGCGCATCGACAAGCCGTTGATAATTTTCCTGGGGGAATTTGGCGTCAATAGGCAGGTACACGCATTCATCTTTATCCATAGATGGGCCGGGTAATTTAACGGCATACTCGACCACTTCGCGGGAATCCTCTTTGGTCTTGACGTTCTGTGCATACTGATCGGCCGATAGAATTTCTTCCAGAATAGCGCCCAACTGGATTTCGCCAAACGTACCCCTGGTTTTGACGTTGGTCAGCACTTTTTTCAAATCCCCAACCCCGGAAGCCAGGTTGCGCATTTCGCCCAGGCCGCTTTGCACCGCCTCAAGCTGCTGACTGACCAGTTTAAAGCTTTCGCCGAGACGTTTTTCCAGCGTGACATGTAACTTTTCATCGACCGTTCTGCGCATTTCTTCCAGTTTGGCTTCGTTGCCATCCTGCAATTGTTTGAGTTTAGCATCCATGGTTTCGCGCAGCTTTTCGAGTCTTGCCTCATTTGTGCCGGTTAAATGTTTTATTTCCTGGGCAATAGAGTCCAGTGAGGACTTTTGACTCACACCAATCTGGGTTACGGTGCTAACCAGGGTTTTGGTCACCTGGTTTTGTGAATTCATTATCTCTTCACGTAAGCGGTACGCGCCTTTGTTGGTCTCCTCACGGGACCGGTATAATTCCTCGCGCAGAGCTTTCAGGGTGTTTTGTTCTGTTGTTTCAATAGTGCGGGATAATTGTGAGATTTTAATCAAAACAAAGGCAATAACGCCGATGACGGCAATTTGTAGTAATAAGGCGATGATTTGCATGAGACCTGTCATGGTTTCCTCTGGTTAGTGATTTATGCAAAGAGCTGTTTTTTCATCTCCCATCCAAACTCCAGTTTTGATGGGAAGTTGGGGTTGAAACTGTGTTTCAAATTTCTATATAACAATACATTGTCTACAATTTGAGTGGGGCCATAAGCCAGAAATCTGGGGCCAAGAGTGCGTTTTAATATTATTTAAACAATTTCACATACTCGTCGAACACAAAAATACGGTTACGATTATAGTCTGTAATTTCCTTTAATATATTCAAACGAATAAAGTCATTCGCAATATTATAAGCAGATTTATTTGAACAGCCGAGCAAATTCTGGATTTCCTTAATTTCAATTACCGGTTTAGAGAAAAGGTAATTAAAAAACCTTTGTGCATTTGGAATTTTTTTTCCCAAAGTGTTGATTCTTTGTTTTTCAATTTGCTCTTTTAACGTTAATACCTGTTTTAAAGTTGTCGCTGCTTTAGCGGCGGTTTCTTCAACAGCGACCAGAAAAAAGAGAATCCATTGCCGCAAATCGTTTTTTTCGCGGACACGGCTGAGATTGTCATAGTAAAGGTTTCGATGTTTTTCAAAAAAATCAGACAAGTATAACAGAGGTTTGTCCAAAATCCCTTCACTTACCAGGTAAAGAGTAATCATCAGCCTGCCAATGCGCCCGTTTCCGTCCAAAAACGGGTGAATAGATTCGAACTGGTAATGAGCAATTGCTATCTTTACCAGATGGGGTACGGCAATATCTTCATTGTGCAGAAATTTCTCCAGATCAGCCATCAATTCAGGCACTTCTGTATGCGCCGGGGGAACATAGACAGCGTCGGTAATAGTTGCGCCGCCGATCCAGTTTTGGCTGGTGCGGAATTCGCCGGGATTCTTGTAGCCACCTCTGACATTTGTAAGCAGCAGCTTGTGGGCATTCCGCAGTAATCTATTGGATAATGGCAGCTTTTGCAACTCTTCTATAGCTGAATTCATGGCATCGACGTAATTATTTACTTCCTGCCAGTCATCTCTTTTTTCCGGCGTAATATCCGTTTTATTGCGCAGCGCATCTTCCATTTCCGTCCGGGTTCCTTCGATGCGGCTGGATACCACAGCCTCTTTGAGTACATGCGTACGAATAAACATATTCACATCAGGGACCAGCCGGGCAAAAGAATTGAGTTCACCCAGTTTCATGGATGCTTTTTCTAACTGGATATTGATTTTTGTATCAGTCCAGTAAAATGTATGATTAACCGGTTCAGGCAAGAAATATTCATATTTGAATCCCTTACGCCATGTCCCGGAATTAAAGTTTTTAATGTCCAAAATTG
>CAYNSO010000224.1:0-2206 GCA_964399735.1 uncultured Cytophagia bacterium
TTAATACAAATGACATTTTTCACGCCTCTAATTTATTGTTTTTATGGATATTATTCGGCATAGTTTTTTTAAAATTCTAACCAGGCAAATTTTACCATGATTTAACTGATAATTTCCTTTGAATTGAATAATTTGAAAAATATTACCTGCAGCCCGGATGAAAATAAAGATATATGTTGGGATGAAAATATTTTTTACCGGGCAAGACACACTTTTTACCCGATTTGATACATTTGCCTCTATATAAAGAAGCAATTGTTGCAAATTGTATGATAATGGTATTATGGTTGTGGCGCTTTCATGCCTGTAATTTTTGAAGCGCTATCAAGAGTAACCATTTACCCGAGTAAATTTTTTAGAGCGGAAAATTTTTTCAATTAAACCGGTTCAAGTCACAATCTATTAAAAAACATGCAGTTAATGCTTTACATTTTTGTTAGAAAATCGTATCTTTATTGCAAAAAAAATCTAGCTCAGGATGACAATAATGAAAAATCAATATGAAAAAAACATTTTATGCATTGGCGCCGGTTATGTTGGCGGCCCGACCATGGCTATGATTGCGGCCAAGTGTCCGCAGTATAAAGTGACTATTGTTGATATTAATGAACAGAAAATAAAAGCGTGGGGCACAGATAATTTGCCGATTTATGAGCCGGGCCTTTTGGATGTGGTGCGAACCGCACGGGGCCGCAACTTGTTTTTTTCAACTGAAATTGAACAAAATATACAGGAAGCGGAGATTATTTTTGTCTCTGTTAATACCCCGACAAAAACGTTTGGCGAGGGCGCCGGAAAAAGCGCTGATTTGCAATATTGGGAAAAAACTGCCCGCAATATTCTTAAAGCATCCAATTCGGACAAGATCATTGTGGAAAAAAGCACCCTGCCGGTACGCACCGCGGGAGCGATGGAGCGCATTCTCAATTCGAATGACAAGGGCATTGTTTTCGATGTGGTTTCAAATCCCGAATTTCTGGCCGAAGGCACAGCTATAATCGACCTGGAATACCCGGACCGGGTGTTGATTGGCTCTCATGAAACAGAACGCGGCCGTAAAGCCCGGCAAGAAATAGTTGATATTTATGCCAACTGGGTGCCTCGTGAGCGGATTATTACCAGTAATATTTGGAGTTCGGAGCTTTCCAAGCTGGTTTCCAACGCGTTTCTGGCACAACGAGTTTCTTCCATAAACAGCATCTCTGCTTTGTGTGAAGTGACAGAGGCTGATGTGCATGAAGTCGCCCGTGCTGTTGGTCATGATACCCGCATTGGCAGTAAATTTTTGCATGCCAGCGTTGGGTTTGGAGGTTCCTGTTTTAAAAAAGACATCTTGAACCTGGTTTATATTTGTGAATCCTTTGGTTTACCCCAGGTTGCCGAATATTGGGAGAATGTGGTGCGAATTAATGAATACCAGGAAAAGCGTTTTGTGCAAAAAATTATCCGTACCATGTTCAACACTATTGCCAATAAACGGATAGCTATGTATGGTTTTGCATTCAAGGCCAATACCGGTGATACTCGTGAATCACCCGGCATTTATATTGCCATGCAGCTTTTGGATGAAAGAGCCCATGTTATCATTAGCGATCCGCAAGCGTTACAAAATGCGCAACTGGATATGGCTGGAGTTCAAGGCAAGATTGAATATGAACCCGATCCTTATAAAGCTGCCAAGGGGGCCCATGCCATTGCTTTGATTACCGAGTGGAACCTGTATCGTGATCTGGATTATGAAAAGATTTTTGCCGGTATGGAAAAGCCGGCGTTTATTTTTGATGGTCGTAATATTCTCGATCATCAAAAATTATACGAAATTGGATTTAATGTTTATCCGATTGGAAAACGGGCGTTAACCAGAATTTAGAGTGAGTATTATTGAGCAAGCGGCTGGAGCGGGAAAAAAGGACTGTAAAAGCAATGATTGAGCTTTATTGCCATGATTTGCATAAACCGGTATCGGGGCTATGCCTGGATTGTGCCGATTTGCTTGTTTATGCGGAAAAGCGCCTCGCAGAATGTCCTTATGGCGCGGCCAAACCCACCTGCGCCAAATGTGTTACGCATTGTTATAAGCCTTTTATGCGGGGTCAAATACAAAAGGTGATGCGTTATGCCGGGCCGCGGATGCTGAGACGCCATCCGGTGTTGGCTTGGTGGCATATTGTCGATGGAGTGCGCTGCAAGCGTATAAAAAAGTAAT
>CAYNSO010000225.1:0-2159 GCA_964399735.1 uncultured Cytophagia bacterium
CAATAGTATTTCCAGGTACCAGTTTACCTTACCAGCACCAGCTTTTTATCCAGTGTCAGGTTATTGGCTTTGAGGCGGTATAAATAGACGCCGCTGGCTACTTTATTGCCGCTGTTATCCAGGGTATCCCAGGTTACCTGGTGCGCGCCGGCGGTGTATTCCATGGCGCCCAGTTCACGCACCAGCCGACCTTGCAAATCAAAAATCTGGATTGCAGCGCGGGAGCGTTCCGGCAGATAGAATTCAATCGTTGTGGAGGGATTGAACGGATTGGGATAATTCTGGCCCAGTTGATAAGCAACCGGCTGTGATTTTCCTGCTTGCTGTTCAACCGCTGTGGCTGAATAATCGACCACCAGGGTATCCGAGATGATTTCCATGCCGTCTTTAAAGCTGGCAACATAGAACAGGCAGGGCGCGTCAAATTTGACGCTGGAGCGTTGTTTTATATAATTGCTACCGCGATAACCGGAAACCGGGCTGAATTGTTCATCGGTTTGGTATTTTTTGTACATTTTTATACATTCATTATCGTTGGTGGTGCGAATAAAGTTGACATCGACCTGCACGTTGGTTTTGTATTTTTTATATTCCGCCCAGTCCAGGATCGGGGCATGCAGGCCGCCGTTGGCTTGCATGATTTTGAATTCGCGCAGATAGAACTGGTCGTCGCTTGCGGCTGCGCCGGTAAAGGTAAAGCGGACATACTCGGCCTGTACCGGTTCGATTTTATCGATGCCGAATTTGCTGGTATCGGTGCGGGCGGTCTGATCGACAACCGTGGTCCAGACGCTGGAATCCGGGGAGATTTCTATGGTGTATTGATAGCCCTTGCCGCCAACGTCGAAAAAGCTCTGGAACATGTCGATTTCAGTCGGCTGCCCCAGGTCGATGATCGCCCAGCGGTTTATTCCAGCGCCGCCCCAGAGTGTGTTGCGGTTGCCGTCATTGATCGTGGCTCCCTGGGGAATAACAGTATAGTTGGAACCGGAACCTTGACCGGTTGATACAACCTTATTCAACGCTGCATTCACATCCTGAACCTGGCGCAGTTCATTGCCGGTGAATTCTTTGTAGAGGATTTTTGCCATTACTGTATGACCGTCAACATTGGGGTGAATGCAATCCGGGAACAGATCGGAGCTGTCCATCAACGGAGTGTAAAAATCGACCTTGTGAGCGCCGGTTTCCGCCAGCATGGTATCGACCATGGGGATAATATCGGCGGTGATAACGGAATCGCGGATGTCGAAATTAACGCAAAACGCCGGAGGCGGGTAACAGAGGAAGAATTGCGGATCTTTATCGCCCTGCGAAAAGGTATCGATCATGGCGTGGTAATCCGGTATAAATTCGTTTTTGTAAATCCAGTTATAAGGTTTGGTATCGTTGGTGCCCAGCAGAATAACGACGACATCGGCGTCAAGCGCCAGGGCGTTTTTGAAGAATTGTTCATTCCAGATCGGGTAATCGCCATTTCTTAGCATGGTGCGGCCCGAAACACCAAAGTTGTGTACATCATAAAGCGGACCCAGAAAAGCGCCTAATTGTCCGGGATAGCTATCCGTAACCGGATTGGATATTCCGGCGCCAATGGTAATACTGTTACCAATGACTGCAACCTTGAGAGTATCGCCGGGTTCGGCATACAGACACGATACAAGTAATAAAACAAGCAAAAGCAGGGTTCTTTTCATAGCAGAGCCTTTCGGTTTGTGGTTTATATTTCAATTACATAATTTTTTAGATTTTTACAAGCCCTTTATTCTGGCGATAATCATTACATATAGAGAAAAATGAGCAATTACCTGGATAATGACAGCGCCAGCAAATTCTTTGTCCTTTTAGCCAGGTAACCGGCAACCAGTTCAATGGTTATTATCAGCAATATTTCGCAACCGACCTGATATTATTACCAAAAACTGTTTTTTCTTCCCTTTATGGATTATCATAAAAACAGAGTTATTGAGGTTAGTAAAAATAGTTTAAAATTAAGTAAAAAAACAAGTATATTCCATTACCAGTATAAGGAACAAAAGCAACATAATGCTTGTAAAAATACTATATTATTTTAGTTTTAACAAGCAAAATTTAACAAAAAAAAAGGGGAAAAATATGTATCGGTTTCATTGTTTTTTACTTTGTTTACTTATGACGCT
>CAYNSO010000226.1:0-2089 GCA_964399735.1 uncultured Cytophagia bacterium
TTGATTAAAGTATATTCTTTATAAATTTTAGTTTAAAACTATTTATATGGATGGCCGGCAATATTTTTCTTCAAACACAAGTTTAATGTATTTAATGTCATTCAACGAAAAGTTGCAGTAATCAGGTCTTTATGACTGTTTTCTTGTACTTGAAAATAGTGGGAGAATTACCCACTACAAACAATATAGAGCCAAATTTGCTTTCCCCCGGTTGCAAAGAATAAATTATTTTGCAACTTTTTTTTAAAATTTTTTATTGCGTGTTTTAATTTATATTCGTATATTAATAGACTTGGCATGGCAAGAGAGTGTAGCTCAGCCGGTAGAGCAGCGGCCTTTTAAGCCGTTGGTCGTGGGTTCGATTCCCACCACTCTCACTTTTCATTTTCCCCCATATTTTTCCTCTTTTTCAAAACACTTGCTTTAAAGTTATTAATTTTTTATACTTGACGACATGATTACAAGAGCCCTGTTATTGTATACCAGGCGTAGATTGATATGCAATTATTCAATACTCCTGAAAAAGCAATTTGTAATGCTGTTAACCGGTTTGTAAATTACTTTTAACCCTGGTTCAAAATAATCTTTTTTAAATGTTGTAAACAAGGATTAAACCCTGTACTTTTATATGACGGCTCAAATATACATACGCCGGGCGATTCCGGCAGAACATGAATTGTTGACCGATATTTCCCTGCGGGCAAAACAGATATGGCCTTACCCGGACGAGTATTTTGCGATCTGGCGGGAGGAATTGACTATATCTCCCGATTATATTACCGCCAATCTTGTTTACCTTGCCGAACTGGAGAACCTTGTCGCCGGCTACTATGCAATTGCGTATAATCCGCAGGATCGGCAGGTTGGCAAGGTGTTTGTACAATCCGGCTATTGGCTGGAGCATATTTTTGTCTTGCCGAAAGTCATGTATAGCGGAATTGGCCGCAAGTTGCTAAACCATGCCATGAATGAATGCCATAAAGTTCACTGCAAGCAGTTGTCGATTTTTGTTGATCCGTTTGCCAGGGGTTTCTATGATAAAATGGGTGCACAGTTTCTGTACGATTCACCGTCCAGCATTCCGGGCAGAACCATCCCGGTATACCGCCTCGCCATTCCCGATAAATAATTTATTCAAATGTGTGACATCTCACAAAACCAGAGTGTTTTTTTGCCCATATTTATTGCATAAAACCATAATGCAAGTATAAGTATATAAACTCTGATTTGAACTGTGGTGATGATATGGCAAAAGGAATAACAGAAACAAGCCGCCTGTTTTTTACGATTTCAATAAATCCAGTCGAAATAAAATTCCCTCAGCCGCAACTAACCGGCATTGTATCAGCAATAAAATTATCAATTCCCGATACCTGGCAGTTGGAAAATCTGGCGTCAGATGCTTTACGCATTTACCCACCGGACATCCCGGCATTTTTAACGATCCGGGAAACCGATCACAATGACATGAATGCCGCGCTCAAATTAACTTCTTGCCTCGATGTGTTTTCTCTCAGTGATACCTGGCAAGGCAGAATAAAAGGGTTGCTGCATACCTGCGTAATCGGCCAGGGAAAGACCAGCGCTTCCATACCGGTAACCTTTATTCTGGATCAGTTCTCCCCGGATGGTAAACGCAGCTTTTCCCTGCTGTTTATGGGTAAACGCAAAGCGGTTATCCAGTATTTAATGGAATTCATGTTTATTCGTAATTCAATAGTGTTGCTGTGATGACATAAAGTAAGGATTTTCTTGATAATATTAGAGAGAATTTTTTACCAGGCGCTTGCATCAAAAAATATTTATAAAGTAGAGTACTTTTCTCAGAGTTATCAGATAAAAAAGCATTATGAATTTAAACATCAATATTTTTAAAAATTTGCAAAGAGGCGGCCTCTACCCTGGTACAGCTTAAACTCGGAAAATCCAAAAACAATAATAAACAAATGCAGCCTCTATGTTTTCCATTCTATATTATAAAAATAGTTTTGTCATTTCCTGAATAACAAATATAAATAAAAGTATTCCCCTCGTAATTTCCGTCCCAAACCGGAATTTGGGACGGAAGTAATGGCTGTTTATTTTATTT
>CAYNSO010000227.1:0-2080 GCA_964399735.1 uncultured Cytophagia bacterium
ACCAGTGACCTCTGGTATGTGAGACCAGCGCTCTAACCAACTGAGCTAATTGCCCGTGTGAACACTATTTTACAAAGAAATTTGCTTATTTGCAAATGGTTTTTAGTGGGTAATGGACATGAATTCTTGTGACATTTTTTTAGTAGTATGATTAACTTGGTCCAATTCTATCATAGCTCGTCCTCGAATTTACTGATACAGTTTCAAGTGATTTTTTATGATTCAAAGTTTCTTTGCTATAAAAGCGATTCAAAGTATTGATGCAAGTAATCTATAATAGCAGGGAAATCCGGTATATTTTCTAAATTATTTCGGCTTGTAAAAGATCGCCACTGTATTTGTTTTTCTGGGGAATTGCGGAATTCATCCGTATAGATTATCAGGCGATCTTCCAGTAATGTATTTTCTGTTTGCAAATGTATTGATAATAGCTTTTTGGATTATATTGTCTTTCACAGTAGAATTTGATAATAAAAAATAAATGTCATAAAAATCTTTCATGCGGCTATTGGAAAAATCTAATTTCACAATGGCATGGTATTTTTCAGCAATGACAGTTTCAAGGGGATATACCATTATTTCAGGTACTGACATATCCAATATTGTGGGGAATGAAAGGGTTAATGCTGTTGGGGTCATTGTATCGCCAAAGCCTATATCTACCTGTAATTGTTGTCGAATTGTATCCATTTCTGCAATGAATTTTACCCGGATACCGTGATATGGATTCTCTTCAGCAATATTCTCTACCAGTACACTTTTCCCATCAAAAAGGACACCATCTTTACAGGGAATAGCAAGGATTTCTGTAATGGCTGATTTTATTTTAGAGTTATCATTAGGTGTATTTATGCCTAAAAAGTCAATATCCCGGGTTGGCCTGGTGTTTGGTAATTTAAATGAAATTTAAGTAAAGCGCCTTTCAGGATAAAGTTCTTTTGATAACGGGATATGGAAAGACGATAAAGAAATCGTTCCTGAAAATACCGTAGCAACACAGCATTATTGTCGAGATTGTTGTTTTTAGAGTAATTCAATAACCTGGCTCTGATTGAGGCGCCCAGGTTGACTGTAGCTTTTGTCATTGAGCAACCATTGCTTTGATATAGGGTATTATTGTATTTTTTATTCTTCCAATTTGGGCATATTTGAGAATTTTGTTTATATTGAACGATCTGGTTCTCAGATAATTTTTCAGTCCTTCGAGAGCTACATCCTCGCCAAGAGAATTCCGCATCCGAAACACATCGCAAATTGTTTTCTCTTTGTCATAGATGCGAACAATACCTGCTGAGGTTTGTATAAAGTTGATACCGTTTTTATAGTTGTTGTCGCGAAAATAAAATACCCTGGTTGGCGGGTATTCCATTCTTGCGGGTTTTTCATGGTTTGGCAGTGCGACATATATTTCGGGTGGAATAAAAGTTGTAAAATCGTAATATGAAAGAGCGGAAAGCAGACAGATCACTCCCCTGGGCATGGCATTGCAGACGTCGATAAAACTTTGCGGTATGCCATCTGTTTCCGCCATGCCCGCCAGCTTATATAGACCGGGTTTTACTTTTTCAATTTCTCCCTGTTCCAGCAGGCGTTTTATATCCCGGGGCTGTACTGACGCCGCTTTCAGGTCCTTCATACGGGCATAGCCGCCTTGCTGTTGCAAGATATCGAGTATTTTTTGCATATAATTCTTTTTTTCTGTCGTTGGTGTATTGTGACAGAAATATAGAATATAATAATTTTAAATGCAAATAATAAATTATTATCCTTTTCGCGTTTTATTGGATTGAATAGTTTTCCGTATATACCCTTCCAAACCGGTATAATCAAACGCTTTATCTTTCAATCCGAAAAAGTATTTATAGCGGTTTTCCGGCAGCAGATGGCGATCCTTCCTGGCATGACTAATTGGATTACTTTTATCATTCAGCACTTTCCAGAAACAATTCAATAATTACATCAAATAAGGCGCCCATGCATCCAAGTTCACCCATTTCCGGTAAACAGAAAAACCCTATTGCCCCGTCATAACAAACTCTTCCGGGTTGTAACCCTTTTCCCGCAGCAGGATATGAATAGC
>CAYNSO010000228.1:0-1925 GCA_964399735.1 uncultured Cytophagia bacterium
AATTTCCGTCCCAAACCGGAATTTGGGACGGAAGTAATGGCTGTTTATTTTATTTCAAAAGTTACCGAACCGGCTTTGCCGGTAGTCTGGCTTTCCAGTCCTTTACTGATAATTTCTTTACCTTTTTTATCAATCGCAGTAATATCAAGATTAACACATTCACTGGGGGCATCCCAAGGTACAATGGTTTTTAACATCCAGATATTCTTTTTCTTTTGACTTTTATCGGGTAGTAAGGAGAATTGGGGGGCGTCATAAGGATGTTCACGCACAGTAAGAAATACTTTATGAATATCCTTGTGCTTGCCGGTAAATTCAACAGTAACCGTTACACTGTCGCCCGGTGCGGCGGCCTGCGGAACCATTGTTGCTTCTTTTAATTCCGGTTGTTTTGCAAACGCAGTTACCGAAATCAACAGGGATAAAAAGAGTACCACCAGTATTTTCTTCATAAATTGTCCTCCATAAAATAGTATACTAGTTTAGAACCCGGATAATTTCCGGGTCCCTCAAGATAACTGGTTATATTGTATCAAACACTTTTTTGATCCGTGTAAACGCCCAGTCCAGTTCTTCCCTGGTAATGACCAATGGCGGGGCAAAGCGGATAACGTTTTCATGGGTTTCCTTGCACAACAAGCCTTCTTTTTGCAGGGCTTCGCAAAACCGGCGCGCTCCTTGCGCTTCCGGTTTTAATTCAATGCCAATGAACAGGCCCTTGCCGCGCACTTGCCGAACATACTTTTTATCAAGGGTATTCAGCCTATCTCTAAAGTACTTGCCCAATTCAAAAGATTTCTCCGGCAATTGTTCTTCCACTGTAATACGCAGGGCTTCACGAGCAATAGCACAGGCCATTGGACTGCCGCCGAAAGTGCTGCCATGATCGCCGGGATTAAACACGCCAAGCACGGCGTCGCCGGCAAGAACTGCGGAAACCGGTAAAAATCCGCCGCTTAAAGCTTTCCCGATGATCACCACATCCGGTTTGACGTCTTCATATTGATAGGCAAACATTTTGCCACTACGACCCAGACCGGACTGGATTTCATCCAGCATGAACAAGGCGTTGTGCTTTTTGCATAAATCCGCCAATTCCCGTAAATAGCCGTCTGGCGGCATGAGGATGCCGCCTTCGCCCTGGATCGGCTCGATCATGACGGCAACGGTATTTTTGGTGAATGCTTTTTGGACGGCGTCAATATCCCCAAACGGCGCCATAATGAATCCCGGCGTAAACGGGCCAAAACCTTCGCGATATTGTGGTTCCGAGGAAAAGCCGACAATGGTTGTGGTGCGGCCATGAAAATTATTGGAAAAAACGATAATTTCCGCCTGATCTTTGGCAACGCCTTTGACCGTATAGCCCCATTTGCGCGCCGCTTTGATGGCAGTTTCCACCGCTTCAGCGCCGCTGTTCATAGGCAATACGCGTGCAAAACCGGTAAGCTCGCACAATTCTTTGCATAATAATGGCAGTTGATCATTGCGGAACGCCCGCGAGGTAAGCGTTATTTGCTGACATTGTTCCTGCATTTTTTTCACCAGGCGGGGATGACAATGGCCCTGGTTTACTGCGGAATAAGCGCTTAAAAAGTCCAGGTATTTGTTGCCTTCCACATCATACACCCACACACCCTGGCCGCGGTTGATCACCACATCCAGCGGATGATAATTGTGAGCCCCGTATTTTTCTTCCAGCGCAATATATTCCCTAGTGGTCATAAAACCTCCAAGTTGGTTATTCTTGTTAACAAATTACTAAATTGCCCCTGAAAAAGCAAGTAAATCAGGTTTAATCAGGTAATTATCGGTGTTCTATGTAACAAGCAATACAATGTATTTATTCTTTATATCAATATATTGGCGTTCTGGTAGTTTTTACAGGGAACACCTTTGGGTCAGGCGAATGCAGCAAGGGGCGC
>CAYNSO010000229.1:0-1802 GCA_964399735.1 uncultured Cytophagia bacterium
TACATGCCTACGATCCTGCTACTTTTGCACAAATACTGGTTATGATACATTTCTTAACTCATTACTTTCATTGTTCTGCAATGGTTATGACTGCCACATTACCGACTTTTATGTTAAATGAATTAATTCAAGTTTTGGGGAACCCCCATATTATTAATGCAGACACTGAATTTTTAAATCAAAAACCAAGACATAATGTTAAAATAGTTGAGGGTAATATATTTGAGAGTTTGAAAAATATTGAAAGGCTGATAGCTCAAAAGAAAAGAATATTAATTGTTTGCAATACAGTTCAAAGAGCTCAAAATATTTATGAATCTATTATCGAATCTTTTTCATTTGATAAAAATGAAATGTGTTTAATACACGGTCGTTTTAATTCGTTAGACCGCCTTCAAAATGAAAATAAAGCCTTTAATAAAAATACCAAGATACTAATTGGTACACAAGCAATCGAAGTAAGTTTAGATATTGATTTCGATCTAATCTATACTGAACCGGCGCCCTTAGATGCCTTATTACAACGTTTTGGAAGAGTAAACAGGAAAGGTATAAAATCACCATGTCCTGTTTTTATTTTTAAAGAATCAGGTCCTTTTGATCACTTTATTTATCCAAAAGAAATAATCCAGAGAACATTAAACAGACTTGAACAAGTTTCATTGCTTTATGAAAATCAAATACAAAGTATGTTAGATTATGTTTATCCAGATTGGGAGCCTGAAGAAAAACGAGAATTTGAGTTAACAAAAAATACTTTTCAATTATCACTACAAGCTTTACAACCATATAGCGATTGTAAAGAAAATGAAGAAAAATTTTATGAAAAATTTACCGGAATTGAAGTTTTGCCTGCCTGTTTTTATAAGAAATATAAAAGTAAAATACAAAATTTTGATTTTATAGGTGCTGAACAATTACTTGTTACTATTCATAAAAATATGTTTTTCAAATTAAAAAATAATCCGGATGGTTCACAAATAGAATCTAAAATAATTCCAATAGAAAAGAATAATACAATAAAAAATTACTATGTGACTGTTGCAAAATGTGTTTATACCCCTGAATTAGGTTTAAAAGACGATTTTATGGACATTGATGATGATTTTATTATATGAATAATGCAACTTTACATTTCACCGGCACTCAAATAAACTATTACTTTCACTGTCATCGACAATTATGGTTTTTTTCACATAGTATAACCTGTGAACACAAATCGGACATGGTTTTCCAGGGTAAAATGATCCATGAAACCAGTTATGAACGAGAACATAAAGAAATTGAGATTGACCAGGTAAAACTTGATTTTCTTGATCTTCGCGATGGAGTACTGCATGAAATAAAAAAATCGGATTCCTTTTCTCACGCTCATAAATGGCAAGTATTATATTATTTGTATATTTTAAAAAGTAAAGGCGTTACAGGTTTTGTTGGAGAAATTAATTACCCGGTGCAAAAGAAAATTGTTAAAGTGGAATTGACGCCCGATGATGAAAGCAAGTTAAAAGGAATTTTGCATGATATTGATATTATTATTAATAAACAACAACCTCCCGGTATAGAAGCAAAAAAAGCTGTATGTCGAGAATGCAGCTATTATGAATTATGTTTCATATAAAGTGAAAAAAATATGCAACGACCCTATTACATATTCAGCCCCGGCCGCATCCGCCGTCAGCAAAACACCCTGTTTTTTGAAAAGGCCGAAAACGCAGATCAGCCGGAACCGAACTCGGAAACCGAGGACGAATTCATCGTCGATAGCATGGACTTTGAAGCCCAACGCAACGAGCGCGACC
>CAYNSO010000230.1:0-1796 GCA_964399735.1 uncultured Cytophagia bacterium
TAATTGTAAAAAAAGGGAGCTCGAAAATATGCCTGGTACGATTTGGCTGATTAAACCACAGACAGAGTTAGTACTGAGTCACTTTGAATAATAGAATTTTATCAATGGAGAATAATGCCTGGATAATTTTTTACAACTAGAGATTTCCCCTGAAAACACCGGAGGCCAGGCCTCCGGCGTTAATATCATCAATGAATCAAACTACTTTTTTCTGCCGTATTTACTGCCAAGTTCATTTAATTGTGCAGTAATGGTTTCCAGCATGGTAATGCCATCGACAGCTTTTTGATGGGCAGCAACAAAATCCTGCGTTTCGATTAATTGGTTAATTTCATCGGTTGATACTTTAACTTGCGAGATTTCGTTCTCAATACCATCCAGGATCGGACGGGTATCTTTGTTTTTACTTATTTTTTGCAATGATTTTAAAGCTTCTTCTGCTCCAGATTCGAGGTCAATAATTTTTTGGGCAACCTGGGCTTTCACTTCTTCTTTACGGGCCTCAATTTTCAGACCAAGCTCCTGCAAGTCACCATTTACCTGGTTTAACAGGGTCTGTGAGCGTTGATAGTTGCGGGAGAATGCTGATTTTGTAGTTTGTGTTTCAATTTCCGCCAAAGCCAGGGAAAGAGAATCTTCCAAAGCTTTGAATTCAGCAGGAAAATAGCGGTCAATTTGTTGGTTTTTCGCTTCTGTCAGGGCAGCTTTGGTTGCTTCAACGGCTTTGAGGGGCGCTTTGGCGCAACTGGACAGCATAACAACAGCCAGGAACAGTACAAAAGATACAGCAAGTAATTTCTTAAACATTGTGAACTCCTTTTAACGTATTATTATTTTTAGTTTTATTAATTTGAGTTTATATTCATATTAAAACTTTTCGTATAAATTTGGGTTGCCTCCTTTCACAAGCAAACATATTTATAAATCCCAACGGTCTTAATATATCAAATTGCGATTATACAATTTTTCCGGGCAACGTTTAGAATGGGGGAGAAAGAAAAGTTTGATCTGACCGAGAATATTCTCTGCCTGGTATTTGCATTATACAATGAAATCGTGTTGTTAATGATTCCTTTTTTATGCACCTGATTGTTAACAATAAATCGGTCGTTATTCTGATTTTCATTTTTGATGCCGTCCGGGCGTTTCCCGGACATTGCCGCCGATAATTACATGAATTTATAATGTATAACATTATAAATTAATAATTAATTTAATGGTTTTTTTGTAATAATCAAGTAATTTTTTAACGTTTTGTTGTTTATTGTATTAATTTGGGATATGATGGGTAGGAAAAGGAAGTAATGACAAAATTATTGAACTGAGGGTTGGCTTTTCGTCTTTTGCCAATTTATGTGCATTGGTTTGTTTCGGGGGAAATTGTATAACAGAACAGAGGCGCAACCTCTAGTTTTAATAAAATGGTAGTTAGGGGATAAACCAAATTGCAACCCTTAAATGAATTAAATAATGTTGAATTTTGAGTTTATACGAGACTGTGACCCGGAAAATGAATATTTGATAATGACATAATTACAAGGAGAATTATTCTGGTAACTCCCTTGGTTTTTGTTCCGTTTGTTGGATTGCTGGTTCATTTTTCTATGCAGCATGAAGTATATAAAAATTACTGTGATGAATTACTGATTAGAAGAAATAAAGATTTCCAAAATTAAACTTGACTCTTAAAGAAAAATTGATTATTTTATGTTAACAAATCGCGGGGTGGAGCAGTCTGGTAGCTCGTTGGGCTCATAACCCAAAGGCCGCAGGTTCAAATCCTGTCCCCGCTACTA
>CAYNSO010000231.1:0-1670 GCA_964399735.1 uncultured Cytophagia bacterium
GAAAACTACACAGAATTAAAAGTACAAGTGTTTTATTCATTGGTTTCCTTTAATATTTGTTTTCAATGATTACATATTATCCAACCCATTCCACCCAATTCCCGCGCAGCTTTAATATAATATATTCTCGGTCCCATGTCATCATGTAAATATTCCCTTTCTGTTACTGCACATCCCTGAGTTGCAGTGTGGCGGAAAATATTTACAAAGGAAAGATAAAAAATAAAAATGCAATTGTCAAGAAAAAAGAGTAAAAAGCGTTAAAATTTTTTTATGGGGGGGTAAAATTTACTGCTGGTAATTTTTTTTGATTGCGCCGCGGCCTGGACATGGGGCGAGCAGGGAAATGTGGTATAATGGTGGTAACCATCCTTACCTAATGTTATTACATATCCATCCGGTGTTTCATCCCATAAAACTGTACAGCAATATCCAGATTCTTTGACCTCGAGGGTTACTCCATTCGGTTGTTTTACAGATTTAAAAGCTGAGTAGCTTTGGCCGAATACGCTTGTTACTACCAGCATTATTGATATACCCACAATTAAATTAATAAAACGCATTTTTTTATCCTCCCGTATTAAATGAAAGTTATTTGATTAGAACGGCCTTTTGCACCGTCATATACTGTTCAGTTCTCATAAGAATAAAATATACACCGCTGCTCACATGGTTACCATTTGTATTTAATCCGTCCCATATAGTATTATGTTCTCCTTGAGCAAGTTTTTGATTTAATAGAGTACATACCTCCTTTCCGGTTATATCAAAAACCTGAATAAGAACCAGATCTGTTTGTGGAATATTGAACTTGATTTTTACATTTTCATTGAATGGATTGGGAAAAGAAGGATATAAACAATAGCCTTGCACATCTTGTAAGTTTAAATTTGATATTTTAGACGGTTCCAATACCTCGCCTAAATTACCATTCCGGCTGACCTGCTGGGCAAATATACCATTTCTGCTATCCGAACCAATTTCTTCCCAACAGATCACAGCCCCACCAGACAGATCAGAAACCGCACATACTGTTAAGTCTACTTTTTTAGGAGTGATAATAATTCCCGAATCCGGCCACATTCGCTGACCGTCTAACGATATTCTTTGTGTTGAAAAAACCCAATTTCCCCACATATCATTTTCTGGATTAAATCGATTATCCAGGCAAACAGCTATAATACCATCCTGACTATTAAAGACGGCATTATATAATTTTTGGCTATATTCATAAGGGAAAACCAGAATACCATCTTGACCCCATAGTTTTACGCCGTTAAAAGTCAATCGCTGAGCGAGTACATTAATTGTATCGCCAGGGAGATCCTTATTGTAAATAATTATAATATCATTGTTTCCACCATTAAATGCTTCATAATAGTATCTTATTTTTAATGAATCTTCAATAGCATAGCCGTTCTCTGGCGAGAGAAAATTGCCTTGCCAGTCGAGGACTTAGCTGCACAATTGATAAATATAAGTATGAGTTGAAATATCATTCCCTACCAAAAACCCTGTAATAAAAATTTGTTCGTTTGATAAAATTATTTTTGCATGGCCCAAAGGAGTAGACAAGTGAGAACGCCATACTTCCTGTCCATATTTATTAAAATAATACCTAAATTTCTAAAACCAAAAAAACGACCAAAAAATATACGTCATACAGACGT
>CAYNSO010000232.1:0-1636 GCA_964399735.1 uncultured Cytophagia bacterium
CGCGCTGATGGTACTGCCAGAACCGGTGGAAGAGTAAGTCGTTGCCTATTTCTTTAAACAACCTCTTGTTAACGCAAGAGGTTGTTTTTTTATCGAATTTCTTCTAAAAAAATAAACAATGAAAACTTTCATTATTTATCGAATTGTAATGATAAAAAATATATTTTTGCAAAAAAATATTAAATTATGAAAGGCAAAATTTTCTTTTTAAGAACAGCCATAATATTGAGTATGGCAATGGTATGTATTTCTTGTTCGAAATCGGTACGAAAAGTAGAACTTGATCATACGACACTAACACTTACAGTTGGAAGTTCACAAGTTTTAATGGCATCCATATCACCGGATCGTGCCATTGATAAAACAGTGATTTGGACAAGTAGCAATCCTGCAGTTGCTACAGTTGTAAATGGATTTGTAAAGGCAGAAAGCGAAGGAACAGCAACGATTACTGTTACTACGTTAGACGGAAATAAGACAACAACTTGCCTTGTAACCGTAATCTTGGATCTTACTACTAATAAGCAAATGAGATTAAGCTTTATATATCCCGATAATGAGGAATTTAAATTTGCTGGAACAGATTCAATAACAATTGATTGGGGAGACGAATCTCCTGTCGAAAAATACGTTCTTTCTGCTACTCCTATATCATGTAATCATAAATATCCTGATGGTTATGGTTATGTTGCTACTATTTCAGGAAAAAATATTTCATATATGTATTGCAAAGGAAGTAAAATTACAGAAATGGATATAAGTGGAAATACAGCATTAAAAGAATTATATTGCATAAGAAATGTTTTTTTGAACAATTTAGATGTAAGTAAAAACACAGCACTTACAAAATTATATTGTTCTAACAGTGGACTAACTAGTTTGGATGTAAGCAAAAATACAGCATTAAAAGAATTATATTGTTCTAGAACTGAAACAACTAGTTTGGATGTAAGCAAAAACACTAAGTTAAAAGAATTAGGTTGTTATGGTAATAGAATCTCTAATCTTGATGTAAGCAAATGTACTGAATTAGAAATCTTAGAATGTGGTGAAACTAGAATAAGCGAATTGAATGTGAGCAGTAATAAAAAATTAAAGATTTTAAGTATTGGTGATAATGGTAATTTGAATACAACTACTTTGCTGCAATCATTACATAGTAATACTATTTCAGGCGGTAAAAGCTTTTACATAGGATGGGGTGATTATGGACCAGATTCTCCCAAATGGGATATGGCGAGAGATAAAGGATGGACTGTTATGGAAGGTTTTTATAGTATTACTTTTTAGTAATAATAGGCTTATTAAATATTTTATTGAATTGACTGTATATATTATAAAATGTTAAAGTCAAAAGTAGTTAGGTATTAATTTTTAACAACCTCTTGTATAAACAAGAGGTTGTTTTTTTATTCCCCCCTGCCCCTACCCGATATGTATTAATGATTTTAAAAATCTGGAATACCTCGATCCTACCGACTTTAATAAAATTGACTTGTCTTTTTATTAAACATAAAACTAAAAAAAATATTTCACTCTGCCACATTTCAGCACAGTATTTAGTTACTTTTGCATAAATAAAATTTGATATGACAAAAGACATTATTCGACGGTATATTTGGTTGGTCGACACTAT
>CAYNSO010000233.1:0-1631 GCA_964399735.1 uncultured Cytophagia bacterium
ACGGTCTGCCAGATACCGGCGGCGCGGCCATAGCCCTGCTTGCCTTCCAGTTTAAAGCTGTGCGGAGTATCATCCACCCGCAAAACAATACGATGCGCCACAGATCTATCCAGGTTGGCCGGCAGCTCAAACTCGAATGGCGTATAGCCGCCGCGGTGTTCGCCCAGTTGCACGCTATCCAGCCAGGCGGTGGTATGCCAGTCGCAAGCGCCGATGACCAGAAAAATGCGGCTCTGCTGCCAGGATGCCGGTATGGTAATATTGCGGGCATACCAGGCAATATCCGCTTCATCCTCAACGCCGGATAATTTCGAGCCCCACGGAAACGGCACCATGATGGATTTATTGAATTTGACCTTGCCGCTGAACCATTGTTCGGCAAGGCCGCTATTGGCGCCATCGAAACGGAAATCCCAGGGGCCGTTCAGGTTCAGCCAGGCAGAGCGCATAAAATCCGGGCGTGGATGTTCAGGTAAAGGAATATTTTGCCCGTCAAACGGCTGCGCGGATAACGTTATAGTGACCATGAAAAATATAATCATCAGGATTCTAAAACTGCATTGCATAATGTTGCCTTTCATATCCGGTCTCCATTCGAATGATATTTAAACAAGTATAATTCAGATAACATGTACAAAGAAAAACTGAAAGAAGCAAATAGTTCTTTATAGAGGTAAGGAGAGTTTACTTTATTTTGACAATATTGTTAGTATAACCGGTATTTCTATTTCTGTTTTACCAGTAAACATTAATATAATAAAAAAAATTAATCATTTAAAACCCAATATGAAAATTGCTGTACCGTATTAAAGCAATTAACATTTATGTTTTTGTTGAACATTCAATTGAAACAGAGTTTCATGAACAATTTCCCGGGGCTGTATCAAAAGCCTCAATTTATACAAGGTCATTTAAAATACAATGTATAAATAACATACTTGTCATTTCGAGCGAAGCGAGAAATCTTGTTTTTACAATATGTTAAATACGAAAGATTCCTCGTCGCTTCGCTCCTCGGAATGACGTGAATGGTTTTTTACTAAAATTTGTAACCTATTATACTTCTTTTGTACTTTTGATACAGCCCCGGGAGAAATATCACACTCCCTAATCAAGTTCCACTAGGACGAACCCGGAACCTAACCGCCAAAAGCGGATTGCTCTGCAAGATATTGATCAAGCCATTTCCGTCCAGCGGTTGTTTTGAGATATCTTTCATACATTACCGCTTCCGAACGGGTTGGAAATTGTTGGGAGTATAATAACTTATCCATTTTAAACATTCGTGTATATGGACTCCTGCCGTTTTGATGCTCAGATAATCTTCGCTCTAAATTATTGGTTTGCCCCGTGTATCTCTTACCATTTTTTAGTAACAAAACATATACATAAAAAACTATTTCTTCCATTCTACTTCCCCTTAAATAAAACAGCCCCCGAATAATTTCGGAGGCCTTGTGCGCCAACGGGGAATCGAACCCAGAACCTACTGATTAAGAGTCAGTTGCTCTGCCAATTGAGCTATTGGCGCATATAAAAGAGCATAACTTTTGCCAATTTCTTTAATTGGATTAGAACCCAGAACCTATCCGCTTCAAGCGGATTGCTCTGCCAATTGAGCTATTGGCGCA
>CAYNSO010000234.1:0-1587 GCA_964399735.1 uncultured Cytophagia bacterium
TCAAACCTACTGCCTCTTTTTCGGGCTCAACTGTGCCTTAAATCCTATATTGTTACCACCAGTTATTTTTACATCATTGTGTAATTTTTAATATATGCTTTCCAGTCAACTCCAAAAGGTATCTTTATGAAGTTCCCATCAGGTGAAATCAGTATTTTGGTTGGATATCCAGATACCTCAAATAAATCATTAGTTTGTTTATCAATCTCGCTCACAGGAAATGTGTATTTATTTTCAGTCATAAAATCTGATAAGTTTTGAGAACCAAACGAAAAAGTGTAAATCATTAATTTTGAATTATTCCTATTAATATTCTCCACAAAAAAGGATTGTAATTCTGGCAATTCTTTTCTACATGGATTACACCATGTACC
Organism: uncultured Cytophagia bacterium; assembly: GCA_964399735.1. GTDB lineage: Bacteria > Zhuqueibacterota > Zhuqueibacteria > Residuimicrobiales > Krinioviventaceae > Fontivivens. The sequence goes on from CAYNSO010000234.1 coordinate 375, forward strand.
CCAAACATCTATGTAAATCCATCTGTTAGGTTTTACAGTTAAATCTAATTCCTCCTTTTCAAATTGTATTTTTAGTTTTGGAACAGGTTTGCCCTTTTTATGAATATAATTAGCCCAATAATCCGTAAATGGGCTATTGTATTTTAATTTTTCATAAAATTCCCGTAATGCTATTACGTTGTCATCTGAGGGGGTTCCAAAAGCAATATCACTCAATAAATCTAATGCGTCAGAATTCCGATTGTTCTCAACCAAATACTTTTGATATTTTGTTTGAAAACCGAACTCTCTTGTATTACCTGTCAAAAGTGCAGCATCATAAAAATACGCATGTTTATATTGTCTGTCGTTCAGGTCGGGGCTGTAATCGGAAGCTTTTTTTAAGTATTCTGCAACATTGGGTTTAACTATATACAGATAGTTATAACTATATGCCAATAAATATCTGTGCCATGCCCGTTTTTCACACTCTTGCCTGCCCGCCATAACCTTTTCGATATAAGGATATGCTTCCAAATTGTTTATATTTTTTTGTAAGATTATTTCTTTGTTTTTGTCATCAATGGCGTTTTTCTTATCCAGTTCCTGTAAAATTAAAAGGCAGTATCTTTCGGTTTCAGATTTATAATTGGAGCTGTCTTTTAAAATACTATTTAGTTCTTCCAAAATCTCCTTTAAATCATTTTCATTTTTTGCATTAATTGACTTACTCCATAAATAAATTGGAGAAATGATATTGCTGATTTCATCATTTTTCTTTAGTAGTAATTGCTCCAAATATTTTTGTCCATATAATTCTGAGTCATTTTGTAGTTGTTGGGCAAGCGTATTATGGATTCTCTCAATAAACATCGGTGGATACAAACGATATAATTCCAAAGAGGATTCAATTGCTTTTTCTGTTTCTCCATTATGCCATAAGTCACTAAGAGAATTTGACAATGGAAATGCTTCCTTTGGAATTTGTCCCAAACATAAATTCAAGAGGAATAAACTAAAAGTTAATGTCATCAATAATCTGTTCATAATTGTTCGTTTTTTCGTTTTTATAATTGGTGGTAACGGTCGCCGGTATGCGCAGTTGCCGATTCATGGGCGCTCGCTTGTCGTGTTACCCTAAAGATAGCTAAGTGAACTGACATTAGCAACCCAACTACGCGGCAATTGCGTATGACCGGTTGTTACCGCCAGTGCATTTTTATCTCTTTGTCAA